>DATEJK010000192.1:0-13565 GCA_035278025.1 Terriglobales bacterium | reverse complement strand
CATCAGGATCTGGGCCAGGTCCTTGCGGCGCTCGCTCTTGCCGGAATGGGCCTTGCCGAAGGCAGCCATCTTGGCGTCCTGGCTGGTGAAGGTGGAGGTGGAGGTCTGCCCGCCGGTGTTGGAGTAGACCTGCGTATCCAGCACCAGGACCTTGATGTCGAATCCTGACATCAGCAGGCGCGACAGCGACTGGAAGCCGATGTCGTACATGGCACCATCGCCGCCCAGCACCCACAGCCGCCGGTTCTGGTGGCCTTCCTGGTCCCAGCGCAGGCGGATGCCCAGCGCGTCCGCGGGCGCGTTCTCGAACAGAGAATTGGTCCAGGGCACGGCGTAAGGATTGAAAGGATAGGTGGAGCCGAAAACGCTGTTGCAGCCGGTAGCAGCCACAATGCCGATTTCGTTGCCATACACGAAGCCGGTGGCCGCCAGCATCAGGCGAATGGGTGTGGCTTCGCCGCAGCCCATGCAGGAGCCGCCGCCGCCGGCGTAGAGCAGCGAGCGCCCGGCCAGCATCATGTCGCCCAGCGCCTTTTCGTTGAGCAGGTGTGCCGGCGTTTCCGGCAGGTGGTGGTAGAGGTCCATGGCCAGGTCGTACTTGACCATGTTTCCATTCTTGACCACCATCTTCAGCGCCTCGTGGCGCCCGCATGCGGTCACGCACTCGCCGCAGCCCTTGCACTTGTCCGGGTCCACGAAGATGGAAAACAGCCCGCCCGCCTGACCTTTCTTCTGGGGAAGCTCGTAATACTTGCTGGTTTTGATGAAGTCGCCGCGCAGCGACTCGCGCAGGTCGGCGCGCTCGATGTGGCTCAGTTTGTCTTCCAGAATGGCGGGTTCCACCGCCTTGGCCAGAATGGCCGTATCGGGGCAGGCGTTCACGCACTCCATGCAGCCCACGCAGTTGGCGGCAATCAGTTCAGGTATGTCGGGCGCCAGGGTGCGGAAACTGCGGCGCATGGCGCTGGAAGGCGGCATCAGGCTGCGGGCCACGTATTCGTCAGCGTCGAGATCGGCTTCGCGGCCGCGAGCGTAGGCGCCGATGACCTTGTCGCAGAAATTCGCCTCTACCAGGCCGTTGCCGGAATGGCAAGCAGGCTCGAATTTGTGTTCTTTGAGGGGTCGCAGGTGCGGTTCTTCGCCGCTGGGCGGAATAATTTCCACCACTTCGTTATAGCCGCGCCGCGCCGCCGCCATGTTATCGGCCACTACGCGCGCTCCGCGCTTGCCGAAATACTTGGTCAGGGTCTTTTCCAGCGAGGCAAACAGGTGCTCTGTGTCCAGGCCGGCCTGTTCGCGGAAAGGGGTCAGGCGAAGGAAAGCGCCCAGCAGTACGATGCCCTGCATGCGGATCTGCAGGTCAGCGCGGCTCGAGGATTCGCGCGCGATTTTGCCCGCGTCCAGCGCATATACGCGCAGCTTGCGCTGGCGGATCTCCTGGCGCGCGCCTTCCGGCAGGCTGCCCCAAACCCTCTCCGGCGGCAGGTTCGACTGCAAATAAACCAGGCCACCGTCAGGCAGGCCTTCCAGAGGACTGCCCGACATGAAGGCATAGGCGTCCTGCACGGCCACGAAATCCACCACCTTCAACTCGCAGTGCAGCTTGATGAACTCGGGCGCCAAGGTCAGATAGTAATTGGTGGGCAGCCCCTTCTTTTCCGAGCCGTACTTGGGAAACGCCTGGGCATACAGTCCGAACAGGTCGGCGGCCACCGAAGCGATCACCTTGTTGGTAGTTACCGAACCGAAGCCGCCGATGGAGTGGCCGCGCAGCGAGAAGGCGCCCGCGGGGCGTACGTCCGGATCCTCCAGGATAGGCAGTTCGCGCTCATGCTTCACGCCCAGCACAAAGAAGCGGCGATGCCGCTCGTGTCCCGCCATGTTCTCCGCCGCTGCCACAAAGTGACCGGGGCGCACGTCGCGCCCGCCCAGTCCGGCGACGCCGGAGTAAATCTCGGGCAGACGCTCGAACTGACCCTTTCCGCCGCCCATGTGCGCATCGGCCAACGCCGCCTTTACTTCTATGGTCAGCGGGTTGGATTCGGCGAGGGGGACGTCCGCCCGTTCTATTACCGTGGCGGCGCGGCATTTGCGCAGCAGCAGCGCCAGCTCCAGCCCGGGGAACGGGCGGAAGCTCACCAGCGTGATGCACCCGATGCGCATGCCGCTCTTGCGCAAAAAGTCCACCGTGGACTCAGCTGTCTCCATCATGGAGCCCATGCCAATGATGGCGTAAGCGGCATCTTCCATGCGGTAGGGAAGCACGCTGTCGTAATGCCGCCCGGTGGCATCGCCGAATTCCCGGAAGGCGCGCTTCAGGGCCGGCGTCACCCGGTCGTAAAAGTGGCGCTGCGCCACCTTGCCTTTCATGTAGCTGTCCTGGTTCTGCACCGGACCGCTGAGCAGCGGCGCCTGGGTATCGAACAGCCGCTTAATGCGCTCCTGCGGCGCGCCCACAAATTCCTTCATGAACTCGGGTTCGGGCAGGCGGATGGTTTCCAGCGTGTGCGTGGTCAAAAAGCCATCCTGCACGTTCATGAACGGCGTTTCTGTCTCCTCGGCGGCGCGGCGCGCGATCAGCGCCAGGTCGGCCGCCTCCTGCGCGTTACGCCCGAAGAGAATGCCCCAGCCCACGTCGGCCACGCCCATAACGTCGTCATGTCCGCAGTGCACGTTCAGAGAATGCGAAGTCAGCGCCCGGGCCCCAATGTGGAACACGGCCGGCAGGCGCTTGCCCGCTATCACATACAGCACTTCCTTCATCAGGATCAGGCCCTGCCCGGAGGTGAAATTGCTCACCCGGCCCCCGGCCAGCGCGAAACCTTCGCAGGCTGAAGCCGAACTGTGCTCCGACTCCGGCTCCAGGAACTGCACCGGCTCGCCCCAGAGGTTCTTTTTGCCATTGGCGAATTCCACGGCGAAGCCGTCGCCCATGGGGGTGGATGGCGTGATGGGGTATGCGCACGCGCCCTGCGCGATGTGGGAATCAACCCAGACCACGGCTCCCGAACCGTCTACGGTGGAGGCAATACCGGGATACCGCGCCTCAACCACACCTTCGCTCACTTCGGCATTTTTCAAGCTTGCTGTTGTCAAGTGATCCCCCTTAGGTACTACCGGCGGGTCCGACTTTTACGCCGGACCCGCCGTTTGGGTGCGAAAGCCTCCGCCCCCGCACGGAGACTTGCCCAAACTCAACGCGCCACACTGCCGAACTTGCGCTCTTCCGCCTCCATGTGCGCGGCCAGTGTGCGCGCGAACTCCAAACCACATTGCTTAAGTTCGGATACTGCCAGTTCCGTGTCGCCATTACTCTGCACCTGGTCAATGAGCAGGCAAACTCCGGTCAGCTTCTGGCGCAAAGCGCTGTGCTGCCGTTTCATCTCCCGGGCGAACTCAGCCATTTCCGGGCTCAGCTGCGCGATCTCCGCCAGCACTGTGGCTTCTTCATTGTCGAAATGCTCGGGCAGCGTATGCGCCAGATGGCGCCCGCAGCGGTAAACACGCTCGGTGGCCGCCAGGTTGGTAAATGCTTCCGAGCAGCCGATGAGGGAATCGAGCGCGCACTCCAGCGCCGCCAGCTCGCTGCTCAACGCCTGGTGCTCATGGTGAATGAGCTCCGACTCGTTGCGGAAGGCCGCCGTCATCTCCGGCATGCTGCACCTCGGGCCCGGGGGGTTCATCCCGGCGCCGCCTGCCCGGCTTACCTTGGGCCTGCTTGCATGGTCGCGCCTGGGGCGGCCATGCCACAGTGAGGCGAGTCACCGGCATTTGTGACGAGCGTCACTTCGGCTTTTGCCCTGTTCCTGACGCAGACTGCCAACTGCAGAGTCTCAGCTTTCATCCCATTCTTATGGCTAATCCGCGCAAGGCAACCTCGGGAAGCTGGTTCACCAATTTCGCCAATGTGAGCGCCGCCGTGGTGGGCTCGCCGGCGGCGTTCATTTTTGCCGTGGCGACGGTTATCGTCTGGCTGATCAGCGGCCCGTTTTTCCATTATTCCGACGCCTGGCAATTAGTGGTGAATTCCTGGACCAATGTCATGACGTTTCTGGTTGTGTTCCTGATACAAAACAGCCAGAACCGTGATTCGCGCGCCGTCAACCTCAAGCTCGACGAGCTCATCCGCTCCACCGAACGGGCGCACAACGAGATGATTGACATTGAGAAGCTGTCGGATCAGGAACTGGAGTCGCTGGCTAAACGTTACGAACGGATCCGACAGGAGTGGGATGAGCGCCGCGCCGGGCGCGACGATAAGCGCAGGTGAAGGCCTGCGCCCTCGCTCTTGCCTCCGGCTTACAAGCCGCCGCTGCCGCCCTCCTCCAGCATCCCTGCCGCCATGGCGTATTGAAACAGGTCGGCGCGCGTGCGCAGGCCCAGTTTTTCGCAGATGCGCCCGCGGTAAGTCTCCACCGTTTTCGCGCTTAACTGCAATTGCCGTCCGATTTCGCTGCTGGTGAATCCGCGCGCTACCGCGCGCAGCACCTGCGTTTCACGCCGGCTGAGCCCTCCCGGGCCCGATAGCTTTTCCGCCGCCTTACCCCGCAACAGCGTTTCACCCATGCCATCGCTCAAGCGCGAATCAATATAATGCTGGCCGGAACGGGCATGGTGCACAGCCACAAACAGTTCCTCGTGAGTCGCCTTGCGCAGCACGTAGCCGGTCACCCCCGCCGCCAGGAGGGAACGCACGTAATAGACATTTTCGTTGCTGGCCACTGCCACGGTGCGCGCCGGCAGAGCTGCTTTGGCCACGGCCGCGGCGGTGCGCAGGCCGGAAACACCAGGCACGTTAATTTCAAACACCACCACATGGGCAGAAAATCTCCGGCACAGTTCGCCCACCGGGCCGGGCGCATCGGCCTCGGCCACGACCTCGAAACCGGGAGCTGATTGCAGGGTTTGTCGCAAGCCCGTGCGGGTAAGCGGATGGTCGGAAGCGATCAGGACGCGAGTTCCCATGGCAGCCACCCTTTGCTCCGCAGGATTAAGCAGCCGGCAGGCGCCGGCATTATTCTTGCTCCCACCCACGATGAGCGTGAGCGCGGTCAGGTGGAGTGTCGCGGGCGGGTAACCAACTTCCATGATGAACGGAATTGTCCCCGCACAGATGCGTCAGGAAATGCCAATCAGCGCAATGTTGCGCTGCCCCGTTTCGCATTGGGGCTGGTGCCGGTGCGGACATGAAAGGAGAAGTCCGATTCCACCGGGCGGCACCAGATCTGGCTACCTGGCCACGGCTTTTGAGACGAGAGCACGGAGAGCACATGCAAACCGGGAGAAAAACGCTTGGCCACAAATTCGATGCCCAGCCTGCGGCCATCCGGCCGTTGCAGGTTGGCCTGCCCCATGCAGGCGCCGGATTGCAGGAAACCGGCCCAGCCATCCAGGCAGCGGCTGCTTTCCGCGGAGAGCAAACTCGCCAGCGTCTGGCCCAGCAACTGCTCGCCGCTGGCCTCGGTCAGATCGCAGGCCGCGAAATTGGCGGCCAGAATGCGGGGCATATCATCCACCACCAGGCTGGGAAACTGGGAGTCCATGAAAACGGTGCGGAAGTAGCTGTCCTCGACCAGGCGCGCCTGGGTGTCGCTGCGCACCCGCACCCAGCTGTCCAGTTCCGAGGGGAACGCGAAAACCACGGCCCCGCGCCGGGCCTCGATGCGGCGCACCGGCAGGCGCAGCTCATTCTCCCAGCGCTGGACGGTGCGCACGCTGGTTCCCATGTGGCGGGCAATTTCTTTCCAGGACCGAAGCATCTGTGCCACGCCGCACCTGCCTGAAGATTCGCTGCGCTCCCGGCTGCACAGGAAGTTTCGGGTGCGCACGTCATTGTTTGAATGTTCGCCCGCGGCCGGAGCTTGCGCGGTGAGTGGTATCACCGCACAGCGTGATGCAGCGCACGCTGGGTAAGTTTTTCGGAACAGCCCGGCGCTTTTCAGCGGTCCGGTGACGGCTAGTACGCCAAGCCCTGATGCTCCTGACCGTGGCAGGTCAGGGTGCAGGTGCCGTGTCCCAAACCGGTGCGGGTGTACTGCAGCACTCCGTTGCTGGCCGGCCCCACGATGCTGCGGTCGAAATTGATGAGCATGGGCGCGGAGGAAGCATGGGGGTCGTGGCAGGTGGCACAGGCCGCGCCCTGCTGAATATGTTCGGCGTGCTTTTTAAAGCTGGCGTCGCGCATGATGCTGTTCTGCACGTCGTGGCACTTATCGCACAGGGCGTAACTGCTTACCGAAAAAGGCACGCCCGCGCTGGCTACGCCCGGAGTGGCGGGCGGCGGCTCCAGCGCGCTCTGCCGCTCCAGCAGGTGAGGAATGTTGGAACCGTGCGGGCCGGCGGGACCCATGCTGCTGCCCAGGTTGCGCCCGGTGTCGCTGTTATGGCAGTCGCTGCAATAGATGTAGCTCACCGGCGAAAGCATCCGCGCGGGAAGGGGAGCGCCGCCCGGAGAAACGGGCGCCGGCCGCAGGCTGGGCACATCTCCTCCGGGCCCGGCGGAGGCGTTCAGCGGCCGCGTCACCGGGTGGAACGACAGGCTGTATTGAAATTCCATGCGCTGGTTGAAGCGGTTGGGATTCCCCTGGTTGAACTGCCGCAGCGGATTGCGCCCGTACCCGATTCCTGCCATGCCGGTATCCATCAGCTGCGGCTTGTTGGAGCTGTCGCCGTGACATTTGAAGCAGATCTCATACTCGTTGGCGCTCTGCGGCAGGAAGGTGTTGCCTGAGGACTGGCCGCGCACGCCCAGCATCGCGCCGCTGGCCTGGGGAGCCTGGCCCATGCGGTTGTTCGCGTAGTGCGGATTATGGCAGTCCACGCACTCCACATGACGCGGGACTCCCGGGCTGGTTTCCGGCATGCTGTACAGGGCGGAATTCGGGGCCTCCGATTCGTCATGCGCTGAAGGCGTGATCTCCACCGGGTGGCGGTAGGTCTTGCTCATCTCCGCCTGCACATTCAACCTGGTCACTGTGCCGTTGTGGCACTGGTAACAGGTCTTCTCTTCGGGAAACTTCACCAGCCGCTGCGCCACCTGCGGGGAATGGGGGCGGTGGCAACTCTCGCATCCGTTCTGGCTAACGCCGCGATAGCCGGTATGCGCGCCCTGCTGGCTGCTGTAGGCCATGTCCTCAGTGGGATCGGGCGGTTGGCGGTGGGAGGAAGTCGCCCAACCCGCGGGCTGATGGCAGCTCACGCATAGCGCCGACTGATTATTCGGCTTCACCAGGAACTTGCCTTCGGTCGCATCCAGGTTCTCCTGGTGCGGATCATGGCAGCTGGTGCATTGCACCTTGCCGTTGCCGTCGAGATGGACAGGATCGCCCGGAGGCGGCAGGCGAACCTCACCGCGAGTCGCGGGCACGAATCCGAAAGGATGGTCGTCAGAGAAACCTTGCGCGTTCGCCAGGTTGTCCCCGGAGCTGGAGGGGATGTGATAGCCCTGCCCCTGCACGAACTCAATCAGGCCGTCGTTGACGGTGTCGCCCAGAGCGATGGTGCCGTCGTGGCAGCTCAGACACAACTTGGAGACATCCTGCGCCTGGATGGGCGTGACCATGGATTGCAGCGTGCTGCTGGTGTAGCTGGAGAAATCCCGCAACGACACCTTGTGGTTCCACAGCACAGCCCCAGTGCCGTTGCCGGCGCCGGCGTTATGCGGCGTGTGGCAGAAGATGCAGGCGTCGCGGCCTCCAACCGACCGCACCTCAGCCCCCGAAGTGGCGCGGAAATCGTGCTTGGAATTGATGATGGCGGCCACATTGCCTCGGGCTGAGAGGCGGACCGCCGCCACGGCTGCCAGGACCATCAGCCCCAGGACGAGGAGGAGCCGGCCGCGCATCACTGGCCTCCTCCCGTTTGCGCTTGCGGCCGCAACTGAAAAATCTGCACCCGGCGGTTATAACCGTCGGCCACGTAGATGCGGTTGTTGCCGTCGGTAGCGATGCCCTCCGGCAGGAAGAACTGCCCTGCGGCGGCTCCCGTCTGTCCGAAGAAGAACAGCAGGCGCCCCTCATGGTCATAGACCTGCACCCGGTCGTCGCGGCTCTCCACCACGTAAATGTGGCCCTGTCCATCGAGCGCGATGCCCTTGGCTTTGTCGAACTCGCCGATCGCGTCGCCCAGGTGGCCGAAGCCGGAGAGAAATTTCCCGTTCCCCTCCAGGTGCTGCACGCGGAAGTTCAGCGAGTCCATTACCCATAAGCTGCCGTCAGTGTCCGCCGCGATGTGGGTGGGGTAGTTGAACTCGCCCGCGCCGTCGCCCGGCTTGCCGAAGCGCTGGATGACCTTGCCGTCCATGCTCAGCGCCACCACCTGCATGGCCAGCGTGTCCACCACGTAAATGCGGCCGCGCTCCTTATCGATGGCCAGTCCGGTGCAGCGCTTGAAGATGCTCTCATCTTTGGTGATGCCGCCGATGGTGCCGGCAAACTTGCCGTCAGGCCGGAACACGAACAGCCGCGCCCGCACCGAGTCGGTTACGTAGATCTTCCCCCCCGCGTCGGTCGCGATGGCAATGGGGGAGAGGAAGGGATCGGAATCTGGAGCGCGCATGGTTTTATATTTCTTGCGCTCGGCGTCGAAAATGTGGACCACCCGCTCCTTGGTGTCCGCCACCAGCACCCGCCCCTGCGCGTCCACGGCCACGCCATTGGGCAGCAGCATGGCCTTCTGACGGTCGTCCAGGCCAATGATTTTTTTCAGAATTTTCTTGAAGCGCCCAGGCTTGGGGTTGACGTCGGCGGCATTGCGCAGCATGCCTACCCATTCCAGTTGTGGCGGCAGCAGCACCGCCGGCGGCTTCGATTCCGCCTCGGAGTGCGGCCAGCTGAACAGGAGCAGCAGCAGAAGCGCCAGGCCGGTCCCCACGCCGGCCATTCCTTTTCTCGACATTGCCATCCTCTTCAAAGCCCCACCTCAGAAAAAGTTGAAATCCCTCCTGATGCGGATGTAATAGCGATTGATCCTCAAGCCGCTGGCGTTCAGATTGGTATTGACCTGGGTGAACATGTTTCCCACCCCGCCATCCAGGGTGATCTTGCCCAGGCGATATTCCCCGCGCACTTCCCAGATCCGGTAATTCTGCAGAGCGCTGAACAGCAGGTCGTTTTCCTTGCGCCAATCCGCGCCCAGGTCCAGGTTGCGCCGCAGGCGCGCGGTCAGGCCCACGCTGCTCACCCGGGTAAAGCGCCCCAGCAGCGGCGTGGCCAGCAATTGAGCCAGGGGCAAGGGCGCGGTCACAAACTGCTGCTGCATCACATCCGAGGGAAACAGCGCACCCGCGCCATTGTTCACCCCGCGCGCGGCGGTGAGGATGAGCTTGCGCGTCTCGATCTGCGCCGTGTAGTTGTTGTAATGGTTGGCGATGTCGCCGGAGATGTTGAGCAGTTCCAGCTTGCCGTGCTCGTACGCGCCCCGGAAACGAAACCCGGGCATGGCCGTGGTTTCCGCTTCGACGCCGTAGCGGTTATCGCTGCTGAACCCGCCGATCTGCTGCACATAGTTGTATTTATCGTAGCGATAGGTGCCGGTCAGGTGCACGCGCCGCACATCGCCCCACCCGATCCGTGTTTCCACGTTATTCGACAGGGTGTGGGCGTTGTTGCTGAAGTTAGTGCCCATGAAGTCGTAGCGCAGGGTGTAGGTGCCATTCAGATCGAAGCCGCGCAGGCGCTTCTGCACCGTGAAGCCGGAAAACGACTCCGCCAGCGAGGTCTGGTTTTCGAACTGGTTGGTGTACGGGGAGTTGTGGTAGTAACGAACTTCCTGGAAGACCCGCAGCGGCTCGAACCACTGGTATTCGACCCGCGCCCCCGCGTTGTGCGTATCCACTTGGGGCACGGTAAGAAATGCCACTCCCGGCAGCAGACCGTTTTCCTGGTTGTTCAGGCTCACCCGCGAGAAGGAGTAGTAATAGGTGCTCATCAGCTTGCGCGTGTGCTGAACCCGCAGCGTGGCCATGCTCAGCCAGTCCTTGTTGTCGCTGCTGCCGTCTCCGGGCAGAGAGTAATGAAACATCTCGCCGTGGTTATCAATCTGCAGCACTGCTTTGTCGTCCCAGAAGGAGCGCCAGGCATTGGCGGAGAGCGTCTTGTAGTTCTCCTTCAGTCCGGAGATGAAGCTGAGCACCCCTCCCGCGCTGGAATTGATTTTGCCGAAGTTGTAGCCCGCATTCCAGTGCCACCCGGCGCGCGTATCCTGGGCGCGGAATCCCCAGTCCGACTGGTCGAACCCGGTATCGGTCAGTGAAGTGGCCAACCGCACATCGTTATTGTTGCTCAGGTGGCTGAAGCTGAAACGCGGCAGGTTGGGAAGGTCCACCGTCCAGTCGGCGTTCAGCTGCGAGAAATTGCTGTTGGAGCCGAACAGGCTCCCGGTCGTGTCGAAGGCGCTCTTGCGGTACACCAGGTGGAAGGGATAACGGCTGACCGGCAAAAACGCAAGTGAGACCCCGCCTCCCAGCAGGTTGCTGCCATAGTCGCCGCCGGTTAAGGAGGTGGCGCCGCGCTGGGTATTAAAATTCGTGTCGAACTGCAGCAGCTTGGGGTCTTTCAGGAAACCGCTCAGGTCGAGACCGAAATCTCCGGCTACATCGTTATAAGAGGAAGGTTCGCCCTGCCCGTTTATCACCGGCGTGTAACCGGTGTTGAACACATCCATTCCCACCGTTCCCTTCATATGCCAGCGCTCGGTTTCCTCGTAACCGTACTGGGCCAGGCAGGGCAGAGACCACGCCAGGACCGCGATGGCCAGTATCCGGGTTGTGCTCGCCCACCTCATCACTGCCTCGCCGGACTTGCATATTCGAAAGGGGGGAGAGGCCCAGGCCAAAATGGCGCTACTGCGCCTCTCCCGAAGTTTTTTACTTGTGGCAATAGGTGCAGAAAGTCCCGCTGGTCTGGGTCGGGAAAGCCTGCGTCATAATGCCACTGGCGTTATGCGGATCGTGGCAAGTGGCGCACTGCATCTTGCCTTGGAACAGCGGAATTTCGCCCGCGCCGTCCACCGAGGTCGTGCTCGCCGGAACCAACAGTCCAGCGGCATTGGCCAGGGCAGCGTTGTAGGTGAAATTCACCGGGTGCTGTTGCGTCAGGTCGGTGACCGTCCGGTCTGCCGGCATGAAGCTCGTGTCTTGAGTCGGACGAACTGCCGAATACCAAGAATTCACCGCTACGGTGCCATCATGGCAGGAGAGGCACAGGTTGCTGACCGTGGGCGTGCTCACCGTGCCCAGGTCGGTTATGTCCGTGCTGTAGCCCGAAAAGCTCGAGCTGGTGTAAACCCCGTAGCTGGTCTTGCTCGACAAGGTGTGGTTCCAGAGCAAGGGGCCAGCGGTGGCCGGGGCCGTCACATCGGAAAACTTGTGCGCAATGTGACAGAAGTTGCAGAGCGTGTAGGAGCCGCCGCCTAATGCGGTCCGAAGATCATGCGGCCCGCCTACAATCGCACTCTTGCCGACCTTGGCGAAGCCCATCGTGGCTGTCAGGGCCACAACGAGAACCACCAGGCCGAGTGCTTTTGCCGTTCTCATAAGACCTCCCGATAGAAATGAGTTGCACAACCCTTGTAGCTACTGCATGCAGTACTGCGGTAAAACTTCTGCCCGCACGTTTCGTGCGCGTCAGAACTCATGTCAGTTCCCTCCCAGGAACTGGAAAATCTGCACCCGCGCGTTCAGGCTGTCGCTCACGTACACGCGATTGTTCTTGTCAATGTAGATATCGGTGGGCAGGTTGAACTCGCCCGGGTTCTGCCCGTGGGCGCCCACGAACATCAGTACCTTGCCTTCAGGCGTGAAAATCTGAAAATTGTTGAAGGCGGCGTCCACCACCCACAGGTGGCCTTCCTTGTCATAGGCCACGCCCTTGGGGCGGACAAATTCGCCCGGACGCGTGCCCTGCCGCCCGATGCGGCGCACAAACTTTCCTTCGGGGGAGAACACTTTCACCGAGCAGCTGCCGGTGTCGCTCACGGCAAAGCTGCCGTCCGGCGCCACCGCCACCGCGATGGGGTAGTTGAACTCGCCCTTCTTATCGCCGCGCTTGCCGACTTTGCTCTCCAGTTGCAGCGTATCCAGGTTGAACACCAGCACCTGGTGCAGCCGCGAATCCACCACCAGCAGGCGGCGGCGGCCTTCGTCCAGCGCCATGTAGGTGGGATTTTTGAGTCCCGATTCCGCGCCGATGGTGCCCTGCAGATGGGCATCGGGCCCGAACTTGAACACCATGTGCATCTGCGCGTCGGCCACGTAAAAATTGTCTTTGGCGTCCACCACTACGCCCAGCGGAGTGCGGAACTGCAGCCCGCGGTCGCCGTTCACCCGCGTGACCTGGTGCTTCTCCTGGTCCAGAATGTAAAGCATGGAGCGCTGGCTGGAGATAACGTAAACTCGCCCTTTGCTGTCGCTAGCCACGCCCGCCGCCTTCTCGAACATTTCCACCACATTGGGGTCGCCATTGCCCACCATCTTGTCTACCCAGGAGCGCTTTTTCCGGGGCTCGATGTCGTAATTGCTGGAGTAGACGGCGAGGAATTTCACCCGCGGCTTGTCCGGGGGCAGCGGCCATACCAGGTTCGTGGGTGCGGCTTGCGCCTTGTCGCCTTTCTTGTTGCCGGCTGATGCCGGTTGCGCTGCGGCCAGCAGTAAACTCACCGCCGCCAGACCGAAGATGAGCGTGATGTGCGTGCGTGGGGTCATTGCTTGTCCGGTCCGTTCTTGGGCGCCGCCGGCTGTTCCTGCACCTGGCGCCGTTGTTTGTCTTGAAAATCTTTTTCGTTCTGCTGCTCGGCGGCGCCGTACTTCTTCAAGTTCTCCGTCCGCTTCTGCGCCTCGTAGGCCTGATGGCAGGCGTTGCAGATGTCGCCGTTCTTATCATTCTTCGCGGTGCGGATCAGGTTCTGCTGGCTGGAGGCATGCTGCTCATGGCAACTGAGGCAGGAAATCTTCTGCGCCGGGTTGGTCGGGTCGGCCATGCCGCTTACCGGATGGCTGGCAAAGGGGTGCCCGATCTGCGCTTTGTCGTTGGGCAGGATTTTGGGAGCCTCCCCGAACTCCTGCGCCGAAATTTCCTCCGACGCGAACAGTGTGACCTTATCGCCGGTCACATTGCGGTCGGCGTGGCAGGCAAGGCAAAGCGTGTTGCCTTCGGCCCGAGTTTGCTTGGGAAAATCGCTGCTGTGGGGAGAGTGGCAGGTGACGCACTGTCCCTGCTCGTAGGGCTTGTGCAGCACCTCTTCTTTGCTCTTCTCGTGGCAGGTGAAGCACAACTCGTTCTTGGGCGCGACCAGTTCTACCGTGGTGGTGGTGCCGTCGCTCTTGACGTTGTGGCAGGTGCTGCAGCCCATGGCGATGGCGGAATGCACCGCTTTGCCTTTGGTTTTGTCCTCGTGGCATTCCAGGCAGTTCTTGTCCTGCACATCCTTGGGCAGCGGCACCGGATGTTCGGCGGCGGCCGCAGGCAAGCCCCATGCCAGAACCAGCAGGAGGAGAAACAATACGCGTTTGCCGGTGTACTTCACTTCACCCTCCAACCCCTATTCAGCACGCCTCTCGCCGCGCCGGG
>DATEJK010000191.1:0-5585 GCA_035278025.1 Terriglobales bacterium | reverse complement strand
CGGAGTGACAACATTGATGGGATTCTGGAAAACGGTATTGAATACCAGGTTTCCTTGCTCCCGGTCATGGGAAGTGCCAAAGCCGCCGCGCAGAACGGTTTTGTGGTCCTGGGTCAGTTCGTAAGCAAATCCCAGGCGTGGCTCCGGCATGATGCCGCGGCTCTTCCAACCTCCCTTGGGAAGTGTGCCGTTTTTGCTGTAGCCAATGCCATCCAGCAGGTTCCCGCTGTTGGGGATGATGTTGCCGTCGGCATCAATCTTCACCGCTGTGGCGGCGTCGTATAAGGCTGGGTTGAAGAGCGCGATCTGGTTCTTGGCGTCGTATTGCGGGGGTATCCAGGCAAAGCGCATTCCATAATCCAGGGTCAAACGCGGCGTGATCTTCCACGTGTCCTGGCCATAGAACTCCAGTTGGTTGTACCTGAAATAACCGATCGGCCGCGAACTGCTTTGGTCGAAGGAGCGGAAGTATCCCAGCAGCGCGCTGGCGTAGGCCATACCGGAATTATTGTCGGTGCAGCCCACGGGGTCGCTGGAGGTGGCGCAGTTGTCAATCGTGTACTGCCCGTTGGAATTGCCCCAGGCGATTTGGTCTTTGCGGCTGCGCTGGTAAAAAAGACCGAATTTCAGCGCGTGGTTGTTCTTCACCCAGGTGACGTTGTCATTGAAGTCAATGGTCGTATTGGCCTGAAACCAGGGGTTGGCCCCGAAATAGGACCACGGGTAGGGAAGGTTATTGCCGTTAAAACCCATGTCCGGTATCGAGGTAGAGGGTGGCACCGGATAAAGCATGGGCAGGCTGATGCCGTTCTTCCCAATCGAGAGATTACCGTTGGTGCCACCCCAGCTGCTCCGGGTCACGCTCGGGCCTACGGAGACTTCATTCAACAGAGTAGGAGTGATCGTAGTTACAAGGTCCAGAGCCAGATTCCAACTCGGCGCGTTGTTGACGCAACCCCCGGGGAGCTGCAACTGTCCCATGCAGTTCAGATTCCAGGTCTGCATCGGGGAAGTGCTTTGCTCCGCGTTATTCACCCACCGCCCGAAGAAGCGGTTTCTCTCATTGATCTGGTAGTCAAGGCGCAGAATGTCTTCCCGTCGGGGATCGCTGTATGACAGCTGGGTCGCAAAATTGGAGTCGGTGGCGCTGGCGGGAGTCAAATTCGGCAGCGAATAAAGAGACAGAAGCTTCGATACATTATCGAAAACATTGCGCTGGGCGGCGTTGAGCGTGCTCGGGTCTATCTTATTTCCCGGGAAGGGCAGCCCGGTCGCCGGGTTGTAAATGGTGAACGGAGTTTGCGAAAAATCGCCCACCCGTTCCAGCGCCGTTGGCGTGCGGAACTGATCCAAGCCGCCGGTTGGAATCAGTTGCCGGTAGTATTCCTGGCCCCAGAAAAAATACGCCTTGTTCTTCTTGATGGGCCCGCCTACCTGATAACCAATGTAGTTGTAGCGGTACAGCGCGATCGGCACCGAGCCCGGCGTCGCTGCGTTGGCCTGGTCGGCAAACCAGTTGTTGGCATTCATGCCCTCGTTGCGATGGAAGAAGCGGACATTGCCGTGGAATTCGTTGCTTCCGCTCTTGCTGACCACCGCCACCTGTCCCCCGCCGGCCTTGCCGAATTCGGCTTGATAGTTGGAGGTGAGCACCTTCATTTCAGCGATGGCGTCGGGGTTTATCGTCACGTGGGTGGTGGCGTTGTCTCCTGTATCCACGTTCGAGGAACCGTCAATCGTGTACTCGTGGGTATTGGCGCGTGTGCCGTTTACGTTGAAGGCGCCGATCCCATAAGTCGTAGAAGCCGACCCATCAAAGTCACTGACCACCCCCGGAATCAGCCTCATGTAATCCAGAACCATGCGCCCGTTCAGGGCCACATCGTTGAGCTGCTTGCCGCTGATCAGGTCCGAGCGCTCGCCCGAATTGGATTGCAGCTGCAATTCTCCCGCGTCCGCGGTCACCGTCACCGACTGCGTTGCCGCCCCAACCTGCAGCACGAACACGCCCGCATCCAGGCGGTCGGCGGCGCTCAGAATCACGTTGGTTTTCTCCACCTTCCTGAACCCGGACGCTTCCGCGCTCACCGTATAGGTTCCCGGCAACAGGTTGGGAGCTATGAAGTCGCCGCGATCGCCCGTCACCACGGTCCGGGTTACGCCGATGGCCGGGCTGGTGATGGTCACCGTGGCCTTGCTGATGTAGGCGCCGCTCTGGTCCCTTACTTCGCCAAAAATGGCGCCCGAGGTTATCTGCGCCAGCAGCGCAATACCGCCGCAGCAGGTCAAAAATATAAGGAGCAATGCGCCGGTGAGCGTAGCCTTTTTCAGGGACAGAAAGGAAACCATAACCGCCTCCTTGCTAGCCTTTGTGGAGCGCGAGAGTGGGCCGCCACTCCCCCGAAATTGCTTGGAACAAGCGTAAGAATCTATGACAACGAAGCCTCAAAAGTCTGCCATGCGCCGGCTGGGCGAGGGAATAATACTTTCGTATAGATTGGCGGCGGAAGCACTACTCCAGCACGATAATCCCCCTCTGCAGGGCTGCCGTAACCGCCTCGGTACGGTCCCTGGCATTGAGTTTCTCCAGCACGTGGCTCACGTGAAGTTTGACCGTGATTTCCGCAATGTCCAGAGCGGCGGCGATTTCCTTGTTGCCGTGGCCTTTGGCGACCATCTGCAGCACCTCCAGCTCACGGCCCGTCAAGGAGCGCTGCGCGAGACGGTCCGCCAGCGCCGAGGCCGCGGTGGAATCCATGTAGCGGCGTCCGGCATGCACGTCGCGAATGGCCTGCAGCAGTTCATCACGCATCACACTCTTCAAAACGTAACCCCGCGCCCCCGCCTGCACGGCGCGGTAGATTTCTTCCTGCCCGGAATGGGTGGAGAGCATCAGCACGGCCGCCTGGGGAAATTCCTGCAGCAGCCCGGCGGTAGCCTCTGCGCCGCTCATGCCCGGTAAGCGCACATCCATGAGGACGAGGTTGGGGTGATGCTTGCGATATGCCGCCAGCGCCGTCTCGCCGTCGCTGGCCTCCGCCACCACTTCCATATCCGGCTCCACATTCAGGGAGGCGGACAGGCCCATGCGCACCATGAAATGGTCGTCAACCACCAGAATACGAATTGACTTTGAGTGCTTGGTCAAGGGATTGTTGCTGCTCGATGCCTACCTTTAAGCTCACACGAGCGCCCTGCCCCGGCTCGCTAGCCACCGCCAGCTGACTGCCCATGGATTGAGCCCGCTCCCGCATGTCCAGCAGCCCAAAATGGCCGCTGCTGCCCGTAATCTCGGGGTGGAAGCCGCAGCCATCGTCGCTCACGCACAAGGAAACAGACTCGGGCTCATAGCGCAACTCTACGCTGATGCGGGTTGCGCTTCCGTGCTTCACCGCGTTGCCCACCGCTTCCTGGGCGATACGCAGCAGATTCATCTCAATAGCAACCGGGAGACGGATGGGATGGCCGTGAACGCTCACCGCAACCTTATTATGGCCGCCGGCGGGTGAGTGTACGACTTGAGTCAGAGCCGAAACCAGGTCCCCATGTTCCAGCAGGTGGCAGCGCAAGTCCCAGACCGAACGGCGGGCCTCGACCATGCTGTGGCGGCTCATGTTGCGGGCCGTTTGCATGGCCTGGCGGGCTACTTGCGGCGCCTGCTGGAAGCAGTCCACCGCCAGATCCAACTGCATGGTTATGCCCGCCAGTTCCTGCTCCAGAGTATCGTGCAGTTCACGCGCGATTCGGTTGCGCTCCTGCAGAACCGCTCCGCTGCGCAGCTTTTGGCGTATTAGCTCCATCTGTCCGCGTAAACGGCGCCCTAACACCACCACCCAGGCCATCACCAGAAGCAACGCGCCAAGGGTAATCCCCAGGAGCCAGAGCGTATGACGCAGGTTCCACCAGGAGGGAACGCGCAGCACGGCGACATCCTGGGGTGAACGCAGCAACACCCGAAACGATTGCGGAGTGGACCAAAGCCCGCCGCTGCGCACCAGGCAAATGCCGCTGACCTTGACTTGGCTGCTCAGCGGAACGTACCTCAGCGATCCCGCCTCGCCTTGCAAAGTCGCGTCAAACACCGTCTGCCCTTGCTGTAAGAGCAACCGCAAACCCTCAGCCTGCAGCTCGCGATGCAAAACGGTGGCCTCTGTAGTCACCAGCATGCCATCGTATTTCTCCCACGGCATCGAAAGATCGAGTGGAACCGGGGAGGGCGGCGTACCGTGGCGCACCAGTTGAAATACCGAATCTTCCAGCTCCGGGGCGGATTCTCCCATGGCCGGAAAGCCAAGCACGTCCACGATATCGCCGGGGGCAATCCGGAAATCCTGCTGGCTGCGCGCCCTCAGCCCCTTGCCCTGATTTTGCAGGAAAACGGCTTGCCCGGGCTGCTGGTACTCCACGGCGCCCCTCACCCGCACACGGTGGCGGGTGCCCGTGCCAGGCGAAAATGTAAGCAGCGACGCGAAGGGAACTTCCTTGGCCGGCGCCTCCAGTCTCACCAGGTACAGCCGCGGTACATATAACAACACGCCGCTCAGTTGGCGCTGCGCGTTAAACAGGCTGCCGCACACACCCTCCAGCAGAACCTCGCTGTCAATCCACCGCGAAAAATTTCGCTCATCATGTACCGGAATGCGCACCGTCAGTTGCCCCGCACCCGAACCCAGGTTCATGGCCAGGGTGATTTCCCGCCACGAAGTGCGATCCACCGCCACCGAGCGCACAATGCCGCGAACCTGCACCCACTGGCTGTCCATTTGCCCATCGGCAAGCTCCTCGAAGGAATAAAGACGGGTTTTGGGCAAGCGGCCTTGGCCCAGAACCCGCAGATTCTTTTCCAGGATCACGGGAGCGAATTTTCCCGGTCCCGTTATTCCTTCCACCTCTACCTGGTCTCCGAAATGGTGAGGAAAACTGTGCAGCTTGCTGCCTTCCACGTAGATTCCGGCAGAGGAGTCCTGCACGAAAAAATCGGGAGCCGGCACATCATCCGTAATAACTCCCCTGATTCGCACCGGGTAGCCTTGCGCCGCCTGCTCCGGTGTCAGCCTCCTTACCTGGTCGGCGTGCGTCAACACGGCAGCAGGTTGCGGAGGAGCCTGTGCCCACAGGGTTAACCCGAGTAGAAGGAGAGGCGCACATTGCGCTGTACGGCGAAATAACGATGCTTCCAGCAAGAGCGCTCCCTCCATCATCGGCGTCTCAATTCCAAGACGCTCGCACAAGAGTAGCTGAAAGCAATACCCCAGAAAAGGGGGGAGTTGTGTCAACAGCCCGCCCTACGGGCCGGAGCGGCGATACACCCGGACATAGTCCACCAGCATTCTTTGCGGAAATATAGTGCTGGAGTCCGGATTGCCCGGCCAGTCGCCACCTGCCGCCACATTCAATATGAGAAAAAAGGGTTGGTTGAAGACCCAGCGCTTACCCTTGGGCAGCTCCTTGGCAGTGCGCGTCGCGTACAGGTGCTTATCAACATAAAAGCGGATTACCTTGGGCTCCCACTCCACCGCGAACACGTGATACTGCTCGGCGAAGCGGATGCCTGGCAGGGTGAACGGGGCGCCAATGCCTTTATT
>DATEJK010000190.1:0-25640 GCA_035278025.1 Terriglobales bacterium | reverse complement strand
ACGGGTGGCGCGCGCCTGCAGGTAGTTGATCTGCGCCTGCGGCAGCATCGAATCCAGAACTTGCTTGCGCAGCGGCGGCCGCCCGGGCACATCCAGTTCGAACACCGGCAGGGTCGAGGTCACGGCCACGTGGTGGTCAATCAGCGTGTGCATCATCTTCTGCACGGCGGGGCCGTCCACGTCTTCTTTAAGGAGCGAACCGAGCGCTGCCTTGTCATCGGGGCATTGGTCGGGCTTTTTGCCGGGCGCAAACTCAGTATCCACGAACATGGGGCCGTGCTCCAGGTCATCAATGCCCAGCTGCGCCGCCTCGGTTTGCGTCACCGAACACAGGTGGCCGGTCACCTTGATGTGGCGCCTGTGGGCCTCTTCAATGGCGGCGCCCAGTTCGGCTCGAGTGATGTTCATATACGCCTTGAACGAAGTGACACCCTGGTCGGCCCAGTAGTCCACCAGCTTCCGCGCGTCATCCGGACCGGTGAGAAAGTGCATCTGGGTGAAAAAGGAATGCGGTCCTTCCAGATAGGGCCCAGTAACATCAATTTTGGGTCCGGGCATCTTGCCGGCATCAATCAACTGCTTGATGTTCAGGTCGGCATAGGGTTCCAGGCTGCCGGCAGTGCGCATCGAGGTCACGCCGCCGGCCAAATAAAGGCGAGGGAAGCTGAAGCCCACCTCCTTGATCATGATGGGCTGCGCCGGCGAGCCGTCGGGGTTGCGGGGCAGCCCGGCGGCGTAGAACAGGTGCTCGTGCATCATGACCAGCCCGGGAATTACGCTGTAGCCAGGGAGGTCGAGAACCTTGGCCTTGGGCGGCAAGGTAACGGTGGCGGCGTCGCCCACCGCCTGAATTTTGTCCCCGGCAATGACCACAGTCTGGTCCGCTCGCGCCGGTGCTCCCGTCCCGTCAATCACCTTGACGTGGCTCAGCGCGATGACCGGCGCGTCCACCTTGACGAACTGGCGCACCTCGGGTGAGAGAGAAGACGCCTGCTGCGCCGCACTCGGCAAAACCGCAAGAATCAGACTGCACACTGAGAGCAGAAAGGCAGTTCGCATGTGACCTCTCCTGGAGAATCTTCCGGGCCGAGCATTGTACCTGAGAGATAGTCGGCGGTGGCCATTGGGGGTGGGCAGCTAAACCCCAGCTTCCGTACCCGGAACCTGGGAGACAGGTTACGCCTCTTCGTGAATGTGGAAGCCCCGGATTCAGTCCGGGGATAAGTTGCAAGAAGATTTTGGGCTTCAGCCCCGGCACTCCAGGCATCCACCAGGGCTAAAGCCCAGGCGCTTTGGAGAGCGCTGTCGCAGGGCTGAAGCCCTGCGCTTCCACCGGTATCTTCAACTTAAGATTGCACACGAAAAAGTCCAGTCCCGGGAACGTGAAAGCTCGGGAATGAAGTCCTGGGCTTTTCAAATCCTAAGATTTTCCAATCAAATTCGGGGACTGAATTGAGTGCGCTGACAACTGAGAACCGCCCACTGCTTTCCCTAACTGGCCACTGACCGCTGCCCAATGGCCACTGCTTTTCGCACCGCTGCCCGCGCCAGAATGCGCGTGGAATCGAGGGTAGGCAACGGCGAAGTTTCAGGTGTCACCAGCAGAGGAATTTCGGTGCAGCCCAGCACCACCGCGTCGCAGCCCATGGCTTTGAGCCGGCCTGTCACTTCCAGAAAATACGCTAGCGATTGCGGCGTAAATCTGGCGTACACCAGTTCATCCATGATGATCTGGTCAATGCGCTCGCGTTCCTCGGCGGTGGGCACGGCGTAGTCAATGCCCGCGGCCGCCAGTTTGGCTGGATAAACCGGGCCTTCCATGGTGTATCGCGTGCCCAGCAGCGCCAGGCGCCGGTAGTTCTGGCGTTTGGCTTCGGCCGCCACTTCTTCCACGATATGCAGCCAGGGCCGGGGCGAGCGGGGTGCCACCAGGTCGAACGCGCGGTGGATGGTGTTATCGGGGCAGATGAGGAAGTCAGCGCCGATGCGGGCCAGTTTTTCCGCCGAAGAGAGCATCAGGTCGGCCACGCCCTGCCAGTCGTCGGCGTAGATGCAGCGCATATAGTCGGCCAGCGGGTGGGTGTGCAGGGAAACTTCAGGATGGGCGTGTCGGCCCATCACCGCCGCGCCCTCCAGGCAGACAGTGCGGTAGCAGAGCGCCGCGCCCTCCGCACTGCAAGCTACGATGCCGATGTGGAGAGGCATTGAGTAATTGAGAAATCTGGTAATTGAGCAATTAAGACATCAGGCTCGGTGTTTGCAGCCGTTAATTAACATGTTACAAATTGCCAAATTACAGATCTGCGCTGACCGCATCCACCGCGTTCAGAAACGCCAGTTTCTTTTCCGCCGGCAGAAACGACGCCTCAAATGAATTGCGCGCCAGCTCGCGCAGCTGTTCGTTGGTGAAACCGAACGCGTCCTGCGCCAGCTGATATTCCCTGCCGAGCGAAGTGCCAAAGATGCCGGGATCGTCGGAATTCAGCGTGACCATCACGCCGGTGTCGAAATACATCTTCAGCGGGTGCTCCTGCAGTGTGCGGCAACAGCCGGTACGCAGGTTACTGGTGATGGACATCTCCACCGGAATCTGCCGCTGCGCCAATTCGGCCATGAGCTCGCGGTCGTACCAGGCGCTCAGGCCGTGGCCGATGCGCTCCGCTTTCAGGTTCATGGCGCCCCAGATGGATTCCGGCCCGGTGGTTTCGCCGGCATGGGCCACCACATGCAGGCCGCGGTCGCGTGCAAAAGCGAAGGTGTCGCGGAACAATTCCGGGCCCGCGCGGCGCTCGTCCCCGCCGATGCCGAAGGCGACCACGTTGCGACCGCGATACTGCGCCGCCGTCTCCGCCACGTGCTGCGCGCGCTCCGGGCCGAAGTGGCGCGTAGCGTCGAAAATCCACAGCAGCGACACGCCGAAATCGCGCTCGCCCTGAGCCCGGCCGCGTTCCAGCGCCTCAAAAATGGAGTCGAAATCCTTGCCCTGCCAGTGGCAGACGCCCACGGAAACATAAACTTCGCTGTGCAGCACGTTTTCCGACCGCAACCGCTGCATCAGCCGGTAGGTGATCAGTTCCCAGTCCTCGGGTTTCTGCAGGTGCTCGGTGATGGCCTTGAAAGCCATCAGAAAACCGTTGAAGTCGTGGTACTCGTAGACGGGCTCAACTTCGGCCAGGCTGGCGCCAGGCATGCCGTGGCGCTGCCGCAATTCCAGCAGGGTAGCCGGTTCCACCGAGCCTTCCAGGTGCAGGTGCAGTTCCGCCTTGGGCAGCGACAGGACAAAAGGGCTGGGAGGCGCCAGCTTGTAGTCGAAAGTGATCTGCTGCCCGGAGCTCATGGCCGATTCGATTTGGCGAACTCGCTGTGATGCCGGCTATAGAGAAAGTAGATGGTCAGGCCGATGGCCAGCCACACAAAGAAGCGCAGCCAGGTGATGACCAGCAAGCCGCTCATAAGGCCCACGCATAACACCACCGAAATCAGCGGGAACCAGGGCACAAAAGGAACTTTGAATCCGCGCTGGCGGTCGGGCTGAGTACGGCGCAGCACAATCACCCCCAGCGACACCAGCAGGAAGGCGAACAGCGTGCCGATGTTGGAGAGGTCGGCCGCTTCGCTGACGGCAAAAATGCCCGCCGGAATGCCCACAGCAAAACCGGCAATCCAGGTGGAGAGATGGGGCGTTTTGAACTTCTTGTGCACGGAGGAGAACAGCTTGGGGAAAAGCCCGTCGCGCGACATGGCGTACCAGATGCGCGCCTGCCCGTACTGGAAGACCAGCAGCGAGGAAATCATGCCCATGAGCGCGCCGATGATGATCACCGCCTGCGACCACTTATTGGCGGCCAGGTGCTGGAGCGCGTAGGCCACCGGCGCCTGCGCCGCTTCGCCGGAGGTGAAGGTGGGGTACTTCATCATCCCCAGCAGGACGATGGAAACGCCGACGTAAAGGATGGTGCAGACAATCAGCGAGCCGATGATGCCGATGGGCAAATCGCGCTGCGGGTTCTTCGCTTCCTCCGCCGCGGTGGATACTGAATCGAAGCCTATGTAGGTGAAAAAAACAATGGCGCCGCCGCTGACCACGCCGGCAAAACCGGAGGGAGCGAACGGCTTCCAGTTAGCGGGATGAACCAGCATGCCCCCGATGACCAGAAAGGTGACGATGGCGCCGATCTTGATGGCCACCATGACGTTATTGGCCTCTGCCGACTCCCGCACACCGCGCACCAGCAGCACCGTCAGGATAAAGACGATGAGGAACGCGGGAATGTTGAAATAAGCGCCGGTCCAGTGACCGGCGTCCCACACCGGCGTGGACCACCTGTCGGGCAGACTGAGTCCGAACGACGCCAGCTGCGCCTTGGTATAGGCGCCAAAGCCAATGGCTACCACCACGTTGCTTACTACATATTCCAGGATCAGGTCCCAGCCGATGATCCAGGCAAAAATCTCGCCCAGGGTGGCGTAGGAATAGGTGTACGCGCTGCCGGCGATGGGAATCATGGAGGCCAGTTCGGCGTAGCACAGTCCGGCGAAGCTGCAGGCAAAAGCGACCAGCAGAAAGGAAAGCGCGATAGCAGGCCCGGCCGCCGGTCGCCCGTGCATGAGAACGCTGGCCGTGTTGCCGTGGCGGATCAGGCCGATAAGAAGGTCCATCACTTGCGCGTGCAGGATGGAGGGAACGGTGAAGTTTTCCCCCGCGGCGGCCGTGCCGGTGAGCACGAAGATGCCCGAGCCGATGATGGCGCCGATGCCGAGGGCGGTCAGGCTCCACGGGCCCAGCGTCTTCTTCAGCCGGTGTTCCGGCTCTTCGGCTTCCGCGATCAGCTTGTCAATGGATTTCTTGGCAAGCAACTGGCTGCCCTTCGGGGCGGCCGGAGGTTGTTTGGCTTCCTTCGTGGTCGTCTCTGCCACTGTGCTCCTGTGGGGCCGTGGTGGTATGTGTCGGCATCTCGCCGGCTGTGTATACCCGGAACGGAGTTTAAGTCCTTGTTCTAGCCTTGGCTCCGTATCAGGGCACGACTTCAGTCGTGCCGATGAGCATTGCTATGTAGACCGGCTTTAGCCGCTGTGTCGTGCGCAGCGCCTAAAGGCGAATTCATTTACCGCCGGTACGGCATGGCTGAAGCCATGCCCTGATACGATCTTGATGCAAACTCTCATTTGCCAGGCATACATTCAGCTAGGGTTACGCGGACGGACCAAGCTTCGTCTGCCGAAATTAACGCTTCGCCTGGCCGCGAACCATCTTCTTCATCTTGCGCTTCTTGGAGCCGCGAGCGTAGTCCCGCTTCTTCTTGGGATTCTTCTGCTCCCGTTCCTTGCGCTTGGCCCGCTTGCTCTTCTTGCGTTCTTCCTTGCTCAGACTTTTCGTATTTGCCATGAATGCGTCTTTCTCTCCATTGAGCATGACCACGTAATCAACTACCAGCTACGAACTACCGCCTTTACGCCTTCTCCAGCTGGGCATACTTCTCCACCAGCTTTTTCAGGCCAAATCGAGGGAATTGTACAGTAATCTTAGCTTCTTCACCTTCTCCTTCGCGCTTATAGACGGTGCCCTCGCCATATTTGGGGTGGCGCACCCTCTGCCCCGGCCGAAAACCGCGGGCACCGCTGGGCGGGGGCACCTCCACCTTGGGGCGGGAAAACTTCTTGCCCCGGGAGGCGAAGAACTCGGCAATGTTATCAATGGAATTGTAAGTAGGCCCGCCGTAGCTGGCTTTTCGCGGCCCCCGACCCGGACTGGTCCCGCCGCCCGCGCTCGCGTTCCAGGTCAGGCTCTGGTCCTCGTCCTCGTAGGCGTAGTGGCGGTCTTCCGTGTGCGAAGCACCCTGTGCCGTTTTCCAGGAAGTCGGAAGCCCGGACTGCACACGCGCCCGGCGGGGCGACCCCAAATCCTCCAGCAACTGCGGCGGCACTTCCTCCAAAAAGCGCGAAGGTATGGCAGCCTCGGGCAGATCGGTGCCGTAGCGGCGCCGGTAGAGGGCACGGGTCAGCAGCAGCGTGTTCATCGCCCGGGTCATTCCCACGTAGCACAACCGGCGCTCTTCCTCAATATCATCCGGATTTATCAGCGTGCGGGAGTGCGGGAACAGGCCTTCTTCCAGGCCGCAGAGAAACACCAGGGGAAACTCCAGGCCCTTGGCGGAATGCAGCGTCATGAGTGTGATCTGCGCCCCGGCAAAGTACTGATCGGTATCGCTGATCAGGGCGGCATGATCGAGGAACTGGTCCAGGGTTTCGCCGCGGTCGCGCGAATCCATGGCCGCGTTCACCAGTTCGCGAAGGTTCTCAATCCGGGAGAGAGCTTCGGGCGTGTCCTCTTCTTCCAGCTTGCGAATATAACCGGTGCGGTCAATCAGAAATTTCAGGATTTCCGCGGTGGTGGCGGGACCGCCGGGGGACCTGAAACCGTCGACGGTCGACGGCTCACGGTCGGCGGGAGAATCGCTGGCGGTCTCGGCCTTGTTGGCACCCTCGTCCAAAGCGAAATCAAACGAAATGTCAGCCTGCAAATCCTCCTCGTCATCGGCTTCGCGGTCCGCCGCAGCCCGTAAGCCGTCGGCCTCGGTCCCTTCGTCGACCGTCGACCGTGGACTGTTGACATCTTCCGCGTTCTCCTGCAACTTGGCAACGAATGTTCCCGCCAGCATTGCGCGGCCATCATCAATGATCTGCTTAAACCCGCCCAGGGCCGCGGCAGCGCGTGCCGGCACCAGTTGCTGCTCGATCGCCTGCCCGATAGCTCCCCAGAGGGAAAGCCCGGTGTTGAGCGCCAGGTGTTCCAGCGTCTCCACCGTGGTTTTGCCGATCCCGCGGGGAGGCGTATTTAATGCGCGCAGCAGAGCAATGGAGTCGTCCGGGTTGAGGATGACCTTCAGGTAGGAGATCAGGTCTTTGATTTCGGCGCGCTCATAGAAAGAGAAGCCGCCCACCACGTGATACTTGAGCCCATAGCGCCGCATGGCTTCTTCAAAGAGCCGCGATTGCGAGTTGGTGCGGTAGAGCACCGCCGCCCGCGCTTCATCGCCGTGGCTGGCGGATTCCTGCAGATAGCGGGAGATGTAATCGGCCACAAACAAGGCTTCGTTTTCGCCGTCCGGCGCTTCGTAGTAGCCCAGCTTGGCGCCGCCCTGGCGCGAGGTCCACAAGTTCTTGCCCTTGCGGCGCACGTTGTTGCCCACCACCGCCGAGGCTGCCTGCAGGATGTTCTGCGTGGAGCGGTAGTTCTGCTCCAGGCGGATGATTTTGGCGTCAGGAAAGTCCTTCTCGAATTCCAGAATGTTGCGGATGTCGGCGCCGCGCCAGGAATAGATGGACTGGTCCTCATCGCCCACCGCGCAGACGTTGTGGCGCGTGCCCGCCAGAAGGCGCATCAGCTCGTACTGCGGCCGGTTGGTGTCCTGGTATTCGTCCACCAGGATGTACTGGAAACGCCGGTTGTACTTCTCGCGCACTTCAGGGATCGCCTTCAGCAGGCGCACCGCCTCCAGCAGCAGGTCGTCGAAGTCGAGCGCATTGGCCTTGCGCAGTTCCTGGCGGTAAATCTCGTAGATGTGGGCCACGCGCTCAGTCTTGGGATCGCGGGAGTTGAGATAAACCTCCTGCGGGTCCAGCATATGATTCTTGGCCCAGGAGATATGAGAAAGTACGGCGCTGGGCTTGGTCTGCTTGTCATCCACGCCCAGGCGGCGCATGGCCGCTTTCACCACCATCTGCTGGTCGGTTTCGTCGTAGATAACAAAATCCTTGCGAAAACCGATGGGCTCGCCGCCGCTGGCGGAAGGGATGCGTAGGGCCTCAATGTCGCGCCGCAGCAGGCGCACGCAGAACGAATGGAAAGTAGCGATGACCGGCTTGGCCAGGGTGTGGCCGCCGACAAGCTTCTCCACCCGTTCCGCCATCTCCGCCGCCGCCTTGTTGGTGAAGGTGACCGCCAGGATGGAGTCGGCCGCTACCCCGCAGGTGTCAATCAGGTGTGCGATACGGTAGGTGATGACGCGGGTCTTGCCGCTGCCCGCGCCCGCCAGGATGAGCAACGGCCCTTCCGTGCTCTCCACGGCCTCGCGCTGCTGCGGGTTGAGTTGGTCCAGAAACGACAAATTACATCCTCAATGGCGCCAGCGTCTCGCCAGCGGTAGCGTGGGCGTCCCACCTTCGCTGAATGAGAGTGGAAGCGGGGGGCTTCAGCCCCACGACTCAGGGCGAAATTTGGAACGGCTTCAGCCGCTGTGGCACCGGGGCTAAAGCCCGAGTCTTGGTTCGACTTTATCGCGGGGCCAAGGCCCTGCGCTTCCACAAATCTGCCAATCTATGTGCCGCGGAGGCCAACTTTCGCGATCACGGCCTATTCCGCTTTCGCTTTCTCCGCCCGCTCTGCCACGCAGGCCTCGCAGGGGCAATACTCGCGCAGAAAATCCCAGGAGTAGATGCCCAGTTCGTGGCCATCATTCCACTGAAAGCGGATGGCGTACTTGCCCACCGGCTCGGCCCGCACCGGCTTGGCCGGGGGCTTAAACATGGGCAGCGCACCTGGCGCCGGTTTGGGCGGCTCCCCCGGCTCGCGGCCGCTCTTGCCCCGCTCCTCGTCGCACAGGGCGCAAGGGCAAGCGTCGCGCAGCCACTTGAAGCTGTAACTGGAGCGGTGCCCATCCTTCCACTCAATGTCCATGCCCGTTCCCGCGGTCAGGTTTACCTTGACCGACTTGGGATCAGCCTGTGGATTGGGGGGCATATTTTCAGTATCGCACAGGGGATTGCATTGCAAGGTGTCGTCGAGCGAGCGTACAGATGGATCCCTAACCGGCCTTCTCCCTGAGACTGTCATATTGAGCGAGGGCGCATGCCCGGGTCGAAAAACCCCCGTACAGATCGCCATACCGAACTGTTGGAGGGGGTTTCTTATCTGAAAATCAGCGAGGGCGCAAAAGAATTCCCTGGGACCGTTGGGATGAAGCGAACCACGCGGGGGTCCGTCGACTTCGCTCGGGATGACAGCAGTCAGGGTAGGGCCGGTGCAGCGCTAAAGGGCTGCTCCACCCCTGAAGGCCTGCATTTCACCCGGTTTGTCCAAACCCGCTCTCATCCGGTAAAATCTAGGTTTGTCCCACTAAGTTCTTACTATTCTGGAGCACTCATGGCACGGGTATGTGATATCTGCGGCAAGGGACCGCAATTCGGCAACACCATCAGCCACGCCCACAACACCAGCCGCCGGCGCTGGAACGTAAACTTGCGTCCGGTGCGGGCTATCGTGAACGGCGCCACCCGCAAGCTGCGGGTCTGCACTTCCTGCCTTCGCAGCGGCAAGGTGGTCAAAGCCTAGGCCTGCCTTTTACCGCAGAGCACTCAGAAAAGAGCATTGAGGGTTGGCCGTTTCCAATTTGTGAAAGTTTGTATTTTGAATCGTTCAAACCTCTCCTTTCCCTCTTTGTCACCCCCTGCAGCCCGCTAACTGCGCCCATCCTGGGCTAAAATAGACTATTCAGGCTCTGCCACCGTTCCCTGCAAAGAGGCTTGTTTTGACTGAGATTCTAGGGCGCTTGCCACCCCTGTCCGTGATGTCGGTAATTGACATCCTGCTGGTGGCGGTGCTGATTTACCAGTTTCTGGTTCTGATTCGCGGCACGCGGGCCGCGCCCATGCTGGTGGGCGTGGGCGTGCTGGCGCTCATCTTCTGGCTAGGCCGGCTGGGGGAACTGAGAACCATCAACTGGATAAACGACACCCTCCTCCCCTACGCCATCTTTGCCCTGATCGTGGTTTTCCAGGCGGAAATCCGCCACCTATTGGCCAAGTTGGGCCGCGGCTTCGTTTTCTCCCGGAGTTCACAGTCTGCCGCCGCCGAAGCCTATGACGACATCGTGCTGGCGGCTAACCTCTTTTCCCAGAACCAGACTGGGGCCCTGATCGTGATTGAGCGGGAGATTGGGTTGCGTACCCATATTGAGAGCGGTGTGCCCCTGGATGCGCGGCTCTCCTATGACCTGCTGGCTACTGTTTTTCGTCCCAGCGCTCCGCTGCATGACGGGGCCGTGATTGTGCAGAAGGACCGAGTGGCAGCCGCGGCATGCTTTTTGCCCTTGTCCATGAACCCCGTGATTTCCAATCAACTGGGCACCCGCCACCGCGCCGCCATCGGCATTACCGAGGAAACGGATGCCATCGCCGTAGTGGTGTCGGAAGAGACAGGCGCCATCAGCCTGACCGTTGGAGGCAAGATTGAGCGCGATCTCACCGCGGAGGAATTGCGCCAGCGTCTGAGCCAGCTCCTGCACCGCTATGTGCCCGCCACGGCGCTGCCCACGCCCATGACCAATGGAGCCGAACTGGAGGCTAACCCCGCAGCCGCTCCCATCTCGCGGAACGCTCTTTCCTCCAAGTCTCCCGAGTCCGGATTCAACCCCGAGGTGGAACACTAGGCCATGGGATTCCTGCGCCGCTACGTGTTTCACGACACCGGTTTAAAACTGTTTTCGCTGGTGATGGCGGCCTGCTTGTGGGCGGTGGTGACCCAGGTTCACACCGAGGACGTTTCGTGGAAATCGAGCATAGAGCTTCACAGTTTGCCGCAAAGCCTGGTGATCAGCTCTGTGGCTCCGGCCGAAGCGAAGCTCTGGCTGAGCGGTCCTTCGCGGGTGCTTGATCATCTGGGTTTGAATGAGGTGCACATCGCCCTCGATCTCTCCGCCGCGCAGCCGGGCGAGCATACGTATTCCTTGAGCAGCGGCAACGTGCATGTGCCCGAAGGAGTACACGTGAAGCAGATTGAGCCGGCGCAGGTAAAGATTGCCCTTGATATGCGCGCAACCAAGCAGATCGAAGTTCGGCCTCGGGTGGTCGGCCGTTTGGCCTCTGGGTTCACAATTACCAATGTGGTCGCCGACCCTCCGCAAATCAGGGTGGCAGGCCCGGCCAAGCGGGTGGACCTGGTGGACGCCGCGGTTACGGATCCCGTGGATGCCACCGGGCTGCTCAGCCAGCGCACTTTTACCACCAACGCCTACGTTTCCGATCCCCTGGTGCAGGTGGTCCATCCGCAACCTGTGCGGGTGACGGTATTCGTGGGAAAATCATCTCGGCGGCGCGATTAAGCGCCCGCGCCACTTCCCCCCGTCGCGCGTTAGAGACTCCCCACACAACACGAACCGAGGTAATTAAGAGAACGTGGCACGACAACTGTTCGGCACCGACGGCATTCGCGGCATAGCAGGCCAGTATCCTCTAGACGAACCCACGGTATTCGCGATCGGCCGGGCGCTGGGTCACCGCCTGCGCTCGGCGGCGCAACACCAGCGCGTGGTCATTGGCCAGGACACCCGCGAGTCCAGCCAGTGGATCGCTAATACCCTTTCCGCCGGTCTGCTGAATGCTGGTATCGAGGTCAAGAGCGCTGGAGTGATTACCACGCCCGGAGTGGCTTTTCTTGCCCGCACCGATGCCTTCGGCGCCGGAATTGTCATCTCCGCCTCCCACAATCCCTGGATAGATAATGGAATCAAGGTGTTCTCCGCCAACGGCTTCAAGCTGCCCGACGAACTCGAACACCAGATTGAGGCGGAGATCTTCCAGCTGCTGGGAAGCAAGCAGCAGGACAGCGCTGAGACCGCCGTCCTGTTCCGTTCTCTGCCCGGTTCAACGGAACTGCACCGGCACTACGTGTGCTGGCTGGCGCAGCAGGTGGCGGGCACGGACCTTAGTCACATGCGGGTGCTGGTGGATTGTGCCAATGGTGCAGCCTCGGCGGTAGCGCCGGACGTATTCAGCGCCTGCGGCGTGCAGGCCAGGGTCCTGCACCAGGCGCCTGACGGCCGCAACATCAACCACGAGTGCGGCGCCCTACATCCCTACACTGTGGCCCAGGCAGTGGCCGCCGAGTCGGGGCGTTACGACCTGGGCATCACCTTCGACGGCGACGCCGATCGCGCCCTGTTCAGCGATGCCGCTGGCCGCGTGGTCAACGGAGACGCTATTCTGCTGCTGGCCGCCCGCGACATGCAGGCGCGGGGCGAGCTGGCAGGCTCGCTGGTGATAGCCACTACCATGTCCAACATGGGGTTGGAGTTCGCCTTGCGCCGCTCCGGAATTCGCATGCTGCGCGCTCCCGTAGGCGACAAGTACGTGCTGGAGGAAATGCTCAAGCACGGCAGCACGCTGGGCGGGGAGCAATCCGGCCACATCATTTTTCGCGATGGCGATGCTACCACCGGCGACGGCCTGCTCACCGCCTTGCGCGTGCTGCAGGTAATGGCGCGCAGCGGCAAGCCACTGGCGGAACTGGTGGCCGACCTCAAGGTCTTCCCCCAGATCATCAAGAACGTGCGCGTGCGGGAGAAGAAGCCGCTGATGGAGATTCCCGCCGTGGCCGCCGCCATTACCGCCGCGGAGAAGGAATTGGATGGCAACGGTCGCGTGGTGGTGCGCTACTCCGGCACCGAAGCCCTGGCCCGGGTGATGGTGGAAGCCGAAGACGAAGTTAAAATGCACCGCTTGGCAAACGCAATAGTCGCCGCCATTCAGCAGGCCCTGGGAAGTTCTTAGTCCACGGATTCACGGACGTCGGCCAATTTACAGTGAATGTGATGGCTACCAGCAAGCCCTCGGGTGAGATGAACCGGTTTCACTGTCAGCTGCCGCCTACTTCGCCGTGAGTTGCCGCCGTACGATCTCGCTCACCAGCTTGCCGTCCACCCGCGCGCCGGAAGTCTGAAAGTGGGCCATGACCGCCTTCATTATGGTGCCCATGTCCTTTAGTGTAGGGGTGTGCAGCTCCACCAGCTTGGCCCGCACCACTGCCTCGATTTCCGACTCCGGCGCGGCCTGCGGCAGGTAGGATTCGATCAGCTTGATCTCGGCGGCTTCCTTGTCTGCCAGCTCCTGGCGGCCGCCTTTGGTGAACTGCTCCACCGAATCTTTGCGCTGCTTTATCAAGGTGTTGAGGACCTGCATCTCCTCGCTGTCCTCCAGTTTGCCGCGCTTTTCAACTTCGCGGTTTTTGAGCGCGGCTTTGACCATGCGCAGGGCGGAAAGGCGGCGCTCATCCCGGGCGCGCATAGCCTCGGTCATGTCCTTTTGTACTTTTTCGCTGATGCTCATCGTGGTTCATTATAGAGGCTGGCCTTCCCCCACAACGGTATGATTGGGGCCCAGGGGCGGCAGTGTGCCCCTGGACCGTTAGTCTTGCCCGGCTCCCCCAGGAAACCGCGCAAGCCTTCGCGCAAGAGCGCGCGGCGCTTGGCACCATGATGAGCTCACTTTCACCATTAGCCATCGTATTGGGGATTATCTTCGGACTGGCCGTGCTCGGCGCGGTGATCGCCCTGGTGTATAACCTGCGCAAGTTCGCCGGGTTTCGCCAGATCGGCCGCGACGCGGAAAAGATTGCCGATTCCCTGGCAGGCGAACTGTTTCGCGATGGCGACGACCTGGTGGTCTCCGGCAATGTGGGCCGCCTGCCCACGGTTGTGCGCTTCTCCAACAAGCAGGACGTTCCCGGCCTGAACATCCGCATAGGAGTGCCGGCCAACTTCACCTTGTGGATAGCGCCGCGTTCCGCCGATCCCGGAGAGGGCCGGGCTACGCTGCGTACTGGCGACACAGCTTTTGATAACCGCTTTATTACCCGCAGCGATGATCCCGGACAGGCGCGCCTGTTCCTCGCCCTGCAGACGGTGCCCCGGGCCATTCATCAACTGGCCTGCTCGAACGGAAGCTTCCTGGCCATAACTCCGGCTTCCGTTGAAATCAGTGAATTGGAGATTCCTGCCGAATCCGTAGCTTCCCATGTCCTCGACCATCTGCAGTCGGTGGCCACCCTGGCGGCCGCTCTCAAGCACATGCCGGCCGCCGACACGGTGAAGGTGGAGCCATTGCGCAAGGAACGGCGCATTCTGGGGCGAGCCGCCATTGTGGTGGGAGCAATTACGGCAGTGGTAGTGGTCATCGCCGCCACCCAGCGGGAGTCGCGCAAGGAGACGCCGGTGCTGGCTCAGGCCCCAATCGCGGCCGCCGGCGTGCTGCCGGTTGACGCCACCCGCATTGCCGGAGTGGACGGCTGGCGGGCAGCAACCCCGGAGGACTTCGATCCCGATGCGGCGGCTTGGCTGCGCGGCGCCGGAGCGGCCGTGAGCGGCCGCATTGTGGGGGATTTCTCCGGAACCGGCAGCGACCAGGATGTGGGTTACGTTCTGGTACGTTCAGACGGAATGCGGCGCATCGTCCTGCTGGCCGGCGACACGGACCTCTACGACGTCCGCTACCCCGAGATTGCCATTGCCGCGCGCGTGCCGAAGTCCTCGCTGAATGGAATCCACTGGATAGGCCCTGCCCCTGTGAACCTCAGCGGTGACGGTCTGCTGATTGTGCGCTCCGCAAACGACCCCCATTCGGGACTGGTGCTGTTTATCGCGAATGGCCGCATTGCGACCGCCGTGCCCGACAATTACCAGGATCTCAGCCCCCGGTAAACGAGGTACCGCTTCTCAGGACGCCTTGGCCTCGGTTTGAAGCTGCAGGCTCTCAGCCAGTTTTTTCCCGTGGACGTGGTCGAGATATCGGTGCCGGCGGCAGAAGTGCGAGCCTTCCTGAGTGGCCCTGCGGCAGCGCCCGCTTTGCAGCATGATCGCCGAACGGAGTTGAGTAGCATGGCAGCGCTGCGCCCCACAGGAGGCGCAGATGTCGTCGTCACGCCAGGCATGGCGGTGTCGGTTCATGCTCATATCGAAGCCCCATCTGCTGCGCTGGCGTTTCCGCCAGCAAACCGCGGGAACGACTTTGGAATCCAGGTACCCGGCCAGTCCGAACTGCCCCCCGCACTGCTGGTAAGTATCCCGTCCCATAACTTGGACGTCTCAGGGCTGGCAAACGTTGCGTGCACTCACAAGTAGAACCCCGGAAAGTAATAGAAACATCAGGGCTTAGCAAGGGCTCGCTAGCATAAGATATCAGTACATATCTTTCCAGCGAGAATCAGGCGTGCAGTAGAGTCCCGCTTTGAACCTGCAGCCCTTCATCAACTCTCCTGGAATATTTTGCTTGAACTGCCGGGTGAGCTAAGCTGAAAGAGATTCCTAATACTCCGCGAAAAGGTCTCCTAATCTCATGTTGCGAAAGACGCGCTTATTTACTCCCGGGCCCACGCCGCTGCTGCCTGCGGCACAGGTGGCCATGGCATCTGCCGGCATGCACCACCGCACTGCCGAATTCCGCTCCCTGTTTACCCGGACTCTGGCTGATTTGAGAGAATTTATCGGCACCAGAAACGACGTCCTCCTGCTGGCCTCCTCGGGAACCGGCGCCATGGAAGCTTCCGTTTCCAATCTGACCTCGCCGGGCGACCAGGTTCTGGTGCTTACCGCCGGCAAGTTCGGCGAGCGCTGGCGCGATCTTACCCAAGCCTATAGCTGCCAAGTAGAACTGGTCAGCGCCGCTTACGGACAAACTTTTTCCAGCGCTCAGATTCGCGAAAAACTCACTCCTGGCGTGCGCGCTGTGTACGTACAGGCTACGGAGAGCTCGACCGGGACAAGGCACGACGTAGAAGCCATCGCCGGACTGGTGCGGGCGCAGGCGCCGCAAGCCCTGCTGGTGGTGGATGCCATCACCGGACTGGGCACCACCCGGCTGGATGTGGACGGCTGGGGCATTGACGTGATCATTGGGGGCTCGCAGAAGGCGCTGATGATTCCACCGGGGCTGGCCTATCTGGCCGTGAGCGAGCGCGCCTGGCAGCGGGCGGAGAGCACGCGTTCGCCGCGCTATTATTTCGACCTGCGCAGGGAACGCAAAGCCGCCGCCAAGGGCGAGTCAGCCTACACCCCGGCCACGGCGCTGATTGCCGCCCTGGGCGCGGCCCTGGAATATCTGCGGCAGGGGGGCGATGGCAGCCTGGCCGTGGGGCGCGACCGCCTGATCGCCGGCGCGGAACTCTGCGCCCAGATGACCCGCGCCGCGGTGGGCGCCCTGGGCCTGCGCCTGTTCGCTCCCAATGCGCCGGCTTCGGCGCTCACCGCCGTGGTGCCGCCGGCAGGGCTCGATTCGGGCAAGATCGTCGCGGGACTGCGCGAAAACTTCGGCGCCGTTGTGGCTAATGGTCAGGGCGAGATGAAAGGCAAGCTTTTCCGCATCGCCCATATCGGTTACTACGACTACCTGGACACCATCGGCGTGATTGGCGCGCTGGAGCACGTGCTGGCCGCCGCTGCAGCGCCGGTGGAACTGGGCGCCGGTTTGCGCGCCGCCCAGGAAGTCTATGCCGCCGCAGCCGACGCCGCAGAGCCGGCCGCCGCCCGCGCCTGACAGGAAGCTGCCATGAAAATCGTTATCGCAGAGAAAATATCCTCCTCGGCCGTGGGCCTGCTCAAGGAAGAATCCCGCTGGACGGTAGTCACTCACGAACAGCTCAACGGCAACCTGGCCACCCAGGTGGAAAGCGCGGACGCACTGATCGTGCGCTCCGCCGTTTACGTGGATTCCGTCCTGCTGGAGCACGCCCGCAAACTCCGCGTCATTGGCCGCGCCGGGGTGGGCGTGGACAACATTGACCTGGAGGCCGCCACCCGCAAGGGTATCGCGGTCATGAACACGCCCGGGGCCAACGCCGTGGCCGTGGCCGAGCACACCTTTGGCCTCATGTTGGCCCTGGCTCGCCACCTTTGCCGAGCCGATCAGGGCATCCATGCCGGCAAATGGGAAAAGAAAGCCCTGCAGGGAACCGAACTGAGGGGCAAGACTCTGGGCATTGTCGGCCTGGGCCGCATCGGCATGGAGGTGGCTAAGCGCGCCGGAGTGTTCGGCATGAAGGTGATTGCGCACGACCCCTTTATTTCCACCGCCGTGACACGCGAGCTGGGCATTCGACTCACCGAACTGGACGAAGTCTACCGGGAAAGCGATTACCTGACCCTGCACGTCGGCCTGACCCCGCAAACCGCACACATGATCAACGCCGAGTCGCTGACCAGGCTGAAACGCGGCGCGCGCCTTATCAACTGCGCCCGCGGCGAACTGGTGGACGCGGCCGCCCTGGCCGAGGCGCTCAAGTCTGGCCATCTGGGTGGCGCCGGCCTGGACGTCTTCGAAGTGGAGCCGCCCAAGGGATCGCTTCTGCTCGAGCTTGGCAACGTGGTGCTCACGCCACACATCGGCGGCTCCACCCATGAGGCCCAGGAGGCTGTCGGCTACCAGATCGCGCAGCAGGTGCTGGAATACCTGAAGCACGGCGTGATTCAGAACGCGGTCAACGTGCCTTCTGTCTCCCACGACGAGTACCTGCAGATGCAGCCTTACATCGTGCTGGCCGAGCGCCTGGGAGGCTTTCTGGCGCAGATTGTGGAAGGCGCGCCCCAGGAAATCTCGCTGCGCTACACCGGAGCCATTGGCGAGTGGAAGACGGAACTGGTGCGCAACGCGGCCATCAAGGGCGTGCTCAACCAGGTGGTCTCCGAGAACGCCAACCTGGTGAATGCAGCGGCGCTGGCGGAAAGCTGCGGCGTGCGCGTGCACGAGGCGCGCAAGAGCAAGGGCGTGGGCGGGGCGGGCAACGTCATTTCCGTGCTGCTTAAGAGCTCCGCGCAGGAATGCCTGGTCAAGGGCACGGTCCTGCATGGCCAGTCGCCGCGTTTGCTGGCGGTGGACGATATTGACGTGGAAGCGCCGCTGGAGCGCAACCTCATCTACCTGCGCAACCGCGACGTTCCCGGGGTCATTGGCAGAATTGGCACTACGCTGGGGGAACACAAAATCAACATCGCCAACTTTTCCCTAGGCCGGCGCGCGCACAACGGCGGAGCTGGCGTGCGCCAGGCCATAGCCGTAGTGCACGTGGACAGCCGTGTACCGCAGAACGTGCTGGAGGAACTACGCAAGATACCGGCGGTGGAGTCCGCGCGCGCCATCCGCCTGTGAAACTCTTTTCACCACAGAGGACACAAAGGATTTGTAATTCAGCAATTTCCAAATTGTCATTTTGCGGCTCGCCGGAGGTTTGATTCCTCAATCGTCAATTGGTCTCTCATTCGACGATTGTTCTCTCATTCATCCATCTGCCATCGTCATTCTTCAATCACAACAGCCGGTCCCCGCGATAGATGAGCTGGCCCTCCACCACGCGCGCCTCCGCCATGAGCTTGTGGGGCCGCACCGGACCGGTGTCGTCAATGTGCAGCACCTGGTGGCCTTGAGCAACGAGGTAATCGGAAACCAGCATTCTGTGGCAGCGAAAGTAAATGCGCTCGGCGCACATGATGGCGGTGGGCGCCTGCGCGGCAAGGCGCAGCAGGTCCTCGGCGGCGCGCTGAAAGGGCTCGGTCAGCATGTAGTCGGCGTAATTGCGGAAGCTGTCATTGCGCAACGCCAGGTTGGGCGAGTCGTCGCGCTGCTTCTTGCGCCGCCCGCCCAGGTCTTTCATCCAAACATAGGCGATGCCGGCCCGAGGCAGTTCCAGCTCCAGCGCCTCGCGGTTGAAATGGGGCAGCCGCCGCGACATGGGAAAGGAACGGATGTCCACCAGGGTGCGGATGCCATGCGCCTGCAGAGCGGCAATCAGTTCCTGCAAGCTGCGGGTGGAATGGCCGATGGTGTAAACCGTAGCCATTGGCAGTTAGCACTTAGCATTTAGCCTGTGAAGGTCTCGCCGGAACTGTAATTCGGGTGCTGGCCAGATGCTAATTGCTAAATGCTAAGTGCTGGAGTGTTGGCTCAAGGTTGCAAGCAATGCCCGCGCCACCAGCTCATCTTGTTCCGGAAAAACCGTGCGCAGGTCGAGCAGCACGCGGCCTTCCTCGACGCGGGCGATGACCGGCGGCTCAGCGGCGCGCAGGCGAGCGGCAAATTGGTCAGCACTCAAGCCTTCACATGTCACCGCCAGGAGGCGGCTGGGGAGAGTGGCGGCCGGCGCGGCGCCTCCTCCCACGACCGAGCGCCCATCCACAAGTTCCAGCGAGAGGCGGCCCGCCTTATCCAGTTTCTGCTTCACGGCTTCAGCGCGCCGTTCGATCTCCTGCGCCGGGAGCCGCAGCATGCGCAGCGCCGGTATCGCATCATGGTCCTGGCGAATATACGCGAGCAGCGTGGCTTCGAGCGCCGCATAGGTCAGCTTATCTACGCGCAAAGCGCGAAACAGCGGGTTGGAGCGGATGCGGGCGATCAATTCGCGGCGGCCGCTTAGTATTCCCGCCTGCGGCCCGCCCAGCAACTTGTCGCCGCTATAAGTTACCACCTCCACCCCAGCGCGCAGGCTATCGGCCACGCCCGGCTCGCCGCTGATGCCCAGCGAGCGCAAATCTATGAGCGCGCCGCTGCCCAGGTCCTCCATAACCGGAATACAGCGCTTGCGTCCCAGTTCCACCAGTTCGGCAAGGGCGGGCTGCTCCGTAAAACCGGTGATCTGGAAATTGGAGCGGTGCACGCGCAGCAGAAGCCGCGTTTTCTCGCTGATGGCGCGGCTGTAATCGGCGATGCGGGTGCGATTGGTGGTGCCTACCTCGCGCAGGAGGGCACCCGACTTGGCCATCACCTCGGGAATGCGGAAGGATCCGCCGATCTCAACCAGTTCGCCCCGGGAAACGATCACCTCGCCGCCCTCAGCCAATGTGTTCAGCCCCAGCAGCACGGCGGCGGCGTTGTTGTTGACCACGACCGTGGAAATCGGCTCGGGAGCGCAGGCTGCGAGCAGTTGCGCGAACAGGCGCTCCACGTGGACGTCGCGCTTCCCACGTTCTCCTTTAGCGATATCGAATTCCAGGTTGGAGTATGTGGAAGCCACCTCAAGCAGATGTTCGAGCGCGGCGGCGGCCAGGGGCGCGCGGCCCAGATTGGTGTGCAGAACCACACCGCTGGCGTTGATAACGGAGCGCAGGGAAAGCTGCAGGGCCTGCCGCAACTGCCGTTCGACCGCCTCCGGCAAGCCGGAAACCGCCAGTTCCACCCCGGAGGAGTTCAGCCGCCCGGCGGCAATCTCCTCCCGCACCCGGGTCAGGACGGCGCGCGCCGCCTCGGTGACGGCGGTGTGCCCCACGCGCTCGGTCAGGTCCGTAATCTGCTGCAAACGCAGAACTTCATCCACAGAGGGCAGGCGGCGGTACAGCTCGGATTTGTCGGCAACAGGCACTGCCGCAAATTATCCCACACTTCGCGGAACTGGCAGCCAGGCTTCGCCGTATTCCAACCGGGAAGGAGCAGGCATGAGATCCGTGGTCTTAACTTGGGTCCTTTCTCTTCTGGCTGCAACCGTGGCAGCACAAGACCTGGTCCCAGAAGCTCATATTGAGCAAAAGTTTGCGCCGGGCGGAAGCATTCAGATGCATTTGGCGCCGGGCGACTACAGCATTTCCGGCACCGACGCGGAGCGTGTGCGTGTCACATATCGTCCGGCGAGCACAACCTCAGGCCCGGTCAAGGTGGAGTTGCAGGCTGCGGGCTCAAATGCCAGCCTGACGGTGCGGCACACTTCCCACCAGAATTTTCATGCGGATATCGAAGTGCCTGTGCGCTCCGACCTGCTCATTCGCCTGGGAGCCGGGGACCTGAATGTTCAAGGTGTTGCCGGAAGCAAGGATGTCGAGGTGCATGCCGGGGACGTAAACATTGACGTGCGGCGCCCGGAGGATTACCAGCAGGTGGAGGCTTCCGTGTCCGTCGGCGACCTCACGGCTCCGGCTTTCGGGGTTAGCAAAGATGGCTTTGCAAGGTCGTTCAAACGCCAAGGTCCAGGCGCCTATCGGCTGCATGTCCATGTGGGAGCAGGCGACTTGCGTCTTTATGAAACGGATTAGATGCCGGCGGAAACGGCCTGGGGCAGAAAGGCCGCCATGCGCACGCAGTTGCGCCCAGCCTGTTTGGCCGTATAGAGAGCAGCATCGGCGGACTTGACCACCTCGTCGCGGGTGGCTCCATGGATGGGATGGGCGGCCGCTCCGGCACTGATCGTGACGGCGCGTGGCACTCCCGGGAACCGGTACCCCGCCACTTCGCGGCGCAGCTTTTCCGCCACACTGTAAGCTTGTTCGGCGCTGGTCTGGGGCAGCAGCACGGCAAATTCCTCTCCCCCGTAGCGGCAGACCACGTCAATCTTGCGCAGTTGCTGGGAGAACACCGAGGAGACCTGGCGCAGAACTTCGTCGCCCAGAAGGTGCCCGAATTCGTCATTCAGGCGCTTGAAGTGGTCAATATCGAGCATGATCACCGCCAGGCTGGTGCTGTAGCGCCGGGCGCGTTCCATCTCCTCGGCAATGCGCATTTCGAAGTAGCGGCGGTTGAATATGCCGGTCAAACCATCAATGTAGGCGAGTTGGCGCACGCGGTCCACGTAGTAGGCGTTCTGGATGGCGGTGGCGCAGATATCGGCCACTGACTCCAAGGGCTGAGCGTCGGCCATCTGGAAGGTATTGAGTTGGGCGCTGTCCAGGGCCAGCACTCCCAGGGTCTGGCCAAACGAGATCAGTGGAATACACATTTTGGAGCAGGTCTGCTCAAACATGGGCATGTACTGCGGCACCCTGGAAACATCGTTTTCCACCACGGTGCGGCCGGTGGCCATGCAGCGCCAGGCGATGGCGTCGCCGATGATAAGGCTTTCCGGATGAGCTCCGCGCAAGCTCAGGCCGCCCTCGTGGGCGCGCAGCACCAGTTCCTGGTCGTCGCGCAATAGAACGGAGACGTGCTCGCCGGGGAAAGACTGCCGCACCAGCGAGCACACCTTGGCCAGCAAGTCCTTCAGGTCGAGCACGGCAGTGGTCTGCTTGGCAATGGCATTGATAGCTTCCAGCTGAGCGGCGCGGTGCTGCTCGAGGGAATAGAGATGAGCGTTCTGCAGCGCCATGGAGGCCTGGGTGGAAAACAGGGTCAGCAGGTCAATGGTGTCGGAATCGAAGAAATTGAGCTGCTGGCTCTGGCAGTCGAGCACACCCACCACCTCATCCCGCACCATGAGCGGGACCGCCAGTTCCGAGCGCGTGCTCTGGGCGGAAACCACGTAGCGGGAGTCTTTGCTGACGTCAGGCACGTAGACGGGGCGCTTCAGCTGGGCGGCGGCGCCGGTAATTCCCATGTCCAGCGTCAGCCGCAACTGGTCCATGCCGGCATCCCAGCCGATCTGGCTGCGTACCTGCAGCTCCCGGGTGTTCTTGTCGAGCAGCAGGATGGCAACGTTCTGCAGATGAAAATAATCGCGTGCGATCATCAGGATCTGATTCAGCACCTCATCCAGGTCGAAGGTAGACAGTACGGCCTGGCTGGCGTCGTAAAGGACGGCGATCTTCTGCATAGTTTTCCAGCTGGATTTTAGGGGGTGAAGGGAATTGTCCGGAAGTTACCGAGGTCACCTCCCGGGCAGGTCGGCCGGAAGAGAGTGCAGGCACTATTCGGAGGCCTTGCGGCTGGATTGCCGCCAGCGCTTGAGCAGCTCCAGTAAACCATAGATAACAATGCAGATCCAGAAGTCCACCACCAGGCCAAAGTCAAATTGAAAGGTGACGTGCTGGGCCCGGAGGGGCATATAGGGCATGAGAAGGAAGTAAACGGCGTTGCCGACCACTACGGCGATCAGCGATTGCCAGAAATTCTTGGGTAAATAGCTTTTCCGCACCGGCCTCCTTCGAATCTCTCTTTCCATTATGGGGCTTGCAGGTTGAGAGCGCTGGCCCAGGATTAGGGTCCTATGGGTCAAACGCCCTGACATTCGGCGACAGCCTGGGGCCACTGGTGGTTTGCTACCATCAACCCAGGTCCTGAATGCCCGAATTGAGCACGCCCGTGCAATACGTCAAGGGAATTGGCCCCCGGGTGTCCGAGCTGCTGGCCGCCAAGGGCATCAGTACGGTGGAAGACCTGCTCTACTACCTACCCTTCCGCTACGAAGACCGGCTGAACCCGCGCGGCATCGCCGAACTGCGCCCGGGGGAGATGGCGACGGTAATCGCCGAGGTGCGCGGGTCGGGGCTGTTCCGCACCCGGCGCTCGGGCACCGACATATTTCAACTGACCGCCGGGCAGGGGCGGGCCAGGCTGACGTGCCTGTGGTTCCACGGGCGCTACCTGATGGGCAAGTTCCAGCCCGGGCAACTGGTGGCGCTCTATGGCAAGGTGGAGGAGAACACCTGGGGGCGGGGCGGGCTGCAGATTATCCAGCCGCAGTTTGAAGTTTTGGGGGAAGCGGAGGGCGAGGCCGCCGACCGGGCAGCACAGTCGCTGGAGATAGGGCGGATTGTGCCCATCTACGAGTCTGCCGCCAATGGCAAGCTGACCAGCCGCTGGTTCCGGCGCATCATTTATTCCGTTCTGGAGGGGTTGCCGGAGCTGCCGGAAAGCATTCCTGGGAGCATCTGCGAGCGCCTGCAGCTGGTCCCGCGGCAGCAGGCATTCCGGCAGGCGCATTGGCCGGAAACGGGGGAAAGCCTGGCCAGCCTGCAGGGGGCGCGCACCCCGGCGCACCGGCGGCTCATATTCGAAGAACTGTTCTTCCTGGAGCTGGGGCTGGAGCTGAAACGCCGGCGGCAGCGAGCGCACCCCGGCATTACGTTCGAGCTCAATGACCGCGTGCGCGAGGCCATCAAGCGCATTCTTCCCTTCCATCCCACGGCGGCGCAGAAGAAGGTTCTGAAGGAGATAGCCTCCGACATGCGGCAGGGCTTCCCCATGCGGCGGCTGCTGCAGGGCGACGTGGGCTCGGGCAAGACGATTGTGGCGCTCGAGGCCGCCATCATCGCCATCGAAAATGGCTACCAGGTGGCGCTGATGGCGCCCACGGAGATTCTGGCCACGCAGCACTACCTTTCGGCGCGGCGCATCCTGGAGCACGCCGGTTACCGCATAGTGCTGCTGACGGGTTCGGTGGAGCAGGACCGCAAGCGCGACCTGCGCCGCCACATCGCCCGCGGCGACGCACAACTTGTGATCGGCACCCATGCCCTTATCCAGCAAACGGTGGAATTCGCCAATTTGGGCCTGGTGATCGTGGACGAGCAGCACCGCTTCGGAGTGCTGCAGCGGTTCAAACTAATGAGGAAGGCCAGCGAAAGCCAGACGGAGGCGGTGACTTCGTACGAGCCACGATGCACCCCGGATGGGGCCGCGGTCCGCCGGCCTGAGCCCACTCCGGCGGCGGAGCCCGATACGCTGGTGATGACCGCCACCCCGATTCCGCGCACGCTGGCCCTGACCATCTATGGCGATTTGGACGTAAGCGTGCTCGACGAGCTGCCGCCCGGGCGCTCGCCCATCGTGACCCGCCGCGTGCCCGACGAACGCGCCGCGGAAGTGTGGGACTTTGTGCGCCAGCAGGCGGCCGCCGGTCACCAGGCTTATGTGGTCTACCCGGTGATCGAGGAGAACGAGGAGCGCGAACTGAAGGCGGCCATCCAGATGTACAAAAAGCTGGGCCGCGAGATCCTGCCCGACCTGCGGATTGGGCTGCTGCACGGGCGCCTGGACGCCGAAGAAAAAGATGCCGTGATGCGGCGTTTCCAGAAGGGCGAGGTGGATGTTCTGGTTTCCACCACCGTCATCGAAGTCGGAGTGGACGTGCCTAATGCCAGCCTCATGCTGATCGAGCACGCGGAAATGTTCGGGCTGGCGCAGTTGCACCAGCTGCGCGGGCGCATTGGCCGTGGCTCCGCGAAGTCCTACTGCATCCTGATGACCGGATCCAAGATTTCCGAGGAAGGCGAGCAGCGCCTGCAGGCCATGCTGGATACGACCGACGGCTTCAAAATCGCGGAGCTCGACCTGGAACTGCGCGGGCCGGGAGAGTTTTTCGGCACGAAGCAGGCGGGCATGCCCAGCCTGCGCGTGGCCAACATCGTGCGCGACCGCGAACTGCTGGAACTGGCTAAAAAGGAAGCCGCTGCCCTGCTGGCTGATTCCAACCTGGAAGTCCCAAAGCCGGATTTGGCCCGCGCCTTCGGGCATCTGCGCAGCCACTGGAACCGCAGGTATGGGCTGGTAGAGGTGGGGTGAGGCGTGGTTTGTAGCTAGTAGTTGGTAGTAGCTGGAAATTGAATACCACCTACCGACTACTAGCTAGCAGCTACATTTCTTCCGCTTTGTGCTTCCATTGCTCGATTTCGTGCTGCAGGCGCTCCAGGTCCTTGCGGTGAAGCTCCATTTCGCGCCGCGCCTCGTCTGCCGCCCGCCGCGCTTCTTCCTGGATCTGATGCTGGTGGGAGAGCACTTCGCGGCGCGCCTGCTCGGCTGCCTGCTGGGCCTGTTCCTGAATCTCGCGCTGATGGGACTGGACCTCGCGTTCAGCCTGCTGCGCTGCCTGGGCCGCCTGCTTGCGGAACTCCGCATTGTGCTTCCAGAACCCCCGCTGCGCCTCCGCGGCTTGCCGCTGGGCCGCCTCGATCTGCGGGCGCAAGCCGTTCAATTGGGTCTGTAGCTCCTCCATGTCGAGATGGGCTGTTATCTCCGGCTCCACGGCAATGGCCTGCCCGGTCTGCCTGGGCACAACGAAGGAAATGGTGAGCGACTTGCGGTCGCGCATTACACCCACGGGCACCGGGCCGCTGCGCTGGCGGCGCATGGCGTTGCGCCAGTCGCTGGTATCGGCGATGGGCTCGCTTCCCACCTTCACAATCACGTCGCCGGCGCGGAAGCCGGCGCGCTCCGCCGGGCTGCCTTTTTCCACTGAGCGCACCAGC
>DATEJK010000189.1:0-12200 GCA_035278025.1 Terriglobales bacterium | reverse complement strand
GCGGCATCACTCGCTCTGCGGTTTGTCCTCGTGCTAAGGCGCGCGGCCCTTCAAGCGCCAAGTTGATAAGAATCAGAAGTTGCGCCGGCCAGAGACCCCACTCCGCTGGCCAGCATTACAGGCGGGCGTAACTTTAATGGCAAGAGAGGAGAACGGCAATAATACAAACATACTAGCCGTGATGCTTGCCCCGGACGTTTTGGCGCGAATGTTCGACGTATCAAGAAAGTCTTATGCGGCGCAAAAGATCCTGGAAGCGCGGATCGGAGCGAAGGGGGGCAAAAATTGGGTCGTTCTTGAGCAGCAGTAAACCGTCGTCATTATGTTCCTCATACTCTCTTTCCAGCCATGCCATGGCCTTATCCCGACGGCCCAGGCCCATCTCAAGGATGGCCAAGTCGTAGGAGGCCGCTCCGGAGCCCGATTTCTCTTCCATCCGTTGCAACTCGGAGAGCGCCTGCACCGCCTCTTTTTTCTTTCCCGCGCGCGCATATGCATATCCCAAAAGCCCCCGCAGGCGATACCCGCCGTAATGCTCAGCCGCCTGGCACTCACGGATGGCTTCCTTGTACATCCCCGTTCGTAGATAGACGAGTCCTAAAGTTTCGTGTGCCTTAGGAAACTGCGGATCCATCGCAAAAATTAGCCTGAGTTGCTCCACCGCGTGATCATTTTCGCCCGCCAGAGAAAGTTCCTCTGCCAGCGAGGCCCTGGCGATCTCCCAAAGTGGATCAAGAGCGACTGCAATTTGTTCCTCAGCGATGGCTTCCTGCAGGCGGCCCGTCATCTGCAGAACACCGCTATAAGTGTGGTGCGCGGGGGCGTAGTTGGACTCCAACCGGACGGCTGCCTTGAGGGCCCGTTCGGCGGCAATGGGGTCCAAATTTCGATACAGTTCCACCCAGCCCAGCGCCGCTTGCGCTTCACCGGAGTCCGGATCAAGTTGTACCGCTTTCCTTGCCGCGGCCTGCGCCGCTGGGTTGGGGGCACACTCAGCCCAACCGGCGTAGGCCGCCGCGTACACAGGGTCCTTTTTAACAGCCGAACGAAAATATCGCTCGCAAGTCCTGTACCCGGCAGGGGTTCTCTTATTCCAGTAATAGCGGCCGAGCAGGTATTCTTGGTGAGCTTCCGGGGTGGGGTGGTGATGGTTCGGTCTGTTGGGCGAGTCCAGCGCAACCGAGACGCCCACCTCTTGTGTGATCTGCCGCCCGACCTCATCTTCTGTCTGCAGCAGATCCCGGATATCGCCATCATATTCTCCCGCCCAGACGTGTGCCTGATCCGAAACCTCTAATAATTGCGCGGTGACGCGCAGCCTCTTTCCGGCACGACGCACGCTGCCTTCCAGAACGTAGCCCACCCCAAGCTCCTTACCAACCTGGCTGATAGTTCGGGGCGAATGCTTGTAGGTCATCGCCGACGTACGTCCGATCACGCCTAGCCGCTGCGGGTTTAGGTTCCCCAGTTGTTCGCTTAATTCCTCGGTAATACCGTCGCTAAGATATTCCAGGCGGGGATCGCCGCTCAGATTTTCGAAAGGCAAGACCACCAGCATGATCTTGCCTTTATGCGCCTGCGCTTGGCGCGGTCGCTGACGGCCTCCCCAGCCCAGCCTCATCACAATAAATGCCGCCACAACAATGACAACCAGGGCCATAGCCACCGACGTCGCCCGTCGCTTTTGCAACCACCATCGAGCAGTGCCGCTGGAATCTGAAGCCTCACTCACTTGCTCGGGCTGAGGCGTTAGAGTGTCAATCAGCGCGGGAGACGCCACGGACCGTTCCGCCGCTGCACCCTCCTCGCTGGAAGTTGGTGCCGAACCATTTGCAAGTACCCGCTCCACCTCGGCTATGAAGCAATAGCCCTCCCCGGCAACCGTTTCAATGAATTTCGGCCTCTCCGACGAGTCGTTCAGGGCCGACCGCAGCTTAGTTACAGCAACGTTCAAACCTTTATCGAAATCAACGAAGATGCCATCGCCCCATAAGAGCTTCTGGATTTCGCCCCGCGTGACTACCTCCCCGGCGTGGTCCAACAAGGTAAGAAGCAGTTGCAGGGGTTTGCGCTCCAGCTTCAGCCGAATGCCAAACTTGCGGAGCTCCTTCTGGTCCCTATCGAGTTCATAGGGGTCGAAGCGATAGAGTCGCACTGGTGAGGGCATGCCTGGCTCGTCCTCAAACCGGGCGCAAAGCATACACCGGTTTCTCTCGCTGCACTATAGCTCAACAAATGGACGGAACTAACTAACGCACATTCAACACCTTAGACCTTAATACAAAAATTAGCATGAGCTTAGCTTGACCCTCTTCAGCCCGACTGCAATCGTGGCCTTCGAAAACGGATTTGGGTCCGTTCGTAAGGAAACTTAAAATGAACGCTATGCGCCACTTGGCAATGTCTCTGGCCCTTTTAGCGCTGATGAGCATCCCGAGCGCTGCTAGGACCTCCTGCCCGCCCAGCCCCAACGTGACCACCATCATTCATGATTTCGATATCACGGGAGCCCAGCTTCTCCTGAGGAGTGACGACTACAACGGCACCGATCAGGCCTCCTACAGTGCGCTTGATCCCAATCTCTCCACCGATCTCTACTGTGGTGAGTGGTTTCTCCGTATGTATAGTCAGTCCGTCCGCACCGTGTATATCACGCCCAATGACCCAATTAATTCCACCCAGCCATCGGCGCCGCCCGCAGGTAATTACTGGCAGTACGTCGAAGGCGCCAGCAAGTGCTACGACCAGAACCTCAATGTGGTTTATTACGAAAACATTCTCACTTCCAGTAACAATTGCTTCCTTAATTTTGACTTCGGCTACAACGGAGTGAAATACAAAATCGCCATGGGCCCGTCGTTGCCGGCGCCCGGGCCTGCCACCGGCGTTGCTACCGTGACCTGTAACACCCTCACCAGCGGCCAGTGCGTGAACTGGACGATAACGCCCAACTTGAACGCGGCCAATCCCACCGTGGCAAACCTGTACTACTACGCGCGGGGCGGAAAACTGACGTTCATCGGCCAGTACCACAACACCTTTCGCATTGATGTGACCATCCCATAGACAGTCCTCTATCGCGACAGGGAAAAACGGTCATCGTACTCAAGCTCCTGATTGGAAGGATTTCACTAAAAGGGGTTTTTATGAAATGGGTCACTTCCCTGTTGTGCGCGCTTCTCTTACTTGTCGTGCTGGCAGGATGCGGGGGCGGCGCTTCCAGCCCAAGCCCCACCAACAATGGCAATAACGGTGGTGACTCGAATGGCGGTAGTTCACCGCTGCCTGCCGGTTCGGAACTTCTGTATGTGGGTGACAATGTCGGCATAATCCACGGGTTTGCCGTGGATCCTAATTCCGGCAAGCCGACGCCTATATCGCCGGCAACTCAGATTCCGGTACCACCCGTCACCAACCTCTCCTCGGTTGCTGACGTTGGACTGGCGGCCGATTCCGGTGGCATGGTGCTGTACGCCACTGTAACAGGCACCGGCGGACCTAATGTTTTTTCCTACCTTGTCAATAAGCATACCGGCGCTTTAACTCCCGCTGGCAGTGTGGCGCTTCCGGTTGCTCCGCATGAACTGGCTGCCATCGAATCAAACCTCTACGTCATCCCCGATCCCAGTGCCAACGCGGCTCAGATGTTTGCATTCAGCATCAATGCTTCCAATGCCGCTCTCACCCAGTTGAGCCCAACGGTCACACTCCCTGGCCCGCCGCACGATCTGGTCGTAGCCGGTTTCGGGAATAACATTCCATCCTGGATGGGGCTGACCTTTGACGGCGCTTCTGGCGGCGAGATTCAAGGCATCGTGCGGCAGCCCAATGGCGGTGCGACCGGACTGAAGCTGGGCTCTCCCACCAGTAGTGACGGGAATAGCCCGCAGGGCATACGCGTGACTCCGGACGGGAAGTTTGTGGTCGTAGTAAACCAGGGGACAAGCAACGTGGCGGTCTTCTCTCTGGATGCTACGACGAACGTGCTGACTGAGGTGCCCGGATCGCCATTTGCCACTGGCCAGCAACCTTCACCGGTGGCCATTGACCCAACAGCACTGTCGGGGCTGAACCCCACAATCGGCAAGTTCGTGTTCGTCGGCGACACCGGCGGCAACAGCCTGTCCGCCTATACGATCGACTCGGCGGGCAACTTGACCCCGGTGGGCGGAACACCGATCCCGCTCGGGACCAATGCCCAGCCATCGTCAATCGCCGTGGACCCGGCGGGCAAATTCGTATTTGTCAGCATAGTACCCAAACAAATAGCAGGATTCTCCGTGGACCCGGGCACAGGAGCGCTGACGCCCATCAGTGGCTCGCCTTTTTCACTGGGCCAAGTGACTCGGGATATGGTCTTCATCCCGGGGGCGACGAATTAGTGTTAAAAATTCCACGGGAAAAGCGAATGCCACTTCAGTAGTCAATAAACCTACTTCTTGGGCGGGTGGCTCGAAAAGGAGATGTAAAACCTCCCCCTGCATTAACATGGAACGGGGTGACATCTCGCATGTTTACTTCACGGCCGATCGGATTTGTCTCCAGTCCCTACACTGACACTAAACAGATTCCCAAGGGCTTCGGCGCCAAGCACGAGGCCGAGGGCTTGCTTAAGATTTTGCCCGAATTGGAAGCTGGCCTTACCGACATCGAGGGATTTTCCCATCTGTTCGTCATCTGGGAGTTTGATCGCTCGCAGGACTTCGAACTGCTGGGCACGCCGCCCATTGACGATCGGCCCCACGGAGTGTTCGCCACCCGCTCCCCCAGGCGACCCAACCCCATTGGCCTGACTGTGGTCGAACTTCTGCGCCGCGAAGGCTCCACGCTGCACGTCCGGGGGCTGGACATGCTGGACAAAACCCCTATCCTTGATATCAAGCCCTACCTCTCCAGCATCCCCATGGAGAGCCTGCGGCGCGGCTGGCTGGCGGAAGCCGAAACGCGCAGGAAAAAATGAGCCCCATGCTTCAGCCGAGCCGGCGATTTAGTGCAGCGCTGGACCAAATTTCACACCCAGATAGTAAGGCCACAAAGCGATCGCCAGCACGGCCCTCCAAAAACCAAGCTGGAGGAACCCGATAGTAAAGAGCCACGCACCAAACCATAAAGTTCCGGCGAACGAATGTTGCTCGATTCTTATCCTTTCCATATTCCCTCCCCTCGCAGGGCAGCGGCCGCGCTGCCGGCGCCCGCTGTCTTCCCAAACGAATGATATGCGTACCCGGCTGGAGATCTCTCGCCACGACGTATAATCCCTTTTCCCGCAAGCCCAGCCAGAAGCCGAGGAACTGATGAAGCATACACATCTGGCCATCTGCGTGGCCCTGCTCTCTTCCTGCTGTTGGGCGCAGCCTCAGCCGGCTGCTCCCGCTTTTTTCCCTGTAGCCGTTTGGTACGGTGGCGGCAAAGCCCGTGCGCCCATGCTCGAGCCTTTGGATTCGACCAGCGCCCAGCGCTGGGGCAAGGATCTGGACCAGATTAGAGCCCTGGGCTTCAACACGGTGAAAACCTGGGTGGACTGGGCCACGGCGGAACCCCAGCCCGACAGCTTTGACTTCAAAAATCTCGACCTGCTCCTGCAATTGGCCCAGCAACGCGGCCTGCGTGTGATCGTGCAGGTTTATCTGGATTCTGCTCCCGACTGGGTAGGCCGGAAATACCCTGATGGCCGTTTTGTGGACCGCAGCGGCGCGGTCATCGAATCGCAATCCGCTCCCGGATTTTGCATTGACCACCCCGGCGTGCGCGCGGAAATCGTTAAGTTTCTCTCCGCCCTCTCCCGCGACGCCAACCGCTTCCCCGCTCTTTACGGGTGGGATGTGTGGAGCGAGCCCCACGTCATCAATTGGGCCGAATTCCCCTTTCTGGTCCATCCTGAATTCTGCTACTGCCCCAACAGCCAGAAGCGCTTCCGCGGCTGGCTGGAACGCAAATACGGCAATCTCGCGGCGCTGAACCGGGCCTGGTACCGCGGCTTCCAGGACTGGCAGCAAGTGGAGCCGCCGCGCGCCAGCACCATTCTTTCCTACACCGATTATCTTGACTGGCGGGCCTTTATTGACGACAAACTGGCCGGCGATCTGAAAACGCGGGTGGACGCCATCCGCAGCGCCGACACCACGCACTTCATCACCAGCCACGCCGCTGTGCCCGGCCTGTTCACCTCCCCCACCGACGGCTACGGCGAGCCCGATGACTGGAAGATGGCCGCCAATGCCGATTTCTTCGGCACTTCGCTTTACCCCAAACATGCCGCCTCCAGCCAGCCCTGGAGCTGGCAGAAACTCTCCGCCGGGCTCGATTTCAGCCGCTCCGCCGGCGAGGGCAAAGGGTTCTGGATCGGCGAACTCCAGGCCGGCCAGGGCGTGACCGGCATGCGCATCGCCGAGCCCGTGGTGGGAAACGATCTTCGTTTCTGGATGTGGAACACCATCTCCCACGGCGCCCGTGAAATCGCGATTTATGCCTGGTATCCCATGAGCTCCGGCTACGAATCCAATGGTTATGGCCTGGTGAATCTGGACGGCAGCCTGACCGAGCGCGCCCGTGCCGCCGGCAACACCGCAAAGATCATCGAAGCCCAGGCCTCCTCCTTGCTGGCTGCCAGGCCCGCCCCCGCGCAAGTTGCCATTCTTTATAACCGCCTCTCTTACATGGTCGGCGGAACTGAAACCTCACTCTCTAAGCTGGGCAACGCCGAGCGCGATTCCCTCCTGGGCTTGCACCGCATGTTCCTGGAAGAGCAGATGCCCGCGGATTTCATTCATCCCGAAGATGTGGTTGCCGGCCGGCTGGGCCAGTACAAAATTGTTTTTCTTCCCTACCCGGTGATGCTGGCGCGGAAAGTGGCGGCGGGAATTCGCCGCTACGTGGAGAACGGCGGCACCGTCGTAGCCGAGGCCCGCCTGGCCTGGAACGACGCCCGCGGCATTGCCAGCGACATCATCCCTGGAGCCGGCCTGGACGAAGTTTTTGGCGCCCGCGAGCACCTGATCCGTCCTGCGGACCAACCGCAAATGGAGATGGCGCCCTTGCCCGGCCTGCCCGGCATGGCGGCCCGCGAAAAAGTTGCCGCCGCAGGATTCGAGGAGGAACTGGCGCCCGCAGAGTCCGCCCAGGTGTTGGCCCGCTTTGCCGACGGCCAGCCCGCCATGGTGGAGAATTCCTTCGGCAAGGGCAGAGCCGTGCTGCTCGGTTCCTTTGTCGCTCTAGCCTACGAACGTCAGAACGAACCCTCCAGTAAGCAGCTCCTCGTTGCGTTGGCGAAGCAGGCTGGGGCCGCGCCCGAAGTCACCATTACCGGTGCCGATCCATCAAAAACCGAAGTACGGCGTCTGCTGAGCCCGGAACAGCAAACGCTCATCGTCTTCTATCACGGGACCACCGCCGCCGCGGCAACTCTTAGCCTTCACCTGCCGTGGAAAGCCAGCGCTGCCCGCAACCTGCTTACCGGAACCACCGAGCAGATTTCTGAAAACAATGGAGCCGCCGTGTTGAAGGTGAACCTGCAACCCAATCAAATCCTGGTATTTGAATTGCGGCCGGCGTCGGTCGCTCCTAAGTCTGCGCGTCTCAGGTCGAACTCAGTTCGAGCGCGAAGAACCTCCCCCGCCAATTGGTAATGGACACTCGTTACCTCCGTGACTTGTCGCCACTTCCTCGCTTCGCCTACGATGCAGTTGAGTTTGGCGAAGTACCTCGGGGGAGGGTACCAGCCACGAAGGAGTCTGGGCGCGAGTCCAGGCTCCTTTTTGCTTTGCTCCTTGGTTCTTGAATGATTGCTTCTCGCCGGAACCCAGCGTGTGTCAGCCGACCGCCACTGAGAGCCGGTTTTCCAGGGACCGGGTCTGGCTACTGGTTACCAGTGCTGCCAACCCCTACGCCCCCACCAGTTTTTCCAGAGCAGCCTTATTGCGAATCAGCAGAGTGGAACCGCGCAGTTGCGCGATCTGCTGTTTGCGGAAGTCTCCCAGCACCCGGGTCACGGTTTCCCGCGAGGTGCCGACCAGCTGTGCAATCTCTTCGTGAGTAAGCGCGATCTTGACGCGAATCCCGTCTTTCGTTGTCTCGCCGTCTCCCGACCACTCCAGCAGCAGGCGGGCCATTTTTTCGGTCACCGAGTGCGAGAGCCCCAGGGAACGAATCATCTCATAGGCGGACTGGCAGTTCTGGCTGAGGTGCTGCGCCGCCCGCAGGCACGCGTCCCCGTGTTCCTGCAGGAACTGCAAAAAGTCCTCGCGTTTGACGAAGTTCAGCTGTGAAGCCTGCAGAGTCTCCGCCGTCAATTCATAAGGCTTGCCGGAAACGGTGGCGTGCAATCCCAGCACCTCCCCGGGTTCGGCGATACGCAGAATCAGCGTCTTACCGTCCCGCGAGGTGGTGGAAAGCTTGACCCGGCCCCGGCAGAGCACGTACATGCCCCGCGGCGACTGGCCTTCCACAAACAGCACTGCCCCCGCGGGCACGGCCGAGGAATACTTGATTTTTTCGAAGGCCGCCAGAGCGGTGCGCGGCAGGTCGCAGAAAAACCGCTCCGAACGCAGGTTGCAAATGAGGCAGTTTTCGATGATGGGCAGACCGTAGGGCGACCCCATGCGCACCTCTTTTATCACATGCCGTTGTGACAACTATATCACCCTCAGTATATTTTTTCGCCCGCCAGGGCGCGCACGACATTACCTAAACACGGCAGCAGCAAGGGGTTACGAAGGGAGTGGTCCGCCGGTCGTAGGACCCAAGTCTGCGGTCGCGAAAAATGCAATCCTGAATGACAAATACTGTCAACTATTCCGCTGGCAGCGCCGCTTGTCGGTCAACCACGCTTAAGCAGAATCGCGCTTTTCTCCATAAAATTTAACAGCTTGCGATGGGCGGGCCAGAGTGGCCCCTGGGATGCATGTCTCCAGGCGAGAAGTGGTGGTGTAGTTGTGCAGTATCACAGCTCGGGATGGCGCTGCCTGAATGCAGAAAGACAAAGGATTTTCGCTGATTGAGTTGCTGATTGTCGTAGCGATCATGCTCATTATCGCTGCCATCGCTATTCCCAATCTGATACGCGCCCGTATTGCGGCCAACGAATCTTCTGCCGTTTCCTCGATACGAACCATCATGACGGCGGAAGCGGCTTATGCTCTCGCTTACCAAAACGTTGGGTATGCTCCTGCTCTATCGAATTTGACGGGGTCGCCTCCCTGCAGCCCCAGTTCGGTTACCGCTTGTCTGGTAGATACAGTTCTGGCCGGCGGCACTAAAGCCGGTTACAACTTTGTTGCCACGGGCGGCACCCCAACTGCCCTGGGTGTGAACACAAGTTTCGTGATCGGGGCTGCGCCTTATGCTCCCAACGTTTCTGGCGTGCGCCGTTTCTGCGGCATGAACGATAACGTGATCCATTTCGACCTCAACCCCGGGCTAGTTACCACTATGCCCACGGCTGCGGACTGTAGCAATCCTCCTTTCGCCGGGCAGATCGTTCAGTAACCAGATAACCAGGCTATACTTCAACCCTGCCACCCTGGGTTAACATGAGGCCGTAGCTTCGCCGGCATCATGTCGCTTCCTCTCAGCCTACCCCGAACTGTGTTCCACGTGGATATGGACGCCTTTTTCGTGTCGGTAGAGGAGTTGTTTGACCCCTTGCTGCGGGGGAAGGCAGTGGTAGTCGGCGGCCAGCGAGATGAGCGCGGCGTAGTCTCAGCCGCTTCCTATGAGGCCCGCAAATTTGGCGTACATTCCGCCATGCCTTTGCGCACCGCCGCCAAGCATTGTCCCCACGCCATTTTTGTGGACGGCCACCCTGACCGTTATCGCGACTACTCCCGGAAAGTCCACCATGTGCTGCAGGGTTTTTCGCCGCAAATCGAAATGGTGTCCATAGATGAGGCCTATCTGGACATGACCGGGACGGAACGCCTGCACGGTCCGCCCCTGCGCGCCGCCCACTCGCTGCATCAGGCCATTCACACCCACACCGGCCTCAACTGTTCCATTGGCATCGCGGCCTCCCGCCTGGTGGCCAAGGTCTGCTCCGACCAGGCAAAACCAAACGGGATGCTATGGGTGCTGCCCGGGCAAGAGGCCCCATTCCTGTCGCCGCTCGCCGTGCGCAAGATTCCCGGAGTGGGCAAGGTGACCGAGCAGAACCTGCACGCCTTGGGCATCAACAGCGTCGGCGACCTGGCCCGGTTTGACGATGCTTTCCTGGAAGAGCGCTTCGGCAAGTGGGGGCTGGCGCTGGCCGGCAAGGCCAAAGGCCTGGACGCTGGTGCCTGGTTCGATTCCGAAATCGGCGCCGACGAGGACCCCAAATCCATGAGCCACGAGCATACCTTCTCCGTGGACACGTGCGACTCCCAGCTTTTGGAAGCTACCCTGCTGCGCCTGGCGGAGATGGTGGGCCGGCGCTTGCGGGAAGCCGGCTTGCACGCCCGCACGGTTCAGCTCAAGCTGCGCTATGACGACTTCACCACCATCACCCGCGCCCATACCCTGCCCCGCTCCACCCAGCTTGACACCGAACTGTTCGAAGCCGTGCGCCACTTGTTCCGCAACGCCTGGGAATCCGGGCGCCTAATCCGGCTCCTGGGCGTGCATGCGTCTTCCCTGGGTCATGGCGAAGGGCAGCTCAGCCTGCTGGAGGACGACAAGCAGCGACGCTGGCGGCAGGCGCTTTCGGCTGCCGATCAGTTGCGCGACAAGTACGGTGAATCGGCCGTGGAACTGGGAGGCGGACTGAAGGCGCGTTTTCGTGAACGTGTGCACGAGAATCCCGCCGGCCTGCTGGGGAAAGACAAGAAAAACGACTCCCCGGACTAAGAATCCCGCGCCCGCCCACTGCCGGCGCGGGCTCGTATCCCCTCGTCTGGCAGGGCCGGCTGGGCGATGGCCGGACTTAGGGGCAATAGAACAACAACCGTGGCCGAATATCCCTGGTGGAGTTGCCGCCCGGAGTGACACCGCCGGGCTTCTCTGCATCCTATGTTTGGCTTATGAAAAAGGGTGACCTGAAAAACCGGCTGCGCCGACGCACCGCCGACAAGCTCTACGATCTGGCTCGCAGTAACGGCCACATCCCGGCGCACCTGCCGGTGGCCGAAATGGCAGGTCCTGACCACCAAGGCTCCCGCCGCAAAAGGCGACCCCAGGCCAAGTCTCGGGCTGACCGCACACCAGCGCGTTAAGTGTCCTCACCTCGCCTTATAGATTTCAAATTAGAATCTACAAATTGCTCAATCACCGATTCCTACAGCCCCGCCTCAATCCGCGAGCGCGGATCCAGATAATCGCGCAGGGCATCGCCAATAAAATTGAAGGAAAGCACCGCCAGCATGACCGCCGCCGCGGGAAACAACACCAGGTGGGGGGCGTCGAAAAGGTGGGCGCGGCCGTCATTCAGCATGGAACCCCAACTCGCGGTGGGGGGCGGCACCCCCAGTCCTAAAAAGCTCATAGTGGCCTCCGCCAGCACCGCGCCCGCCATGCCGATGGCTGCCTGCACGATCACCGGCTGGATGATGTTGGGCAAAATGTGCCGCGTTATGATGCGCCAGTCGCTCGCCCCCAGCGCGCGCGCCGCTTCCACGTATTCCCTTTCCCGGGCGGCCAGCACTTGCGCCCGCACCAGCCGGGCGTAGCCCACCCAGCCTCCCAGGCATAGGGCCAGGATCAGGTTCAAAATTCCCGGCCCGCGAAAGGCGACAAAAGAAATCGCGATCAGGATGCCCGGAAACGACAGAAAGGCGTTCATCAGGATAACGTTGACGAAGCGGTCCACTTTTCCGCCGTAATAGCCCGCGATTGAGCCGATGACCAGCCCCAAAAACAACGCGCCCACCACCACGCTGCTGCCCACCAGCATGGAAATGCGCGCCCCATAAATCAGGCGGGAAAGAATGTCACGCCCCAATTCGTCGGTGCCGCACCAATGCGCCGCCGAAGGAGGCGCCAGGCGCGCTGCCAGTTCGATGTGAGCTGGATCCTGCGGCGCAATCCAGGGGGCAAACAGCGCGAACACCACAAAGATAGAGACCAGGACTACGCCGATGATCGCCAGCCAGTTGCGCTGGGCGACCCGGGTTCGTGTTGGTGCCTGCCTCACCGTGGCCTGGGCTACAGATGCCATTCGTCTCCTAAGCAATTAGCACTCAGCATTTAGCCACTGGAAAGCATCGGCACTGCGCTTTAAGGCTAAATGCTAA
>DATEJK010000188.1:0-2700 GCA_035278025.1 Terriglobales bacterium | reverse complement strand
AAAGCGCTCGCGCGCTGTGCTGGTGTTGGAGCCGGCTGCGGCGGGCGGCGCGCTGAAAACGGCCCGAAAGGGCGTCGGCGAATTTCGCCTCACCGTTCAGGGGCGGTCGGCGCACGCTGGCATCGATCCTGCCGCGGGGATCAACGCAATTAATGAGCTGGCTCGGCAGGTTCTCAGGGTTGAGAGACTCGCGCAGCCGCGGCGCGGGCTCACTTTGAATGTCGGCGTAGTGGAGGGTGGAACGCGGTCGAACGTTGTTCCCGAACTGGCTTGCGCAACCGTAGACGTTCGCATTCCGCGGGCTCAGGATCAAGCCCGAATCGAAAAGAAAATCTTTGCGCTGAAGGCAGTCCATCCGGGCGCGCTGTTGAAAGTGGAGGGTGGAATCAACAGGCCACCTATGGAGCCGGCAATGACGGAGGGTCTTTTCAGGATTGCAAAGACACTGGCAAGGCGGCTCGGATTTGAAGTTGAGGGCGCGGCGACCGGCGGCGGCTCTGATGGCAATTTGTCCGCCGCGCTTGGCATCCCCACTCTGGACGGACTGGGAGGGGTGGGTGACGGTGCGCACGCCGTTCACGAGCACGTGATCATCAAAGAGCTTCCGCGCCGCGCCGCGCTGCTGGCGGCCTTGCTGGCAACACTCTAGGGGGTTGAATGCTGCTGAAATTTATCCTGGCGGCCAGTGAAACACGCGCCCACCCAGCACGTGTACGTGCAGGTGGTCTACGGTCTGTCCGGCCCACGGCCCGTTGTTGATAACCGTGCGGTAGCCTTTGGCTTCAAGTTGCCGTTCCCGGGCCAGTTGGGCAGCTACTATAAAGAGACGGCCCAGCATCGGGCCATCGCTGTGATCAGCTTCCTTCAGTGAGGGCAGGTGCTTTCGAGGCATCACCAGCAGATGTACCGGCGCCTGTGGACGGATGTCTTCAATGGCGAACACCTGATCGTCCTCATATACAATCCTGGCCGTCTGATGTCGCTCGATGATTTTGCAAAAGATGCAGTTGTCCATTCTTCTGCCTGGGAACACCCTTCGGTTCAGTTGATCTTTACCACATAGGTTTCCGTCGCAAATTTTTCGCGGACCAGTTCGCTGGCCAGTTCTTGCGCCTGCTCGCTGGAGTTTACCTGCCCCACCAGAACAAGATTGAACTCACTGCTGCCGTAGCTCTCCCTCCTGATGACGACCGGATGGAACTTCTTCTCGACGCGACGTTTCAACCGTTCCGCATTGCTGCGATCAACGAACGCGCCGATCTGCACTGAATAAACGCCGCCGGGAGGGTCCAGCCCGGCGTTCAGGATTTCCAGCCGTACGACGGCCGTTCCGGGCATGTGCATGGCCATCGCCGCCGCATAGGAAAGGTCGATAATACGCCCCTCCACAAATGGGCCGCGATCATTGATCCGCACCACCACGCTATCGCCATTCTCGAGATCGTGTACTCTCACCTTGGTGCCGAAAGGCAGCGTGCGGTGAGCTGCGGTCATGGCATGCATATTAAAGATTTCTCCGCTTGCCGTGGCTCTGCCATCGAAGGGGTGGCCGTACCAGGAAGCGATCCCTTCCTCGCCTTGGATAATTGGGGCCGGAGGCTGCTTCTGGGTCGTTGAGGGCGGGCGACCTGGTTGGGAAGGCGCGGGCGGAGGCGATGGAGGCGTAACCACCGCCGGCCGATGATGACAACTGGTCCAGAAAAACGTCAGGCTCGCCAGAAGCGCAAAGCGGGCAAGTTTCCTGACGGTCCCGGAGCGGGTTTTGGGATTTAGCGTCTTGACCACGATTTCCTGGTTTCGCCCGTTTCTTTGTCAAGACTTCCGCGTTCTGGTCTTCCGTTCGTCCTTCCGATTTCCCGGTCAGGCCGGGCAAGATTACCGACCGCAATAGCCGTCCGCCTATTTTACCGCAGGTTAGATTGGTCTGCGACGGCTCGATCCTGGGAACGCGGCGAAGCTTGCGGACACGGGCTTGCGGCGAAAATCCTGTCAAGCTGCTGTCGGCGTGGAATATAATAAGCGTTTATCCTCTAAGGTCCATAGCTCCCGGTGCTTATGCAACTTCCTCGAGACATTTGGTTCAAAATCCAACGAATCAAAAGCTGGTGGGAATCGGCCTTCGGAACAGCCGAACAGAAGTATGACACTTCCCACCGCATGTGCCCCGAATGCCGAGCCCTGAACCCCCGCGGTACCAGGGTTTGTCCCCATTGCGGCGCGAAGATCGGCGCTCAGCGCGCGCGCGGAACCACAGTCGCCTCGGGCCGGATCATGGGCGTCATCCCGATGCCCACCAGCGCCACTTCCATGCTGGCAGCGGCAATTGTCCTGATGTTCGTGGTGGAATGGTTCATGACGCAGCGTGCCGGCGGACCCGGCCGGGGCGGAGGGCTATTCGGAGGCATCCAGGGCATGGCGATGGTCCGGCTGGGCGCCAAGTATGGGCCATTGGTCTTCGCCGGCGAGTGGTGGCGGCTGGTGACTGCAATGTTTCTGCACGCGGGTCTGCTGCACATCGGCATGAACCTCTGGTGCCTGTTCGACCTGGGGCCCGAAGTCGAAGGGATGTTCGGGATGTCCAAGTATATCGTGCTATACCTTGTTACCGGCGTCCTGGGATATGTCGTCAGCCTCTTCTGGAGCCCCATGGGTCTTTCGATCGGCGCGTCAGGCGCCATCATGGGCCTCGTCGGAATTCTG
>DATEJK010000187.1:0-7398 GCA_035278025.1 Terriglobales bacterium | reverse complement strand
GAGGAAAAGCAGGAACTGCTGGAGATTTTCGATCCCGGCGAGCGCCTGAACCGCATCGCCGACGTGCTGGATATCGAAATCGAGAAGCTGAACATGGACCGCACCATCCAGTCGCGGGTGAAGCGGCAGATGGAGCGGGCGCAAAAAGAGTACTACCTCAACGAGAAGATCAAGGCCATCCAGAAGGAACTGGGGCGGGGCGAAAAGAGCGAGTTTGACGAACTGAAGAAGAAGGTTGATGCCGCCGGCATGCCCAAGGAAGTTCACGAAAAGGCGATCCAGGAATTGAAGAAGCTGGAAGCCATGCCGCCCATGTCGGCCGAGTCCACGGTTTCGCGCAACTACCTGGACTGGCTGCTGGCCGTGCCCTGGAAGAAGCGCTCCAAGGAAATCCGCAACATTTCCCGCGCGGAGAAGGTGCTGAACGAAGATCATTACGGGCTGGAGAAGATCAAGGAGCGCATCCTGGAGTTTCTGGCGGTGCGCCAGCTGGTGAAAAATCCCAAGGGCTCGATCCTGTGCTTTGTGGGACCTCCGGGCGTGGGCAAAACCTCGCTGGGCATGTCCATCGCCAAGGCCACAGGGCGCAAGTTCGTGCGCATGTCGCTGGGCGGGGTGCGCGACGAGGCTGAGATTCGCGGTCACCGCCGCACCTACATCGGGGCCCTGCCCGGCCAGATCATCCAGATGATGAAGAAGGCGGGCACCAAGAACCCGGTGTTCATGCTGGATGAGGTGGACAAGATGTCCATGGACTTCCGCGGCGATCCCTCGGCGGCGCTGCTGGAAGTGCTCGACCCGGAACAGAACTTCATGTTCGTGGACCACTACCTGGACGTGGAGTACGACCTCTCGCAGGTGTTCTTCATCGCCACCGCCAACGTGATGCACACCATCCCCGCCGCCCTGCAGGACCGCATGGAAGTGCTGCGGCTGCATGGCTACACGGAAGCGGAGAAGATCGAAATCGCCAAGCAGTTTCTAGTGCGCAAGCAGCGGGAACAGGCGGGGCTGACGGACAAGAACATCGCCTTCAGCGAGGATGCGATCACCAACATCATCCGCGCCTACACCCGGGAAGCCGGGGTGCGCAATCTGGAACGCGAGATCGGCAATGTGTGCCGCAAGGTGGCGCGGCGGGTGGTCAAAGAGGGCGAGACCTACACCATCAAGATCGCGTCCGACAAAACCGAGGAATTTCTCGGGGTGCCCAAATTCCGCGACCTGGCAGTGCATGAAAAGAATGAGGTGGGGCTGGTCAACGGGCTGGCCTGGACCGAGGTGGGCGGCTCCATCCTGACCACCGAGGTCACGGTGGTGGATGGCAAGGGCAAGCTGCTGCTGACCGGCAAGCTGGGCGACGTGATGCAGGAGTCGGCGCAGGCGGCCATGTCTTATGTGCGCTCCCGCGCCGCGCGCCTGGGGCTGCCGCGCGAGTTCTACCGCAACCTTGATATCCACGTACACGTACCGGAAGGCGCCATTCCCAAGGACGGGCCTTCCGCCGGCATCACCATGGGCACCGCCATTGCCAGCGCGCTCAGCGGCATTCCCGTGCGCCGCGACCTGGCCATGACGGGCGAGATCACGCTGCGCGGCAAGGTGCTGCCCATCGGCGGCTTGAAAGAAAAACTGCTTGCCGCCCACCGCGCCGGCCTGTTTGAGGTGATCCTGCCCAAGGAAAACGAGAAAGACCTGCCGGACGTGCCTGAGAACTTGCGCAACGTCATGAAGCTGCAGTTCGTGGACACCATGGACCAGGTACTGGCCCTGGCTTTGGAGCGGCCGCTGCCGGAAGTTGGCGTGACCGGCGCTCAACCGATGGCGCCGCTGACCGCGCCTACGGCAGATCAGCCCTCCGCCCACCAGTAGAGCTAGACTTTCATTTGCAACTAAGCGCCCGCCGCCAGGCGGGCGTTTTTGTTGTCGCCCTGAGTTCCCGCAATAAGATGCCATGCAATAACGGGAAACCGAAGGTACGCGTGACCCGCGCCTCATCCGCTCCAGCGCCCCTTTAGCAGCTATGACTGTATAAGAACACGAAGTGTGTCGTGGCCGAGAACTGCCTGGTGCAGCGCCGGCAGGGGTTAATAGGACGTTGGCAACGAGGGGTGATTTGCGTCCATCGCAAGCGGAGCGATTTCCCTTCATACTCATGAGCTTCGCAGTGTTGCTCACGGCCGCGGTTCTGGGCTGGCTGGCCTGGGACACCTATCACACTTATCAGTTGTCCTCTCAACTGCGCACCCGTCTGTTCCGCATTCAGCAACTGCAGGGCGTTATAACTCACCTCGATGAGGTTCTCACCATGTCCGCCCGCATGGCTGCGGTCACTGGCGACCCCGCGTGGGAGCAGCGTTACCTGCATTTTGAGCCGATGCTCGACCAGGCTATCAAAGAGACCATCCGCCTGGAGCCCAACGTCCATCGAGGGCAAGATTCTGCGCAAACCGATGCCGCCAACATCAAGCTGGTAGCCATGGAGCACCAGGCTTTCGCCCTGGTGCGACAGGGCAAACTGCCGCAAGCTCGCCGGCTTCTCTTCTCATCGGAGTACGAGGCGCAAAAGCGAATCTATTCGGAGGGAATGTCGGAGATAGGGCTTCTGCTCAACAGCAAGGCCGGAGAACTGCTGGGCGCAGAAGAACACAATGCCCGTCTGCATAGCCTGATCACCCTGATCCTGCTCTCGGCCCTTCTCGCCGGCTGGCTGCTGGTCATGCGTACGTTGCACCGCTGGCGAAGCCGGCTGGCGGCCAGCACCCGGCAATTGGATAAACAGGCTCGCCAACTCGCCCGCCTCCACCTGCAGGAACAGGCTTTCTCGGAAGCGGTCATTCAGGGCTTGCCTGCCGGCATTTTTCTCCTCGCCGCGACCGGACGGCTGCTTCGCTGGAATACAAAACTGGAAACCATGCTGGGGCGCTCCGCCGTCGAGCTGCAACAAGCCTGGGCCCTGGACCTTGTCGCCGGCCAGGACAGAGAACCGGTGCAACAAGCGATCGGGCGCGTTTTCGACCAGGGAGCAGCTGAGATGGAAGGGTTGCTGGAGAGAAAGGACGGCGCTCTGCTGCCCTGTTATCTGACCGGGGTGCGCATTCTGCTGGAGGGCAAACCTTGCCTGCTGGGCGCTGCCCTCGACATCAGCCAGCGCAAGCAAGCGGAACAGGCTCTGGTACAGAGTGAGGAAAGACATCGCGATCTGGTTACTTCCGCACATGACTGGGTATGGGAAACCGACCAAAGCAGGGTTTTCACCTACGTGGGACCGCAGTGCCGGGAATTGCTGGGCTATGACCCTGAAGAGCTGGCAGGCAAGAGCTCTTTCGACCTGATGCCCGAGGATGAGAAGCGGCGGGTCGCCAACATCTTCACCACCCTTGCGGCTCAAAAGGCGCCCTTCCGGAACCTGGAAAATATCAACCGCCACAAGAATGGTCGTCTGGTCGTGCTGGAGAGCAACGGTGTACCCATCTTCGACCGTGCCGGCAACCTTTGCGGTTACCGGGGAATGGATCGCGACATCACCCAGCGCAAGCAGGCGGAGGCTGACCTGCTGCGCGCCAAGAAGATGGCCGAAGCCGCCAGCCACGCCAAGAGCGAGTTCCTGGCGAACATGAGCCATGAACTGCGCACGCCCATCAACGGCATCATGGGCATGACCGAACTCGCCCTGGGTACGGGATTAACGGCGGAGCAACGCGAATACCTGACCATGGCCAAAGTCTCCGCCGATTCCCTGCTTACCGTGATCAACGATATTCTCGATTTTTCCAAGATCGAGGCCGGCAAGCTGGATTTCGAAAACATCACCTTCAACCTCGACAGAACCCTGGAGACCGCCCTCAAGGTTCTGTCATTGCCCGCCTTTGAGAAGGGACTGGAACTCAACTGCCAGGTACACCCGGAGGTGCCTGAGGCCGTTGTCGGCGACCCCACACGCTTGCGCCAGGTGCTGGTGAACCTGGTGAACAACGCAATCAAATTCACCGAACGCGGCGAAATCACGGTGGCGGTGAGGCGTGAGTCCGAACAGTCCAGCAGTAGCGTGGTCCTGCACTTCACCGTGGCCGATACCGGCATTGGCATTCCTGCGGATCGCCAGCAGGCCATCTTTGAGGCCTTCACCCAAGCCGATAGCTCCAGCACCCGCCGCTACGGAGGCTCTGGTCTGGGTCTGGCCATTTCCCGCCGGCTGGTGGAACTGTTTGCCGGCCGCATCTGGGTGGAGAGCAGAGTGGGAGAGGGCAGCACTTTTCACTTCACCGCGCGTCTGGGGCTTGGGACTCAACCGGAGTTGGGGCCGCCATTGCTCGCTGCCAACCTGCAGGCGCGGCCCGTGCTGGTAGTGGACGATAACTATACCAACCGTCGCATTCTGCAGGAACTGCTTTGTAGCTGGCGCATGCAACCCACCCTGGCCGAGAACTCCGCCGTAGCTCTGCGCCATCTTACCCAGGCCGCCGAGGGCGGTCGGTCCTTTTCCCTCATTCTGGTGGATTCCAGGATGCCGGATGTGGATGGTTTTACGCTAGTGGAACAGATCCGGCGCAACCCCCGCTTCGCCGACGTTACCATCGTGATGCTCACTTCGGCGGGCCAGCGCGGCGATGGCGAACGTTGCCGCCAGCTCGGCGTCGCCGCCTACCTCAGCAAGCCGGTTGGGCGCAGTGAACTCCTGGATACCATTCTCCTGGTCTTGGGCGGCCCTTCCGTCACCACCTCCCACCCGCGCCCCGTGATCACCCGCTATTCCCTGCAGGAAAGGAAAAAAGCTCTTCGCATTCTGCTGGCCGAAGATAACCTAGTTAATCGGACCGTCGCCGTCCACCTTCTCGAAAAACACGGTCATCGCCTGGAGGTGGCCGAAGACGGCCGCGAAGCGCTGCAGCTGCTCAAGGCCGGAAGCTTTGACCTGGTCCTGATGGATGTAGAGATGCCGAATCTGGACGGCTTCCAGGCGACCGCTGCACTGCGCGAGCTTGAGAAGAATACCGGCACCCACACTCCTGTTATTGCCATGACGGCACATGCCCTGGTGGGCGACCGTGAGCGCTGCCTTGCCGCCGGCATGGATGGGTACGTCTGTAAGCCGATCCGCACGGAAGACCTGCTGGCGGAGATCAGCCGCCTCACTTAAGTTCCGCGTCGTTCCTCCTGCCGCGATTCCTGTAACAAATTGCCACAGCCGGCATTTATTCACGTGATCCCACACGGGAGAAGACGTGAGGAAACCATGATTGAAGCCAAAGTCACTCTTACTCAACCACTTAGGATGCAAAGGCAATTTGTGGCCCGCAGCGGCAGCGGCCATCACCTGTTGCTGGATGACGCCGCCGGTGGCACCGGCCCGAAGCCCATTGAACTGGTGGCCGTGGGGCTGGCAGGTTGCACCGCGTTCGACGTGGTCACCATCCTGCGCCAGAAATATCACCAGCACATAACCGGCTACGAGGTGCGGGTGGAGGCGGATCAGGCGGAGCGCCCGCCGCAGGTTTTCACCGCGGCACGCATTCATCACGTGATAACCGGCTACGAAGTGGATCCGGCGGCGGTGGAAGAGGCCATTCGCCTTTCCGAAGAAAAGTACTGCTCGGTGGGCGCCATGGTGAAGCAGACGGCCGCATTCCACACCACGTACGAGATTGTGGCGGAAAAGGGCGCGGAGAAGCCGCAACCGGTGGCCGGGTGACCATCCGAAATTGGGCGGCCGAATGTGACGGCAGTCACCGCCAGACACCCGGGTGGCCGACATAGCCTAGTGGCATTCACGACAAAGGACCCAAGACTGCCTTGATGGGGCGGGATACAACTCGGAGGAATGTTGCAGCGCGTACCGCCGCGGCCGGCATCTTTATGTTTCTGCTGGCGGCAATGGCAGCGGCGCAAACTTCGCTCAGCCTGCAGCAGGCGGTGAGCATGGCGCTGGAGAAGAATCCGCAGCGCAAGATGGCGGTGGCCGACCAGCGGGTAGCGGCAGCGGGCGTGCGAGAGGCGCGCTCCGGCCTGCTGCCCCGCCTGGGCTTTACCGAAAGCGCCACCCGGGGCAACGATCCGGTGTATGTGTTCGGCACGCTGCTGCGGCAACAGCGCTTTAGCAGCGCGAACTTCGCTTTGAACGCGCTGAACACGCCCACGCCCATCGGCAATTTCAGCTCGCGATTTTCCGGCAACTGGAACCTGTTTGACTCGTTTTCCAACTGGAAGAAGGTGGCTCGCGCGCAGGACCTGAGGCAGGCAGCCGGTGAGCAACTGGAGCGGGCCGACCAGGAAACCATTTTTCGGGTGGTGCAAGCCTACCTGGGGCTGCTGCTGGCGCAAAAGCAGCAGGAGGTGGCGGAGCAGTCGGTGAAGACGGCGCAATCCATTCTGGATCGCAGCCGGGCCCGCTATGAAAGCGGGGTAGTAGTGCAGTCGGACCTGCTGAGCGCGCAAGTGCGCCTGGCCGGCCGCCAGGAGGAGCTGATTCGCGCGCGCAACAACGCGGCCTTCGCCGCCGCCCAGTTGGACACCGCCATGGGCGTGCCGCTGGAGCAGCAGTTTCAGCCGTCGCAGACATTAGGCCAGGGCACCCTGCCGCAGGCCGCGTTGGCCGATCTGGAGAAGCAGGCGCTGGCCTCGCGTCCTGACCTGAAGCAGATCGAGGCGCAGCAGATGGCGCAGGAAAAGAGCGTGTCCATTGCCAAGTCGGCGTTTGGGCCGAAGTTGAACGCGTTCGGCGGCTGGGAAACGGATAGCGCCGCGCTTTCCCAGGTGCAAGGAAATAACTGGGTGGCGGGAGTGGAGCTGCAACTCGACCTTTTTCAGGGTGGAGCAAAGAAAGCGGAACTGACGCGGGAAAAAGCGCTGCGGGAGCGGATGGCAGCGGCGCACCAGGCGGCCGCCGACCAGGTTCGGCTGGAGGTGCGGCGGGCCTGGTATGACTTCGATTCCGCCCGCCAGCAGGAGGGAGTAGCGCAGGCGGCGGTGGGGCAGGCGGAGGAGAGCATGCGCATCAACCAGAACCGCTACGACGCGGGAATTACCACGATTACGGATCTGCTGACGATCGAAGAGGCGAGGCGGCGGGCGCAGACCGATTATTGGGAAGCGGTGTACCGCCTGCGCACCAGCTACGCCAATCTCGAGCTGGCCACGGGAAAGCTGAGCGCCGGCTCGCCGGTGATCACGCCATGAATGAATGGATGACTTCGCAGCCACAACCCTCAGCGGCTAAAGCCGCTTGGTTTGGGCGCCTGATTCGCACGGCTGAAGCCGTGCGCTTCCACGGTGGTTTGAGCCGCATCGCGAAAGCCGTGCGCTTCCACGGGTGGTTTGAGCCGCATCGCGAAAGCCGTGCGCTTCCACGGTGGTTTGAGCCGCATCGCGAAAGCCGTGCGCTGCCACGGTGGTGTGAGC
>DATEJK010000186.1:0-40274 GCA_035278025.1 Terriglobales bacterium | reverse complement strand
TGGACCCAGCAGCGCTTTGTACATTTTGGTGCGCAGGCGAACTTGCCGCGAGCCCACCGGGTCGGCGGTCACAGCCTGGTCAATAAACGGCAGCCAGGCCATGTTGGGAGGAGTACCGCAGGGGCAGCTTTGGGTCACGCTGTCGGGTTTCAAGGCGCGGGTGGTCTGAAAGATGGTTTTGTAGATTTCGCCCATGGCCCGCACCGAATCCATGGGCGATTTGTGGTGATGCTTGGGGTTGTAGCAGGGCGGAACGATGTAGGAGAAGTCGAGCTTGCTGCCGTCGAAGCCCCAGTCGCGAATGAATTTTTCCGTCAGCTGCTTGTAATACTGCTGCACCGCGGGAACCGCTGGGCACAGGGCGCCCATGTCGGCCGTAGCGCGGGCATGCTTGCCGTTTTTATCCAGAATCAGCCAATCGGGGTGTTCCTTCACCACCTTCGCCAGTTGGTAGCGCCGCCCATTCAGAATGTCCTTGCCCTCGCCGTCTTCCACCACTAGCGGAATCCACCAGAGGGTGATGTGAATGCCCGCCTTGTGATAGGCGTCTACCACCTTACGGACGGAATCGCCGGGGAAAGTCTTGGGGTTCGGGTCCCAGTCGCCCCGATTGTTGAACCAGCCCGCGTCCAGAGTGGCCCAGTGAAAGCCAAGCTGCTGGAGCTTGGGAATGGTGCCCAGCATCTGCTTGGGGGTGACGTTCATCTCGTACCCCCAGCCGCACCAGTTGGCCTGGTAATCGCCCGTGCTGGCGCTGGGGAGAGTCCAACCCTCGCGCTGCAGCACGCTGGAGTAAAGGTGCAGTGGCTCATAAAAATCACCCTGAAAGACGGCGACGAAGCTCAGGGGGGTGGAGTAGGTGTCGCCGGGCTTCAATTCCTGGTCCGGGTCAAGGGTCAGCGATGCGCTCACACGCTGGTCGGGTTCGGTGCGCACCGGCAGCGACATAACCCAGGGCAGGAGTTCGACGTGGCCGATGGCTTCGCCCATCGACCGCGTCCAGAAAGCCACTACCGGAATGCCGCCCCCGGTGCTGTTCTCGTCGTTGTGCATCACCGTCTCCATCACATTGGCGCGGGAGAAGCTGGTGGTGACCGGCATGACGTCGTCTTTGCCCCACTTCTCGCTGGCGCCGGAAAACGACCACATCTGGTAGGGCGCGATGTGAGGGGCGACCTGCGCCGCATTCAACCGGTGCCGCTGGGCTGTGACCTGGTCGAGCGGCAGAGGCGAGCTGCCTGTGTTCTTGTAGGAAACGGTGGTAAAGGCGAGGCTGGGAAACTCGTCGGCCACCTCGATAGTCAGTTCCTTTTGGAGCGAGGGATTGCTGGCGCTGCGGCCGGAAATCACGACCGTTTTGCCTCGCGTGCCCAAGCGGCCTGCGCCTTCGCTGATTTTGCTGGCGGCGAGGTCAAGCTGAAAATCGTCAATCTGCTTTCCACCACTGATTACCAGGTCGCTGCTGCCCGATGGTCCGGGGTCATCCAAGGACAGCGCCTGGCCGTTGCTCAGAAGAGATGCCTTCAGGTATCCGGAGGAAGACAGTTCAAATTTCGCCGCCGTCGTGGTCAGGACCACGCCGCTTCCCGTGACCTTCACCTGGATGTTGGAGTGCGGCGTGCTCGCGGAAGGAGCAGGGCCGCGGCTGCAGCTGACGATGATAAGCAGGCCGAGGCACGCCAGGATGGCCGAACGAAAGGCGATTCGCCCTGGCGCTGTCGGGGAACTCATGGCTGCGAATCCCTTCATCCCGCGCTGGATGATTGTTTTTCGCCGGGCCGCGCAGTGACCCCGGCAGAGAATGGCAATACTCTAATTAAAACGGTTTACATGCTTATACCCGAAACTCTTCCCTGTCAAGCCCAATTCCCCATCCTAGAAGCGGGTTGCCGAATCAGCCTCGCTGGTTTGCAAGCGGCCGCTGATCGTGCTGGCAAATTCCAGCCGCTGCTCCGCGGCGAACGCCCTTAGGGCATCCACGCTGGCCTGGGGATGGATGGTGTGCGGCGACATGACCTTGTAGCTGGCTAAGAGCACTGCAATGTCCAAAGCGTCGGCGAGCGGCCCTTCCGGAGCGGAAGAGATTGGTTGCGCACCGTCAATGAAGGGAATGCCGGCCACGATTGCCGCGATCAGTCCGGCCAGCAGGGCATCGCCCGCGCCCGCCGTAGAAGCGACTTGCACGCGGGGAGCAGCGCGGAAGTCCCACCCGCCCTGCCAATAGGCGAAGGCTCCCATTCCACCCGCGGTTAGCGCCAGGCGAAGGTTGGGATAGTTCGCCTTTAACACGGCTTCACAGGCGCGCAGAAGAGGCTTGGGGTTAGCGGGGTCGAAATCGCGCCCCGCCAGCACTGCGGCTTCACCCTGGTTCAGGCTTACCAGATCCAGATTGCGGAACATGTCCAATTCCAGTGCCGGCTTCACTTCGGCAGCAGTAAAGGAAGCGGCACGAAAAGCTCCATGTTTGCCTGCCAGGTGCAGAAAATGCGCTCGCGTTTCCAAGGGAACCTCGGGGGCCGCCAGCGCGACCGCGGGTTCGGCGAATAAGTCCTCGATAGCGTCCAAATCTTCAGGCTTCAGCAGGGCGGCCGCCGAGTTGCTGGTGGTGATGTTTCCGCCGGTCCCATCGGGATACTGGAAACAGACGCTGAACAGGGTGGGAGCCCCCGCGACGATCTCAACTCGGCTTGTATCCATCCCGGCGGCTTTCATCTCCAGAATCATCTGCCGCCCGGGCGCATCGTCACCCAGTTTGCCGATAGGAATCACGCGGAATCCGCCGCCCGGAGTTGCCCCCAGCAAGCGCGCCACGTAGTGGCTGATGATGTGCAGTTTGCAGTAGTCGCGGACGTCGAGCAGTGTGCCCAGGCGGCTTTCATCGCGTCCCAGCGTGTGCTCGCCGTTCAGGGCAAAAAAAATCCCGCTGCCGATTCCGCCAACCCCGATCAAACGCCGGTAGCCCGGCGAGTCCTCCGAGCGCAGCCGTAATCCGCCGTTCAAAACAGCTCCCAGTCCGGGTTTTCGCTGATGGGATGGCGAGCCGTTTCTTCCGTGGCGGTGATGATAGCGTCCGGATGGCTTTGCAGAAGAGTCATGGGATATTCAGGTGTGGGTTCGCTGAACAGGGCCACCCGCAAAGCGGTCTGTTTCCAGGCGCCGGTGTCGCTGTAAACGCGCACTTTCTTGGCGCACAGGCATTCGCGCACGCCCAGGGTGATGGACATGGGGGGCACGAACTGATAAGCCGTGCCAAAGGTGCGCTGCGCCAGCGCCAGGATGGTATCAGGGTTGTTTTCCTGGATGCGGATGGTGGAGTTGGCCACCTCTTCCAGCGCTACCTGGCTATAAAAATTTCGGCGCGCCTGGTTATAGGCCACGTGGCCATCCTGACCCCAGCCGCCGACCGTGACGTCAATGGGGGCCTGAGCGATCGCTTCGGCGACCTTCTGCGCGGTGGCGGGCGTCAGCCAGAATCGTTGCGCTTCAGGAACAGCGAGCTCAGGCCGGATGCCGCCATAGAAATGTTTTTCCATGAAGGTGCGGAAATTGTAAGGATGATTGCGGGGCAAAAGCCGGCCTTGCCAGTCCAGGCACTCGTCCATGTGAAAAACGAAGAAGTTGGCGAGCGAGACGGCGCGGGAATTTACCAGGTCGGTCCACGGCTTGTACCAGCAGGTGGGGCCGCATGGAATAATGGCTCGGGTGGCGCGCCCGCGCTGGCTGTTGTGCTCGATAATTTCCACCAGTTCTCGCGCCATCAGTTCGCCCATGGCGCGGGAGTCGCGAATCACGCGAAAGGGCACTCGCAATGCCGGGTGCTGCGGCAGTTCGTGGCCGGGAATGCTGCACCATTTGTAAAGTTGCTTGCGGTCAATCGCTGCCATGCCGCCTCGCTCATTTAAAACCGTTTACTGTGGGATATCAGTAGCGGGCTGTCAAGCGGCAATTAAGCTTGTGGGGGCTGCGGCGGAGCGGTGGACTGGCGCACCACCAGGCGCGGCACTACCCGGCGGCGCAAAGGTTTCACATTCTGGTTGCTGTTTCGGGCGTGGATCAAGTCGCGGATGATCTCGGCTCCCAGAGACCCCTGCATCTCCAGGTGCTGATGCACGGTGGTAAGGGGCGGATTGTAAAAGGCGGCGCCGGGAATATCGTCAAAACCGACCACGGAAACGTCTTCTGGAACCCGGCGGCCGGCTTTGGTCAGGCAGCCTATGGCGGCGAACGCGGTCAAATCGTCAAACGTCATCAGCGCTGTGAACGGGCGCCCCAGACTCAGCAATTCCTGCGTTAATTCCACGCCCACCGGGTAGCTGGAATTTCCTCCCTGGATTTCGACCACCAGCTTGGGATCTATCTTCAGTCCGGCCTGGCGGGCGAAGTCGCACAGGCCTTTCCAACGCGGGGCGCTGTCCGCCAGGGCTTTGGGCCCGCGGATGAAGGCGATTTTGCGGTGGCCCAGTTTGTACAAGTGCTCCAGGGCGGCGAAGGTACCGGCCTGGTTGTCCACCACCACGGAGCTGAGGGAATCTTCCCCCAGTTGGCGTCCAATTATCACCGTCGGCACCTCGCGATGAGCGAAGTCCTGCAGCAGGTCGCTTTCCAGGTATAACGGGTTGGCGATGGCGATCACGCCTTCCACCCGCCGTTCCAGCAGCAGTTCCACGCAGCGCTGAAAGCGCGCCCGCTGGTTCTGAATATCCGTGAGGATGGGCAGATAGCCGGAGTGATAGAGGGAATCCTCAATGCCGCGCAGAATCTGCGTGCAGTAGGGATCTGTGATATCGAACACCACCACGCCCAGGGTCTGGCTGCGATTGCTGCGTAGCGAGCGGGCAAAAAGATTGGGGCGATAGCCCAAATCCTTGGCGGCGCGCTTGACGCGGTTGCGAGTGGTCAGCGGGATGTGGCGGGCCAGCGGCGCATCATTCAACACCATGGAGACGGTGGTCACCGAGACCCCGCTTTTTCCGGCTACATCCCTTATGGTCACAGTGGAGGTTTTGGTTACGCGCATGTTGCTTGGTGTCCGCTGTCGTCTCGCGCCGAAGTGTAGCACAGGGCGTCGCGCCGGGTGCGCCAGCCCGCGGGCGCAAATTGACAAGCTTTCCGGCAGACGGTAGATTGGCTGCGCACAGCATATTACATCGTTTTAATAGCCTGTGACTGCGAGCGCCAAAAAACTCCGGCTCAATCGTATTTTTCACGGCCGCACCCGCGGCATCCTGGTCGTAGCTTTCGATCACCCCCTGGTGCTCGGTCCCATTCCGGGGACGGAAGATGCGGCCGGCCAGATTCGCCGCTTCGTCAAGGCGTGGTGCGACGGCCTTCTGCTCAGCCCGGGGCTCCTGCGGCACTGCGCCGACGCCCTGCTGGTTCCCGCCATGCCCGGCATCATCGCCCGCATTGACTGGTCAACCATCTGGGGCTCCCCGGAGACCATAGCCGCCAAACAGGCCCGCAGCCGCCTGCTGGCCCGGCCGGAGGAGGCCATGCGCCTGGGAGCCGACGCGGTGATCACCTACCTGGTGGTGGGCACCGGCGATTCTGAATTCGAAGCAGGGGAGATCGCTCGCAATGCCGAGGTGGCGCGCGAATGCGAAACCCTGGGTATGCCGCTGATCGTGGAATCGCTGGCTCGCGGTCCCAAGGTGCAGGATTATCGCGACCCGCAGTGGATCAAGTATCACACCCGCATTGCGGCGGAGCTGGGCGCGGATGTGATCAAAACCGATTATGCCGGCAATGTCGCGTCCATGGCCGGGGTGATCAAAGAGTGTCCCATCCCGATCCTGGTGCTGGGCGGGAGCCGGACTGGTTCGGACGAGGAGGCGCTGCAGACCGTGCGCGAGATCGCGCAGTCCGGGGCGGCTGGAGTTTTCTTCGGACGCAATGTGTTTCAGGCGGCGAATGTGGAGATCTTTCTGGCTAAGGCCCGGTCCGCGCTGGCGAACGGGGAAGGAAAACGCCCGGCGGCATCAGGTTCTCCGGGTTAATGGCGCCATGAGCATTTTGGCAGTGGATGTCGGATCAAGCCGGTGCAAAACTGTGGTGTTTTCGTCATCCGGCGAAATCCTGGCGCAAAGCGCCCGCCAATACTGTCCGCAGTTTCCTCAGCCTGGATTCGCCGAAGTTCCCCCCATGGTTTTCTGGGACGCCCTGCGGACCACCGCGCAGGATGCTGTTCGTGGCAGCCTTCACGATCCTGTGCAGGCACTGTGTCTTTCTTCGCACGCGGAAACCTTCGTGCCGGTGAACCGCGAGGCCCAACCCCTCGGCTCTGCCATTTTGAACATGGACAGCCGCGCCACTGCCGAATCGGATTGGTGCGAAAAGGAACTCGGCCGGCGGCGTATCTTTGAAATCACCGGGCACATCGTGCATCCGATGTATCCCATTCCGAAAATTCTGTGGTTCAAGCGGCATCGCCCGAAGTCTTTCGCCGAGGCTGAGCGCTTTCTCGGGGTCACCGATTTTCTGCTCACCCGCCTGGGCCTGCCGCCTTACATTGATTATTCCCTGGCATCACGCTTTTTAGCTTTTGACGTGCGCCGCGCCTGCTGGTCGGAAGAAATTCTTTCCGCCGCCGGCATCGCCGGCGAACGTCTGCCTGTTCCGGTCCCCGCGGGGACAGTCGCGGGGAAGCTCAGCGCTGAGGCGGCGGCACAAATCGGAGTGCCCGCCGGGGCAGTCGTCGTAGTGGGCGGCCACGACCAGCCCTGTGGCGCGCTGGGGGTGGGCGTGGTCAAAGCGGGACGCGTGGCCGATTCCATGGGTACCTACGAATGCCTGCTGGCATCATCGCCCCAGCCGAGTTTGTCGGACGCCGCGTTTTCCGCTTCCCTGAATACCTACCGCCACGTTGTTCCCGAACAGTTCGTCACGCTGGCTTACTTTCCCGCAGGAATCATGGTGAAGTGGCTGCACGATCTGCTGTATGGCAGCGGCGACAGCTCGGGAAACAATGTTTCAGAAGTGGAAGACTATGCCCGGCTGGAAGCGCGCGCTCCCGCTGAGCCTTCCGGAATATGCGTGCTGCCCCATCTGATCGGCACTTGCAACCCCGACTTCAATCCAAGGGCTCGAGGCACGATTTTTGGGCTTACTCCGGCGACCACGCGCGAGCAGCTCTACCAGGCGGTGCTGGAGGGGATTGCCTGCGAACTGGCGCTGATGGCGGAGATCCTCGGGCGCGCGGCGGGCGATTTCGCGGATGTGTACGGCAGCGGGGGAGGTACGCGCTCGCCGCTGGGGCTGCGGTTGCGGGCCGCTTTGAGCGGCCGCCGCTTCCACGTCATGCGCTGCCCGGAAGCGGTGTGCCTGGGTTCGGCCGTGCTCGCCGGTGTGGCTACCGGTATCTATTCCAGCCTGGCCGAAGCGATTGGCGCGCTGGTCCGCGAGGAGAGGGTGGTCGAACCGGACCCGGCGCTGGCCGCCGCCTATGAAGATCAGGTGCGGCAATACCGGTCGTTATATCCGGCCCTGGCGCCGGTACGTGAACATGCTGCTCACTTCGCCCAAGGAGGCGAACCGCAATGATTCAGCCTGTCCTCGGCTTCATCGTTTATGGCGTGCACAAGGATGGCCTTAAAGATCCCAAGGGCGTGCCGTTCATTGATCCCCAGGTGGTCAAAAACGCGAAGGCCGCGCTCAAGAAGAGCGGAGTCAAGCTGGTGGAGCATGATGTGGTGGTTGCCAGCAAGGAAGAGGCGCGGACCGCCATGCGCAAGATGAAACTGGAGAACGAAATAGACGGGGTTGTGCTTTTCTCCGGCACCTGGGTGTGGGCGGCGCACCTGGCCGCCGCCTTGCGTGATTATGCGGCAACCGGAAAAGGGCTCCTGCTCTGGACGCACCCCGGTTCGCAAGGCTGGCGTCCGGTGGGCGGCCTGGTCATGCACGGGGCACTGCTCGAGATTGGAGTGGAACACAAGTTCGTTTACGGCGATGCGGCGGACCAGGAGACAATGGAGAAGATTGCCAGCTTCGCTCGGGCCGCGCATTTGAAGAACCTGCTGAACGGAGCCACCATCGGCGCTTTCGGCGGCCGCGGCATGGGCCAGACCTGCGGCGCCGCCGATCCTTCGCAATGGATGCGCGTGTTCGGCGTGGATATTGATTCCCGCGACACCACCGAACTGATTCGAACCGCAGAGAACATTCCTGCCAGGCAGGTCGCAGCACTGGAACCGCGCTTGAAGAAGCTGTTTGGCCAGGTTCCTGACAAGAGCGTAGTCAACGAGCGCTCCATCCGCCTCTATCTCGCGCTCAAGCGGATGGTGGAAAAAGAAAAGTTTGATTTTTACACCATTCAGTCATTTCCCGGACTTGGCGACGACTATGCCGCTACCTGCTTCGCTCAGAGCATGATGCTCGAGGATGGCCACGGCACCTCGACCCTGGGCGACTTCAACACCGCGCTCACGGTGTACTTGCTTACCAAGCTGAGCAAAGAGCGCGTTTACTACGGCGATCTTCAGCACCTGGACAAGGCCAAGAAAGAAATCAAAATCATCGGCGACGGCGCCTGTCCGCCTTCGCTGGCCGGCCAGCTTGGTCCTGCCGGGTTTGCCGAGCACGGCATCCCCACCGAAGGCGAGGCTGGCGGCCTTTCCGTCAAGCTGATCTGCAAAGTGGGCGAGGGCGTTCTGGCCCGCTTGGGCCGGGTCAAAGGGGAATTTCAGATGGTGGTCACACGGGCCACTGTCTTCGAGCCGCCGCGCAAGCAGGTGAAAGAGCGGCTGAATGAATGCGGCATTCCGTTCTGGCCGCACGGCTTTGTCACCGTCCATTGCGAGGTGGGGCAACTGCTCGAGCACTGGACCAACGAGTACGCCTGCCTGGGCTACGGCTCCGAGCTGTACCCCGCTCTGGCGGATTTCTGCGGAATGACGGGAATTAAATCAATTCTTCTGTAATTTGAAGCGCAAGCCTACGTTCAGGGGAGCCACAATGAGAGCTACAACTCGCGCGGTCTTTCTCGGTATTTTGATTGCAGGTTTCGTGATCATCGCCTGGCCGGTTCGGCCTGTGGAGGCATCGTCGCCGGCTTCCGCCAAAGAAATGAGCACGGAGCAGGCGCTGCAAGGCTTCGCCGCCATTCGGCCCATTGATGTTCACGTTCACGTATTCAAGACCGATCCCGCCTTCCAGGCCATGCTCGAACGCCTGCATTTGAAGGTAATGAACATCCTGGTGATGGACGACACGCTGGCCTACCGCAGGGAGCTTGCGGCCCAGGTTGAGGTCGCCCGGCAGTTGGTTGCATCCAGCCACGGCCATATTGCCTGGTGCACCACCTTCGATCCCTATAAGTTCGGCAGCCCCAACTTCGACGCGAATGCCATCGAGCAGTTGAATAGAAACTTCGCCCAGGGCGCCATCGCGGTGAAGATCTGGAAGAACATCGGCATGGAGTTGAAGCACAATGGCAAGTTCGTGTTTGCCGACGACCCGCAGTTCGAGCCCATCTACAAGGACATTGCGCAGCACGGCAAGACCCTCATGGCTCACCAGGCGGAGCCGGACGTGGCCTGGGGCCCGCCCGATCCATCCGATCCCTCATGGTCTTACTACCAGGAGAATCCACAGTGGTTCCTGTACAAGAAACCGGGTTTTCCCAGCAAGCAGGAGATACTGCAGGCGCGCGACCACGTGCTCGCCATGAACCCCAACCTGCGCATGGTGGGAGTTCACCTGGGGAGCATGGAAAAGAGCCTGGACAGTATCGCGCGGGATTTTGACCGCTATCCCAACTTCGCCATAGACATGGCGGCGCGGATGGAGTACCTGATGCTGGCTCCGCGCGACCAGGTGCGCGCGTTTCTGCTCAAGTACCAGGACCGCGTCCTCTATGGCACGGATCTGGATCTTCCGCCGGATGCGAAGATGCCCCAGGATTTGAAGGAGTGGGAGTCAACCTACGCGCGAGACTGGAAGTTTCTGGCCACTGACCAGATGCTTGACTATAACGGGAAACAAGTTCGCGGTTTGAACCTTCCGCCGGCTGCCTTGCGGAAGATTTTCCGCGCCAACGCCCAGCACTGGATTCCCGGTTTGTAGCCGTTCGCGCTACTCCGGTTGCAGGCTGCTTTGATTCACGAGCGGCACGACCACCTGGTCAATCCAGGCTTCGTCCTCGCCCGTGGGCACATCCTTGTACAACCACCAGTGCTCGGTGTGCTCGGCGGTTTCGCCGGGCTTCAGGGTGCGCAACGGTCCCAGGGTTTCCAGTTCGAGGAAGCCGGGCTCGGTGTAAGTTTCAAAATTGCAGCCAAAATCGGGATAGGGTTTTCCGGGTTCAACCGCCGCCCGCTTCACGAAGAGATGGCCCTTGCGGAAATACGCCGCCCAGCCGGAAGGATTGTAGATGCCGAGCATCTGCTCGCGAAAGCGCGCGCGGGGTGAGACTTCCGTGGTCAGTTGCAGATACCTGCTCCCCAATCTCCAGCGCGTATCTGCCAGGTCGGTGTAAGACCACAGCGCCATCACGCCTTCGGGAAGCAGATGCTGCTTGCTCATGGGCTGCTTGGGAGCAAACGGCAGGATGGCACGCCCGCCCGCTTCCATCACGGTCAGCGCCCAGGGGGCCATTTCGCTCGCCACCGAGCTCATATTTGCGATCTTGTTGACGACCGTGACGTGCGTGCCCGTGCGCGCCAGCCGCACCTCCATTTCTTTCTGCATTCCGGTGCCAGGCGGAGCGCTTTCCACGGGCGCCGAGAACTTGGCCCCGCCGGCTAAAAGCGTGACCTGGACGGGAAAGTTATCGGGATAATACGTGCGTTCCACTTCCGGAGACACCCAGAGACGATGGCCGGCGTAGCTGTGGTACTGGCCGTCAGCGGTGAGGCCGCTGTGTTCGTCGAATTCGTGGAGCTGGTTCTCACCGCCGCCAAATCCGTAATAGAGAATCCGCGGGCCTACTGAGGTGAGCACCAAAAGTTCAGAGGTGCCGTTCGCAATCCGCACCACCTTGCCCCAGCCGCGATGCTTTATCGTGTCTATTTGAATAGCCATTGCTCGTTGGAGTGGATAGTAGTACCACAAACGCAAGAGATGTGCCGAGAGGAGAGACCCGTGGAAGGAGATGAGATGTTTGCGGCCAGTGCTCAGCGCGGAATCGGTCTAGCGGCCGGAGACTAACGCGCTGGCCGCGGCATCGCCGGGTAACAACAACACGAAATCGCAGCCCATGCTGCCGCAGCTGAGGATGCCGCGGCGCACCAGCTTAACCGGATCCTGACCGGGAAACTCGACGTGGAATTTCGCGCTGCTGAGCCGGTCGGCTATGGACTTCAGCGAGGAATCGCCGCTGATATAAGAAACCTCATCCACCTTGCCGGGTGAGAATGCCAGCGCATAGGTGGCGCTGCCGGAGACGTGCGCCTTCCCGGTTAGCTTGGTGCTGCGTACCCGGCTTAGTTCTTCCTGAGGAGACATTCCGCAGCAGTGCCACTCCTGATCGGGTTTCTTGCCGGTGAGATGCTGATAGTGCTCCCGGATATCATCGTCGCTGTTCCCGCGGGCGGCTGCCATGGCCAGGCGATAGGTGTGCTCCGCCTCCCGCTTCTTGCCCAAGTGCTCATACACCTGCGCCAGGTGATCGCCTATGACGGCGATCTGCGATAGCTCCCAGGCAGCGTGCAGATAGGCCTCCGCTTTGCCCAGGTCGCCGCGGCGAAAATACACCCAACCCAGGGTATCCCAGTAGGACGCCAATTCAGCAGTAGTCTTCAGCCCTTCCGGGCTGGATGCGCCGAAGAGCAGAGACTGGGCCTGGGTTTGCGCCACCGCCTTTTCGGCATAGGTCTGCGCTTGCTCCAGGTCCACATTAGCGTCAGCCAGTTCGTATGCAATGTTATTCAAGGTGTTGGGCTTGGAGTCGGACTGAGCCATTTTTCCCAGCAATGGAACTCCCTTGTCGGACTGGCCATTCCTCAAGTAGGCATACCCAAGGTTGGCTTGCAGCGTTTCACTGTCGGGCGAGAGCTTGACGGCATCTTCCAGCACAGTGACCGCTTCCCCGTATTTTTTGGCCCTTATCAGCAGCCCGCCCAGACTGTTCGCGGCATCGCGGTTCTTGGGATTCACCTTCAACAATTGGCGCCACTGCTGCATGGCCTCGTCGTTGCGGTGCAGGTGTATTAAAGTGAGGGCAAAGGCCCGGTATGCAAACTCATTTTCCGGGTGCAGTTCTTCTTCCTTCCGCAGCTCCGCGAATGCATCCTCGTTGTCATTCTGCGCCAAATAAACGAGGCCCAGGTTGCCATGGGCGTAGGCGTACTTTGGATCCAACTGAATAACTCTACGGAAATCTTCCCCGGCTGTCGTCAGGTCGCGCTTCTGCAGAGCCTCATAGCCTTCCAGGAAGGCGCGGTCGGCTGGGGAGTTGTGGGCGGATTCAGCAGTGTTATTACCTCCGGTGAGATTAATCCAGCTATCTTCGTCGTCGGCCACGAGTTTGCCGAACTTGCGGAAAGCTTCCCATTCCGCTAATGGCACTCTATCTTTCTTCAGAACAAGCCGCCGTTCGGCGATTAGTACGCCATCTTTAATCTGGTAAGTGGAGTGATAGTCGGCGAAGTCCGTGGTCAGATCAACATCCCTCGGCAGGTTGAATGGATCAGCGGGCAGTTGTATGCGTGCGCGGTGGACGATCTCTCCCGGCGCGCCTAGCGTGACAGGTTCCGTGGGCTTCTTGTCTTCGTCGCCACGTACTTCGACCCCAAATGGCGGCATAGGCGGGGTAATCCGCCCGTCCTGCCAGTCGCTGTAGTCCTTGCGCGTGTAATCGTAGGCATATCGAAACGGCTTGCTGGTGTCCTCCGGGGTGGAAGCGGTCACGGCGCTGACCTCGCCGCCGAAGCCGCTGCTATAAGAGATCCGCTGTACCAGGTCCTTCCACTGCGCCTCCGGCACCTGACGGAAAGTGAGACGGTAGATAAGCTCCAAGTCCCCGCGCGAAGTGTGCTCGATGTGGCCGCTCAGAGTGCCGTCAGAGGACAGTTTCGCGTTAACCGCAAAAACATCGTCGGTGGGAAATGGGGGATTGGCGGGAGTTGTGACCAGCGATGCCGGCTTGCCGGGCTGCAGCAGCAAGGCTTGCTTGTCCCGCAGGTTAGCCGTCAGCAGGCCGAAGGGCGCAACCTCCGTGGTCGTGTCCAGCCACTGCAGCGTTCCGCCCCGGGCCATGGCCGTGATCACATGGTTGAACTGTGCCGGCGAGGGCACATCCGGATCGAGCTTGCGCGTGCTGTTGATCAGCGCCGGGTAGGCGTCGTATCCCGCCGCTTTCAGCAGGGCCTGGAGCAGCGTGTGCTTATCCTTGCAGTCGCCGTATTCGTTGCCCAGTACCTCCTCAGCGCTATGAGGCTGATAGCGCCCGATTCCGAAGGACAAGGAAATGTAGTGAAACTGGGTGGCAACGTAGTTGTAAATAGCGCGAATTCTGGCGTCGTCGCTGGTCAGTCCCTTGGTTAGCTCCTCGGCTTTGGCGCGGATGTCAGGCGTCACCACCGCCTGCGGAGCCTGCAACTGGCTGTACCAACGGCCTACTTCATCCCAGCTGTGAAAGGTGGTTACCTGCACCGAGGGCTGCGGCGCTTTCAGCTTACCCGCCTGCGTGCTGCTGTCCTCCACCTGCGGGTTGGAGGTTTTCCAGGTGTAAACCCGCGTGGTCCCCTGGTCGCTGATCTCCGGCTTGAAGCCGGGACTGCTCACCTTGACGTACTTCTCGCGCGGTACGCTGATCTGCAGGAGTTCGTCCTTGGCAATCACTGTCTTGGGGAAAGTGTACTCAAACCAGAATTGCCCCGGAACTTCCGGGTTCACGATGTGGTAGCGAAGCAGATATTCCAGTTCATCACCCACGCCCAGTCCCTTCACCGCCACGTGCTTCTCGTGGATGTCGCTGTACATGGGAGCCACGCGGGTCACATCCGCGGGTATGTCCTGGATGTTATAAGCGGGTGTGGACATGACGGCGCCATCTGGCTTGCGCACCCGCACGTAGTTAACATCCAGGGTTTCATTGCTTGTGGTGTAAGCAAAGGAAAGCACCGCCAGCGCATGCACGCCGGCTTCCGACTGCACCCGGACGCGCTCACTAAACTCCCGCGTTCCGGTGCCGTCGCTCTCGAACACCAGGCGGTTGACCGCCTGCTCCAGGATGACGGCCTGCTGGGAATTGTCAGTCTTGGGCGTCGCGGCCTTGTTTTCGGCCGGCGGGGTCTTGGACTGGCCGGTGGCAGCCGTGGACAGCAAAGATGCAAGCAGCAGGAGAAACAGAAGACGGAAGCCAGTACCCATCGCCGATAAGACCATCCTGGGTTAACAGCGGCCCAACCATAGCACGAAAGTTGGTGCAATACGAGCGGAATTTCCGTTTGTTTCAGATTTGGGAACGCGTGCCGAACTTCTTGCCGTTCATCGGGTTCTGGTTCCAACCTTTGCATTCCCGAGCTCGAAAGAATAGGATTTCCGGTTTCATTCCCTACGATCGCGCGGAGGTATGGCTTTGCGAACCACCACACTCATTCTGCTGATCGCCCTTTTCACCGCCATCTGCCCCGCCCAGGAACAGCAGGGAAAACAATCCTCCGAACCGGGCGCCAGGAAATCGCGGCCGGCCCGCAAAGAGAAGCAGGCGGAGACCCCGGTCGCGACCGCCGCCGCCGCTGCCCAGCAAGCCGAAGGCGAAGCCAAGGGGCCGTGGAAGGCGCTGCAGTATCGCCTGGTGGGACCGTTTCGCGGTGGCCGCGTGGTGGCGGTGTCGGGGGTGGTCGGCGAGCCTAATACGTATTATTTCGGCGCGGTCGCCGGCGGGGTGTGGAAGACCACGGATGGCGGCCTGAACTGGCTGCCGCTGACCGACAAGACCAAAGACATGTCGCCCTCCATCGGCGCTATTGCGGTTTCAGAATCCGATCCCAACGTGATCTACGCCGGCACCGGCGAGGCCTGCATCCGCGGCAACATTGTGGGCGGCAACGGCGTGTATAAATCCGTTGATGCCGGAAAGACCTGGAAGCTGATTGGCTTGGCTGACACCCACTCCATCGGCCGCATCATGGTTGATCCCAAAAACCCTGACCGCGTGTTTGTGGCCGCCCTTGGGCACCCCTTTGCTGATAACGAGGAGCGTGGCATTTTCCGCACGCTGGACGGCGGCAAGACCTGGCAGAAGGTGCTCTACAAGGATGAAAAAAGCGGCGGCATTGATGTGACCTTTGCGGCCAGCAATCCCAATCTGCTTTTCGCCGCCCTGTGGCAGGCGCGGCGCACGCCCTGGAGCCTGGATTCCGGCGGTCCAGGCAGCGGCCTTTACCGCTCCAGCGACGGCGGCTCCACCTGGAAGGAACTGACCGAACATGGCCTGCCCGATGGTCCTCTGGGCCGCATAGGCGTAACCGTTTCCGGCGCCGATCCCAACCGCGTGTGGGCCATCATCGAGGCCAAAAAAGGCGGCATCTACCGCTCCGACGACGGCGGCGACACCTGGCACCTGATGACCGACGACCACCGCTTCCGCCAGCGCGCCTGGTACTACTCGCACATCTTTGCCGACCCCAAATCGGTGGACACCGTCTACATCCTCAACACCGGCGTGTATCGTTCGCAGGACGGGGGCAAAACCTTTGCCCGCATTCCCGCTCCCCACGGCGATAACCACGGCCTGTGGATTGACCCTGGCAATCCCAGCCGCCTCATCAACGGCAACGACGGCGGCGCCACCATTTCCGTGGATGGGGGGAAGAGCTGGAGCACGGAATACAACCAGCCCACCGCGCAGTTCTACCATGTCACTACAGATAACCGCTTTCCCTACTACATCTATGGCGCCCAGCAGGACAACAGCACCGTGGGAATCGCCAGCGCCAGCCCCGATGGCGTCATTGACCGGCCTGACTGGTACGACGTGGGCGGCGGAGAGAGCGGCTACATCGCGCCTGATCCCACCGACCCGCTGATTGTGTACGCCGGCTCCTATGGCGGCGAGATTACCCGTTACGACCACCGCACCGGTGAATTGCAGAACATGGATCCCTGGCCGGTGAATCCCATAGGTTGGGCCGCGGCTGACCTGAAGCATCGCTTCCAGTGGACCGAGCCCATCGTTTTTTCACCCCACGATCCCCAAACCATGTATTTCGCCGGCGAGGTGCTGTTCAAGACCACGAACGGCGGCATGAGTTGGAACATCATCAGCCCCGACCTCACCCGCAACGACAAGAGCAAGCAGCAGTCCTCCGGCGGCCCCATTACCAAGGACAACACCGGGGTCGAGGTGTACGACACGATTTTTTCGGTAGTCGAATCGCCCCTGCAGAAAGACCTGATCTGGGCCGGCAGCGATGACGGCCTGGTGCACCTGACCCGCGACGGCGGCCAGCACTGGGAAAATGTCACGCCCAAAGCCATGCCGGAGTGGGGCACGGTGAGCGTGATTGAAGCTTCGCCGCGCGACGCTGGAACCGCCTATATGGCGGTGGAACGGCACAAGATGGATGACTTCGCACCTTACATCTTCAAGACCACCAACTTCGGCAAGAACTGGACCATGCTGGTGAACGGCATTCCCGCCGATGATTACGTGCACGCGGTGCGTGTGGACCCGCGGCACCCCAACCTTTTGTTCGCGGGCACGGAGAAAGGCATCTACGCCTCCTTCGACGATGGCGCCAATTGGCAACCGTTGCAACTGAACCTGCCGCCCGCGCCGGTGAACGACCTGGTGCTCAAGAACGACGACCTGGTGGTTGCCACCCACGGCCGCAGTTTCTGGGTGCTGGACGACATCACTCCGATCGAACAGTACAGCGATGCGGTTGCCCGGCAGGACGCGCATCTGTTCACTCCCGCCCCTGCCGGGCACACCATCTTCCGCCAGCCCTTCTTCGAGGAAAGTAACGTAGGCAAGAACCCGGCCAGCGGCGCGGTGATTGATTACTGGCTTAAAGACGCCATCAAAGAGGAAAAGAAAGCGGACAGCGACGAGCAGCAGGGAACCGCTTCTCCGGAAAAGCCCGCGCCCAAGATCACGCTGGAGATTCTGGATGCTTCCGGCAAAGTGATTCGCAAGTTTCCGCCCAAGGAAGAAGAACAGCAGGGCGCGGATGAGCCCTACAGTCGCGAGCACAAGACTCCCAAACTCACCAGCGACGCCGGGCTGAACCGTTTTGTCTGGGACCTGCGCTATGAAGGCGCTACCAAGGTGGCGCACGCTCCGCTCTGGGGCGGCAGCACGCGCGGGCCCGTGGCCGTGCCGGGGAATTATCAGGTCCGGCTTACGGTGCTGGGCAAAAGCTACACCGCTCCCGTGGAAATCAAGCCCGATCCGCGGCTCAAAGTCACGCAAGCCGACCTGCAAAAACAGTTTGATTTGTTGATGAAAGTTCGTGACAAGCTGAGCGCGACCGACGAAACCATCAACCAGATTCGCGACCTGCGCGCCCAAATCAACAGCATCAACCAGCGCCTGAAGGACGACCCACGCCAGAAGACCATCGCTGACGCCGGCAAAACTCTGGATAAGAACATGACCGTGGTCGAGGAGGCGCTCATCCAGACCAAGGCCAAGAGCAGCCAGGACGTGCTCAACTTTCCCATCCGCCTGAACAACCAGCTGTCCGCTCTGGGCGGGGTGGTGGCCAGCGCCGCCTCCGCGCCCACCCAGCAGTCCTACGAAGTATTCGACATGCTCAGCCGGCAGGTGGATGAGCAACTGGCAAACTGGAAGAACATCGTCGCCACCGAGGTGAAAAGTTATGACGATCTGGTGCGGCAGCAGAATGTGCCCGCGCTGATTTTGCTCAAGCCCCCCAAAGGCGAGTAGTCCGTTGTGAATGGTTGCCGATAACGCGCTCGAGTCTCGTCCATGCTTGAGAAGAGCGAAGTTCTGCGGCGTGCTCCGGAGAAACTCAGGAGTCAGTCCGCAAGCGCAATCGCCAATCTTCAATCCTCAATTGCTTGCAGCAGATCGCTGCAACAACCCACGCAGGAATCCGGCGCATGGGCCAGCAGATCGGCGGGGGTAAAGATTCCGGTCGCCACTGCCAGGATAGGGCTGCCCACCAGGCGGGCGGCCTCGATATCAGCCGGGGTATCGCCCACGAAGCACGCCCGGGCGCAGCCGCCCAGCCGCCGCCGGACCTCTTCCAGGCCGTGAGCAAAAATGTCGCGCCGCAACTCCCGCCGGCCGCTGAACGAACCGAAGGCGAAGAATTCCTTCACTCCGGCGGCCTCCAGCTTCAGCCAGCCGATGGGCTCCAGGTTGCCGGAAACCACCCCCAGCAATTTGCTGGCGCGGTGAAGCCCGGCAAGCAGGTCGCGGACCGAAGGACAGAGCTGGGGAGCCATGCCGCCGGCGTTGCGGCTGGCCTCAGCGCACATGCGCTCGATGGCCGCGGGCAGTTTGCTTTCAAACTCCGCGTCGGAAAGCCCCGCCCGCCGCGCCACCGCCCGCAGAATTCCCAGGTCGGTGTTGCCATGCACGGGCACGCCGTCAATTCTGGAATCAATGCCGTACACTTCGCGCACGGCGGCATGAAAGGCGTTGTAGTGTACGCCGTCGCCCGAGTTGAGCAGGGTGCCGTCAATGTCAAAGAGATAAGCGTCCGCTGGCGGCAGCAACGGCGCGGATTGGAGGCGAGGAGCCTTCACGATGTGCCGGTTTGCCGGGCTGCGGACCACGCCCGTTATTTGCCGCCAACCTGTTCCACCATCAGGCGCTCGATGGCGGTGGCGCGGCCGCTGCTCTCGTCGCAGTCAATCAGAGCCGCGCACAGCTTCACGTTGCCGGTGGCGGCCTCGAAGCGCATGGGCAGATTTTTCAAAAAGCGGGTGATGATCTGTTCCTTCTGCACTCCGATCACGCTGTCATATGGACCGCTCATGCCCACGTCGGTTAGATAGGCGGTGCCTTGCGGCAGGATGCGCTCGTCGGCCGTAGGCACATGAGTATGCGTGCCGATGACGGCTGTGACCCGCCCGTCGAGGTACCAGCCCATGGCAATTTTTTCCGAGGTGGCTTCGGCGTGGAAATCCACCAGCACCACCTTGGCCTGGATCTTCTGCAGGATCAGGTCGGCCACGCGGAAGGGGTCGTCGTTGGGAGTCATGAACACGCGGCCCTGCAGGTTGATCACCGCATAAGCCACGCCTTCGCGGGTGCGGCCTTCGTACAGGCCTGTTCCGGGCAGGCTGGCGGGATAGTTGGCCGGACGCAGCACCCGGCGCGCGGGCCCGGTGCCGTTGGCGGTCTCGAAGTACTCCATGATTTCGCGCTTGTCCCAGATGTGGTTGCCGGTGGTGACCACGTCAATGCCCAGTTCCAGCAGTTCCTCAGCCAGCGCCGGGGTAATGCCGAAGCCGCCAGCCACGTTCTCGCCGTTGGCGATCACCAGGTGCACCCCGTGCTCTTCCACCAGGGCCTCCAGTTGTTCGCGCACCACGTTGCGCCCCGGCCTGCCGAAGATGTCGCCAATAAAGAGAATGCGCACGCTGAGTTCCGTCCTCAATGCCCGAATTTCGATGGTATCACGGGGCTGGACCAGTTCCGGAGGATGTGAGCAGAGTCGCTCCGCTGGTGCGGGCGGGCGCAGTTCGCCTGGATTACTTCGCTATTTCCGCTGTCCGCAAAAATTCGTAGTTTCCGGAAGGATTCAGTTCCAGCTTTTTCACCCGGCGAGAGTGCACCAGCACGTTGTCCAGGTACCAGAGATTGATATAAGGCAAGTCGCCGGCCACCAGGCTCTGGATCTGTGCGTAATCCTGCCGGCGCCTCGCTTCCTCGAGTTCCTGGCGGCCCTGGTCAATCAGCCGGTCCACCTGGGGATTGCAGTAGTAGCTGCGGTTGGCGCCCTGGGGCGGAGTGTTGCTGCAATAGAACACGTGCTCGAAAATGTCGGGATCCTCGTTGCCCCCGATCCAGCGCAACGAGTAGAGCTGGAAGGCGCCCTTGGTCACATCAGAGTAGAAGGTAGCGAACTCGAAGGTACGGATGTCGAGCGCGATGCCCACCGCCCGCAGCTGCTGCTGCAGCACCGCCGCCATCAGGCGGGTGCTCTCCTCGGTCGAGGTCTTCATGGTCAGATGAAAGCGCACGCCGTTCACCGGCCGGTAGCCGGCATCATCCAGCAGCTGACGGGCGCGCGCGGGATCGTAGCTGTAGCGCGGAACGTCGGCCTCATAGGCCCAGCTCTGCACCGGCAGAATGCTGGCCGCGGGGCGCGCCATATCGCGCCACAAATATTGGATCATGGGCCCGCGGTCAATGGCGCAGGCCAGGGCGCGGCGCACCCGCACGTCTTTCAAGATGGGATCGCGCAGGTTCAGGGCCATGTAGGCGTAGATGGTGCCGGGGGCGGTCTGGATTTCCAGCTGCGGATCCTTTCTTAGCGCCACCACCGTGTCCGGGGTGAGAGCGTTGATGGCGATATCGGCGCTGCCCTTGCGCAGCTCCAGCGCCCGTGTGGTGGCATCCGGTACCACCGCGAAGCGCACCCTCTCCACATGCGGCTCCCGGCCCCAGTAGTGGTCGTTGCGTGCGATCACCACCTCCTTGTCCTGCTGCGCAGAAACAAATTGGAAGGGCCCCGAGCCGATAGGATGCTGCGCCAGTTCCGGGCCGCTGCCGTAGGGAACAATGCCGATGGCGCCGTCGGAAAGGTTCCACAAGAGCGTGGCCTGCGGCTGCTTGAGATGGAAGACGACGGTAGAATCGTCCGGCGCCTCAATGCGGTCAATGTACTGGTAAACCGTGGTCTTGGTGGTGAGCATCCGGCGGCTGAGGATGGAATCGAAGGTCCACTTCACGTCGCGTGCGGTCAAGGGCCGCCCGTCGTGGAAGCGGACTCCTTTCCGCAGGTGGAAGATGTAGGTGGTGGGATTGGGCGTCTCCCAGCTCTCGGCCAGCCAGGGACGCAGCTCGAAGTGCTCATCGCGGCGGACCAGCGAGTCGAAGAGCAGGCTGTCAATGCGCTCTGATTGCGCATCAACGCCCACCCGCGGGTCGAGGTTGGTGGGGCTGCTCTCGATGATCATGACCAGGGTGTTGGGATCGGGCCGGGGAGCGCAGCCCGCGGCCAACAGCAGCCAGGCCGCGGCCACCATGCCCCATCTCATGCTGAGAGAGCGTGACCCGAGCCGGTCGAGGTGAGCGCGAACAAAGGACCTATGCATTGATGCTGGCGTATGAGATTTTCCCCAGAATAGCAGGCCGCGAGGCCCCGGTCGCGGAAGGAATGTTGCCCGGCCGGCGATGCCAGGTCTGGTATGCCAGCAGGGCAAAAGCCACGGCCTCCTTGGCGGCTGCGGGCAGCCCGAATTCATCGGAGCGGCGAAGCCGCAGTCCCAATGCCCCAACCTCCGCCTCCAGCCTGCGCAGGAGCGTGGGATTCTCCGCTCCGCCGCCGGAGACAATCAGTTCGGCATAGCTTCCCTGCAGAAAGCGGCCAATGGAGCCGGCAATGGAGCGCGCCGTAAGCTCCGTAGCGGTGGCCACCACATCTTCTTTTCGCGCCCGCCCGCAAAGGCGGATAAATTCGCCCACAAACTCCCGTCCGAATTCCTCCCGCCCCGCGGTCTTGGGCGGAGGATGGCGGAAAAAGGGCTGGCGCAAAACTTCATCCAGCGCTTTCTTGAGCGCCTGGCCGCGGGCGGCGATGCGTCCGTCGCGGTCGAAAGGCCGGCCGAACAGGCGCTCCGTGACCGCGTCGATCACCATGTTGCCGGGGCCGGTGTCGAAGGCCACCACCTGGCCGGGCGGAGCGGCGGGAGGAATGGCGGTCAGGTTGGCGATGCCGCCGATGTTCTGCACAATGCGGCCGCGCCGCCGGTCGCGATAGAGCAGGTAGTCGAGGAAGGGCACCAGCGGCGCCCCCTTGCCGCCGGCGGCCAGGTCGGCGGGGCGGAAGTCGGAGACAACCGGAACCCCCGCCCGGGCGGCGATCACCGCCGCCTCGCCCGTCTGCCAGGTCGCCGCCAGCTTGCGTCCCAGGAACGGCTGGGACTCGCCCTGGTGATAAAGCGTCTGCCCGTGGCAGCCGATGAGCTCCACTTTCACTTTGAATTTGCGCGCCGCCGCCGCCACCGCGCCGCTGTAGAGATGTCCCAGGAGGAAATTCAGCCGGGCGAGATCGGCCACCCGCGCCTGCTCCGCGTTCATGGCTGCCAGAATGGCCCGCCGCACCGCCGCCGAAAAGGGGAATTCCAGGTGGCCCAGAAGCTTCAGTTGGGGGCGCGAGCCGGTGAGCTCTGCCAGGGCCACGTTGATGCCGTCGGCGGAGGTGCCGCTCATCACCCCGGCGACGATCACGCCTGCTCCCCGGCGGCGAAGGCTTCCACCCGCACCTGCTCGCCCAGTTCCCAGAGCTCGCGCGTCAGCCGCTCGGCCAGCTCCGCCCTGGGCGGGGGCGCCGAACGCTTCAGCTGGGGAGCTCTCTTTTTAAAACTCAGCACCCGGCGGCTGGCGGCGGCTATCCGCCGGGCGAATTCGCGGTCGCGTTCCGCTTCTTGAACGACGGCTTCGTAGGCGCGCACAACGTTTTCTTCTTTCTGGCAGACCAGGTACATGTCGGCGCCGGCGCGCAGGGTCGCAACCGCCGCCTGTTCGATGGAGGCCGCCGCCAGAACGCCGCCCATGTCGAGATCATCGGAGAGGATAAGGCCGCGGTACTTGATTTTTTGGCGCAGAACTTCACTGATCCACTTGCCGGACAGCGAGGCGGGGGTGCGCTCGCCGCTTACCGCCGGATAGGCGGCGTGGCACACCATAATCAGGGGCAGACGGGAGCGCAGTTTACGGTAGGGAGCCAGATCCTCGGCCCATAAATTTTTCCAGGTTTTCTCGATCACCGGCAGGTGGTGGTGGCTGTCCAGGCGCCCCTCGCCCAGTCCGGGAAAATGCTTACCGCAGCCCAGCACCCGTGCCTGGCGCAGTCCGGCGAGAAATTCGCGGGCGTACGTGACCACTTGCCTGGAATCGGACGAAACCGCGCGGCTGCCCAGCGCCGCGCGCGAGGCGGGAAACGCCAGGTCGAGCACGGGCGCGAAATCCAGGTTGAAGCCCAGGCCGCGCACCGCCTCCCCGATGATGCGCCCGTGGCGGCGAAACAGCTTGCCGTCGCCGGTGGCGAAAACTGCGGCCGCAGCCGGAGCCGGTCCCAGCAGGTTGCGGAACCGGTCCACCGTACCCCCCTCCATGTCCACGCCCAGGAACAAGGGCGTGCCGGCCTGGCGGCGGCACTCGCGCAGCAGTTCCCAGGTCTGGCGCGGCTCCTTGATATTGCGCGCGAACAGCACCATCCCCCCCGGCTGCAGGCGTCGCACCAGTTCGCGGAGATGGGCCGTAGGCTGGGATGCGGCAAAGCCCATGATCAGGAGCTGCCCGGCCTGGGCGCGAATGTCGGCGGTAGTTCTGGGCATGATTGCAAAAATGAAACGGCGTGAGCAAACTGCCGGCTACCAACTACTCAGCTGCTTCTTCAGCTCGGCCAGCAAATTCAGCGCCTCGAGCGGCGTCAGCCGGTCAAGCTCCGCTGCCCGCAGCCGGCCGACAATTTTCTCCGAGAGCGGGGTAAACATGGTCAGCTGGACCGAGGCCGGGGCCCCGTCATCCCCCTCCAGGTCAGCCGTCAGGCGGCGCTGGGCGCTTTCGTGCTCCTCGAGCACCTGGCGCGCCCGCTCCACCACCTCCGGCGGCAGCCCCGCCAGCTTCGCCACCTCGATGCCGTAGCTGCGGTCGGCCGCCCCCGGCTCCACCTTGCGCAGAAAGACGATCCCGCCGCCCGTCTCCTTCACCGACACATGATAATTCTTCACCCCGGGGAGGCGCTCCGCCAGTTCCGTGAGTTCGTGGTAGTGGGTGGCGAACAGGGTCTTGGCGCGGGTGCGGGCGTCGAGGTACTCGATGGCCGCCCAGGCGATGGCCAGGCCGTCATAGGTGGCGGTGCCGCGCCCGACTTCGTCGAGCAGAATGAGCGAGCGCGGGGTGGCGGTGTTGAGGATGGCGGCGGTCTCGGTCATCTCCACCATGAAGGTGGAGCGACCGCGGGCCAGGTTGTCGCTGGCCCCGATGCGGGTAAAGACCCGGTCCACCAGCCCCAGGCGCGCCCGGCGCGCGGGCACGAACGACCCCATCTGCGCCAGGATTACGACCAGCGCCGCCTGCCGCAGATAGGTGGATTTGCCCCCCATGTTGGGCCCGGTGAGAAGCAGGATGTTGTGGGTGCTGGAATTGAGGTAAAGGTCGTTGGGCACGAAGCGGTCCGAGCTGCCGGTCAGCTCCGCCCGCTCGATCACCGGGTGCCGGCCTTCGATGATTTCGATATCGTCGCTGTCGTCCAGCTGGGGCCGCGAGTAGTGGCCGAGGGCCGCCACCTGGGCGAAAGAAGCGAGCACGTCCACCTCGGCCAGGGCCAGCGCCGTCTGCCGGATGCGGCGGGCTTCGCCAGCCACGGCGCTTCTCAATGCGCTGAAGATGCGCCGCTCAATTTCCACCATCTTCTCCTCGGCGTCAAGAATCTTGGCCTCGTACTCCTTGAGCTCGGGGGTGGTGAAGCGCTCGGCGTTGACCAGCGTCTGCTTGCGCTCGTAGTCCGCCGGCGCCAGATGCAGGTTGGCTTTGGAGATTTCGAGGTAGTAGCCGAAGACGGAATTGAACTTGACCTTGAGCGAGCCGATGCCCGTCCGCTGGCGCTCCCGCTGCTCCACCTGCGCCAGGTACTGCTTGCTCGAGCGGCTGAGGGTGCGCAGCTCGTCGAGGTCCGCGTCCACCCCGGCGCGAATCACCCCGCCCTCGGCGAAGCTGAGCGGCGGCTCGGGCACCACGGTGGCCTCAATGCGGCGCCGCAGCTCGCCCAGATCGTCGAGCGCCGCCTCCAGCTGCCGGAAGCGGTCGGCCGCCAATTTTGTCAGCCCGCTTTTCACCCCCGGAACCCTGGCCAGCGAGGCGCCCAGGGCCAGCACATCGCGCGGGTTGGCGGTTTCGAGCGTCACCCGGCTGAGCAGGCGTTCCAGATCGAAAATGCCGCCCAGCGAACGGCGCAGTTCCTCCCGGGCCATGGTGTCCTTGAACCCGGCCTCCACCGCGTCCAGCCGGGCGTTGATTTCGCCGGCCTCGAGCGAGGGCCGCAGCAGCCAGGCGCGCAGCAGGCGCTTGCCCATGGGAGTGAGCGTGGCATCGAGGGCGCGAAAGAGCGTAATCCCCTCGCCCGGGCCGGCAAACAGCGGCTCGACCAGTTCCAGATTGCGCACCGTGACCGCGTCCAGCACAAGCGAGTTGTGCCGCTCGTAGAACCCGATGCGGTCCACGTGCTCGAGCGCACCGCGCTGGGTGGAGCGCGCGTAATAGAGAATGGCGCCCGCCGCCGCCGCCGCCGCCGGCTTGCCCGCCAGGCCGAAGCCCTCGAGCGAGAGCACGCCAAAATGGTTTTCCACCAGCGGTATGGCGTGGTCGGGAGCGAACACCCAGTCTTCGAGCGGGGTGCGGGCCCAGCCCGCCTCGCCCTCGCTCCCCTTCTTTCCCGCCTCGAAAAGGGGCAGGGAAGAAGCGTAAAGCACTTCGCGCGGCCGCAGTTGTGCCAGTTCTTCGCCGATCCGGCGCTCGGCGTTTTCCCCGCGGAACTCGGTGGCGCGGAACTCGCCGGTGGAAAGATCGAGGGCGGCGAAGCCCGCCGCCTCGCCCGACTGGGCCACTGCCGCCAGAAAATTGTTTTCCTCCGATTCGAGCGAGGCATCCGCCGCCGTGCCCGGCGTGACCACTCGCGTCACCTCGCGCCGCACCAGCTTTTTGGCCAGCCGCGGATCCTCCATCTGCTCGCAGATGGCCACCTTGAAGCCCTTGCGGATGAGGCGGGCAATGTAGTTGTCGGCGCTGTGGTAGGGCACGCCGCACATGGGGACGGCCACGCCCTTTTCCTTGTTGCGCGAGGTAAGCGTTATCTCCAGTTCCTGGGCCGCCAATTTGGCGTCGTCGAAGAAGAGCTCGTAGAAGTCGCCCAGGCGGAAAAAGAGCAGCGCCTGGGGGTGCTCCTTCTTGATGGCGGCGTACTGCCGCATCAGCGGGGTGGAGGGCTCGCTCACGCTCATGGGGAAAATCTGCGCGGATTATAGCCTGCCCCGCTGCCTCAAAACAGGTGCGACCTACCTTGGCGCCGCACCAAAGTCTGTGGAAAAACCAGCCTTAACCAAAACCCACACCATAACCGCCGAGGTCGCCGAGGAATCCGGTTCCTTCTTTTATGCTGGTGAAGCCTCGCCGCCCTTGGTCCTGCTCAGCGTACTCCGCGCTCTCGGCGGTGAGATTTGGTTCTCGATTCTTTCAATCGGAGCCCTGCCATTGACTCTGGACCGCCGCAAGGTGTTTTCTTAAGGGGATGGAATTGCGCAAAGACCCAATTACGCGCTCCTGGGTGATCACCGGCGACGCCCCCGACGCGGCCCGCCGCGAGGAAAGCTTCTGCCGCTTCTGCGCCGACGCTCCGGCGCAGCCGCAGGTGGTCTCCACCATGGCCAGCATTGACGGCGGCCCCTGGTCGGCGCGCGCCGTCGTCCATCCCTCTCCCATGTATCACATCGAGGGCGACCCGCAGCGCCGCGGCGACGGCATCTATGACCGCATGCGTTCGGTGGGGGCGCACGAGGTGCTGGTGGAGAACATCCGCCACGACCGCCAGTTGTGGAACGCCAGCGACGCCGAAATTGAAAAATTCCTGCTGCTTGCCGGCCAGCGCATTTACGACCTCAAGCGCGACGCCCGCTTCAAGTACGTCAGCATCTTCAAAGACTACGGCGCGGTGGCCGGGCAGGAATTTGAACACCCCAGCTCGCAGCTCACCGCCACCACCTTCGTGCCCCGCCGCGTGCTCTACGAGTTGCGCGCCGGACGCGACTACTTCGTGCAGAAGGAGCGCTGCGTCTTCTGCGACATCCTGGCCCAGGAGGAGCGGCAGGGCGTGCGCGTGGTCGAAACCCGCGGCGACTACACCGCCCTCTGCCCCTACGCCCCGCGCGTGCCCTATGAAACCTGGGTTTTGCCCCGCGGCCACGAATCGTCGTTTGAGCGCCTGGCCCTCAGCCGCACGGCGGTGCTGCTGGATCTGGCCGCCCTGCTGCGCCGCACCCTCATCCGCATCCGCTCCATCACCGAGGACTTCCACCTGGTCCTGCACACCTCGCCCAACACCACCCACCGCTCCGAGGTCCTGGGCTACTGGAAGACCATTGACGAGGATTACCACTGGCACATCGAGATCCTGCCCGTCATCGCTGGCCGGGCGCGCTCCTACACCTTCAAAGAGGTGTACTTCAGCCCCCTGAGCTCGGAAACCGCCGCCCAGCGCCTGCGCGAGGCCGCTCCGGGATATTGACGATGGAAGCATGGCGATTGAAAAATGATGAAGGAAAAGGGCTTTCAGCTCTCAGCCGTCAGCCATCAGCCGGCTGTTTTTCTCTCGCCGCAAGCTAATAGCTGACAGCCGATTTTTCCTCATTCTTCAATCTTCCATCGTCAATTATTTCGCTTCCGCCGGCTTCAGCCCCATCCGCGGCGGGGCAAACCATAGCACCTTGCCGTTGGGGCCGTAGAACTTGAGCACCGGCTGCCCGCCCTGAACCGTCCACTCCCCCTGCACCTTGCCGCTGGGGTCGGTGAGCAGGAAGGCGCGGGCGCGGATTCCTTCCGGCCCCTGCGGCGGCAGGATGAAGCCGCGGTCAAACTGGCTCTGCCCGCCGAAGGCCGCGGTCAAGAGCACGCCCACCATCAGGGCCAGCACGAGCGTAGCCGCGCGCCACCGCCGGCCCTGCTTCTCCAGGCGCTCCAACCGCTGCTCGAGTTGGGCGTTTCTCCCAATCTCCATGACGTCCTCCTTTTTTGCGACAATAACCCTGAGGGTTCGACGGGCCGCCGGCCGGCTGGTGAGCGGCAAAAAAAAGCATAGGCAAAAAGAGGGCATATGACCGTTCGCCGAATGAAAACCTACACCGGCCAGGCAGGCTACGTTTATCAGTATTATTTCGTGGGTAAACGCGAAGCCCTGGCGGATGCCCCCGAGGCCCCGGCCACGGAATACATCTTCGACGTCAGTCCCGACCGCAAGATCATGTTTGCCGTGAGCGTGTTTGTGCGCGCCGAAGCCCTCCGCGCCTGGGCCGCCGGCCATGGCCGCCCGCTCAGCGATTCCGAGCAGTACGCCGCCGCCAAGATGCGCCTCTTTCAGGGCCTGGATGAGATGGGCGACCTGCGTCAGGAGAGCCGACGCCTGCCGGTGAACGGCGCCAACGTTGAGGACCTGCTCGCCGCGCTGGGCGTGGAGTGAACGCGCCGGCGGCACGGGCGCCCCGCCAGCGATGCCTGAGGCCCAGTTTAGGACATGGCCGACCACTGGCCCGCTGACCATCGCTCTTGGTGACGTCCATCACATCCCCCTGTGACCACCCTCGCTGCCCCGCCGCCTCCCTTCCGGCAGCCTATATAATCAGCAGAACGGAAGTACCCGCCCGGCTCAGGCGTGGGCCGGGAGAGAAGCTCAATCCATGCCCCTTTTCTGGCTGCGAGTTGCGGTGGTGCTGTACGGCATCGGCCTGGTCTACGCCCTGCTCATCCTGGTGCGGCGCAGCGACCTGCTGGGACGCATCGCTTTGCACGCCGCCGGCCTGGCCATGGTCTTCCACTTTGTCTCCCTGGTTGAGGCCTTCGCCACTGAGCACACCCTGCTGCTGGCCTCCATTCACAATTCCGAATCCCTGCTCGCCTTCGTGGTCATGGTGGGTTTCATGCTAGTGTACTGGCGCTACCAGACCACCACGCCCGGAGTGTTTGTCTTCCCCCTGGTCTTCCTGCTGACCTTTGTCTCCGCCATGGGCGGGCAGAAAATTGTGCTCGCCACCCCGCTGGTGCGCAACGGCTGGATCATCGCCCACATCGTGATGATTTTCACCGGCTATGCCGCCCTGGTGCTCAGCTTCGGCGCCAGCCTGTTGTATCTCGTGGGCGAGCGGGCGCTCAAGTCCAAGCGTCCCAGCGGCACCTTGACCCGGCTGCCGCCCCTCGAAACCATTGACCAGATCGGCTACCGCTCCCTGCTCCTGGGCTTTCCCTTCATGACCCTGGGACTGGTGGCCGGGTCGGTGGTGGCCCAGGCCAAGTACGGCGCGGTTTATTTCCGCGATCCCAAGGTGCTGCTCTCGGTGCTGATGTGGGCGGTGTACGTGCTCATGCTCTACACCCGCTGGAACTCGGGCTGGAGGGGCCGGCGCGCCGCCTATCTCGCCACCTTTGCCTTTGTCGCGGCGGTGGTGGCCTGGGCGGCCAATTTCTTCAGCGTGGTGCACCGCTTCGTTTCGCCATGAACTTTGTGCTTATCGGCGTGAACCACACCACCGCGCCCCTGGACGTGCGCGAGCAGCTGGCTATTCCCGAATCCCACCTGCCCGAAGCCATGCGCCGCCTGGCCGAATATCCCGGGGTGGAGGAAGCCATGATCCTCTCCACCTGCAACCGGGTGGAACTGCTGGTTAACTGCGACCCCGCCGCGGAGCTGCGCGGTTTTCTGCGCGACTATTTCCGGTTGGAGCCCGCCCGCTACGCCGATTGTCTCTACGAGTACCGCGAGCGCGAGGCTATCCGCCACCTCTTCCGCGTGGCCGCCAGCCTCGACTCCATGGTGGTCGGCGAGCCGCAGATTTTGGGCCAGGTGAAGGAAGCCTATGCCACGGCGCGGGCGGTGGGTGCTATCCGCAGCCACCTCGATGCCCTGGTCGCGCGCTCCTTTGCCGTGGCCAAAAAAGTGCGCAGCGAAACCGAGGTGGGTTCTTCCGCGGTTTCCGTGGCTTCGGTGGCGGTCGAGCTGGCCAAAAAGATTTTTGGCTCCCTGCAAGGCCGCGTGGTCTATGTAGTGGGCGCGGGCAAGATGAGCGAGCTTGCCGCCCGCCACTTGGTGGCCCACGGCGCCGGCACCATTTTCGTGGCCAACCGCACCTACGAGCGCGCCCAGCAGCTGGCGCAAAAATTCGGCGGCCAGGCCATGCTTTTCGAGCAGCTCTACGAGACCGCCGACCGCGCCGATATCGTTATCACCTCCACCGGCGCGCCCTTTGCCATTTTCCGCCGCGAGCACGCCGAACTCTTCATGGCCCGGCGCAAGAACCGGCCCATGTTCTTTATTGACATCGCGGTGCCCCGCGACGTGGACCCGGAGGTCAACAAGGTAGACGGATTATTCGTTTATGACATTGACGATTTGCAGGCCGGGGTCAGCTCCCACGTGGCCGACCGGCGCAAGGAAGCGGAGCGCGCCGAAGCCATCGTCGAAGCCGAGGTGGAGCGCTTCCAGGCCCGCCTCCAGACTCTGGACGTAGTGCCCACCATCGTCTCACTGCACGACCATCTGGAGACCATCCGCCAGGCGGAGATTGACCGCGTGCGCGGCCGCCTGGGGCCGCTGACCCCGGAGCAGGAGCTGGCCGTCGAGGCCCTCACCCGCGGCATCGTCAACAAGATCATGCACACTCCCATCAGCGCCCTCAAAACCGCCGCCCGCGAGCCCGAAGCCACCACCGTCGTCGAGCTTATCCGTAAGCTCTTCAACCTGCAGGAAAAGGGCCGCCAATACGCCGAGGCCGCCCGCTCCGCTTCCGCCGATTCCACCCGGGAGCGCCCCTGAATGGCGGCGCTGCGCATTGGTTCCCGCGGCTCGCAGCTGGCCCTGTGGCAGGCCAACCATATTGCCGGTCTGCTCAAGGCCAACGGTCATCACGTGGAGATCGAGATCATCCGCACCACCGGCGACAAAATCGCCGACGTTGCCCTCACCAAAGTCGGCACCAAGGGCATGTTTACCAAGGAAATCGAGGAGGCCCTGGCCGAGGGCCGCGTGCACCTGGCAGTGCACAGCTTGAAGGACCTGCCCACTGAGGTGCCGTCCGGCTTCGAACTGGCGGCCATTACCCGCCGCGAAGATCCGCGCGACGTCCTCCTCTCCCGCGAACATCATACCTTGGCCCAGCTGCCGCAGGGCGCGCGCGTGGGCACCAGCAGCCTGCGGCGGCAGGCTCAACTTCGCGCCCTTCGTCCCGACCTCGAAATACATCCCCTGCGCGGCAATGTGGACACGCGCCTGCGCAAGCTGGAATCGGGCGAGTATGACGGCATCATTCTGGCGGCCGCCGGCCTGCACCGCCTGGGACGCACCGAACTGGTGCGCGAGTTTATCCCCGAGGAAACCATGTGTCCCGCCGCCGGGCAGGGAGCCCTGGGCATCGAGATTCGGAAAGGAGATGCCGATACTCGCCAGCACCTGCTGTTTCTCGATGACGCCGCGGCCCGTTCCGCCACCACCTGTGAGCGCGCCCTGCTGCACCGCCTTGGCGGTGGTTGCCAGGTTCCGATCGGCGCTTTTGCCGATGTCCGCGGCGAGCATCTGCACCTGACCGCCGTGGTGGCCCACCCCGATGGCTCCCAGGTCCTGCGCGAGGCGCAAAGCGACACAAACCCTGAAAGCTTGGCGGCGAAGGTGGCCAAGGCTCTCCTGGCGCGGGGCGCCGAAGCCATCCTGCAGGAACTCTACGGCACCGCTGTGGCGGCCCCTCAGCAGCCTTAATGAAGAAAAAAGCCACTCCCGCCGCCGCTTCGCCGGCCCCCTCCCGGCCCCTCCAGGGCAAACGCATCGTGGTGAGCCGCGCCCGCGATCAGGCCGCCGCCCTGGCTTTTCCCTTGCGTGAACTGGGGGCGGAAGTGCTGGAGATTCCCTTGATAGAGATCCGGCCTCCCGCTTCCTTCCGGCCCCTCGATAACGCCCTGCTCGAGATCCACAACTATGACTGGCTCATCCTGACCAGCGTCAACGGAGTGAAGGCGCTGGCTGGCCGCATCCAGCACCTCGGCCTGGATGTGCTCAACTTTGTCCACCTCAAGGTAGCCGCCATAGGTCCCGCCACCGAGCAGGCTCTGGAAGAGCAGCAGTTCCAGGTGGATGTGGTGCCGGAGAAATACGTGGCCGAGGCCGTGGTGAGCGCGTTGCACGCCCAGGTGAAAGGGCAGCGCATCCTGCTGGTGCGGGCCAAAGTCGCCCGCGACGTCATTCCGGAGGAGTTGCGCCGCTCCGGCGCCGTGGTCAACGTGGTCGAGGCCTATGAAACGGTGGCCCCGGAGGCCTCCCGTACCCGCCTGCAATCCGTCTTGCGCGACCCTGATAAAAAACCCGACTTGATCACCTTCACCAGCTCTTCCACGGTGCGCAACTTTGTTACGCTTCTGGAAATCCAGCCCGGGGATTCTTCCGTTCTGCAGGGCGTCAAGCTGGCCTCTATTGGTCCCGTGACCTCGCACACTTTGCGGGAATCAGGTCTGCCGGTGGACATCGAGTCCCGTGAATTTACCGTTCCTGGCCTGGTCCGGGCCATCGTCGCGGCTTTCAGCTAGCGCGGCAAAGTCTCCCGGTGGCGCAGGTTCATGCCGAACACCGCGCCCGCGGTGACCCCGATTTCGATCATGGGCAGAAGCCGTTCCATTCTGTGGTGTCCGGTACGATGCATGAAGTAGCTGGTCAGAATGGTGCCCCCCACGCTCAGCCCCCAGCTATAGGCCGCCTGGCCGCCCCAGCCGTGGGTTACAAACTGCCGCGCCCAGGGGTTGCGCTCCACCCCGTTGTGCTCATCGAGCACGTGACGGGTGGTGAAAGCATCCGCCGTCTGCATGGCGAAGTTGACGCTGTGGATGGCGGCGTTCGGCTTGTCCCAGAATTTATGATGGTGCAGGTCCACGGGCTCCAGCTGGGCAAATGCCGAAGCCCAGCAGAGCAATAGGGCACAGAGCAAAAGACGCATGATTTTCGCTGCCATGACGTGAGTTCATGCTAGGGCGTGGGCACGGGGAGTTGGTGCACGAAAGGAGGGCACGAAGGGCGAAATCACTACCCCAAAGGAGGACCCTGGGCGAACCGCAGGATTCAGAGTTTCAAGATTTCGCTTGCCTTCTACAATGCTCGCCGTGGAACCAGTTGCCATCCGCTTGGCCAGACCGGAGGAAATTGACCTCCTGTTGCAATTGGAGCGGCAATCGGCAAACGCCGCCCATTGGTCGCGGGCGCAGTATGGAGCTATCTTCCAGCCGGATGCGCCCTCACGCCTGTGCCTGATTGCGCACGAAGGTGGATTGCAGGGCTTTCTGGTGGCCCAGACGGCCGGGCCGGAGTGGGAACTGGAGAACATCGTGGTGGCGCCTGCCGCCCGCCGCCAGAGGGTGGGAACTCAGCTTTTGCAGAGGCTGCTGCAGGTGGCGCGCGAGCGGTACGCTTCGGCGGTTGTGCTGGAAGTGCGCGCCTCCAATGTCGCCGCCCGCGCGCTTTATGGGAGCTGTGGATTCATCGAGATGGGGGTGCGCCCGCGCTATTACCAGCAGCCCCAGGAGGATGCGGTCATCTGCCGCTGTAATCTGCTTTAGATCACCTAAGCCATTGATACTGGATAACTTGCCGACATTCGCCTCGATCTGGACTTCCCAGCCGGGGAAGCCAGCCGCAACTGCTCCCGATTTTGCAGCCGAGCTGCAAAATCGGTTGAAGCGGCAAAGCCAGGTGTGCTAGCGTGAGCCTAGATGTAGATAGGAGGCCAAGCAGGATGCTTTCTCCTAGAGACTTGCTTATGGCCAGCCATGAGGAATTCCGCAGGTTGGCCCAGGAACACCTTCAATACTCGCAACGCCTCGACGTACTCACCCAAAAAAGATATCTCAACGAAGACGAAAAGCTGGAAGAAGTGCGTCTGAAGAAGTTGAAACTGCGGCTCAAGGACCAGATGGAACTGATTGAGCGGCAGTATCGAACCGCCAATCAGGTTGCCTGATCACGCCTCCGCCTCCTGCCTGCTGGCGGAGGCGTGGGTGTGTTTTTACGCACCAGCAGACTCCCTCCGTTCCGGCTAGAATGCCCAGCAGAATCCGGGTCACTGCCAATATAATCATCAGATATCTCATGGTTCGTGACGGGTATTACTACGGGCTCGCCCTGTTCGGGGTAGCGTTGCTGGTGGGGTGGCTGGCCAGCCCGGCTTGGGGTGTGCCTGCCCTGGTATTGGCGGCTTTTTTCCTCTGGTTCTTCCGCGACCCGGAACGCGTGATTCCAGCCACGCCGGGAGCGGTGGTTTCGCCCGCCGACGGCAAGGTTACCGACGTTTCCACGGTGGAAGTGGAGGGGGCGTCGCGGCGGCGCATCAGCATTTTTCTCAGCGTATTTGATGTGCACGTGAACCGCTCGCCCATTGCCGGCGTTATTCGCGACCTACGCTACCAGCGCGGCCAGTTTCGCAACGCCATGGGGGCGCAGAGTGCGCAGCACAACGAGCAGAATATCGTTACCGTAGAGGGCGACGGCCATACCGTCGTTTTCAAGCAGATTGCCGGTTTGCTGGCGCGTCGCATTGTGTTCACCAGGTACATTGGAGACACGGTGGAGCGCGGCCAGCGTGTGGGCATGATTAAATTCGGCTCGCGGACGGATATCCTCCTGGATGCCGGCGCCAATGTGCAGGTGAAGGTAGGCGACCGCGTGAAGGGTGGCTCGAGCGTACTGGCCTATGTGGGCGGCGAGCGGCCCGAGCTGCAATCAGCCCTCGCCTCACAGGGCGGGAGCGGAGGTTAGCCATGACAGAACCGCCTTTTCCCATGCGCCGCAGGGAGGACGCGCCCTTTCGCGAGAAGCGGCAGCGCAAGGGCGCGTACCTGATTCCTTCCCTGTTTACCACGGCCAACATCGCGGCCGGTTACTACGCCATCTCGCAGGTGATTCAGGCCAGCGTGATGGAACCGTGGCACTTTGACAATGCTGCCAAAGCGATCGGTCTGGCCATCATCTTCGACGCGCTGGACGGGTTCCTCGCCCGCATGACCCGCACCAGCAGCGATTTTGGCCGCGAACTGGATTCTCTGGCCGACGTGATCACATTTGGGGTGGCGCCCGGCCTGCTGGCCTGGATGTGGGGCTTTCACCTCTTGCCACCCATGTCTCACGCTGAACTGCACAGCACTCTGATGCAGGCCGGAATTATCGGCAGCTTTGTGTTCCTGATGGCGGGAGCCAGCCGCCTGGCGCGCTTCAACATTCAGGTGAACCCGCAGCCTTCCAATCCCGGCCGCCCCGGCAAGAAATATTTTGTCGGCATGCCCATTCCGGCGGGAGCGGGCGTCGTGGCGGCGGTGGTGCATTTTGCCGCCGGCGACCCCATCGCCCTGTGGTGGGTGGCCCTGATCTGGCTGGTGCTCATGCTGGGAGCCGCCTTCCTCATGGTGAGCACCTGGCGCTTTTACAGTTTCAAGGATATTGACTGGCGGCGGCGCCATCCTTTCCGCCTGATCGTGGTTTTCGGGCTGCTGTTTGCCGCGATCTGGTTCTTTTCCCGGCCTGTGCTCTTTCTCATTGCCATGACCTACATGCTCTCCGGCGTGTTCTGGAGGCTGATGTACCTCATCCACCGGCGCGGCAATCCCCCACCTTCGCCGCCATACAAAGAAGCCACGGAGTTGCGATGACGCAGGATTCCAGACCGGCCTCTTCCGCGCGTCCCCAATCGCGCGCCGCCGGCAGTTTTCGTGTGGCTATTGTGGGTGCGGCCACACTGAAGGGCAAGGAGTTGGCGGAGGTGCTCAGCGACCGCAACTTTCCCCGCCGCGATGTGAAGCTGCTGGACGACGATGAATCCCTCGGCCAACTGGAGGCGGTGGGCGATGAAGTGAGCTTTGTACAGGCCGTGCGTCCGGAACACTTCGAAAACGTTGATTTCGCGTTTTTTACCTCGGAAGAGAGCTTTACCCGCCGCCACTGGGAGATGGCCCGCCAGGCAGGGTGTGCCATCGTGGACCTTTCCTTCGGCCTGGAAAACGCGCCCGGCGCGGTGCTGCGTTCGCCCTGGGTGGAGCGGCAGCTGGGGCGCGCTCCTTCTCCCGACCTGGAACCCGCGCCGGTCGTGGTGGCTCACCCCGCCAGCGTGGTGCTGGCCCTGCTGCTGCTGCGGGCGCAGAAGGCAGGCCGCCTGAGTTCGGCCACCGCCACGCTCTACGAACCAGCCTCCGAGCAGGGGCGCCGGGGCATGGATGAGCTGCACGAGCAGACCGTTAACCTGCTCTCTTTCCATGACCTGCCCCGGCAGGTCTTCGATACCCAGGTGGCCTTCAACCTGGTGGCGCGCTATGGGCAGAAGGCGCCATTGCCGCTGGAAGCGGCGGAGCGCAGGGTTCTGGATCATTACCAGCGTATTACCGCCGGTCAGGCGCTCCTGCCTGCCCTGATGCTGGTGCAGGCTCCCATCTTCCACGGACATGCCTTTTCCATTTATTTTGAAATGGAGGAAACGGTCTCGGTGGGCGATATGACGCAGGCATTGGCGGGTGAGCATGTGCTGGTGAGCCGGGCGGGGGAAGAATCGCCGAGCACGGTCAGTGCCGCCGGCCAGGGTGACATCCTGCTGGCCTGCCGCCGCGACGCCAGCCATGAAAATGGCTTCTGGGTATGGGCCGCAGCTGACAACCTGCGTATTACCGCCGGCACCGCGGTGGAGATTGCCGAGGAGATGGCGACCGCCCGTCCGCGAGGCAAGATCCAGTGAAGCCCAGGCTGGGAGCGCTGCCGGCGCTGGTCCTCTCGCTGGCGCTGGCCGGCTGCGGTTACCACGTTGCCGGAAAAGACAACAACCTTCCCACCAATCTGAAAATCCTTGCCATTCCCGCGTTTACGAATGGAACACAGGTTTACCGGGTGGAACAGAATTTGACTTCAGCCGTGGTGCGCGAGTTCATCACCCGCACTCATTACCACGTCATCAACCGGCAGGATCGCTCGGCCGACGCTACGCTGCAGGGAACTGTGCTGGCAGCTTCCGTATTTCCCCTCACCATTGACACGCGTACCAACCGGGTGGCTACGGTTCTGGTGCAAGTGAGCATGCACGTTAGCTTGACCGATAAAAAAGGCAAGGTGCTGTACGACAATCCCGGTTATCTCTTCCGCGAACAATATCAGGAGAGCAGTTCGCTCTCCACATTCTTCCAGGAAGAGTCGCCGGCGTTGCAGCGCTTGTCGCGCGACTTCGCGCGCGCCCTGGTCAGCGATATTGTGGAGAACTACTGATGCGCGCTTTTGCCCCCACGGAACGCTTCGTCGCCGAGGTCAAAGGCCGCAAGCTGCGCCCGGCTTATGTTTTTGTGGGCGACGAGGCCTTCTTTCGCCGCCAGTGCCGCGAAGCCGTTCTGCAGTCGCTGGTTCCAGCTGACCTGCGCGAGTTCGCCCTGTATGAATTCGACCTGGGCGAGACCCAGTTGGGCGAAATTCTAGACCGCGCCCGCACTCCCTCGCTCATGTCTCCCTATCAGGTGTTCTTTATTCGCGGGGTGAAGAACCTGTACGGGCGGGGTTCGCACGAAGCTGACTTTGAAGCCATCGAAGCCTACGTCAAGAATCCCAATCCTGACGCGCTGCTGGTGTTTGTTGCCGACCACATCAGCATTCCCGCCGACGTCCGCCGCATGGAACTCACCGACAAAGAGCGCTACGAGAAAATCCGCGACACCCTGGGTGAATATTGCGGCATCGTGGAGCTGGCGCGGGTGGAAGAAAATGAAGCCGTACGCTGGCTGAGCGAACAGGCGGCGCAACAGGGCGCCAAGATCGAAGCTGACGCCGCCCGCGAGATGGTAGACGCCTTGGGCGGCGACATGACGATGCTCGCCGGCGAACTGGAGAAGCTGCTGCTTTATGTGGGCGAAAAGAAACGCATCACCTTGGGCGATGTGGAAACCATGGTGCTGGCCGCCAAGCAGCGTTCGCTTTACGAGTTGACTGACGCCATCTCCGCCCACGACCGGGTCCGCGCCCTGGGGGTGCTGGACGCTATCCTCTCCAGCGGCGACGGCGAGGAGGCGGCCATTGGCCACCTCTACATGCTCTCCAAGACTTTTCGCCAGATGCTGGTCATCATGGAACGCAACGTGCGCGATACCCGCATGTTGTGGGCGGCGCTGTGGCAGGGCTTTCGCGTGCCTCCCTTCGCCGCCGAGGACCTCATCAGACAGGCCCGGCGCTACAAGTCAAAACGAGAACTGACCCGCGCCATTCGCCTGGTCGCCCGCGCCGATCTGGCCCTGCGCTCCAATCCCGCCAGCAAGCGCCTGGTCCTGGAGAAGCTGGTATTGGACCTCACCGCGGAAGCCCAGCCGGTCACGCCCGGCTGGCAGCAGGACCAGCTGCCGGTGTAAAGCCGGCGGCCCGGCGCCTCCGTTATTTTGCCGAAGCCACAACCACTCTGGAAGTGAGCCCCCAGCGAGTCACCAGGGACTGATAGCCGGGGTTCCAATTTTCCGCCCGCAGATAGTCCAGGAGTTCGATGGGATGGCAGCCACCCACGAGGCTAGGATTGAGCTTCCACACGCCCTGCCAGCAGCGGGAGACCACCCGGCCGATGCGCGAGGCGCCAAAAGTCAGGCTTACCAGGCAAAGTCTTCCCCCGGGCACAAGCAGGCGATGAGCCTCAGCCAGGAGTTGTTCGATGCAGCCGGGCGCAAGCAGATCGAGCACGTAGATGGAAACAAAGCGGTCGAATGAGGCATCCGGTTCCTGTGTGCGGGGGGAAGCGCCACTCTGCCGCACCTGTGCCCGTTCTGCCCAGGGCTGGAGACGCTTTCGCGCCAGGGAAGCCATGGTGCTGCTGAGGTCGAGCCCCAGGTAGCGGGCGTCCGCCGGCAAATAACGGTTCATTAGGCGGGCGGCAAACGTCCCGGTTCCGCAACCAAACTCCAGCACGGCGCGCGTTGAGGCAAAAGCAGCGTGAGCGATCAAGTCCTCGATGGCGACGTTTTCGTAAAACCGCTGCCAATCTGTAGCGAGCCAAGGCGATCGTAGAAGCGCTTGGCTTCCTCCGGCGAAAGATACCTCGATGTGCGATCCGAAACCGCCACAGGGCGATCCTGGAGACTCTGCTTTCAGCGAACTCCTTGCTGCTTAGACCGGCTTGGCGAAGCAATTGTAGAGACCGGCAAAGATGAGGCCGCCAAAAAAACCATCCACGGCTCCATAGAGGGTTCCCACGATGACTTCGGAAAAGCTGCGACTGGCGTGGTAGCCGGGGTACACGGACGACATCAGCTGTAGAAACTGCTGAGCATAACTGGGGTGAAACAGGTTGACCAGGGTCATCAGCAACATCGCCAGTCCCCACAGAATCCCGGAGGCCAGGGCCAGAGCCTTTGCGTTGATTTTCATGAACGTCCTCCAAGTCGTGACCGATTCTCAAAATGGTAGCCTTCGAGCACGCCAAGTCACAAGGGGCGGAGATTGAAATGCGCCGCCCTGGTCGGGGGGAGCCAGGTGCGTGTGGCTGCGAAGCCGCGCACGGGTCCGCGACTTACGTGCGCCGTTGACTCTGGAGCGCGCTCCAGGTTGTAAGATTCCCTGGAAAGCAGGGAAGCGGAGAGGACGAGGATGCAGATCGGAGAAATGGCCCAACGCACATCTCTGAGCGCCGATACCATTCGCTTTTACGAAAAACGCAGGCTGCTGCCGCCAGCGGGTCGCAGTTCCGGCGGATTCCGGCGGTACACGGAAAAAGATGTCGAACGGCTTCGCTTTATCCGGCAAATGCAGGCGCTGGGTTTCCGTCTGCGGGAAATCGGGGAACTGATTGAGCTTCGCGGGCATAAAGTGGAGGCGTGCGAATCAGTAAAAGGTTTGTTACAGGCGAAACTGGCGGATGTACGGGCAAAACGCCGGGATCTGTGCCGGCTGGAGGCGCAATTGGAAATGGATTTGCGCCGCTGCAGCCAGGAGTTGAAGCATCGCCGTCGGCATGCGCCTTGCCCTTGTCCGGTATTGCAGGAGGGGGAGAAAGCCAATGAAAATTGAGATTCTTTACGTCCCCGGTTGCCCCAACTATTTGCCGGCGGTGGAGCAGGTGCGGCGCGCTTTGGCGGCGGAGGCGGTGGAGGGCGAGGTTCAACCGGTTGCGGTGAACACACTGGCAGAGGCCAAGGCGTTGCTCTTTCCCGGTTCTCCCACCATTCGCATCAACGGCAGGGACGTGGAAGCCAGCACGACGATTGTTCCCGGTTTAGCATGCCGTCTGTATGCCAACCAGAGCGGCGTCCCGGCGGAGCAGATCCTGCGCTCGGCCATTTCAGCCGCCAGGCAGAAGGAGTGAAATTCGCATGCGGGCGGCGGAACGGGCAACACCGGTGGCAGCGGTCATCGCCGCGCTTGCGACTCTGGGTTGCTGCCTGCCGCTCGGCTTTGCGG
>DATEJK010000185.1:0-31384 GCA_035278025.1 Terriglobales bacterium | reverse complement strand
TTAATTCGGGCCTTGGCCCCTGTGGCGGGTGGCCACGCAAGCCGCTTTTGGCTTGAGTGGGCAATGCAACCATTTTGGAATTTGCTCGTCCCGTAGGGACGGCACGTACCACCCAGATCGCTAAGAACGCCGCAGCACAGGCCGCGTCAAACACGTCGGCCCGCCGCCGCCGTTGACCCCGATTTCGCTCCCCGCGAAAGTTCGCACCTCGAATCCCGCCTCCCGCAGCCTCCGGTTGGTGCGTTCATTTTCTGCGATCGCCAGCAGCCGCCCTTCTCCCAGCGCCAGCACATTGCATGCCAGCGTCTCCCGCTCTGCCGCCTCAATTTCGACAAAACGGAATCCGCGCTTGCACAACAACTGCACCGTCTCCACCGCCAGCCAGGGCAAATCCACCAGCGCCGTGTGCTCGTCCAGCAGGCTTATCAGCGACATCAAATGCAGGCAGCACCCTGGCCCGCTCCCGTGCGGCAGCGGTGCCGCCACCACCTCCACGCCCTTCTGCCCCAGCAAGCCGCGCAGCTGCTCAATTCCTGAGCTATTCGTGCGATATCCCCGGCCCACCAGCAAGGTTTTGTCGTCCAGCCACACCACGTCGCCCGCTTCCACCGTTCCCGGCGGACAAATTTCCCCCAGCAGCGGAATCCCCAGGCGCTGGTAATGTTCGCGGTGCCGCCCCGGCTCGCCTCGTCTCTGCTCCTTCCCCATGTTCAGGCAGATCGCCCCGTAGTCCGTCACCAGCGACGGATCGTGAACGTACACTGCATCCAGCGACAGGTTGCCCCCCTCCACCGCGATTACCTCTGCCCTCGCCTCCTCCAGCTCCCGCCTCAGCTCCGCGTGTTGCGCCTGTGCCGCTCTGAAATCAGGCGCGTGCAGATAACCCAGCTCCCGCCACTTCTTTTCGCTTTCCTGCCATCCTGCCGTCTCCGGCGCGCACACGAATACCCGGCGCAATGGCGCCACCATGCTCTGCCCGCCGTAGCTTCTCCCCAACATAGCTGCTTTGTACCACAACCTCGGAGAATGCCGTCTTTACCACAACCGCGCAGCCCAACCCACCTGCCCCCTTTTTGGGCACACCCCGCAAACCTGCATGGCCCTTGCGCTTTCGTGGATATCCCGCTCCCTTTTCCACAAAACTGTTGAAAACAGTTATACAGATGCGCACTAATTTTAGGAGAACTTCAACCTTGAAAGGGAACTCCGTCGGAGGGAAACCGTGATCTGACAATTAAAAAGGGCTGCGGCCTTGGTTATGCTCCAGCTGCCGGCTCTTGCGAGGGAGCCGACCGCCCGGATACATGCACCGCCACAGCCCCTGGTGCGACCACCGCTTTCGCGGTTCCGAACCCCAACTGCTCCTCGCAGAGCCGTCGGTTTTTTCCGGTCCGGTTGCTCTTCCGGTCACCCGGCTGAGCATCTCGCCCGGCTTACCTCGGACTGGCCTGTTTTATTTTGCCAACCCTTTCAGCCATCGACGCACGCGAAATTAAAGGCTATCCCACCACATGTCAATGCCCATTTCCGGTGCAATTGTGGAAATCCTGAGCAAAACGCCCCCTCAATCCCATTCTGAAACTGAAAAATTGCTGCCTCTGCGGAATTGCGTTCCATCTCCTCTCTTCCGAGCTACGATTTTGTCAGGTGATGTCATCACCCGCCCCCGCGGGCCCCAAGCTCGGCCCTGCAGTTTGCGAGGTGTTGCCATGGCGCAGCTGGAACCGCGACCAGCGCAACCCATCGCCTCCGTTCCTTCCCTGACCGGCCTGACGGTCAGCCGCTTCCGCATCGGTGAGCGGCTGGGCGGCGGGGGAATGGGCGAGGTGTATCGCGCCCGCGACAGCAAGCTCGGCCGCATTGTCGCCCTCAAGCGCATGGCTCCCGCCCTGCGCGACGACCCCGTTTGCCGCCGCCGCTTCCTCCGCGAGGCCGAGCGCACCTCCCGCCTCAACGATCCTCACATTGCCGCCATCTATGACGTCCTTGAGCAGGGCCAGGAAATCCTTCTGGTTATGGAATACGTCGCGGGCGAAACTTTGCGCCAGCGTCTGCGCCACCCTCTCACTCTGCAGCAGTTCCTCGATATCGCCCTGCAGTGCGCCCAGGCCCTCGTGGCCGCTCATGAGCACGGCATCATTCATGGCGATATCAAGCCGGAAAACATCATGCTCACACCTGCCGGTCAGGTGAAGGTCCTCGACCTCGGCCTGGCTCGCCACCTCCCCCGTTCCGATCGCAGCTCTACCATGGATCGCTTCACCACCCTCGCCGGCACTCCCGCCTACATGGCCCCGGAGCTCTTACGCGAGGAAATTCCTGACGGGCGCGCCGACCTCTTCTCCTTGGGCGTGGTTTTCTACGAAGCTCTCACCGGCAGAAATCCCTTCCTTGCCGGCACTTTCATCGCTACCAGTGAGCGCATCCTCCATCACGACCCCGCGCCCTTGTCGCTTTTCAATTCCCGCGTGCCCGCCGCTCTTCAGTCCGTCGTTACCCGCCTCTTGGCCAAGGACCCGCGCCAGCGCTTTGCCTCTGCCGCCGAATTGCTCTCCGCCCTGCAAGCCTTTCAGCCCGATTTCCACACTACCAGTGTGCGCCTTACCTCTGTTCCCCGCCGCCGCCGCTCTTGGCTGCTCTTCGCCGTACTCCTTCTCCTCACCCTCGCCGTTGCTGGTCTGCGTTCTCCATCCTTTTACCGCTGGCTCCATCCCCCGGTGCTCCAGCCTCGCAGTTCGGTGCTCATCGCCGACCTCGACAATCCCGGCCGTGAGCCCCTTCCTGACCAGGCCCTGCGTGAGGCTCTCACCATCTCCTTGCAGCAGTCTCGTTACTTCAATGTTTACCCCCGTTCTCGTATTTATGAGGCCCTGCAGCGCATGCAGCGCGGCGATGAAACTCGCATTGACGAAGCGCTGGCTCGCGAAATCTGCCGCCGCGAAAACGTGCCCCTCCTCCTCGCCGGCAGCATCGTCCGCCTCGGCGGCTCTTTCCAAATCACCCTTCGCGCCCTCGACCCCGCCCGCGACGAAGTCCTTTTTGCCGAGAGGAGCCGCTTCGCGGAGAAGACCGACCTTTTTGCCCAGATGGATTCTCTTGCTTCCCGTATGCGCTCCCGCCTTGGCGAATCCCTGGCTGGCATCCGCCGCAACAGCCGCCCTCTGGCCCTGGTCACCACCCAGTCCCTTGACGCTCTCCAGCTCTATTCCCAGGCTGCCGACCTTATCGCCCAGGGTAAGCCTGATGACGCTCCTCCGCTTTTGCGCACCGCTCTCGATCTCGATCCCCAGTTCGCCATGGCTCATCTCCGCCTCGGCGAATACTACGGCTGGATTGTCGGCAAGAATCCCCAGGCCCTCGCTGAATTAACCCTGGCCTTCCAGCTTCGTCACAACGTCAGCGAGCGTGAGCGCCTGCTCATTGAGGCTGCTTATTTCGAGACCCGGGAGAATTACGACCGCGCTGGTCAGTCCTTGCGCAGCCTGGTTGGCCTTTATCCCGACGATCCTGACACCCACTACCAGCTCGCTCGTCAGTACTACAACTTGAACCAGTTGCCCGCCGCCATCGCTGAGTTGCGCCGCGCCCTTCAACTCAACCCCGACTCCCCTCCCATCCACGGCCGTCTTGCTTTTTGCCTCACCCGCAACAACCAGCCCCAGCAGGCTCTTCTGGCTGTCGACCTCGCCCGCCGCCGCGGCCTTTCTTCTCCTTACCTCCCCTGGAGCGCCGGTCTTGCTCATCTCGCCCTCGATGACATTGCTCGCGCCCGCGAACAGTTCTTCCTCCTCACTCGCGGTTCTGAAACCGAGCGCGAACTCGGCCATTATTACCTCGCCATCGCCGACCTCTACCAGGGCAAGCTGCAGTCCGCCGTCCAGAGCCTTACCACCGGGGTCAACACCGCTCCTGCTTCCTCCCGCACTCTCCATCTCCTCGACCGCGGCCTTCTCGGCCACATTTTCCTCCTCCAGGCCAATTCTCCCGCCGCCTCCCGAATGGCCGAACAGATTCTCGCTTCGCCTCCTTCTGCCCTGCAGACCAGCGACCTTACTGATGCTGGTCTGCTCTTCGCCGAGGCCGGCAATCTCTCCCGTGCTCGCTACGTCCTCCATCGCCTCGATCTCATTCGTCGCGAAACCCCTACCGCCTGGAACCATAGTTGTTTTTATGGCCTCGAAGGCGCCATCGCTCTCGCCGCCGGCCATCCCGCTCAGGCTGTGGTCTCCTTGCAGGTAGGCATTTCCCGCTATCCCCATCCCGAGCTGTTTCGCAACCTGGCTCGTGCTTATGAGCAGCAGCAGGACTGGCCTCGAGCTGTTGAACAGTGGCAGCTCTTCCTCGCTCGTCGCGGAGAAGTTCTGCAGAATGACTTTCCTCCCGATCTCGCTCTGGCACATCTCCAGCTGGCCCGCGCTTTTCTTCGCCTCAATAGCACTCCTCAGGCCCGCTCCCATTACCAGGCGTTTTTCAGCCTGTGGCGGCAAGCCGACGACTTGCCCATTCGTCGCCTCGCTGCCCGCGAATACCAGCAACTCACAACCCAATAATCTTCCTTAGAAAGGACGAGGTGGCATATGTCTAAACCCCAAAAGGTTCTCCGCCAGAATGTCTTGACCGCTCTGGGAGCGCTTTGCCTCGACGAGCATGTCCGCGAGTCCTATTTCCACGGCGTTCCAGTCCTACCCTTGATGCATCAGCACGGCATTCCCATTACCGATGACGAGGTCGCCGATCTCACCCAAATGGTGTCACCCACCCGCAGCCCCACCCAGACCGACGTCGCCATGATCGTCATCTGCCCTAAAAAGCCCTGCCTCTACGCCACTTTAGGTATCGAGGCTGTGGTTGCAGCCGGCGTCATGGACGACGCCTTCCGCACTGCTATGTTCGAGAGTTTCGACGATCCCAACTTCGACCCCACTCTCGTTGCTTATCAGTACGGCCTCCGCCTCACTCCCGACGAGCACACCCTCCTGATCCATTTGCTCGCCAACAAAAAAAAGGAAGTAGCTGTTGCCTTGGAAAAGTTGGGGAAGAAAATCAAGGATGGTTGTCCGACTGACTTTTTTCTGAAGAAGAAGGTCGAATTTGTTCCGCAGGCGACAAAAATCTCCGCAGCGGCGTAGCCCGCCTAAGCTTTCGCGTAGGAGCCGCGTTGGGCAACACGGCTCCTCACTTCTGCTGATACTCATCAGCAGATGTCATCCTGAGTGAGCGCGAGCCCAGCTTGCCAGGCAAGTGCGACCAGGACCTATGCATTCACCGGGGAGACATTGTGGACCGGGCGCCCTCGCCCGCGGCTCGGCGGTGAAACAAGGAATAAAAGGTAGGAACTACACCAGCACTTCCGGCACTTCCATCTGCCCTTTGCGGAACGCGGCCACGAACGCCTCTACCACCTGCGGGTCGAAATCGCTCCCTGCGCCTTTCATGATCGTCTCTTTGGCGTCGAAGGGTGACATCGCTTTCCGGTACGGACGGTCGCTGGTCAGCGAATCGTACACATCCGCCACCGAAAGTATCCGCGCTTCCAGCGGAATTTTCTCCCCCTGCGTCGGGTGGTATCCTGTCCCGTCAAACTTGTCGTGATGCGCCAGGATGATCGGTATCAGCCGCGAAAGCGACCCGCCCACCGGCTCCAGCATATCAATCCCATAGTCCACGTGCTTCCGCATCTGCTCCGATTCATTTGCCGTCAGCCGCGACGCTTTGTGCAGGATGTCCCGGCTCACTTCCAGCTTCCCCAGATCATGCAGCAGCGCCGCTGCTCTCACGTCTTCCACCCGGTCCGGAGATAGCCCCAGTTGCGCTGCGATTCTCGCCCCGTACACCGATACGCGATACGAGTGGTTTTGCGTGTATTTGTCTTTGGAAATGAACTGGCTCAGGATGATCAGAATGCCATGGTAGGTCCGCCGCAGTTCCCGTACGTGCGCTTCTTTCTTTTCGTATAGCGTGCCCATGGTGTACGCCGTGATCATCAGGATCCCGCCCCACACCATGATCTCAAACCACTTGTCGTATCCGCCCAGGCTAACATTGCTGCGCCGGAATAGCGCCGGATTGAAGTACGTGACCAGCACCACCAGGAACAGGCTGGCCAGCGCCGTCAGGGTCGCGTGCCGCCGTCCATAGATGTATGCGGAAAATAAGGTGGGCAGGCTGTAGAGCCCCAGCACCATGTGGTGCCCGTCCAGCAGTAGGTTGCTCAATCCCGCCAGCACGAACAGCGACAACACCAGCCACAGCTCGCGGTTTACTTCTTCCAGCCGCCGCCGCAACCCTGCAGCTCGCGGACCCCGGCTTTCTCCGCTGTCCCTTCCTGCTGCTGACCAGGCCAGCGCCGATTCCATCGTCTGCTTTACTGAATCCAACTCCACATCGCTACCTCTCCCCCCCGTAAACTCCTGACTCAGCGAAGAGGACGTTCGCAGGTGCGTACCGCGGGAGGAACCACCGCCCATCCTAGGTTAGTGGCGGTCGGCTGCCAAATTACCTCAGTAATGCTTACGGACAGGCCGATCCCCGCCTGCAATCGGCCTGCCCGGCTAACTAACTTGCCTGCTTGGGTTTTGCCCACGCCGAAGCGTTCAGGCATTGCACCGTCCCATCTATTATCTTGCCCAGCCCTTCGCGGAACTTCCCCTCGTCCACAATTTCCCGGCTGCTGATGGACTCGGTCATCGAAAGCGCCGCTCCCACAAAACTCAGAGCCGCTTCTTTTTTCTCCGATCCTGTCCGGCTCCCGAACAGCCCCTCTATCCCCTGCACCACCGCCGGAACAAACGCTATTCCCCGTAACAGCTTCGACAAGAAATTCATTATCATTCCTCCTTATTAATAGCTCTCCCGTCCCCACCACTGTCATCCTGAGCGCAGCAGAAAAAATGAACTGTCATCCTGCGAAGTCGAAGGACCCGGCGTTTTTCGGTCGCGGCCCTCCCCTGCCTGTTTCAATTACACAGTTACTCCATCCCTCTACCGCCCCTGCATCCTGAAATAATCCACCCCTACATGCAGCAATGTGATGACGGTGGCAGCTCGGACCCAGGCTCCCGCCTTGCGGCACCGCTACCTGTTGCCCCCATGCCGCTGCCGCCAGCAGCAGCACCCATGCTGTTGTTTTCAAAGTCGAATTTCTCCGTTCACTCGCGTCTCGTCGGCAGCAAAAAAGCCGCCCTCATGGGCGGCTTCCTGTCCCCTTCCCGCTCCTGGCCTGTCCGGAGCGAGATCAAGCACGAATTGCTGGCCACTAAAAAAGGGCACGCCGGTTAGCGTGCCCTCAATTGCCAAGTTCTAAATTTCGAATGTTAGATTCAGAATAGCAAATTCAAACTCTATTCCGCGCCTTTGTTCGTCGCCCTTTTTCTCCGTCCCCTGAATCACTTGCCTTCGGCGCCCCCCTTGACAGCCCCTGCTGGCGCAAATACTTCTTCACGCTGCCCAGATATACGTCTGCAAAATCCACCACCGGCCGCCTCCCCTGCACGGTTTCCATGGCCTCTTCCATCTCCCATCCCATCGCCCCCAGCAGCGCCAGCGTCATCATCGCCGCCCGGTGCACTCCCGCCGCGCAATGGATGTACAGCTTGTTCCCGTTATCCTCCAGCGCCGCAAGCCCGAACTCCACTCCTTTTTCGAACAGCTCCGGGGGTTTGGGCTTGAAATCGTCATCCGTCCCGTTCCACAGCACCTCGATTCCATACGGCCGCGCCAGTTCCGTATCATCGAATTCGATTTGCATGTCAATGATGTGGGTTACCCCGCTGCGCGCCACTTCCTGCATGTTGTCGTCGCTCCAGATCGCCCCGCCCAGCGCAATCCGTTCCGTCACCCAGGTCATATCCATTCCGTTTGGGTTCGCCCTCTCCGCCTCGCGGCCGAATCAACTCTATCAGGATGATTCTACGTTATCAGCGTTTGCTTCACCTCCCGCATTCAGGACCTTCGTAATTTCCTCTTCCGTGGGATGATCGGGAATCCCCAATTGCCGCAGCAGGTATCGCGCCAGCGTGTCGTCCTCTTCCTCCTCTGCCGCCGGTGGCGGGAAAATTCCCAGAAATTCGAACACCAGCTTCGCCGCCTGGCAATTTCCCTCTTTGGCCAGCTCGGCGAGCGCCTTCGCGATGTCCGTTACTTTCGGAGACATTGCCGCCACCGCCTTTCGCCTCACCTCCCGCAGCTTCGGCTCCGCTGGCTTTTTTGCCTGTTTCCCCTTCTTCTTGCCGGAGCGCTCATTGTCTTCCGTGCCTTTGGTGTCCTCCATCCCTTTCTCCTCCTTGCTGTCCGCGCTTTCGCCCTTGATTTTTTGATGAGGCCCGCTCACAGCATCTGTTCCCGAATCAGGATCTCGCTCAATCGGTCCAGCGCCTCCGGAACGTGACGTGAGACGGTGCGTCGCGCGCAACCCAGCACCCGCGAAGCCTTCTCCTGCGAGTAGCCCTGCAGCACCACCCACACCAGCACTTCCTGGGAAAACAGGTCCAGCTCCTCCAGGCAATGCTCCACGTCGTGTACGAAGATCACCGCGTCCTCGAAAGTGACGTTCTGCCGCCGGTGGTAGGAACTGCGGAAAAACTCCCGCCCCAGCACCGAAGGCAGCCGCCCCACCTCCAGCGAAAGGCGAAGATAACGGTTGAGCAGCGCCGCTGTCCGCTGCCGGTAGATCCACAGCCCGGGGTCGAGGGCGGACGCCGGCGCCCCACCCTTGGCGGCTCTCGGCAAACGGCGGGAGAACCTCCGGTTCATCTGCACTCTTTGCCAGGTGTGCGCCGGCGCCATTTCACAGGTGCTCATAGTCCGCTTCCAGGCCGCAAACCGGCTCTGCGCTTACTGCCGCCAATTGCTCTTGCTCACGCTCTTCTTTTTCCTCCTGCTGCATGCTCAGCACGTACTCCAGCGGCACCAGCTCCGTGCCCGGCTCGCGCTGTTTCTTCATCCTTCGCCGCAGCGGTCCCGACCCGCCACGCCGCCGGTTATCGGGCATGCGCGGTGGAATTTCCTCTAGAAAGCGCGCGCACGCCGCGCAATAACACTCCTGGCTGCCCTGCCGCCGTAGCCATAATCCCCCACACTGCTCGCAATATTTCAATTCCAGCCCTACCGATGGCTCCACCCCGGATGTCATGATTGCCTCCCCAAAAAATCAGCCCTGTCCCGGCTTTGTCCGTGTGGGGCAAAACCCGAACAGGGCTCGTTTTATTTACGATGACCTGCTTGCTCTATTTACTTGTGGCCAGGAAGCCCGCTCCGCTGCGGCTCCGTTATCTCACCTCGCTGACCGTTTCTGCGAGCATGCTGCCTGCCTGGTCCCGGCGCCGGAAGTATCCTTCCTCGTAGCCCGACTTCAGAATGCGCCCGTTCTGCACCACCACGCTCAACCGACCGGTGAAGCGCAGCGTCTGCAGCAGCCGTTCCATGGATGCGGACAGCACCTCTGCTTCCTGCACCTTGCGGCGAAAGAGCACAAACACCTCTTCCTCCGTGGGTGCCTCTCCGCTTTTCATGAGTCCGTACCTGCATACTGTTAGTGAACTATCGCATCCAGTTTTCACTATAGCTTTGGTTAGCTCCGGGTCAAGGTTTGTATCTGCTTTGCCTCCCGCAGCTTGGAAATTTCATATCTCCGAGCTATACCCTATAGCTATAAGATACTCTCGGCGGCGTCGCTTGTCGGCGCGGGTGCTCATCACTCGGAGGCGCCCCATGGATTTTCACGGCTTGCAGGAAAATTTACGCCAGCTCCTGTTGCGGCGGGTTCGCGCCGGCCAGCTCAGCGGCCTGCAATTGGCCCGTCAGGCCGGTTTTCAGCAGCCTCATATTTCCAATTTCCTGCACTGCAAGCGCGGCCTCAGCCTTGAGGCCCTGGACCGCGTGCTTTACGTCCAGCACATCTCCATCTTCGATCTGCTGGATGAAAAGGAGCTCAACTGCCGCGCCCAAATTGTGCCTCCCGCCCGCGATGAGTTTGAGAATGTCGTCCTGGTGGAGCCCGGCCTGAACGCGATTCTCCCCCGCTTCACCCGCGACCAGGTCAAGGATACTTTCAAGGTCAGCAAGAGCTTTCTCCGTCAACTGCGCCCGGCCACGGAAGGCGACCGCTCTCGCTGGCAGCGCTTCATTTTCCTCCGCGCCAGCGCTTGCGACGGCATGAGCATGTATCCCCGCCTCCTGCCCGGCGCCTTCGTTCTCCTTGACCGCCACTACAACTCCCTTCTCCCCTACCGCCGCAACGAACGCAACATGTATGCCGTGATGCACGCCGGCCGCAGCTATCTCCGTTATGCCGCACTGCAAAACACCTGCCTCATGCTGTACGCCGAAAATCACAGCTACTCCGCCCATGTCCTGCCCCTGGCCGGCAAAACTCCTTCTGACTACATCGTGGGCCGCATCTGCTCCGTCCAGATCGAAACCTGAGCCGCTCCGCCCTCCACCTGGGCTGAACCCAGATTCGAAGTGCGCCTGTATCGCGGGGCTGAAGCCCTGCGCTTCCACGGTGATGCGGGCGCCACATAGTGCGGGGCAGGATGAGCGGGTGCTTGGAACGCGACTGTCAGCAAATCCCAGATTGGGAGAACGGTTCGGAAAACGAATCGCTTTAGCGTTTTTGTCTCCTTGGGAGGTCATAGTATTGAAAGGGGAGCTTTGCTCTGCGACGACCTCTACTTGACTGCGGAAGCCGCGGCTTTAGCCGTGCGAAAAGGCGTCCTCAATTTATGGGCTTTGGCTGGTGTGGAAGCGCGCGGCTTTAGCCCCGGTGGCGCCGATCGCGTGTTTTTTGTCACTTCGGTGACCTGGGGTCGCCGCGCTCTTTTCCTCTCCGATCGATTCGCCCGGCTCTTTCTGGAGATCCTTGTCCATTATCGCGGCCAAGGTTGCTACCAGCTTCACGACTTTGTGCTGATGCCGGAGCATTTTCACTTGCTACTCACACCCGCCAAGACTCTCTCCCTTGAGCAAGCTGTTCAGCGCATCAAAGGCGGATTTTCCTACCGAACAAAGAAAGACCTGGGATTCTCAGGTGAAATTTGGGAGCGTAGTTTCACGAATCACCGCATACATGACCTGGACGACTATGCCGTTCATCGGCAATACATCGAAGTCAATCCGGTGCGAAAGCGGTTGTGCTCGCAGGCGGCCGAGTATGCATATTCCTCCGCCAATCCTGCATTTGTGCTGGATCCCCTGCCACGGGGGCTAAAGCCCAGGTTAGAAGCCACGCCTGTATCGCAGGGCTAAAGCCCTGCGCTTCCACGGTAATGCGGCCGTCATTAGTGCGGCCGCGAAAAATGCAGGCGCGAGCCAATGTGAGCGCCAGCTAATACAGGCGCGAAAAATGCGGGCGGACGAAAAGCGGGCGCCTGGGAACGCGAGTGTCCGCAAGTCTCGTCTTGGGAGAGACGGCAATCGGTTCCTGGCAGTCGCCTACGATCATGACGAAATTAGAATCAAAGGCAGACTTTTTAAATGCGTGAGGAGAAAATGCAAACCAGCTTTCCCTCGTAAGGGACCGCGGCCTGAGCGTGGAAGTGCACGGCTTTAGCCGTGCGAATCAGGAGCAAAAAACTGGGGTCTTTAGCCCCGGCTCTCCAACGCTGAATCCCCTGTCGCAGCTTCCCGCATCAGCCATTTGAAATTTCTATCGCCGCTATCAACTTTTCCGATGAGCGCTTTCGACGGCCGGGCGCTACACTGAGGTTGGCGCTCGGCAAATCCGTGCTCAGTGAGGCCTTATGTCGGAATTGGAAAATCGCCTGAACCGTATTCTCGAAGAACATCAGCACGAAAGCGGTTTGCACATGATCGGTGGCCGCCACAAGCTGCTCGACCGCCTGGTGCGCTTCTGCGAACAGGAACTGAAGCCGGAGTCGCTGGAAGAGCGGCCAGCGCAGGAAAATCACTTCGGCCGCACCGCCTAGCTCCGCCCAAATCCTTTCTCCTCAACTGCCGGAGCCCGTTGGACGCGTTCGCGCCGCGGGCTCTTAAGCTTTAAGGCTCTTACCTGAGTATCCAAGCCAGGAATGACGTTTCAGGTACACGACCCCGGAACTTTTCTCCCCGCCGCCTGCCAATCAGGAGCATGATGGGCCGACCGAGCCCGCAAGCCGGCGGTTTCGGGAAAGTTTCACCCTCGCATTGAGCAAGGAGGGCTAATGAAGAGCCTGTTGTCTATTGCCGTTCTCAGCCTCGCCATCACTCTGGCCGGGGCGCCGCCCCCGGAAGCGCCCACCGGCTTCGATAATCAAAGCAACGGCCTGGTGGATCAGGCCACGCACCAGGCTGACCAGGCCAGATTTGACGAGGTGGAAGGCGTCAGCGACGGCCTGGGCCCGCTCTATAACGCCCAGTCCTGCCGGGAGTGTCACCAGAATCCCACCTCCGGCGGCAACAGCCAGGTGGCCGAGCTGCGCGTGGGTCACGAAGGGCCGGACCACCATTTCCAGAACGCGAGCATACCCATCGCCGACGGCACGGTGATAATCAGCGGGCGCACCCTGGTCAACGATCGCGCCATTTGCCCCAACGCCACCTTTCCCACCACGGAGATCCAGGAACGGGTGCCGGATTCCGAAACTATCCGCACCACTCGCCTCACCCTCGGGGTTCTGGGCGATGGCTATGTGGAAGCCGTCGCCGACCAGACCCTGGTCGAGCTTGCCCAGAAGCAGTGCAAAGCCAGCCACCACAAAATTTGCGGCCAGGTGATTTACGTTCCTGTGCTGGAGGCGCCGGGACAGACCGGCGTGGGCCGCTTCGGCTGGAAGGACCAGCACGCCAGCCTGCTCTCTTTTTCCGGAGACGCCTACCTCAACGAAATGGGCATCACCACCCGCCTGTTTCCCGATGAGGTCACAACCCTTTGCAACACGGCCACCGAACCCAATGACAAGCCGGATACGGACGGCCTCGACGACTTGGACCGCTTTGCCCGCTTCATCCGCGCCACCAAGGCGCCGGCGCGCGACGCTCATCTGGCCGCGACTCCCGAGGCGCAGCGCGGTTGGCAAATCTTCTCCAAGATCGGCTGCGCCACCTGCCACGTTGCCTCCCTGAGCACCGCGCCCACCGGCAGCAAAGTGGATGGCGGCGCTTTCACCGTGCCGGAGTCCCTGGGCGACAAGACGTTTTACCCCTACTCCGATTTCCTTCTGCACAACGTTGGAACGGGTGACGGCATCGTTGTTCCCATGCAGGAACACTATGGTCCGAAGATTTACCAGGCCAAATGGAAGAATTTCTCCGTCGAGGAATACCACGCTGCCCGCTATAAGATCCGAACCGCTCCTTTGTGGGGCGTGCGCCTGCGCAGCCGCCTGATGCACGACGGCGAAGCCCTCACCCTGCGCGACGCCATTTTGCGCCACGCCGGCGAGGCCGCCGAGGTCACCCGCCGCTTCGGCAAATTGAAGCCCAAGGACCAGGAGGCCCTGCTGCAGTTTTTGCGTTCGCTGTAACCGGAGACAGACCCGTCTCACCGCTGTTCGGCATAGTGCAGCCGCGGAGACGTAAAAAATAATCTCGACCGGCCTGCGAGGTGTGCGCGGGAAACTGACCCGGATGGAACAGCGTCTCCAATTCTGTGGACCTTCACGCCGCCCCCGTCCTGGTTTTCATGGCACCTCCGGGCTATTACCCAAATATTGCACGCCAGCTATCATCTTTACGTTTCTCTCATAACCGCGGGGCCTTCAATTGCTACTTTGGTTGGCAGTCATCGTACTGGCAGTCTTCTGGCTCGTCGCCATCTGGATGCATCTCACCGGCGGCTTGGTAACCTTCGGCCTGGGCGTGTGCTTGCTCATCACCATCGTCGTTCGCTTGTGGTTGCCGCACCGGCGCCGCCAGGCTGACCGCCGCCCCAGTTGATTCCACGCTTTTTGGTCATTACCAACGTAATGGCTTTGCTGTGACCGCTATCACAGATGTCCTGCCCATCAGCTGATAATTCTGGGACCGGCAGCCTGGTCGCTTTGTTCCCGCTCCTGCTCCTGCTCCGCTGACAAGGCCGCCACTTGCGGGTGAACCAGCACCGCCGAAAAGGGCAGGAACACTGGATGGGGAATAAAAAGCAAGGCATTGCCGCACCACGGAACGGCAACGGCAACCGGGCCCGCGGGCTAACCTCCCAGACCGGCGTAGCGCCGCATTCCGCTATCCGGCTGGATTCCCGCCATCACATTTCCCTCGCCGTCCTGCGCGCCGCCGCCCTGGAGGCCAGCGCCAACTCCGTGATCGTGACCGATCCAGCCGGCACCGTGCTCTGGGTCAACCCTGCCTTCACCCGCGTCACAGGGTACACAGCCGAGGAGGTGATTGGCCGTACTCCCCGGGTATGGAGTTCCGGAACCCATGCGCAGGAGTTTTACAAAAATCTGTGGGAGACCATTCTCGCCGGGCGGGCGTGGCATGGAAAAATTGTCAACCGCCGCAAGGATGCGAGCCTGTACAGCGAGGAAATGACCATTCTTCCTGTGCTCTCCGAGCGCGGGGAAGTCGTCAATTTTGTTTCCATTAAGCAGGATGTCACCGAGCACGAGCGCGACACCGAGATGCTGCAGCGAAGCGAGGAACGGTACCGCAGGCTGGTCGCCAATCTCCCCGACGTGACCTGGACTTCTTCGGAAAACGGCCAGACCACCTACATCAGTCAGAACGTGGAGGATGTTTACGGCTACACCGCCGAAGAGATATGTACCCGCGGGGAGGAATTGTGGTTCGGGCGCATTCACCCCGAGGACCTGGAGCGGGTGTCCCAGGGTTTCCGAAATCTCTTTTCCAAAAATGAATCTTTTGATTCGGAGTACCGCATTCAACACAAGAATGGCGAGTGGATCTGGGTGCATGACCGGGCGCTGCGAACGCACAGCGAAAACGGGATGCGGTACGCCGACGGCGTATTTTCCGACATTACCGCCCGCAAGCGGGCGGAAATGGCGTTAGTCGGCTCGGAGAAGCGCTATCGCTCGCTGTTCGAGAACAATCTGTCGGCGGTGTTCCGCGCCGTGGCCGGAGGCAAAATTCTCGACTGCAACCCAGCCCTGGTCGCCATGCTCGGTTATGGATCGCGGGAAGAACTGCTGCAGCGCTCGGCCGCCGACATCTTGTACGATCCCGGCGAAGAGCGCGCTCTGCTCGGCCAGCTCGCCCGAGAAAGTTCGCTGAGCAACTATGAAATTCGGCTCAAGCGTAAGGATGGCGCGCCGGTGTGGGCCCTGCACAACGTTGCCCTGCTGCAGAGCGAAGACGGCCAGCCTGCCGTAATCGAGGCCACCGCGTTCGATATCAGCCGGCGGCGGCGGGCGGAGGAGGAACTGCGGCATCTGGCTTATTACGACGCGGTCACCGGACTCCCCAATCGCACTCTTCTCGAGGACCGCCTGAGTAAGGCCATGGCCGCCGCCCGCAGGCGCAAAGAGAAGCTGGCCCTTTTGTTCCTCGACCTGGACCACTTCAAGGTCATTAATGACTCGCTCGGGCACGCCACCGGCGACCGGGTTTTGAACGAGGTTGCCGCCCGGCTCAAGAAATGGGCGCGTGACCAGGACACAGTCGCCCGTTTGGGAGGCGATGAATTCGTCATTGTGGTGAATGGAGTGAAGGAAATAGGCGATGTTGCGGTCGCCGCTCGGCGGGTGCTCGATGCCCTGATTGCCGAGGCCAGGATCGAAGGACGTTCGCTAAGCATCGGGTGCAGCCTGGGCATCAGCATCTTTCCGGATCATGGCAACGACGCCGTGGCCCTGCTCAAGAACGCCGACGCCGCCATGTATTCCGCCAAGGAAAACGGACGCAACAACTTCCAGTTCTTCACTCCGGAAATGAACGCCCAGGTGGTGGAACGGTTGAATCTGGAGAGCGACCTGCGCGGCGCCTTGCAGAAGAATGAGCTTTTTCTCTTGTACCAGCCCCAATCCGATATCGCCAGCGGCCAGCTCATCGGCGCCGAAGCCCTCCTGCGCTGGCAGCACCCCAAGCTGGGGCTCATTCCCCCCGACAAGTTCATCCGTATCGCGGAGAACAGCGGCCTCATCATTCCCATTGGGGAATGGGTGCTGCGCACCGCCTGCACCCAGTCCCGCAAATGGCACTCTGAGGGCCTGCCGGCGGTTCCGGTGGCGGTTAATGTCTCGGCGGTGCAGTTTCGCCAGGAGGGTTTTCTCGACCTGATCCGGAGGGTGTTGCGGGAGACCGGCCTGCCACCTGAGTATCTCGAACTGGAGCTCACCGAAAGCCTGATTATGTCCAATGCCGAGAGTATTGTCTCCATGTTGCGTCAACTGAAGGAGACGGGCGTGAAACTCTCCATTGACGACTTCGGAACCGGATACTCCAGTCTGAGCTATCTCCGCCACTTTCCCGTCTACAAGCTCAAAGTTGACCGTTCCTTTGTGCGCGAGGTCACCGCCAACCCGGATGACGCCGCCATTACCGGCACCATTATCAGCATGGCCAAGAGCCTTAACTTGAAAGTCATCGCGGAAGGCGTGGAAACCGAGGAGCAAATGCGCTTTCTCAGCCAACATCGCTGCGATGAGGTTCAGGGCTACTACTTCAGCAAGCCGCTGAGCGCCGCCGACTTCTCAAAGTTCGTTCGCGGCTGATAGTTGCCGCCGCCGCAGCTGCGGCCCAGAGCAGATGCTCTTTCCGCCGTCCGCTGCTCCTCTTTGCCCAGCCGAACTGGGCGATGCGCTCCCCCCGGCGAGCCCGCCGCTCGCCCAAGCCATCAAATAATCGGAACAACCTGGCGAATTTGCCGCCGGGCAAGGGGACTGGCCCCGTTTTCTCAGGTTTTCATGCCTTTTTCGCCTGCCACTCGCCCCTTCCCGCTTTTTTGCCTCTGACGGCACTTTTTATACCGTGTCTATCAAAATTACTCTGCCTGGCTCCCTCGTCTCCCCCTTGGGCCCCGAAAGGCGCTACAATTTATTGTGATTGAGCAACTTAGGAATGCCCTCGCGGCAGGAGTTTGGCAACTCAGGTGATTACAGGAAGATGGAGCGCGTCCGCAAGGACGAGATTTTCTCCCCGGTTTTGGCGAGGCGGCTCGCAAGGGTGCTTCGCAAGGAACCCAGGTTCGGGACGGGAATAAATTCAAGAAAGAGCGCGTAAAAGCGCAATGGAGCGGAGCCCCGAAGCTCCCCAACTCGGAGGATTTCCAATGAAGAATCGCGTATGGATGGCGCTGTTGCTGGCCGCGGCCCTCTCGGTCCCGGTTCTGGCGCAGCAAGACACGACCACTTCGGACCAGTCGCAACCGACAGCCCAGCAGCCGGCGGCGACCCAGACCCAGACCCCGGCCGACCAGAGCACGCAACAGCCGGCCATGCAAACCGACAAGAACGCCCAGACCGGCACCCAGACCTCGGGCGCGCATCAGCCCCTGGTGGTGGATAAGAAGCAGGGTTTCTGGGGCAAGCTGAACCCCTTCGCCCGCAAAAAGTATGTGCAGCGGCAGCTCTCGCCCGTCCGTGACCGGGTAAACGAACTCGACGACCTGACGGCGCAGAACGCCAAGGACATCAAGGACGTTGATTCCCGCGCCCAGCAGGGCATCCAGTTGGCCACCAACAAGGCCAATGAAGCCGACCAGCACGCCATTGACGCCGGCAATCGGGCGCAGGCGGCGCAGACGACGGCCAATACCGCTACCACCCACATCAACACCGTGGAGCAGGTAGTCAGCAACATTGACCAGTACAAGCCCACCACGCAGACCGAGATCCGTTTCCGTCCCGGCCAGAGCGTGCTGAGCAAGCGCGCCAAGGAAGCGCTGGATGAGATGGCTACCCCGCTGGCCAACCAGCGCGGCTACATCATCGAAGTGCAGGGCTTCTCTTCCGGCCGCGGCCAGGCCGCCATCCAGAACTCGCAGAAGGTGGCCGAGTCTGTGGTCCGTTACCTGGTGCTGAACCACGACATTCCCGTGTACCGAATCTACCTGCTGGGTATGGGCAACGCCCCTGTCGCCACGGAAGGCGGCAAGGCGAAGCGCGTCAGCGGCGGACGGGTGGAAGTCAGCCTGATGAAGAACGACCTGGAACAGCTGAGCTCGGTAACCGGCACGCAGGGCAACCAGACCGCTCCTGCCACCCCGGCGCCACCGCAGCCGCAGCCGCAGCAATAAGCGTCAGCAGCACGTCCCGCCTCGAGCCCCTTGCTTCGGCAAGGGGCTTTGTTTTGCGGCCCTCATGCCGCCACCAGAACGAGCGCTCACTCCGTTGACCATCCACATGCCCGGCCACTTTCCACTGCGCACCGGGCGCTTGGGCTGGTGCTATGCTGAACTCATCCTCCCATGAAGTTGCTGGACGCAGACCGGCCCCCGGTTGAGGTTCGTACTCCCGAAGAAGCCGCCGCCCGGCGCCGGCTGATCGGCTGGATCGTGTACGGAGTGCTGGTGCTGGCCGCGGCGGGCGCCGGCTCCCTGGGCGGGCTGCTGTTCGTTTACAACACCGACCTTCCCCAGGTGGACGACCTGGAGCACTACCGTCCCATCTCCAACACCGAGCTGTTTGACGACCAGGGGCGAGTGATCGGTTCTTTTGCCCTGCAGCGCCGGGTAGTGGCGCGTTTCCAGGACTACCCGCCGGTGCTGCGCGAGGCGGTCATCTCCATCGAAGATAAAAATTTCGAAAGCCACTGGGGGGTAAATGTGTGGCGGGTGCTGGGCGCCGCCTGGCGCGACCTTATCTCCGGCGGCAAAGTGCAGGGCGCCTCCACCCTGACCATGCAGCTCTCGCGCAACCTGTTTCTTTCTCCCGAACGCACCTACGGCCGCAAGCTGGAGGAGATTCTGCTCGCCATCCAGATTGAGCGCCGCTTTACCAAGGCGCAGATTTTTACCCTCTACGCCAACCAGATCTTCCTCGGCCACGGAGTTTACGGTTTTGAAACCGGCGCCCGGTTCTACTTCGGCAAGCACGCCCGCGACCTGACCCTGCCGGAAGCGGCCCTGCTGGCGGGCCTGCCCAAGGCGCCCAGCTACTACTCTCCCATCAACAACCCGGAGCGCGCCCTGCGCCGCCGCAATCTGGTCATCAATTCCATGCTGGAAGACGGCGAAATCACGGTCGCGCAAGCCACCGCCGCCAAGGAAGAGCCCATCCGCCTGAATCTGCAGACCGACCCCAATTCCCTGGCGCCCTACTACGTGGAAGAGATCCGCCAGTATCTGGAAAAAAAATACGGCAGCGACCAGGTGCACCAGGGCGGATTGCGCGTCTACACCACACTCGACATGGACATGCAGAAAGCGGCCAACCAGGCGGTGCTGGATGGGCTGGCCGCCTATGAACACCGGCACGGCTGGAAAGGGCGCCTGGAAAACGTGCTGCTGGAAGACCGCACCCTGGAGAGCTACCACAATCCCGACTGGGATGAAACTCTGCAACCCGGCAGCTACGTGCACGCGCTGGTCACCGAAGCTTCAGCCGGCACAGCGGTGGTGAAGTTTGGCCGTTACTTCGCCTCGCTGGGGCCGGAGGAAGTAGCCTGGACCAGGAAACGCGTTTCCCAACTGCTGGCTCCCGGAGATGTGGCCTATGTGAAAGTGATTTCCCTGGGGCCGGATAACCGGGCGCGAGTCACCCTGGAGCAGGACTCGGGCGTGCAGGGCGCCCTGGTCGCCATTGACAACGCCACCGGCGACATCAAGGCCATGGTGGGCGGGCGCGATTTCGACCTTTCCAAGTTCAATCACGCCACCCAGGCGGAGCGCCAGGTGGGCTCCTCCTTCAAGCCCTACGTCTATACCGCCGCCGTTGACCAGGGGGCCACGCCCGATGACGTGGTGCTGGATGCGCCCGTCACCTTCAACACGCCTTCCGGACCCTACATCCCGCACAACTACGACGAGAAATTTGAGGGCAACATCACCTTGCGGCGGGCCCTGGCCAATTCGCGCAACATTCCGGCTCTGAAGACCGCGGAGAAAGTCGGGATTGAGACGGTCATAAGCTACGCTCACCGTTTCGGCATCAGCGAAGAGATACCCGACTACCTGCCCATCGCTTTGGGCGCCGCCGACGCCACCGTGCTGGAGCAGACCTCCGCCTTCAGCGTCTTTCCCGAGGATGGGGTGCGCCTGCTGCCGCGCTACATCAGCAAGGTCACCGACTACGATGGCCGCCTGCTGGAGGAGAACTATCCCGACGTGCGCGACGTGATCAGCCAGCGCACCGCCCGCATCATGACCTCCATGCTGCGCGAGGTGGTGCTGCGCGGCACCGCCGTAGCCGCCAGCCGCATGCCCTACGCCCTGGCGGGCAAAACCGGAACCACCAACGATTTCACCGACGCCTGGTTCATCGGCTTCTCTCCCAACCTGACCTGCGGCGTGTGGGTGGGCTTTGACCAGAAAAAATCGCTGGGCAACAAGGAAACCGGGGCCCGGGCCGCGCTGCCTATCTGGATGGAGTTTATGGCGGCGGCGCTGCAGGGTCACGATCCCGGCAATTTTCAGCCTCCGCCTCCGCTCCAGCCCGGCTCGGTGGCCCAGAAGGTGGACACGCCGGACAGCGCCCCCGCAGCGGATGAGACGCACTGAGGCAGTTGGTAGCCGGCGGTTGTCCGCCGGTGTTGTTGGCGCTTACGCGAAAGCCTCGCGCCACTGTGGAAGCGCGGGGCTCCAGCGCCGCGCCAGCCTCCAAATTTTTGCTGGCCTTAGCCCTGGTGTGCAAGCGATTTGTATCAGGGCACGCCTTCAGGCGTGCCGCACGGTTCACGGGAACGCGGCTTCAGCCGCTGAAAATCGGTCATTTGGGCCACAGCGGCTAAAGCCGCAATTCTGAAACCAAGCACGGCTGAAGCCGTGCCCTGATACGTAACTTGTTTTTTAACTTCGTGTCTCCCTCGTGAAAACTGGAACGTAGCGCGCTACAATCGCTCCATCGTCCGCTTAAAGACAATGTTTCGCCTGCTCTCCCTGGCCATGATTCTGCTCATGGTGGCCATGGTGTCAGCCATTACCACCATGCGGCTGGCTATTCACGGGCGGGAGGTAGCGGTCCCCAATTTCGCGGGCATGATGCCGGGGGAGGCGCAGCGGCTTGCCTTCCAGAATGGACTGACGTTTTCCGTGGAGCGCCGCTTCTATAGCTCGCAGGTGGCGTTTGGCCGGATCATGTCGCAGGTGCCCGATGCCGGCACGCTGGTGCGCCGCGGCTGGCAGGTGCGGGCCGCGGAAAGCTTGGGCTCGCAGCGCGTGGCCATTCCTGATGTGGTGGGACAGAGCGGGCGCGCCGCCGAAATCAACATTCGCGAGCGTGGCCTGGAAATGGGTATACAGGCCAGCGCACACCTTCCCAGTCCCGCGCCCGGCACGGTCATCGCCCAGGACCCGCCCGCCAACGCGCACGAGGTATCTGCGCCGCGAGTCAGCGTGCTGGTGGCCGCGCCTCCCGATCCACCGGCTTTCGTGATGCCCAGCTTTGTTGGCCAGCCCCTCGCCCTGGTCAGCTCCGACATCGAGAAGGCGGGCCTGCATCTGGGCAACCTGACGGTGCAGACGCCGGCCGGCAGCCCGGGAACAGCTGTGCCGCCGGGTAATGCGGCGCCGGCAGCCACTTCCGCTTCCGGAACCACCGCCACCCTTATCGTGGGCCAGAGCCCCGCTCCCGGACAGAAGGTGACTGCCGGCACAGTGGTGAACTTCGAAGTGACCCGCTAAAGCACACCACAAAGGGCACGAAGTTGACGTGAATCAGACCTTTCTTCGGTTTTCCTTTGTGGCCCTTCGTGTCCTCTGTGGTTAACCGGTTTTTCCCAGGATGGCGGCGGGTGACCCGCTAAAGCACACCACAAAGAGCACGCAGGACCGAGAGACGCCAAAAATTTCGAAGGTTTGGCGCGCGAGCCATTCCTTGATGTCTTTTCTTCGATTTTCCTTTGTGACCCTTCGTGTCCTCTGTGGTTAACCGGTTTTTCCCAGGATGGCGGCGAAGAACCCGTCGCCGGGATGCACGCCGGGCAGCGTGCGCAGAAACACTCCGTCCGTAATCGAATCCAGGTCTTGCCAGATAAGTTCCCCGCGCTCTTGCATGGCCTGCAACTCCAGTCGGCAATCCAGCACCTGGATGCCGGGTGGGCTGGCGAGCAGTTCTTCCACCACCGCCTGGTTCTCCTCGCGCTCCAGCGAGCAGGTGGAATAGACTAGCCTTCCTCCCGGCGCGAGATGTTCCAGCGCGGCACGCGCAATTGCGACCTGGCGGGGGTGCAGGTCGGCCAGGTCTTCGGGGCGCAAGCGCCACTTGATTTCGGGGTTGCGGGCCAATGTTCCTGTCCCGGAACAGGAGACGTCAGCCAGGACCCGGTCGAACTCACCGCTGACTGGCAGTCGCCCGGCGTCGGCGGCGATGATCTGCACGTTTTTCGCACGCACCAGCCGCCGCAGCAGCCGGGCGCGCTGGGGATGCAGATCGGCGGCGATGATCTGCGCATTCGGATTGCGGTCCGCCAAAATTGCGGTCTTGCCTCCGGGCGCGGCGCAGCAATCCAGCAACCTCTGCCCTCGTCCTACCAGCGCCGCCACTAACTGCGAGGCTTCATCCTGAATGGCGATCCGCCCCTCGCGGAATGCGGCAGTGCCCGTGATGTCCCCCTTTTCCACCCGGCGAGCATCGGCCAGAAACGCGCCCGGCAATAGTTCAATACCGGCTTGCCGCAATTCGGTTTCGCATTCGGGAGCGCGCAGGCGGATGGCCGTTAGCGGCACCTGCTGATCGTACCGGCAGATAGCCAGAGTCTTGGCGCTGCCGAATTCCGCGCACCACCGGTCCACCACCCACACCGGATGAGCGAACTGATGGGCCCAGGGCTGCGCCGCGACCGCAGAGCTGGAATGCGGAGTATAGGAAGTCCATCCTGGTTGCTCCGAGGTCGGCGGCTGCGCGCCCTCCCTGAGGGCAGCAGCCAGCGGAGCCGGAAGCCGCTCTTTCCATTGCCGGTCTGCGGAGAGTTTTCGTAAGACAGCGTTTACGAAGCCGGCGGCGGAGCGCTTGCGCGCCTTTTTCACCAGCTCCACACTTTCGTAAATCGCCGCCCGCGCCGGCACCCGCTCCAGCCACCCCAACTGGTATGCGCCCAGGCGCAGCGCGATCAAAACTTCGAGATCGAGCTTTTCGATCGGCTGCGAAGACGCCTGGGCCACTCCCGCGTCCAGAGCGGAGCGCCAGCGCAGCACTCCCATCGCCAGCTCGGTGCACAGCGCGTGATCAGCAGCAGAAAGCTCCTGGTAGCGGCTGGAGTGCAGCAGTTCGGAGGCGTAGGCGCCGTGGCGCTCCACTCGCAGCAGAATGTCGAAAGCGGCGGCGCGGGCGGGGGAAACCATGGGTAATCGGGTAATTTAAGGTCTTTCACCACAGAGGACACAAAGGATCACTAAGGAAAATTCAAATCGCCAAATTAATTGAAACTAAACAGGACTAATGGAGCCCGGTTTTTCTTACAATCCTTCTGATTCTCCTTCGTGCCCTTTGTGTCCTCTGTGGTGAAAACTCATTCTGTGGTGAAAAATCGTTCTCCCGCTTTTGGCTGGTAGCCGTTGACAAAGTCGCGCGCCGCCATGCGCTTCTTGCCTTGGAGTTGAACTTCCAGAAGCTCGAGCGTGGTGTTTTGGCCGCATCCCGCCAGCAGGCGCTCGCCTTCGACTTTGATTTCGCCCGGCGGCAGCGCTGCCGCAGCCGGCTTCGCTTGCCACACCTGCAGCTGCTTGCCGCGAAAGCTGGTGAAGGCGCCGGGCCAGGGCTGGAATCCGCGCAGGCGGTTCACGATCTCCCCCGCCGGGCGCCGGAAATCTATCAGGCCGTCTTCACGCTTCAGGATGGGCGCCAGGGTTGCCCGGCTGTGGTCCTGGGGGCGAGGCTGAATCGCGCCCGCGCTCAGCCCGCGCAGGGTTTCGGCCATGAGGTCAGCTCCCATGGCAGCCATTGGCGGAGCCAGCGTTTCCGCCGTGTCCAGGGGCGCGATAGGAATTTCTTTTTGCAGCAGAATGTCACCGGTATCCAGGCCGGCGTCAATGCGCATGGTGGTCACGCCGGTCACGGTTTCACCCATGGCAATGGCCCACTGAATGGGCGCGGCGCCGCGGTACTTGGGCAGGAGCGAAGCATGCAGATTGATGTTGCCCAGCGGCGGCAAATCAATCATCCATTGCGGGATGATGCGCCCGTAGCCCACCACTACTATGGCTTCGGGGCGCAAGGCGGCAAGCTGCGCGCGAAACTCCGCGTTGTTCTTGATCTTGTCGGGCTGGACCACTGGCAGGCCCAGCTCCAGCGCGCGGCTCTTGACCGGCGAAGGCGCCAGTTCCAGGCCACGCCCGCGCGGCTTATCGGGCTGGGTCACCACCAGGCGCACCTCGAATCCGCCGCTCACCAGCTTTTCCAGCGTGGGAACGGCAAACCGCGGCGTGCCGGAGAAAACTAGTCTCATTGAGTAATTGTGTAATCGGGTAATTGTGTAATTGAAGGAGGGCCTTACCGGTCTTCAAATTACCCAATTACCCGATTACAAAATTACACAATTCAATCCCCCCACTCTCCCGCCTTCACCAGCTTGCGGATTTTGCGTTTCATCAGGTCGCGCTTCAGGGCGCTGATGTGGTGGATGTAGAGGCGGCCGTTCAGGTGGTCGGTTTCATGCATGAAGGCGCGGGCCAGCATCTCTTCGCCCGTCTTCTCGAACCACTTGCCGGTGGCGTCTTGCGCCCGCACGGTAACTTGCATGGGCCGGGTTACGGGCTCGCGGAAGTCGGGGATGCTCAGGCAGCCCTCGCTGCCCTTCTGCTTGCCTTCGGTGCGGACGATTTGCGGGTTCACCAGCACCAGCTTGGCTTCGGGATCTTCCTTGAAGGTAACGTCAATCACGGCTATGCGCCTGGAGATGCCGATCTGGGGCGCCGCCAGCCCCACTCCATGCGCCGCGTACATGGATTCGAACATGTCGGCCAGCAATTTGCGCAGTTCGTCGTCAAAAACCTCCACCGGCGCGGCGGGCTTCTCCAGCACTGGGTTGCCATATTTCACGATGGGATAGATCATCAGTAGTTCTGCAGTTGTTGGCAGTAGCCTTGAAAGTTCCTGACGGTTTCAGTAATGGAATCGCCGCCGAATTTTTCCAGCGCGCAGCGCGCCAGGGTAAGCGCCACCATGGCTTCCGCGGCCACCCCGGCGGCCGGGACCACGCACACGTCGGAGCGCTCGTAAGCCGCCTTCACCGGTTCGCGGGTGCTGAAATCCACCGACTCCAGCGGCCGCCGCAGGGTGGATATCGGCTTCAAATAGCCGCGCACCAGAATGTCCTCGCCATTGGAGATGCCGCCTTCCACTCCGCCCGCATGGTTGTGCTTGCGCACAAAGCCGGTGAAGGGAGGCGCTCCATCGCCGACCCGCCGCGAATAACCTATTTCATCATGCACCTGCGACCCCGGGGAAGCGGCGGCTGAAACTCCCACCCCAATCTCCACCGCCTTCACCGCCTGCAGCGACATGACGGCGCCGGCCAGCAGGCCGTCCAGGCGCTCGTCCCAGTTGGCATATGTGCCCAGGCCGGGGGGGACATGGTGGGCCACCACCTCGAAAACTCCGCCCACGGAATCGCCGGTGCGCAGCGCCTGGTCCACTTCGGCTTTCATGCGCTGTTCGGCTTCCGGATCGGCGCAGTTGAGCAGCACTTCATCTTTTTCCGCCAGAGCTTGAATCTTCTCCCAGGAAACTTCGGCGTTGGGCAGAGTGGCGCCGCCCACCGCCAGAACATGGCTGAGCACCTCGATGCCGAGTTGGCGCAGAAAAAGCTTGGCCACGGCGCCAATGGCCACGCGGGCAGCTGATTCCCGGGCCGAAGCCCGCTCCAGAACGTAACGCGCCTCGCGGAAGTTATATTTCAGGGCTCCCGCCAGGTCGGCATGGCCGGGGCGCGGCGATTTGACCACTTTGTGCCGGGCAGGATCGCCTTCGCCCACCGGCAGCGATTCCTGCCAGTTCTTCCAATCTTTATTTTCCAACAAGATGGCGATGGGCGAGCCGATGGTGGCTCCGTGCCGGACACCGGAAAGGATATGCGCCTGGTCGCGCTCAATCTTCATGCGCCCGCCGCGGCCATAGCCCTGCTGGCGGCGCCAGAGTTCGCGGTCGAGAAATGCCTGCTCAATTTGCAGCCCCGCGGGCATGCCGGTCAGCAGGGCGACCAACGCCTCCCCGTGCGACTCTCCCGCGGTAGAATAGCGAAGCATGAAATCAGGATTGTATCTGATGCGCGCAACCTTAACGTTTTTACTTAGTTCCGGCGCTTAGCCCGGCGCGCTTTCCGGAGACCAAAAGACTGAAGGAAAGTAGGTTGAATCGCTCAGTAACTTTTCAACAAATATCCTCCCCGGGCGGCTGGATTCCCAACCAGAAAAGCTATAAAATGCCTTAGAAGCTCGGGACTTACAGTTAACTGGCTGATCAGCCGCCACTCGGTCTGTTCGAACGCACGCCCTCTGGCCGTCCTTAAGGAGAATACTTGTCTGCCTGCCTGGTGTTGAAGGAAAGCTCGCGTGCTTTGATTCAGGAAGCGGTTAGGGCCTTGAAGCCCTGTTTTCCTGAGATTACGGCCGCCTGGCGGGCAAGAATGTTTGAGGAGTTCCAGTTTGACGGCCGGGCTATGACCGCGCTGGAACGCCTTAACCTGGGTACCGGGTTCGCCATCTTCTGCCAGTGCGATTTTCAGACCTTTGCCGAGAACCTTAATTACTTCGGAACCCGCCTGGCCAAGCTGCAGGTGGATGCGGGAGCCGTGGCGCGCTCCCTGGAACTTTACGAGCTTTTCTGCGAGCCCTATGTAGCCAAAGCATTTAAGGAGCGGCGGAGCGAGGTGGTGGCCGCCCTGGAAATGTTTTCGTCGGCGGCCTTTGTAGCCGTTTCGCTGGCGTACTTCGAGACCCAAAAGGGGGCTTCCTCGGCCCTGCTCTCGGTGCTGGACGCCGAACTTACCGCGCCCGATCTCAGCTCCCTTCTGCATAAGATTTTGGAAATTACGGCCGCCACGTTTGGGGCCCAGCTGGGCACCATCCTGCTGCGCGAGCCGGAGGGTGATGGCTTGCGGCTGGCCGCCACCGTGGGTTTTGGCAGCGAACTCGAGGAAGACTATAGCGTCCGGCCCGGCGAGGGCTTTTCCGGCAGGATTGCGGCCAGCGGCGAGGCCGACCTGCTGGTGCTGGAGAGCGGCGAGCACCAGGAAGAGGCCAACCCCATGCTGCTGCGACATGCCAAATCAGTCTGGGCGGTGCCGCTGAAGAAGAACACGGAAGAGACTATCGGTGTGCTGGAAATCGGCTTTGCCGTACCTTACCGCTGGATGCCAACGGAGCGGGAGCTGATGCGGGCCATGGCTGACCGCTCGGCGCTGGCCATTGACCGCATGCAGATGACCGACGCCCTGCGCGAGCGCGAATCGCGCATTGCCGAGCTCTCCGCCCACCTGCTGCGCGTCCAGGAAGAGGAGCGCAAGCACATCAGTCGAGAGTTGCACGACGAAACCGGCCAGGGCCTGATGGTCACCCGCCTGTATCTGGGCATGCTGGAAGCCAGCCTGCGTTCACGCAGCTCGCAAGTGAAGATCCAGGAGGCCCTGGCGGTGGTGGACCGCACCATTGAAGGTCTGCGGCGCATGATTGCCCGCCTTTCCCCGCTGGTCCTGCAGGAGCTCGGGCTGGTAGCCGCTATCCGCAAGGAAGCCAAGGACTTGAGCAAGAACACAGGAGTCAAGACGCGGGTAGTTTTGCCCGACGAGCTGGGCCGCTTTGGGCCGGAAGCGGAAACCGCAATTTACCGCGTGGTGCAGGAAGCCTTGCACAACGTGGCCAAGCACGCGCAAGCCAGGAATGTAACCCTCCAGGTGGCGCGCGAGCAGGGCGTGATCAAACTGCTGGTGGAAGATGACGGCGTCGGTTTCGCCCAAAAAGGCGTTTCCCGGGGCCGCAGTTTTGGCCTGGCTGGAATGCGGGAACGGATTGCCGCCCTGGGGGGCGCCCTGCGGCTGCGTTCCGGCAAAGGACGCGGTACCCGCATCGAAGTAACTGTTCCGGATGCAGCCGCTGTAGTTCAGCTGCCGGTATCGGCCGATGCCGCCTATCCGCCACGCACTATGGCCGCGGGCAATTCTCTGGCCAGCTGACGAACGAGCGGGGCAGCGCGTACTTCGCACGTCTAATTTCGAGATCACCAGGGTGAACTGATGGGAAAGATCAGATGTTTGTTGGTTGACGACCACACATTGTTCCGCCAGGGAGTGCGGCGACTGCTGGAAGGCGAGTCCGACTTCGAGGTGGTGGGCGAAGCCGCCGACGCCGGCGAAGCAGTGGACAGGGCGCGCGACCTGCGCCCCGACATTGTGCTCATGGATATCGGCATGCCCGGTTTGTCGTCTTTCGAGGCCGCGCGCCAGATTCGCAAGAACCGTCCTGAAACCAAGCTGCTGTTCCTGACCATGTACGAGGACGAAGACTACCTGGTGCAGTGCCTGGAAGTGGGCGCCGCCGGCTACGTGCTGAAGGACACGCCCGCGCCCCAGCTGGTGAGCGCGGTGCGCGACGTTTACAAAGGCGGCAAATATCTGAGCTCACAGGTGCTGAGCAAGCTGGTGGAGGATTTCCGCGCGCGGGTGCGCGACTCCAAGATGCGGCCCCGCATTTCCACGCTGACCCCGCGGGAGCGGGAAATTCTCAAGCTGCTGGCCGAGGGCAATTCAGTGAAGGAAATTGCCGTGCTGCTGGGGCTGAGCGTCAAGACGGTCGAGGCCCACAAGTTCAATCTGATGCGCAAGCTCGATATCCACAACAAGGCGCAACTGGTGACCTACGCCATCCAGAAGAAAATTATTAAGATTCCGGTAAATCAGTAGCTGGCAGCTGGCGGCCCTTAGCCCAGGATCGTCACCGCCAAACTCTCCATATCGGCCACTTCCAGGTCCGGTTTTTCGGTTGCGGCGCGGGTAGCGCCAAAGCCGCGGCGGCGCACCAGCACCGTGGCCAGACCGAGCGATTTGGCCGGCACCACGTCGTGGTAAACGCTCTGGCCAACGTGCAGCACCTGCTCTCTGGGCAAGCCCAGCCGCTCCAGGGCCAGGCGAAAGGGAGCCAGCGAGGGCTTGTAGGCGCGCGCCTGCTGGGCGGTAATTACCTGGTCAAACTTCACCTGCAGATGAGGCGCGGTCCCAACGAACAAATCGTCGTCGGTGTTGGAGATGATGGCCAGCTGGTAGCGGGTCTTCAGTTTTTGCAGTGCCGCGACCGTATCCGGAAACGGCGGCCAGTTCTTCAGCGAGTCAGGGAGTGAGCGGGCTTCGGCCTCAGAAGCCTGGAATGCCAGCCGCTTGCCGAATCCGCGCACCACGCCTTCCAGAACATCCCGATAGCGGCGGTAAGGATTTTGAGCTGCCGGCTCCAACTCCGCATAGAGGGCCAGGATCTGCTCGTCGCGGAGCTTGCTGCCGTGCGCCCGCAAAATGGGCCGCAGGGCGCCGAGCAGCCCGGTTTCCCAGTCAATGAGCGTGCCGTAGCAGTCGAAGGTGAGGGCGCGGAAGCGAGAGAAGGGGAGCATGGAGATGTGAGTATTCGCTCTTAGCCATTAGCTCTTGGCTGTTAGCTTCGTTGTACAGCTTGGGCATGTGCTCTTTGAGCCAAAGGCCAAGCGAAGAGCCAAAAGCCAAAAGCTAGCGACCGCTCCTTACTTCCGCACCTGCAGCGGCTGCGTCAGCTTAAAGCTGAGGGTGGATTCAGCAGGCAGCACGATGTTCTGGTTGCCGGTGAAGGCGGTACCCGCGGTGCCGGCGCCCGCGCCCGCGGCTGCGCCGATGGCAGCGCCCTTGCCGCCGCCGGCCAAGCCGCCAATCAGAGCTCCCAGACCCGCCCCGCCGCCAATCATGACCGCCGAGCGCTTTCCCTTGCCCTTCTCCGAGCGGCTTACCGCCGCCGTCTGCACCTGGCGCGGCGTTCCCCCCACCGTAACCGAGGTCAAGGCTACGCGCAGCACCGCCCCGCCTTTGAATCGCCCCAAAGGCGCGGCCTGGACCACCGTGCCTTCGGCTTCAGCGCCAGCGGGAATCGCGGTGCGGCCGCCGGCCATGACCGGCTCGGCCACGGAGGCGGGGAAGCTATCGCCGCTGTTACTGATCTTGGAACCCACCGCCTGGCCCAGGCGCACAGTTATCACGGTGCCGGCAGGAATCACAATGGGTTCGGCTTGCGCCCGCTTCTGCAATTTAGGCGCGGGCTGGGCGCCGGGGTTAGCGGGCTGCGCAGAGGTGTTGCCCGCCTCGGAAGAAGTGGAGGGGCCCTCGCTTTCGCTTGCCGGCTGCGGCTTGCTGCAGGCAAACAGCGCGGCCAACAAGAAACACAGAACCAGGGCCTGGTACCGATTTGTCATAAAGATACCTCCGCGTTATGACTGGCTTGGAGCCGACCACCGCTTAGAGCGCAACAGGGGAGCCCAGAACCATTCTATTGTATGTAGCCCTGATTCACGGCGGAAAGTTGGCTTATGAGACAGCTACGAACAGCGGTCTTTCTGGTCCCGCTGGCGCTGTTGCTGACGGCGGGCGAAAACGTTCAAGCCAAGCAACCGTATCCGCTCTCGACTAGCGCCAGACAACAGGTGTTAGCCCTCGATTTTGCGAACAATGGACAGCATGTATCCGCGCGGGTGGGGCAACAGATTGAGATCAGCCTCAGAACCATCGGACCCCGGCAATATGGCACGCCCGAAATATCTTCTCCCGCCATTCGCCTCCTGAACACCGCACAGGACTGGCCGGCGAATCCGGGCGGCCCCGGTTTTATTTACGTTCTGGAGGCGGCCGCCGAAGGAGAGGCGCGGGTGATAGTGCCGGTGATGAACGGCGGGCCACCATACACGAACGACATCACCTTTACCGTGACCATTCGTGTGAGGCCGGCGGGAGGCCGCGCGCCGGCGCTGCAGTCCATGATGAAGCCCGACCAGGCCAACACCGCGCCCTGGCAGAACGCATGGACCAATCTCAATAATTTTGTCCGCCAGACCTTTATTCCGTCCCAGCGCCGGCTGACCGGGGTGGAAGTGGAACTGGTGGTGGCCAATCCGGGTCGAGACAGCGCCGAAATCTCGATGATGGTGATGAATGATGAGGGAGTGGGGGTGGCGCTGATATCAAAGACCGTGTCCGTGACCGACTGCGGCCATGTTCTGTTTGTTCTTCCCCGCGGCGGCCTGCGGGTGGCGCCCGGGCAGGTTTACAGCATCGCGCTGAGCGGTGGCGACAATCTGTTCGGGTGGAAGTACGTGCTGGGCGGCTATGGCAGGGGACTGGCGTTTTTCAACGACAGGCCGCTCCTGAAGGGCGCGCATAGCACTTTCCTGTTCCG
>DATEJK010000184.1:0-33920 GCA_035278025.1 Terriglobales bacterium | reverse complement strand
GTGTACGCGCGCTGGCGGGCGCAGCAGGAGGGGCTCGACCAGCGGGTGGAATTTATTGAAGACGACTACCGCAATATCCACGGCCGCTTTGACGCCTTCGTTTCCGTGGGCATGCTGGAGCATGTGGGCCGGGAACACTACCGGGAACTCAGCCGGGTGATTCATCGCAGCGTGGGCGACAGCGGGCGCGGGTTGCTGCACTTTATTGGGCGCAATCGGCCCCGGCCGTTGAACACTTGGGTGCGCAAGCATATTTTCCCCGGCGCCTACCCGCCCACCTTGCGCGAGATGATGGACATCTTCGAGCCCTGGGACTTCGCAGTGCTGGATGTGGAAAACCTGCGCCTGCACTACGCCCGCACACTGGAGCACTGGCTAAAGCGCTTCGAGGGTTCGAAGCAGCAGGTGGCCGCCATGTTCGATGAGCGCTTTGTGCGTATGTGGCGGCTGTACCTGGCGGGCTCGGCGGCGGCGTTCCATACCGGGACCATGCAATTGTTTCAGGTAGTATTCGCGGGCTCAGCATGCAAGGCGATTCCGTGGACGCGAGCGCATCTCTATGAGCCGCGCGACGAGAGCGTGGCTGGGCTGCAAGCGGCAGACTAAGCCCGAGCGGTTGTGGGCAGCCAGCAGTTGGCGCCAGATGTCTGGTTACGCCGCGTGAGCCTGGCGGCAAAGGTGGTCGCAGCGGGTGCAGAAGCTTACCCCGCACTCGTGGCAGACGACTTGATGGTCTTCACACAAGCCGTTGCCACAACCGGGGCAGATGGAAACCGCGGGACGATGGCAATCCACAACGCGCTGGGTCACCAGGCTTCGGGCGACCACCTGCTCGCACCAGCGTTCAGCTTCAATGAGGGGAGCCATGATCGTGCTCCTTTCAGCTGTTATAAGGGTTGTGTTGCCTCGGCGCGCGGCGCCTGACGACCGTGCTCCGGACAAGAACGTGAGGAAAGGCGCAACCGGAATCGTGAGATGCCGCTGCCCGGAAAACGGATGTCGCCGAGGCAAAAATTAGTTATGCGAGAATGTTGGCTCGACCCGACTATGTTACCCGGGTAACCAGGGGCGCGCACTAATGCAAAAGTGTGATGTGCTGATCGTGGGCGGAGGGCCGGCGGGCTCGTCGTGCGCCTGGGCGCTGCGCGGCTCGGGCCTGGATGTGCTCATCATAGATAAACAGACCTTCCCCCGCGACAAGGTGTGCGGGGGCTGGATCACGCCGCAGATTGTCAGCGAATTGCAGCTTGACCCCGCCGACTATGCCCGCGGGCGCGCCTTCCAGCCTATCTGCGGGTTTCGCACCAGCCGCATGGGCGATCCGGAAGTTCAAACCAGCTACGGCCGTCCGGTGAGCTACGGCATCCGGCGCTATGAGTTTGACGATTACCTGCTGAAGCGCTGTGGCGCGCGCGTGCTGCAGGGGGTGGCCTTCGAAAACATGCACCGCCGGGACGGCGGCTGGGTGGTGAATGGAAACTTCAACCCAAAGTTGGTGGTTGGCGCGGGTGGGCACTTCTGTCCGATAGCCAAGCAACTGGGCGCCAAGATGGGGAGCGAGGAAATCGTGGTGGCGCAGGAGGCGGAGTTCGAGATGGATGCGGGCCAGCAGTCGGCCTGCTCCATCCAGCCGGAAATACCGGAACTTTACTTCTGCGCTGATATGCGCGGCTACGGCTGGTGCTTTCGCAAAGGGAATGTGCTTAACGTGGGCCTGGGGCGGCTTGACCGTCGCAGCCTGTCGGGGCACGTGGCGGAGTTTCTGGAGTTCCTGAAGCGCACAGGCAAAGTGGCGTTCGAATTGCCGGCGTCCATTCTGGGCCACGCCTACCTGATCTTTTCCAAGACGACGCGCACGCTGGTGGACGACGGGGTAATGCTGATCGGCGACTCCGCCGGGCTGGCCTACTCGCAGAGCGGGGAGGGCATCCGCCCGGCGATTGAGTCCGGGCTGCTGGCCGCCAAGGTAATCGCGGCGGCGGAGGGGGATTTCCGCCGGGAAAAGCTTGAGCCTTACCCCGGGCTGCTGCGGGCGCGCTACGGGCATACCCGGGGCGACTGGGCAACGGCTGTGGGCCGGCGGCTTTCGCCCGCGCTGGTGGCGGGGATTGCGCGAAGGTTATTGCGCATGGAGTGGTTTGCGAAAAACGTAGTGATGGAGAAATGGTTTTTGCATATGGGGGATGAGCCGGTGATGGTGGAGGAAGGAGTCGGGAACCAGGAGCCAGGAGTCAGCGTTTCTCGCTACTGAGCTGTTGAGAGGGCAGACCAGCAATGCCCGCCCCTGCGGGACTTGCATTTCCGCTATGCATCTAGCCCAGGACTTCCGTCCGGGGTCTTACTATCTCGTCCCGTCCGGGACCGACGGCTACTCATATCTTAGCGCCTCCGCGGGTGCGACGCGTGCCGCCGACCAGGAAGGATAGATGGTGGCGACGAAGGAAATGGCCAAGGCGACGGCAGCAACCAGCACGCCATCCAGGAGGGTGGGCGCGAAGGGAACGTAGTCAATGGAATAAACCTCGGGCGCGAGCGAAATCAGGTGGTAGTGGCCGCCCGCCCAGGAGAGGGCATAGCCCACGACCAGGCCGATCACAGTGCCAAGCACGCCGATCAGCACTCCCTGGGTGATGAAGACGCGGCGAACCTGCCGCTTGCGCGCGCCCATGGATATGAGCACGGCAATGTCGCGAGTTTTCTCCATCACCATCATGGTGAGCGAGATGAGGATGTTGAGGGCGGCCACGAAGACAATCAGCCCGATGGTGATGAAGGTGACCACCTGTTCCAGGCGCAGGGCGCGGAAAAGCGCGCGATTCTGCTCCATCCAGTTGGTGCTCATGAAGCTATGGCCGGCGGCTTTCTCCAGTTCCTGGCCGACTTGGGCGGCGCGGTAGATGTCGTCCACCTTGAATTCGAGCACCGCGACCTCATCCGCCAAACCGAATAATTTCTGCGCGGCGGAGAGGCTGGTGAGGGCCCAGGTGCTGTCGTAATCGTAAAAGCCGGACTGAAAGATTCCGACCACGCGGAAATTCTGGAATTTGGGAACCAGGCCAAAGGGCGTGAGTTCACCTTGCGGGCTGGTGACCAGTACGACGGAGCCGACCGTAGCGCCGACGGCATCGGCCATGTCCTTGCCCAGGACGATAGGGGGCAGAGACTGGACGCGCTGACGAGCCGCCTGCAGGGACGAAGGAGATGCGGACTCGGGTGGCGGTGGAGGCTGGGATGCGCTGAGTTCGGAAGCGGAGCCCTGTTTGATGCTGCCCAGCAGGTCGCTGACCTTGCGCTCGTCGGCGGGAACAATGCCCTTAAGGACTGCACCTTGGGCGCGCGCGCCGCGCGAGATCAGCAGTTGCTCGTAAATGGCGGGCGCGCCGGCGACCACGTGCGGCTGTTTGAGGAGCCGGGCGAGCAGCGGTCGCCAGTTGGTGATGCCCTGGCTCTGCACGCGCATGAGGTTGACGTGGGCGGTGGCTCCAAGCAGGCGCTGTTGCAGGTCAGTACGAAAGCCATTGGTAATGGAGAGGGCAATGATGAGCGAAGCCACGCCGGCGGCCACTCCGGCGATGGAGATGGCGGTAATGACGCCGATGACAGCCTGGCGTCGCTTGGCACGCAGGTACCGCCGGGCGACGAAAAGTTCAAAGGACATGGGAGCAGCTGCTAGCCGCTAGCTACTAATTGCTAGCTCAAACTGATTATAACGGTCGGTGGTGGACCGGTTGTCGGTGGTTGGTCGGGCGGAACGCCCTCGCCACAAAAGACACGACGCGGGTGCCCCATATTTGGCCGCGTTCGACGATCGCTGATTTCACCGCAGATCTGATGCGGCCAAATGTGGGGATGTGGTTGAGATGCAATCAGAGTGGACGGGCAGGATAAGGGCCGGGAACTTCCCCACACTTGCTCCCGATCGCCAATTCGTGATGAGTTGATGGCTTCACGCAGGCGGGCAAATTTGGGGCACCCGCTCCCGCCAAAAGGCTGACGGTCAGCGGCCGTCGGCCAATACTGACCACTGCATTCTAACCACTGCCCGCTGACCCCGGGCGCTCATTTGGTGGCGGAGGGGCGAAGCACAAACTTCGCCGCGCCCATGTTATCAAAGCGATCATAGGCTCGCACCACGACAATGTGCTCCTGGGGGCCGCCCGCGGGCATGGGAATGCTGAAGTCGTAGGATTCCGTTTTGGAATCAGAAATCTGCCCAACCGGGTCCACGTACTGCCAGTCCCTGGCATCAATGGAATACTCGGCCCGCTTGATGGGTGAAAAGCCGTCCACGGCACGGAAAGTGACGCGCAGCTGATCCCCTGCCATGGCGCCGCGCAAATCCTGGATGGCGGGCGGAGTCGTATCCACCTCGAAGCGCGCACTCTCCTGCGAAGAAGTCAGCGCCTCCTTCGGGGAATGAGACGGCGCATCGGAGGCGACCACCCTCATGGTGTAGCCGCCGTCGGGGAGCAGGCTCGAGTCAAACGAATAGTAGCGGTCGTCCAGGTCTTTCTTCAGCAGCAGCCAGCGGGTGTCGCCATCGCCGCGATAGTAGAGGGAGTAGACCAGTTGATCGTCATTGTCATCGTGGCCGCTCCAGTGCACGGCAATAGATCCGCTGTCATGGATGGAAGGCGGCAGAGGCGAGTTGGACTGCTGGCCGCGTCCTCCAGACCCGGAATCGGAGGGCGCTTTGGGCATAGGCTGGTAGCGCATGCCGACCTGGACAGTAACGTCATCAATTTCAGGCGCGACGTTCTTGGGCAGGTAATTGACCAGCACGCTCTCCACCTGGGCGGAAGTGCGGCCAGCGTGGAGCACGGCCTTCCACTGCACAAAGCGGGCGGAAGGAATGGAAACGGCGCCCTGGTTGAGGGGATCAATTTTTTGCCAGGTGCTCCAGTTGCGGTCGGGATTGTCCACGTTGCCGCTGCGCGCGTAGAGGTCCACAGGGCCGGCAGAGCGTACTTCGGCCCGGCCCCAGCGGGAGAAGATGTGGGCGTCGAAAACGTCGCTCTCGTATGTGCCTTCGTTCTCCGGTCGAGGCCCGAGCACGAACACCTTGCCGAAATTGCTGCTGCAGGCATAGAGGCCGCCCTGGGGACCCTTGGCAAACGCCGTTACCTGGTTGGCAGGGGCCTTGAGCAGATCGGTGAATTCATCGGTGCCGGTGATGGCGTAGATATGGCCCTTATTGCCGGTACCAGCCAGCAGGCTGCCCTGGTTGTCGAAGGCCAGGGCATAAACCAGGTCATCGCGGGAGCTCCACAAGGTGAGCGGTGAACCGTCGGGAGCGATGCGGTAGATCTCTGAGCCTCCGGCAGTGGGGAAGCTGGGAACTGAAAGGACAGGAGCAGGAGCAGACGAGATCGGGCTAACGGTCAAGCCCATCTGGGAGCCGAAAGAAATGGGGGCGGCGGGCACCTGGATGGGAACCGCCCCGGCCGCAGGAGTGTGCTTTTCACCCACCGCGCCGGCGTAGATGTTGCCCTTGTTGTCAATGGCAAGCGCCGTGATTTCCTTCTTCGGGGCGCTATAGAGAACAAATGCCTGGCCTTCGGGCGAGATGCGGTAAACCAGGCCGCTGCCATCGGAGCCGGCGATGAGATCGCCTTTGGCATCAAGAGCCAGGACGCGAATGTGGGCCTCATCGCTCTTGAAGAACAGAGAATGTTCGCCGTTTTTCGCCACCTTGAAGATCTCGCCGCGGTCGCCGGTGGCCACGTAAAGATCTCCTTCCTTGTCCAGCGCCAAGGCCCAGATGTATTTGGTTCCGGGATTGAAGAGGACGGAAGAGGAGTAGTTGGGGTCCACAGTTACGGTGGTTTTGGCCTGCGAAGCCGCCGGGCTCTTCTGGGCCGCGCTGGAACCGGCCTGATTGCGCTCTACCTTGTAAACCTTGCCATCGGGCGAGGTGCCCACATAGACCGTGTTGCGCGGGTCCACAACCAGGGCCTGCACTTGCAGTTCCTGGGGCGCGAAAATCACGCTGGCGTTGCCTTCAGGCGTAATGCGATACACGCGCGCGGGAGAGCCGGCGGCAACGTAAACATTGCCTTGGCTGTCGGTATCCATGGCCCAGGTGTAGGTGGAGGGGGTGAGATACAGGCTGCGAAATGAAGGCGCCAGTTCGAGCGAACCGTCGCTGGTGATGGCCACGCCATTGGCCGTGCCTTTTTCAAAGTCATCGAAACTGGACTGCTGCCAGGTGCGGGTACCTTCGGCGATGGCGAGAGTTGCGGACAGAAGAATGACAGAGAGCGCGAAGAATTTTGGCATTTTGCTGGGAACCTCTGGAAACATTGAGGGAAACATCAGGGTATCACGGGGAGCAAAGGGCGTGCCCGATGGTAGCTGGTAGTTAGTAGTCGGTAGTTGGTGATGCGCAACAATGGATTGACGAAACGAATCCGTTTTCTTTGCTGTAACGCATCCTTGTGAGACTCCAAAGTCCGCCCAAACAATTTGTCATGCTGAGCCGAGCGCGACCGAGCGGATGCGAAGGAGCGCGAAGGGAAGGACCTGCTGTTCATTGGCTTTTAAAGGCGGACCTCAGGACCAACTACCAGCTACCAACACCTACTTTACGGTCAAGGCGATGATCTGGGCGCCGGAGACCTGGTAGTCAAGCGGGGTGGAGGCTTCGTTCACCGAAGACTCACCCAGCACCACCATGTCCTGGGTGCCGCGCATGCCGTCCATGACATTCATCACCGAGAGCGGGAGGGTGGGCATGACTTTGTCCTGCACCATGGCTTCCGGATCGGCCTCGAGCAGGGAAACGTAAAGCCGGTCATTGGAGTGTTCTTTGTTCAGCAGGGCGACAATAGAGCCCAAATCGAGCTGCCGGCCCATGGGAACCCCGCTGCTGCGGATGCGGTCGAGAGTGTCGCCGTCGCTTACCAGAATGCGCAGAGTTCCCTTGGAAGCGGAGGTGGGGACGCGAATGGGAATCCTGCGGACAATGCGCTCGCCGCGATAGGGGCGCAGCACCGCTTCGACCATGACTTCGTCACCGGGCCGGGCTTCGGTCGCATCGGTGCGGGCGCTTTCCAAACGGGCGGAGCGGCGGTCATTGACCAGGTCGAAACTCAAGTCCACGCCGCGGATATTGGGGACTTCGTAGGAATTATCGAAAATCCGGCTGAAACGGTCGCCGAGGGAAAGGGCTACCTGCACACCGGTGGGCTGGCCGCCGTCGCCGGGAGCGAACATGTCGCGCAGGTCCACATCCGGGTAGCCGTTGACCTGGATGCGCCCATCCAGGCGGTAAGTCGTGTCCTCGCCGTATTCGTTTACCCCCTGCAGGGCGCTGAAAACGGTAGCCATCATGGCCAGGGGGGTGAGCTTGCTGTTATCGAGCACCTGGTAATGGAAAGTCTTGGGCCGGGTAACCCCGTGAATGCTGAGAGTTACGGGAATCATCTCGGGCTGCTTGTTGAAAACGCCCAGGATGCCATTGTGGCGGTCCTGCACGAAAGCGCCCACCTGCTCGGTGGTATTGACAATCTTGAAAGCATTGGCGGGAGAGGGCAGGGTGGCAAGCACTTCCGCCTTATCCATGGGCAGGTCCACGTTGCCGAACTGCATCAGGGGATGGCCGCAAGCGAGCAGATGGCTGGCGTCGAGGTAGGTCACCGTGCAGGTGGCGGCAATGTTCATGTCGCCACGAACCAGGACGGCGCTGATCGAAGAGCCGGGCACGAGCGGTTCAGGCTGCTTTTCGCCGGGAGTGACCGATCCGGCGCCCATGACCGGCACAATGCCGGCGGCCTGGAACTGGGGCGCGAAGCGCTGGAACGCCTGGCTGTCAAAGCCGGTGAACACCAGCGGGGTATCAATCGGAGTTAGATAATCCTTGTAGCCTGTGGGCGCAGCGGTGACGCCGGGCGCGGCAGTCTTGTCAGTTACCTGCGGGGCCTTGGCTGAAGCGGGCTCGATTTCATTGGGCTTGCTGCGGTCCAGTTCGCTGATTTCCAGCATTTCCTGAATAGGAGTGACGCCAGCAATGGGCTCCTTGGAAAATTCGCCGATGCGGAAGGCGAGCGCGCCGACCAGCTTACCGTCAATGTAAACCGGGCTGCCGCTCATTCCGGCCACGACGCCGGTGTATTCGACTTTAGGCCCGTGCAGACGCACCAGGATGACATCTCCCTTAGGTCCATTGACATCGCGGAGAACGCCCAACACCTCGACTTCCATGGACTCAGGCGCCGTCCCCTGAAAGACGGTGTAGGCCACACCGCGCATGCCGGCGTGGATCTGGTCCAGGGGCAGAATTTTGGTTTTGAGGGACAGGTCGCTGGCAAGACCGGTGACCACTAACAGCAACAAACTGAACACAACCAGGGGCGCAAAATTCGTTTTTTTCATCCAGCAACTCTGCCTGGGTAGACTTCGGAAACCGCAGTCTGGAGCCAGGTCTCTGATTATGAGGGAGGTAAAACCAGCGCGATATCTGTGCCAAATCGCGCCAGGGTGCATCTATACTAGCACAGAGAGAGTCTGGTCCCGAGGGATTCATGCTGAACCTGCAGTCGTCCTGTTCCCCAGGGCAAAGGATTGCTATCCGGGCAGTTAGCCTGAGTGCGATCCTGTGCCTGTTGTTAAGTTTCCTGCTCGCAGCCGCGGCGGCGCAGTCGCAGACCGATCAAAATTCCAGCCAACAACAGAAGCCGTCCGAGACCGCACCGCCGGAAGCTGGTGGTCCGCAAGGAGATATTGGACCAATTGTGGTTCCCAAAAAGAAAGAGGAGCCGCCTCCGCCGCCTCCGCCCACAGCCCCCAAGAAGGTTCCCGGCATGCCGGACTACTCCATTCAGGTAAACGTGCCGTTGGTTACCTTGGATGTAATGGCACTTACCAAGGAGGGGCAATTTATCCCCGGCCTGAAAGAGGGCAATTTTCATGTCTATGAAAATGGGGTAGAGCAGAAGATCAGCAGTTTCAGCCAGTCGCAAGCGCCTATCACAGCGGTGCTGCTGGTGGAGTTCGCGGCCACCAACTATTCCTTCATGTACGACGCTCTGAATGCCTCGTACTATTTCGCCAATTCGTTGAAACCACAGGATTGGGTGGCCGTGGTGTCCTACGACATGAAGCCCTACATTCTGGTGGATTTCACGCAGGACAAGCGGGCGATTTTTGGCGCGCTGAACCAGTTGCGCATTCCCGGCTTTAGCGAAACCAACCTTTTTGACGCGCTCTACGACACGCTGGACCGCCTGGAGCGCCTTCCTGGGAGAAAGGCGATCGTGCTGGTTTCCACCGGCCGGGATACGTTCAGCAAGCTGACACTGGACCATATGCTGCAAAAGATCAAGGCGACCAAGGACGTAACCATCTTCCCGATCAGTATCGGTTTCATGTGGCGGGAATACGTAGAGTCGCACTACGGCATGAATCCGGACGTGTCGGCGGCCATGATGGATTATCTGCAGGCTGATAACCAGATGAGAACATTTGCCAAGCTGACAGGCGGCAAAGCTTACTTTCCGCGCTTTCAGGGCGAATTTCCCGACGTTTACCGTGACATTGGCAACGACCTGCGCAACCAGTACACCATCGCCTACCACCCCACGGATCCGAAGCTGGATGGAACCTACCGCAAGCTGAAGGTGGACCTGGTGGGTGAGGACGGGAAGCCGCTGAAAATCCACAATCAAAAGGGCAAAGAGGTTAAGTACCAGCTGGTGTACCGCGATGGGTATACGGCGAAGCACCAGGTGGAGTAGCCCTTTCAGTTGTAAGTAGTCAGTTGCGAGTGGTCAGTATCTCGAAGAAGGCAAAAGGCTCGGCCGGAAGGCTGGGCCTTTTGTATTTCCGACCGAAAGGCCGTGGTTGCTCTGATCCCACCAGCGGGCCGCGCTCCCTGGCAAGGTCAATGCGCTACCCAAGACTGCGTCGCAACCATGCGAGAGGCCTGATTAGTGAATTCGGAAAACGCTGTCTAAAAGAAAGAGAAAGCCGACGCCAACAAATACCAGGAGAGCCATTTTCACGCCAGGCTCCTGGTTGACTTCAGGAATGAGGTCGGAGGCGGCGACGTAAATGGTGACACCGGCGGAAAGCGGGAGCCCGGCGCTCACCGCGTGCTTGAACAAAACCATGGTGAGCACGCCGGCGAGGGTGGCTGCTCCCAATAGCGCGGAGGCGCCCCAGGCAATGCCGCGGCTGCGGCCGCTGGCCAGCATCACCGAGGCTACGGTGAAGCCTTCGGGAATTTTGTGCAGAAAAACGGCGATGAAGATGATCCACCCCAGCCAACTGGAAACCAGAAAGCCGGAAGTGATGGCGATGCCGTCAAAGAAGGTGTGGATGATCAGGCCAAGCAGGACGGAGATGCTTTTGCGTGCCTGCGCGAACTCAGCGGTGTGGGTTTCCTCGCCGAAGTGGAAGTGAGGCGTGACTGTGTGCTCAAAGAAATGAATGAGCAGGTAGCCGAGGAGGACGAGAAAGCCGGCACGAAAGCCGCGCAGCTTTACGCTCTCCGGCACCATTTCCACCAGCGAGGTGGCGAGCATGAAGCCGGCGCCCAGGGCGACAAAGTATTTGAGATAACGCCGCTCCCACGGACGGCGGACAATGACGGCCCCGCCCAGGAGGTTGGCGGCGGCGGCGGTCAGGCCAAGCAGGATGCTGAGCAGGATCGGTTGCATGGGGCGGTGGCAGAATATCAGAGTACTCAGTACCCAGTTGCTTTCGCATCGGGTAGGGGCAAACTACCCTGAATGCCTGATGTGCATGACGTCGCCGTCCTGCACGATGTAGTCCTTGCCCTCCAGGCGCAGGGTGCCGCGGGCGCGAGCGTTGGCTTCGGAGCCGGCCTGCAGCAGCGCATCCCAATGGATGGTCTCGGCGCGGATGAAGTGCTTCTCCAGGTCGGAGTGGATGGCGCCGGCTGCCTCCACGGCACGGGTATTGCGGGCGATAGTCCAGGCGCGGCATTCGTCTTCTCCCACTGTGAAGAAGGAAATCAGACCCAGCAATTCATAAGTTTTACGCACCAATCGGACCAGGCCGCTTTCCTTCAGACCATAGCTGGCGAGGAATTCGGCGGCTTCCTCATCGGCCATTTCGGCTAATTCAGCTTCGACTTTGCCGCAAATGGCGGTGGCGCCGGCATTCGGACGGGCGGCCACTTCGGCCAGGCCGTATGTGGCAATGGCGGCTTCCAGTTCGCGGCCCAAGTCGGAGGACTCGCTGATGTTGAGCACGTAGAGGATGGGTTTCTCGCTTAGAAACATGAAGCCGCGGACGCGTTTTTTGTCTTCCGGGGTCATGGGCATTTCACGCAACGGGCGCTCGCTCTCCAGATGAGCCTTGGCGCGCAGGAGCAAGTCGTGTTCGCGTTCCAGTTCGAGAGAGCGCATCTTCTTCAAATCCTTCTGCAGGCGCTCCATGCGCTTCTCGATCTGCGCCAGGTCGCTGAGGATGAGATCGAAATCCACGTTTTTGATGTCGCGCAGAGGGTTAATTTCTCCGACATGCGGAATGGAAGGATCGTCGAAGGCACGCACCACGTGGGCAATGGCATCCACGCCGCGGATGTTGGTGACAATGGATTCGCTCAGGCCCTCCTTGGGCCCGGCGGCCGTCTTGCTGGAGGCGATCGGCATGGCAGCCACGTCCACGTACTCTACGGAAGCGTGGATCAGTTTGCGCGGGTTGCACATGGCGGCCAGGCGGTCCAGGCGGTCATCCGGCACTTTGGCCACGCCGAGGTGGGCCTCGCGCGGGTTGGCAGAGGCACGCTCGGAGAGGTGCGACTTGGTCAGGATGCGGAACAGCGATGATTTGCCTACCTGTGGCAGGCCGATGATTCCGGTTTTCATAAGAGAAAGTAGTTGGTAGCTGCCGGTTGGCATTTGGTCAGGGCGGAGCACCAACTACCAGCTACCATCCATGATAAATGGCGGAGGGGATTGGAGCAGGGATGCTATGCTGCAGGCCGGTGCCATGCGAGTGCGAACAGGATTAATTCTCATCACGGCGGTTCTGATACCGACGGCGCTTTTTGCGGCTGGACTGAGTTTTCAGGCAGTCAAGAAGGAGATTGTGGAGCAGCGCCTCAAGTCCTTCTCCCGGGATGACACCCAGCGTGAGGCCATTCTCAAGAGCATGTTTGCGGAAGTGGGATGCGATGCGCATCTCAAGGAGGAAGCGGTCAAGCATGTGAAGCAGCCCGACCTCATCTGCGTGCTTCCCGGGCAGACTGACCAGACGATCATTGTGGGAGCGCACTTTGACCACGTAGACGCAGGCGATGGAGTGGTGGATAACTGGAGCGGGGCTTCTCTGCTGCCCAGCCTGTACCAGGGCCTTCGTACGCGCACCACCCAGCACACGTTCATCTTTGTCGCTTTCTCGGGTGAGGAGAAGGGCGAAGTGGGTTCCTCCGCGTACGTGCACCGCATGACGAAGGATGAAGTAAGGCGCACTGCAGGCATGATCAACATGGACACACTGGGCCTGGGGCCGACGGAGATGTGGCTGAGCCACGCCGACCACCAGCTGGCGGCGGCACTGAGCGCGGTGGCGGAGGCGCTGCGGCTGCCGCTGGGCGTGGTTAACGTGGACCAGGTGGGGTCAACCGATTCGGAACAGTTCGCCGAACGCAGAATTCGGCGCATCACCATTCACTCTGTTACTCAACAGACGTGGTCCATCCTGCACAGCTCGCGTGACAATCTGAAGGCCATTCGCCTGGACGATTATTACGACAGCTATCGCCTGATCCAGGGCTACCTGGTGTTTCTGGATGGGACGCTGGGAGAGAAGAAGGGGAGTCGGGAATCGGGGATCAGGGGCCGCTAGTTGCGAGAGAAGATCGCAATGGCGCGCGAGAGTCCCCGGGCCTAAAGCCGAGTGTAGGCCTTGCTTGGCAGGGCACAACTGGATTCAGCGGCCACCGTGCATGGCAGTGGAGGCCGGCATGGTCAAGGTGGTGGCAGATCGGGGCTGGACAGCGACGCGGGCAGTTAGATAAATCAGCGCCAAGCCAAACAGCAGGACGGCACCTTCCAGACGGGTGGACCACACGTGCAGGGTATTGAACTGTACGCGAACGGGATTGTCCGGCGCGACGGCATCAATCTGGCCTACGGAAAGCCGCAACGCGTCCATGCGGGGGATGAGGGAAAACTGCAGGATGGCGGTAAGCGCCAGCATGAAGTAGACGAAGATGTTGCGCACGGCCAGGGGCTGCGCCGAAGCCGTGGTCAGACGGGAATAAGCCAACGAGCTCAGCAGATACACCAGTCCGGCGATCAACCCCATCCAGTGCAGCGTTTTGAGTGAGCGGGTGACGACCAGGCCGGCCAGATGAGGCGTGGGCAGAATGGCAAACAGGGCAGGCGCCACCACGAAGGCGAAGAAAATAATTCCGCCTACCCAGACCACCAGCGAGAGCAGCATGAAAAAGCGCAGGACCGACATGAGGCCATCCTTCAGGAAGCGGAAGCCATTTTAAACGACTCCTGACCCATAACGTCTTTGTACACCACGGCCAGTTCGCGCAGGGCCTGGCCACAATCGCCGCGAAAGCTGGAGCCATGCTGAACGGCCAGAGTGCGCGGCTGAAGGGTTGCCAGACCCTCGAGAATGCGCCGCGTATTGGGGGTATAAGGCACGTAGTTGGCAAGGGGGCCAGCTTGAATCTGGGTGAGGCTGGCACGCACCCGGCCAAGGATGTCGCTTTCGGTGAGCGGTTCCACTTCGCCATTGTGGTGAAAAAGGTCGGAGCAGAGCAGGGTGCGCTCGGTTTCCTCGAAGAGCACGCCCGCGTCCCAGCCGTGCGGCAGGTGCGGGGTGCTGTAATAGCGGAAGCGATACTTGCCGGTGGCGAGCACGTCCGCCGGTGTAAGCATGCGTGCCGGGCGGCTGGAAAAATCATTGACGCTGACTAGCGCTCCCACCAGGTTGCAGGCGGGTTGGGCATGTGGCGCGATGGCCAGCCAATCGTTCAGCGCGCCGCACTCGTCGGATTCAAAGTGGCTGAAGCTGATCCAGCGCAGTCTGGCGGGATCCATAATGCTGGCCAGTTGCTCGCGGACCGCGGGAAACATGCTCCGCAGGCCGGCGTGGAAAAGGAGGGGTTCATCGTCCTTCACCAGGAAGTGGTTGAACTGCATATTAATCTCGGAAAAAAAGACGGAAATACGATACAGATCGGGGGCAATTTCAGAGACGGACATATAAGGCCTCCAAGGGCACGTATTTCCAAAGTTTCGCAGGTTTCAGGGTGGCGGGCAAATTGGCCGGGGGAGCAACTTTAGCGAACCACTTAGACAGGTACGGCCACGGTATCCACAATTTCCTTCAGCACCTGCTCGGCCTGCTCGGTTTTCTTCAGAGTGGAGGAATAGAGGGCGTTCACCACCACGCGATGGGCAAAAACCGGCACGACGAGCGGCTTGAAATCTTCGGGAGTGCAGAAGGTGCGGCCCTCGATGTAGGCCAGAGCCTGGGCGGCACGATAAAGCATGAGGGCGCCGCGGGGTGAAACGCCAAGAGAGAGGTACTCGGATTCGCGGGTGCGCTTAACGACCTCAAGAGTGTAGTTGACCAGGGATTCATCCACCTGCACGCGGGTGACTTCCTGCTGAATGGCAAGGACGTCAGCGGCGCTAAGGAGCGGGCGGATTTGGTCGAGGCGGGCGGCGCCGGCTTGGGAACGCAGGATGGCGCGCTCGCTGTCGCCTTCCGGGTAGCCCATGCGCACGCGCAGGAGAAAGCGGTCCATCTGCGATTCCGGCAGAGGATAAGTGCCATGGTGCTCCACCGGATTCTGGGTGGCGAGCACCAGAAAGGGCTGGGGCAGGGGGTAAGCATGGCCATCCACCGTGACCTGGCCTTCGTTCATGGCTTCAAGCAGCGCAGATTGCGTTTTGGGAGTGGTGCGGTTGATTTCGTCCGCCAACAGTATGTTGGTGAAGATGGGGCCGTGGCGAAACTCAAATTTCTGCTCCATGGCGGAGTAGATGGAGATGCCGAGCACGTCACTGGGCAGCATATCGCTGGTGAACTGAACGCGCTGAAAGGTGCAATCCAGGCTGCGAGCAAGCGCCTGGGCCAGGGTGGTTTTGCCTACTCCGGGCACACCTTCAATCAGCAAGTGGCCGCGGGCGAAGATAGTGACCAGAGCGAGGCGGACCACTTCGTCTTTGCCGCGAATAATGGTGCGCAAGGCATTCTCAAGCTGCGCCGCGCGCGAGACGATGGCCGCCGGGGTGGACATGGAAGTTCGATTTTACTATGCAGGCAGCGGATTGCTGATATTACTTCCGGGTGAGGAACAGAAGTCAGGAGTCGGGGCCGGGAGTCGGTAGCCAGCGGGCCGGAAGCGGCGGTTAACCAGGCTCTCAGTTCCCGGTTCTCAGTTCTCAGCCGGCAGGTTCGTGGGAGCCGGCGCCCGCGTAAACAGACATCTCGAAGCAACAATAACAATCAGCAATGTCTTCCCCAAGGTTTACAGGTTCCAGGGACGGCCCGTCCAAAGCCGCGTCCTTTCACATTTATGAGATAGCTTCTGAGAACTGTTTGACCTAGCCATTCGGGTGATGTGGGCTGGAAGTCCTTTGGGCAACATAAAGGAGTCTTAAGGACCATATTTAATCGAGGAGAATCAGATGGCGGCGAGCAGAGCAGGATGGGCGGAAGTTTCGGAGGATCTGGCGCGAGTTGCGGAGGAAGCGGGACGGGCGGTGGTAGCGCTGCAACCCGCGGAAGCACACACCGCGAGCGGAGTGGTATGGCAGAAGGAAGTGGTGGTTACAGCGAACCACGCTGCCCGCGGCGATGAAGTGGCAGTCATAATGCCGGACGGACAATCGGCGGTCGCGCGCATAAAAGGACGCGACCCAGGCACCGATCTGGCCATCTTTACCCTGGAGGGAGTGGGGACGGCGGGAGTGGCAACGCAGGGCGATGCCAAGCAATTGCGAGTTGGCCATCTTGTGCTGGCACTGGCGCGGACGCGGCGCGGGAATCTGACCGCCAGTTCGGGGATTATTTCCGGGCTGATGGAGGAGTGGCAGACCTGGCAGGGAGGCCAGATAGACCGCTTTATCCGCCCCGACCTGATGTTGTACCGCGGATATTCCGGCGGACCGCTGGTGAACGCCAAGGGAGAAGTGGTGGGCATCAACACAAATGGCCTGAGGCGGGGCACTCCCATCACGATTCCGAGCAGCACGGTTACGCGGGTTGTCACCGAACTGCTGGCCAAAGGACACGTCGAGCGTCCCTACCTGGGAGTGGCCCTGCAGCCCGTAACGTTGCCGGAGGAGATGAGGACCAAACTCAACCTGGGCGGCCGTTATGGACTGTTGTTGGCGCATGTGGAGAGCGATGGTCCCGCCGCAGCGGCCGGCTTAATGCTGGGAGATATTGTGGTGGAGATTGGGGGCAAACCGGTCGCGCAGAGGCACGACTTGCAGTGGCTGCTGGGCAAGCAAAAAGTGGGAGAACGGGTGTTGGTGGGTATTGTGCGCAGCAGCGAAAAGAAGGAGGTTTCGGTGACGCTGGGAGACCGATTCGGGCGATGAGTGTGAAAGCAGCGGCGGCTCGGGCCACGCGCGTCCTGGTGGCTGCGCCTACGCCGGAGCGCGCCCAGGCAATACGCGCGAAGCTGGCGCAAGAACCGGAGCTCGAATTAGCGGACATCTCATCTGCCGATTTGCACGCAGGTGCACGCCAGGGGCGAGCGGGCGAGGTTGTGGTTGTTGACACGGACGATGACGATGGGAGAAACAGCATCGCGGAGTTGGTTCCGGGAGTCGTCCTGCTGGTTGACAACCCGGAGGCGAACTGGGCGGCGCACTGGCTGGCCGCGGGAGCCCGGGCCGTATTGCGGCGCGAATGCAGCGGGCGGCAACTCGCGGCGGCGGTGCGGGCGGCGGCTGCCCGGTTAAACGTAATGGAACCCGAGACGCTGCACGCAATCATGCGTTCTTCCCCGGAAAGCATCGAACTGGAGCCGGGCGAGGAGGAGCTTACGCGGCGCGAAACCGAGGTCCTGCACATGATGACCGAGGGCCTGAGCAACCGCGAGATCGCGTCTACCCTGGGCATCTCGGAACACACGGTGAAGTTTCATATTACTTCGATTTTCGGAAAGCTGGGTACTTCGAGCCGCACAGAAGCGGTGACCGAAGGCCTTCGGCGGGGTCTGGTCCTGCTCTAAGATCGGCGGACACAACCAACAGGAGGGAACATGAAGATTGCCGTACTGGGCGCGGGCAACGTGGGCGGAGCACTGGGAAGACTTTGGGCTGCAAAGGGTCACGAAGTTCGCTTTGGAGTTCCCGCTCCGGACTCAGAGAAGATGAAGGCACTGCTGGCGAGCACAGAGGGTCGAGCGAAGGCCGGCAGCAACCGGGAAGCAGCTGGTGCGAGCGAAGTGGTGGTAGTGTCGGTGCCATGGCCGGTGGCACAGCAAGCCATTCGCGATTGCGGAGACCTAAGCTCCCAGGTGGTGATTGACTGCACCAATCCCCTGCGCTCGGACCTGCAAGGGCTGGCTGTGGGGTTCACAACATCGGCCGCCGAGCAGGTGGCGGCGTGGTCGGGCGCGAAGGTGGTGAAGGCGTTCAACACCCTAGGTGCCGGCAACTATGGGAACGCGGAATTTGCGGGCACACCTGCGGACGGCTTCTATTGTGGCGATGATGCGGCGGCCAAAGCTAAGGTGAAGCCGCTGATCTCCGATATCGGACTGAATCCGGTGGACCTGGGGCCTTTGCGCAACGCGCGCCTTTTGGAGCCCCTGGCCATGTTGTGGATTGATCTGGCAATTAACCAGAAGTGGGGACCCAATCACGCGTTCAAGCTGCTGCGGCGCTGAGAAAAACCGGGTGTCGGGAAACGGCAGTTGGCGGGAAGCTCGGCAAACGAAACTCATTCTTCTATCCGCAAAGAAAAAGCTGGCAGCTCTCGCCGCCAGCTACGAATGCCGCGTAATCGCTACCAACTACCGGTTCACTGAAGAAACTCGGCCGGCTGCCCGGTCAGGCGCTCGATGCGCTTGGCAATCGGGGGATGAGTAGAGAACAGGCTGCCAAAATTCATGCCCAGCAGCGGCTGCACGATAAACAAGTGCGCCGTGGAAGGCGTAGCCGCCATGGGCAGGCGCCGGGAGTAGGCGTCCAGCTTGCGCAGGGCGCTGGCCAGGGCATAGGGATTTCCGGTGAAGTGAGCGCCAGTAGCGTCAGCCTGATACTCGCGCGAGCGCGAGACCGCCAACTGGATCAGTGTGGCTGCAATGGGCGCCAGAATGACCATAAGCAAAGCGCCCAGGCCGCCGCCTTCGCGGTCATTGTCACGTCCACCGCCGAAGCCGCCAAACAGGGCGGCCCAGTAGCCCATGCGCGCGATGAAGGTGATCGCGCCGGCCAGAGTGGCGGCGATGGAACTGATCAGGATGTCGCGGTTGCGCACGTGACCCAGTTCGTGGGCCAGCACGCCTTCCAGTTCCTCGTCATTCAGCAAATCCAAAATGCCCCGGGTCACCGCGACCGAGGCATGGGACGGATTGCGGCCGGTAGCGAAGGCATTAGGCGAATCGGTCGGAATTACATAAATCTTGGGCATGGGCAGACCGATTTTCTGCGTCAAGCGCTCAACCACGGCGTAGACGCGCGGCAGTTGCTCGCGCGTGACCGGCTGGGCGCGGTACATGGCCAGAGAGATCTTGTCGGAGTAGAAGTACGAGACAAAGTTCATGACCACGGCGATGGCGAGAGCCACGACCAGGCCGTTCTGCCCACCAAAGTATTCCCCGATCAAAAGAAGAAAGATGGTCAGTGCGGTTAAAAGCAATGCGGTTTTAAAGGTGTTCCCCATAGAGCACTCTTTCAATATCTGCCTATGTAGATGCTACGCCAGGCCGCAGGATTCGGGGAAGGCGACAGCCGGGAAGCCGTGGTCCTCCAAGCAGATAGCTGGGGGACAAAAGCCGGGTTTGGAGCGCAAAGACCCCCCTTGTGAAGCGGGAGAGCCTTTGCGGAGGAGGGGAGCTAGGCGGCAAATTCGCGGCGGCCACGGCGGCCACGAAACGCGCCCACATCGGACATGCCGGCATTGGCGGCTATGGCCATACCCTGGCTGCGGAAATATATAGACGGCCACTCGTCAGTGAAGCCGAGCAAGTTGGGCAGGGAGGCGACGACTCCGGCGAAACCGGCGTCCATTTTGAGATGTGTGGGGTAGCTGATAACTCCGGCTACACCGCCGGGAAAGTCAGTGAGCATGGCATTGGTGACTTCGTTGATGCCGCAGCCTAAAGCAGCGATCGCCGCGCGTTTGTGGCGCTTCCACATCAGGCCGGTCATCAGAAAAAAAGTTCCTGCGGTCGCATAATCAATGATGGCGTGGGTCCTGGGAGAAATGACTTTGGGGAGACGATTGCTGAGAGCGCGAGCGCCGATCTCGGCGAGTTCCATAGTTAACCTCCGGTTCTTCTCCAAAGATGCGGCGCTGTGGGCAGGAGTTGGCAAGAGGAAAAGCTCAGCAGAGTAGCTGGAAGAGGACGAACACTTAGGTTTGCGGCGCAGTCATACAGTAGAGGTCATTTTTTGGCTGGCAGCAGTTGCTCCGGCACAGCCTGACTCCTGCCTCCCGAATTGGGACACCGGCAAAGCGTTCAGAGTTCCGAGAAATATTGCTGACCGCACTGCATTTTCGGGGAGCAGGAGTCGCCACCGCAGTGTCTACGTGGGCAGAGGGAGGAGGTTCTGCCCATGTTTGAAGACAGCCTGATTGAATCCTCGGGTGTCCTTAAAACAAAACATCCTGCGGCCACCGCAGTGTCGCTGCTGGCGCAATCGTTAGTGGTGGCGATGATGGCGGCGCTGCCGCTGCTTTATACGGAAGCGCTGCCAAGGGGGTGGGCAGTGTCGCTGGTAGCGCCCGGACCTCCTCCCCCCACGCCGGCTCCGGCCCAGGCAGACAGGGAGCGCCGCTCCGCGCCCCCGCGCCAGAGCGACATGATCGGCCAGAGACTGCGCGAGCCCCAAGCCATTCCCAAGCACATCGCCCGCGTCGAGGAGGAGGAAGTGCCATTGCTGGCGCTTCCATCGGGGGGACCTGGAGTCGTGGGTGGTACAGGTCCATCCGACAACAACGCGCTGAACGCGATTGTCAGCCTGGCCCCGCCGCCGGTGGTCCCCAAGCCCTCGGCTTCGGCGCCGTTGCGGGTTTCACAGGGAGTTGCACAAGGATTTCTCGTCCACGAGGTCAAGCCGGTTTACCCACCGCTGGCACGACAGGGGCGCATCCAGGGCACAGTGATGCTGCAGGCGCTGATTGGGAAAGACGGCAGGATTGAGAACCTGCAACTAATAAGCGGGCACCCCATGCTGTCGCCGGCGGCAATTGAGGCGGTGAGGCACTGGCGCTACCGTCCCTACACGCTCAATGGAGAGCCGGTGGAGGTGGAAACGGCAATCACGGTGAATTTTGTGCTGGGGGGCGGGTAAAAAGCACAACGCAAAGGTCGCAAAGATCAGCGCAGAGATCGCGGAGGAGAATTATGAAAAAGAATCCCGTTGCGGTCTCTGCGTTGAAGTTGTTACTTTTTGCGCGTTAGGGCGCGATGCAGCGTCTGGTCGAGAGCGCCCTTGGCCTTCTCGTATTCCGGAGCAGAAATCTTGCCCTGCTGGCGCTCGACTTCGAGTTCAAAGAGCTCTTCCTTAAGGGCTTCCAAAAGCAGGCCGGAGCGGTCCTGGGAGGGAGCGGCAGCGGCTGCGCGCGTCGTCATGGCTTTACCGCCGCCGTTGCCGGCGCGGGCAGCGGGGGCGTGCGCCGGGACGGGCAGACCACCCTGGCGGGTGACCATGTAAATGGCGCCGAAACCAAGCATGGCCACGAAGCCGCCGAGGAGATACCACTTCCATTTATCGAGTGGTCCGGGCGCTTCGGAGGGAGGGCCCAACCCACCGCCGGGCCGGCTCTCGGCGCTGGCTTGCGGACCGCCCATGCCGCCCTGAGCGCCGCCCTGACCCTGGTCGTTCTCGCTGGCGAGGACGCCGGTGCCGGAAATGGTAAAGCCGAGGGCCTCGCCCGGCTGGACATCAGTGGCCACCTGCACATTGGCGCCACTGTCGTCAGGCATGTTCTGGAAACGTGCTCTGCCATCAGGCTTGAACTGCATTTCCTTGGGTAGCATGACCACGAAGTGTTGCTGCGCGACCAGCGGCTTGGGATCAATCTTGGCCTGCCCAGAGTAGGGCAGGTGATAACCGATTTCGAACTGGGTCTCGCCCGGCCGCAGCGGAAACACAAACGTATAGCGGCCTTTCTGTTTGAGCGGAACCGGGGCGGAGTTTACCGGCTGTCCGCCAGGGGCTTTGGCCAGAGAAGTGTCAATCTGGGCGTCGGGGGGCAGCTGGATCTGGTAGTTATCTTCGCTCATCTGGGAGCGCGGCGGCTTGGAATTGTTCTGCACGGCGTAGAGCTCCAGCACCTGTAATTGGCCGTTCTGCGCCTGGAAGCGCATGACGTCCACGGTGGTGGAGATGTCTTTCAGCTTTTTAGAGACATCGAAGACCTGCAGGTTCACCGAGTTGGTGCCGGGAGGCGCCGGCTGGAAGTAATTCACCCCCTGGTGATTGACGCGGACCAGGTGAGGCTCAGAAAGATTGTCCACGCTGACAGTGAAATTACCTTTGGAGTCGGTTTTGGTGCGACCCGCTTCCTGCATGCCCTGGGCAAGCTTGATGAGCACAACATCATCGCCTGCGGAGGGCTTGCCGTTGGTGCCGTTGGTGACAGTACCCGTCAGGCTCTCGGCAAAGGCGCCGGTGGCGAGCAGCAGAAGAAGAGCACCGGCCAGCGAGCAGCGGGTGGCGAGGCGAAACACATGTGAGGTCGAGCGCTGGGTTAAGGGATTGGAGGCAGAAGGCATTAGTGTATGGTCGAACCGTTTCCCGGGGCCAAAGCCCGCATAGATTTTATTGCTGAGTGGCGCAACCGCAAATCAGGTCCTGGCGCTGCCGCGGCGGCGCGGCACAGGGGCAGCATAGGAAGCGACGCCCTGCTCCTCGAGTTCGGCAATCTCCGCCAGGATTCCGGCGGCTTCCGTCTCCAGGGCCGTTTTCATGCCCTGGTAATCGGATTCGGGGAACTTGCCCGCCTTGTATTCAAAATTAAGGTCGCGCAGGTTTTCATAAACCGCTTCCTTGCGCTCGAGCAGGTAGGCGAGGCGCGTTTTCTCCGGCGAAGCCTCAAACTGCACCGGCACCCAGAAAACATAAACCAGGGTGGCGAGGGCGAACATAGCGCAAGCGGCGAAGACGATCATATTTCCGTCTCCCGTTGCGCCTGGCTGCGAAACCGCTCTAAGGAGGGATCGCTGCCACCGGGGCCGCCAGGCGATGAGGGACCGGAGCCCAAACCGGACCCGCCGCCGGGCGGTTTGCGCCCCCAGGCATTCACCACCATGACCACGAGGCCCGCCCCCAACGCCAATGCGAGGTAGGGCACGATCCAGGCTACGCGGTTAAAACCCTGGTGGGTGGGCGCGGAAAGCACGGTGGTACCGTACTTCTGAATGAAGGCCTGCAACACCAGGTCATCATTGTCGCCGTGATTGAGGGCGGCGATCAGTTCCCCGCGCATGTGCTCGGAGTAATTGCAGCCCACGTGGTTACAGTCGAGCAGGATCTGATTGCAGCCGCAGACACACATCAGGCGGTGTCCCAGGTCGTTAAAGCGGGTGTTCTCATCGCCGGCGCCGAGCAACGCGAAGATGGCCAGACACAGCAGCACAATCTGGGCGGCATGGCGCACTGCGGGTTTGCGGGAACGGCGCATCAGTCACCCGCCTCGGCGGCAGCGGTGGCGTGGGCGGGAGCAGGAGCCGCCAGCGGTACTCGAGCCGCCTCCGGCACCATACAGAACATGGTTCCTCCGACCATGGTGAGCCATCCGATCCAGATCCACATAACCAGAGGATTGAGGTGAACCTTGATAATGGGCCTGCCGGTATCTTCGTTCACGCCTTCATAGACGACGTACAAATCTTCTTTCAGGGTAGAACGATTGGCCACCATGGTGGCCATCTGCTGGCTGGCTTTATAAAAGCGCCGTTCGGGATAGAGGGTGGTGAGCGGCTTGCCGTTCTCGGTGACGTCAAGAATGGCCCACTCGCTGCGATAGTTGGGCTTGTCGTCCTGGGTATAGGAGCGGCAGGTCAGGGTGTAGGCTCCGACGGTCATGCGATCGCCGTATCCCATCTCCTTTTCCTTGTCCTGGTTGAATGCAGAACCGGCCAGGCCAATCATCACCAGGGCGACGCCAAAGTGAACGACGTAGCCGCCGTAGCGGCGGGTGTTGCGATGCGCCAGGCGGGCCATGCCCGCCAGCAGAGTTTGGCCGGTGTGGCGGGCGATGACTCGGCCGCCGCGCACGAACTCCGAGAACACCGTGACCGTAACCAGCACCGCCAGGCAAATGGTCATCAGCGAATAGAGGGCGGACTGCGCCGTCCATGGCCGCATTCCAAAGGCGATCAGAATGATGGCGGTGGCAACCGCCGCCCCCGCCGGAATGGAAAAATTACGCTTCAGGCTATCAAACGATGTTTTGCGCCAGGCCAGCAGCGGCCCCAGAGCGGTGAGCAGCAGCAAGAGCAGGGCGACGGGGATGTTGACGCGATTAAAGAAGGGCGGCCCGACCGTCACTTTGTGTCCCTGCACCCATTCCGAAAGGATGGGAAAGAGCGTGCCCCAGAGCACGGTGAAGCAGGCAACCAGCAGAATCAGGTTATTGAACAGGAAGCTGGACTCGCGCGACACCAGCGATTCCAGCCGGTTTTCACTCTGCAGGTGCGAGCGGTTCTTGACGAAGGCGGCGACACAAACGGCGAAAGTCAGAGCGAGGAATCCCACAAACCAGTTGCCGATGGAGGACTGCGCGAAGGCGTGAACCGAACTGACCACTCCGCTGCGGGTCAGGAACGTGCCGAAGATACAAAGCAGGAAGGTGGCGAAGATCAGCCACATGTTCCAGACCTTCAGCATGCCGCGTTTTTCCTGCATCATCACCGAATGGAGAAAGGCGGTGCCGGTCAGCCAGGGCATGAGGGAGGCGTTCTCCACCGGGTCCCAAGCCCAGTAACCGCCCCAGCCCAGCACGGAGTAAGCCCAATGCGCACCGAGAAAGATTCCGCAGGTGAGGAAACCCCAGGTCACCATGGTCCAGCGGCGGGTGATGTGAATCCATTTTTCGCCGGGATAACGCATCATCAGCGCGCCCAACGCGAAGGCGAAAGGCACGGTGAAGCCGACGTAGCCCAGGTAGAGCATGGGCGGGTGAATGACCATCTCCGGATACTGCAGCAGCGGGTTCAGCCCCGCGCCATCGGCAGGCAGCGCGCCCTGCATCATGGCGAAGGGATTGGCCGCGAAATTCACCAGCAATAAAAAGAAGACCTGGACGCCGGCGATGATGACGGAAGCGTAGGCGAAGAGCCGGCGGTCAACGTTGTGGCGCAGGCGTAACACCAGGCCGTAGGTAGCCAGCAGGAGCGACCAGAACAGCAGTGAGCCTTCCTGGCCGGACCAGAGAGCGGCGAACTTGTAGGGGACGGGCAGGTCGCGGTTGCTGTGATGATAAATATAGGCCAGGCTGAAATCGTTCTGGAAGGCAGCCGTGACCAGACAGAGTGCGGCGAGCGTCACCGCGAAGAAGGTGGCAACGCCGGCGCGGCGCGCGGTTTCGCCGAGGCGTTCTCCTACGGCGTCTGGCCGGAGCAAGGCCAGACCGCCGGCGGCCAGCGCGTAGAGGCTGAGGGCGAGGGCGAACAGAACAGCAAAACTACCCAGTTGCGGCATCGAGGAATGACCCGGGTATTCATTGTTTCAAAAAGGTGGAGGTGAGGCAACTGTGTAGGAAGGATGCGGCTGAGTCCTTCGAACTCAGCTCCTGGAAAGGGTTGCAGGCTGCCGGCGATGCAAACCAGCTCTCAGAGCGAGCCGGAGGGCGAGCGGCGGATGGCGTCGCGCACGGCCTGGATCAGTTCGGGAGGCGGGCAGGGCTTCTGCAGGAAGGTGACGTTAAGCGTCTCATATTCCTGTTCCGCCTCGGCCATGCCGGTGACCACGATCACCGGGACATGGGAATTGATGCGGCGCAGTTCGCGGACAAAATTAGCGCCGCTGGCGCCGGGCATGACGTGGTCAGTGACGATGACGCCGAGGCGGCTGGCCAGGGCCGGCGAGCGCAGCAAGGCCAGCGCGCCCTCCACGTTGGTGGCGATCGAGACAGGAAAACCCGCCTCGCGCAGCACCAGCTCGCGAATGGTCAATTGCGAAGGATTATCGTCAATCAGCAGTACTTCGCGTTCCATGCTCCCGGCTTGGCGCGTGCTTCCGATTGAATCTGCAGTAGCACGACATCTAGCTGCGATGCCGGTTCAGGCAGTGCGGTTGGCGTAACGCGACCGCACCTCAGCTTCGGCCCGCAGCCAGTCCTCGTGATGACGGCCATGTTCCCCACCGCGCTCCTGAAAAAGCTCATAGGCACGACGGCGAATTTCCTCTTCCAGGTTCCCGTTGCCGTTGGAAAACTTTCGCAGTTCCCTCACCTCGGGCTTACGGTTGATCGGGGTGACAGACGTAGTGTTACGGGGCGTTTTTGCTTTGGCCATGGGCACTGACTCCTAATTCAAAGTTGATGGCCACAGCTTCCAAAGTTGCTCACTGCAACTGCAAGACTGTAAGGCCGGATGATTATCAATACTATAACCGGAATTCCGGCGAGGAATGTCACAAGCCAATAAAAAATTTGATGACCCTGATTACTTTCTTGGGGAGAGTAGTTCGGCCCCATTTATCAGTGAAAGTCATGAGAGGCGATTTTGGCGGAGCTGACTTGAAGAGGCAGAACGCGATTGGCTTTGACGGAGAGTACATGATCGAGGTTCTGCAGGGTACCTTCAATCATCAGGAATTGTTCGCGAACGAGCAGGAGGCGATTTTTTTCGAACAGATCCGGGGTGATGATGGCGTTGGCGATGCCGGTCTCATCTTCCAGGCTGAGAAAAACGAATCCGTGAGCGGTGCCGGGGCGCTGGCGAGCGATAACGCTGCCGGCAATGCGAACGCGGCGGCCATTTTTGATGTTCTGCAGGTCGCATGCGCGCTGCACGCCACGCAGTTGGACGCGCCGGTAAGCCATGGGATGGCGGCCCACGGTCAGACCGGTGCCGCGGAAATCGGCCACCAGGCGTTCTTCGTTGCTCATGCGCGCCAAAGGCGAGGCTGAGTCGCGTTCGGCAATTCCTTCCAGCAGCGGTCCGGCAGCGCGTGCGGCACGCTCCACCTGCCAGAGAGCGTCGCGGCGATGCCAGTGGTCAGTGGCCACTGAATTCAGGGCTCCGATTTGCGCCAACGTGACTAGTTCGTTCTTGCGCAACTCGGGCACGCGGCGCGCCAGGTCGTCAATAGAAACGAAAGGCTGCTGAGAACGCTCGCGCGCGATGGCGCGGGCCGCTTCTTCGCGCAGGCCTTTAACGTAGCGCAGGCCAAGGCGGACAGTTGCCAACAAGTGGCCGGTGGTCAGTGGGCAGTGCTCAGAAAAAGCCAATTTGTGTTGATCAAGCGCAAGGTCCCTCGATTCGTCTTCACCTCGCAAACTCGGCTCAGACTCACTCGGGATGACAGATCCGCGGCTGCAATCAGCCGAAGGCCGAGAGCCGAGAGCCGACGGCACAGTGGCTGAATGCTGAGTGCTGATTGCGGATTGCTCCGATCCAACTGGCAACTGCTCCACCCTGCACAACCACTCCGACTGCATCACGTCAATGGGCCTGATTTTCAGGCCGTGGCGCTGCGCGTCTTTCACAATGGTGGCCGGAGAATAAAAACCCATAGGCTGGTTGTTGAGCAAAGCGGCGGTAAATGCCGCCAGGTAGTGAGTCTTCAGATAAGCGCTGGCGTAGGCGAGCAGAGCAAAACTGGCAGCGTGCGATTCAGGGAAGCCGTAAAGCGCGAAAGAAGTAATGGAGTGGATGATTTCTTCCTGCGCTTCCGGAGTGATCCCATTGCGCCCCATTCCGGCGCGCAGTTTGACCTCAATGTCGCGCATGCGGGCTTCCGAGCGCTTGAAGCCGAAGGCGCGGCGCAGTTCTTCCGCCTCGCCGCCGGTGAAGCCGGCCGCGATCATAGCCATGCGCAGCAGTTGTTCCTGAAACAGCGGTACGCCCAGGGTGCGGGCCAGCACCGGTTCCAGCGAGGGATGCGGGTAGTGCACGGGCTCGCGTCCCTGGCGGCGCTTGATGTAGGGGTTCACCATTTCGCCCACGATGGGGCCGGGGCGAATGATGGCCACCTGCACCACAATGTCGTAAAAATTTGCGGGGCGGAGCCGCGGCAGGCAGGACATCTGCGCCCGGCTTTCGATCTGGAACATGCCGATGGTGTCGGCCTTCTGCAACGCGGAATAAACTTCGGGATCATCGGGCGGCAGGTGAGCCAGGTCCACTTCTTCCCCGTAATGCTCGGGAATAAGGTGCAGGCAATCTTCCAGCACGGCCATCATACCCAGGCCCAGCAGGTCCACTTTGATGATGCCCATATCGGCACAGTCTTCCTTATCCCACTGCACCACGACGCGGCCGGGCATGGACGCGGGCTCCAGCGGCACCACAGAATCGAGCTGACCCTGGCAGATGACCATGCCGCCGGAATGCTGACCGAGGTGGCGAGGCAAATCCTGCACCGCCAGGCAAAGCTCGAAATATTTGCGCATGCGAGGATGGCGCAGGTCGAAGCCCGCCTGCCCAAACTGCCGCTCCAGGGTATCGCTGGGATCTTTGTATTCCCAGGAACCGACCAGGCCGGAAAGGCGGTCGAGTGTTTCCGCATCGAAACCCAGCACTTTGCCCATTTCGCGCGCCGCAAGCCGTCCCCGGTAGGTGATGACGTTGGCGGTCATGGCGGCGCCGCGCTGGCTATAACGCTCGTAGACATATTGGATGGCGCGCTCGCGCTGGTCGCCGGAAGGCAGGTCCAGATCAATATCGGGCCACTCGCCGCGCTCCTCCGACAAAAAGCGTTCGAACAGCAAATCCATGCCCACGGGGTCAACCGCGGTGATGCCCAGCGAGTAGCAGACGGCACTGTTGGCGGCCGAGCCGCGTCCCTGCACCAGAATGCGCTGCTGGCGGCAGAAGCGCACGATATCCCAGACAATCAGGAAGTAGCCGGGCAGGTCGAGCTTTTCAATCAGCGCCAGTTCGCGCTCGATCTGCCGTTTGGCGCGCTGGCGCAGGTCGCGCGTGGCTCGGCCATAGCGCTCGCGAAAGCCTTCCTCGGTGCGCTGGCGCAGGAATGACATCATGTTTTCGCCTTCCGGCACCGGATAGCGGGGAAACTCGTAACCCAGGTCGTTGAGAGTGAACTCAAGCCGCGCTGACAGCTCTTCCGTGGCGGCGATGGCCTGGGGCAGGTCGGCAAAAAGCTTTGCCATTTCCTGTGGCGGCTTGAGATGGCGTTCGCTATTGCGCGCCAACAGACGTCCGGCAGTGTCCAGCGTGCGGTGGTTGCGCAGGCAGGTGAAGACGTCGAGCACTTCGCGCTCGCTGATGGCGTGGCTGCCATCGCCTATGCCACGTGCGGACGCGGCATAAGACACGCCATTGGCGGCCAGCAGGGGCAGGCCGAGAGAGTGCGCAATTTCCACGGCGGCTTGATTGCGCGCTTCCTGCTCACGAAGGAAGTGGCGCTGCAGTTCCACGTAGACATTCTCGCGCCCAAAAATGCGAATGAGTTGCTCCACGGCGCGCCGACCCTGTTCTATGCCGCCGCGCGCCAGGGCAGTGGACAGGGGGCCGTGCTCGTCGCCGGTCAAGCACATAAGTCCCTGGCTGAACTCGGCGAGGTCATCCGCGGTGGCTGCGATTTGCTCAGGAGGTGCGTCCTTGGGCCCGCGCATTTTCATGCGGGTGATCAGGCGGCAGAGGTTCTGGTAGCCAAGGCGGGAGGAGGCGAGCAGGGGAAGACGAACACAGTGGTCAGTAGTCAGTGGCCAGTGGCCAGTGGAGCTTCGAGTAAGTTTCGAGTTTCGAGTTTTAAGCTGACCGCTGGAGTGATTCTGAAACTCGAAACTGGAAAACGTAAACTCCTTGTGCGGTGAAAACGTAATCTCCGCACCGATATGCGCCCGCACCCCCAACTTTTTTGCTGCCAGATGAAAACGCGGTGCTCCGTAGACGCCATCGCGGTCGAGCAGCGCCATGGCCGGCATCCCCAGTTGCGCGCACACTCCCGCCAGTTCCTCGGGCAGGGAAGAGCCCTCAAGGAAACTGAAAGCGGAGCGGGAATGGAGCTCGACGTACATTGAGTAATTGTGTAATTGAGAAATTGTGCAATTGAACGTGGTTTCGGAAAACGTGGCCAGGATTTGTAAGTTGGTAATTCGTAATTTAGCGCAACAGCTCAGGGACTGAGTGCCGAGTACTGACTGCTGAGTGCTTGAAATTACTAACTACAAATTGCCAAATTCCAAATTCACAGCTCTCAATTACACAATTACTCAATCGTAAGCTCCCTCCACGAACCACTGCCCGCTGGCTGGTTCGCGATACAGGCGGTAGAGAGCGGCGCCGGTCTCGTTTTGCAAAATGACGTCCCATTCCTCGCGCGCCCAGGCCTCCTCTCTCCACCACTCGCCGGAAGCGTGCCAGGGGCCAGCCGACCACACGATTTCGCCGCGCACTTCGGGTTGGATGGCCGCGGTAATGCGCACAGGAGCGCCGGCGTGCATCAGCACCGAGGCACGCAGCGGCGGCCGGAAAAAGCGAAGCGCTGTGAGCGCTACAGGGCGGCGTTCCGGCATTTCCATTTTTTGCCGCGGAGCCAGGGGCGCAAAATGGCGTAGGCGAAAATTCTCCGGCCGATGCGCGTCCAGAATTTCTGGCGCCCCGGCCCGGTCTTTGCCCACTACGCCCGCAAGGCGCGCCAGTGTGAGCTCAAGTTTTTCCGCTTCCGGCGAGAGCGGCAGGAAAAGGCCCGTCTGGGCGGCGCGCGGGCGTACCGGTTCGGCCGCAAGCCATACCTTGTTAACCGGAGCGCCCGGCGGATGCGCCTGCAACTCCAGCTGTAACAATTTCAGAAAGGTTTTGGAATTGAGCATGGGCAGGGGCAGATGCAAAGTGCGGGCATAGGAAACGCAGTGGCCAGTAGTCAGTGGCCGTTGGGCAGTAGGTCGCGAGAATGGATGATTGACGAATGACGGATGGCGGATTGAGTCCGATTCGCGTTCGTCCGCGTTCATCCGCGGCGAAGAAGTCAGTTTTTGGTTTTTCAATCGGCAATCATCAATCTTTAAATCGTCAATCTCCTCTGTGTCTCCGTGTCTCTGTGGCGGACTTTGCAGCTCCAAACGCAGGCGCAGTTCGTTGGTGGCCAGGGCGCGCGCGGAAAGCCTGGCGCAGAGCTGTTCCAGGAGGCGGTGGAGAAGAAATGCCAGCGGCTCCAGCAACTCCACCGGATACTCCAGTTCGACTGCTTCTTCAAAATCCAGGGCCGGCTCACTCACCACCAGCGAGCGCCCGGTCGTGCCGCGAGCCATGCGCTGCAGGCGCAAACCGTCCTGTCCCAGGCGCTCGCTGAGCGCGACTTCCGGCAGCGCGGCCAGGGTGCGGCAATTGCGCACGCCCCAGCGGTCCAGCGTTTCCAGAATTTCCTGCGCGCGCCGGTCTTCGTTCTGACCACCCTCACCATCTTTACTGCCGGCCGATTTTTGCTGTCTCCCAACACCCGACCCCTGACTCCCGAAATGCTTCAGCAGCACCTCCACCGGCAAATCGCCGAGTCGTTCCGCCTCTTTGCCATCAGGGATTACGGTTACGCCGGGAAAGCCGCGGGCGGCATGTGTGGCGGCATCGGGGTTGGCGGCCACGGCCACGTTGGCCTCCAGGCCGAGGTCGGCGATGCGGCGGGCCAGGTCACGGGCAATGCCGGCTACCGCGCCGAACAGCCGCTCCAGGCCGGCGAGATCAAGAATGACTGTGTCCGTGGCCGTGTCTTCCACGCGCGGCGAAAAGGATTGCGCGCCATCGAGCAGGGCGGCATGCGCAGCGGCTTCTTGCAGCAGCGAACGTGGCCGCAGCGACACCTCAGGGGAGGCTTCGGCCTGCAGTTTGGTCATGCCCGGTTCAACTCCGCAGTCGCGCGCTTTTTCGTTGACGGCAAATACTTTGACCAGAGGCGGCTTGCCGGCAAGCACGGCCAGGGCTTGTTCGCGCAGCCTGGGTTCGGCACGTACCACCGCTTCCACGGGAAAATCGGGAACGAAGATGCAGGCAAAAGGCATAAAAAACCAGGAGTCAGCAATCAGGAACCGGTACTCAGAGAAAGCACTCAGTCATTAGCAGTCAAACATTCAGCCCACAAGCGAATGTGCCCAACTGGCGCGCGCGGTGAATCGCGCAATCGCCGATTGCGCCGGCTTGCGTTCGAAGCGTGCATGCACGACTTCTGCTTCCACCGGCAGCCGGTGCAGGATTTGCGCGTGCGCCGGCAAATCACGGCTGAAATTTGGTTTCTGTACAGGGCAGGCTTTCAGATTGTGCTCCTCCGCCAAGGATTCACTGGCTGAAGGCTGAATGCTGAGTGCTGATTGCTGGGTTTTCAGCACCAGCGAAGCGCAGGTTTTGGCATACGGCTCCTGCTCCAGCACCAGCAGCACGGTGGGTGTGTTCTCCACGGCGCGGCGGAAGCGGAACCAGGAAGCCAGCGGAATGCGGCGGGCAAAACGCGGCGGCACGTCCGCCAGGTCCACCACCACCATCCCGAAGCCGCCGCTTTGCAGCAGCAGGTCGGTGGCCTTGAGAACCTGGGCAAGGCGGGAATCCCAGCTGTTTGATTTACGATTGAAGATTGGCGATTGACGATTGGAAAAACAGGAGTCACTAACCAGTGGCCAGTGGCCAGCAAAGTTTCGAGTTTCGAGTTTCGAGTTTCGAGACGAATGACGAATAGCGAATGAGGAATGATGAATTGGTCCTGATCCGCGCTGACCCGCGTTTATCGGCGGCGATGAAGTCTGTCGCTGGTCATTAGCTGTTGGTCCTTGGGCTTCCAATCGGCAATCGTCAATCTTCAAATCGTCAATTGCTTCTGCGTCCTGCTGTTTCAGTGGCGGATTGCCGCCGCAGCGAATCCATAGCAGGCGCTGCAGGTCCATGCCGGTGGCGGCAGCGGACTCGGGATGCAAGCTGTCTCCCGCATCCACCAGGGCGCAGACTTCCTGGCGGCGGGTAGCTTCGGCCAGGGCAGATAGAATCATGCTGGTGCGTCCGGAAGAGGCGGGACCAAAAATTTCGGTCAGCGCGCCACGGGGCAAGCCGCCGGTAAGAGCGTCAATTTCGGCAATGCCGCTGGGCACGGTAGCCGGCGCGGGCCGAAGTTCCAGCCGCGATCCGGGCACCACCCCGTGAGGCAGTTGCAACAGGGTGCTGCTACCGGGTTCGCGGAAGGGTGTTTTTAGAGGTAAAACTGGCGACTGCAATGGGGCGCGAATGACGGCGGAAGACATAAGAACCTCGGAATGGCCGGCTGTGGGCGGCGATCCAGCTACTTTCGCTTTTTATTCGCCTAGTAAGATTGTGCGCCGGGGTCCCCGGGTTGTCAAGCGCCCGGATGGCCGGTGGCCGCCGGGGTTTTGGCTTCTTTTTTGTTTGAGGCCTTTGGACCGTTAAGCTGAATACTGATCAAGAACTCAAATCGGAAGCCGACTACTAAGGGCCGGAGAGCACAACCAATGACCAAGAACCAACCCCAGAGTACCGAGGTGCTGCGCCCCACCGAGCGCTTTTCTGACCGCGTTGCTGACTATGTCCGCTATCGTCCCGGTTATCCGCCCGAACTGCTGGAGTGTCTGCGGCGGAATTGCGGGCTCAGGCCGAAGTGGGTGGTGGCAGACGTTGGTTCCGGCACCGGTCTGCTGGCTAAAGTCTTTCTGGAGAATGGCAACCGCGTGTTAGGCGTCGAGCCCAATGCCGCCATGCGGGCTGCCGGCGACGAATTCCTCCGTGACTTTGAGCAGTTCACCAGCCAGGAAGGCCGCGCCGAAGCTACCGGCTTGCCGGCGCACAGCGTGGACATGATCACCGCTGGACAGGCTTTTCACTGGTTCGACCGCCGGCGCGCGCGCACGGAATTTGAACGCATTCTGAAGTCTGGCGGCTGGGTGGCGCTGGTGTGGAACGAGCGCCTGACCTCAACCCCCTTCCTGGCCGACTACGAGCAGTTGCTCCACCGCTACTCGCCCGACTATTCCAAGGTTGACCACCGCAACGTGGAGGAGACGGCGCTGGGCGAATTTTTCCATCCCGGCCGTCTCCGCCAGGACACATTTTTTATGCGGCAGCAATTCGATTGGGAGGGGGTGCAAGGGCGCTGGTTGTCATCTTCCTACGTGCCTGCCTCCGGGCAATTAGGACATGATGAGATGCGCTGCGAGTTGAAGACGATCTTCAGCCGCTACCAGCAGGATGGGCTGGTGGATTGGGAGTATAAGACCAGGGTGTATTACGGCAAGTTTGAGGAGTAAGGTTTCGAGTTTTCAAGTTTCACGGTCCAAAAGGCGTGAGTTTCAAGTTTCAAGGTTTCAAAGATTCGCGCGCGGGTGGAATGCGAAATGTTGAAACCCGCGAGACCTTCCCTTTTCAAAGCCTTGTTATAATCAAGAGGTCTCGCCCAGTGGCGCTATCGTCTAGGGGTTAGGACGGAAGATTCTCAATCTTCAAACCCGGGTTCGATTCCCGGTAGCGCTACCAATCCCGCCATCCCGGCGGTCTCACGCAGCCAAAGCATGAAGCAAGTAGCCGGCAGGAAAAAGCAGCAGCGACAGAACCGCGCTGCACAGGTCGAGATAGTGTCCGGCGCTGTGCTTGAGTCCCCAGCCGATGCCGG
>DATEJK010000183.1:0-43223 GCA_035278025.1 Terriglobales bacterium | reverse complement strand
CAGGTAGTAGAGTGGAGCGATGTGCACCAATCCTGCTGACCAAAGACAGGCTCCTCCTGCCCTCAACGGAGTGCTGGAGACGGCCCTGGTGGTCGAAGACGTGACGCGTGCGGCTCATTTTTACCAGCGGGTCTTTGGATTCCATGTGCTGCTGCAGAACGAGAGGCTGTGCTCCTTGAATGTGAAGCCGGGCCAAGTGCTGCTCCTCTTCCAGCGCGGGGGCTCGCTGGATGACATAGAGCTGCCCGGTGGAATTCTGCCCGGCGGCATGGATGCGCAAGGTCGCGGCCACATGGCCTTTGCCATCGCGGCAGCCCACCTGCCCACCTGGCGAAGCTGGTTGGAGCAGAATGCGGTTGCCATTGAGAGCACCCTGCGCTGGGAGCGCGGGGGCACGAGCCTCTATTTTCGCGACCCCGACGGCAATCTCCTCGAACTCGCCACGCCGGGAGTCTGGGCCAATTACTGACTCCAAGTTCGAGCAGGCGATAATGATTGCACAGGGACAAAGCACCGCAGAAGCCGCTACTTGACCGCCTAGTTCGTTCTTTTTTGCCGCACAAAGGCGAGCAAGGTTGCCAGCCCGGCTCCCATCAGCAGCAACGCCGATGGTTCAGGAACTGATGATGCCGACAGTGAAAAAGCACCATTAAAGGTCGTCCCGCCGACGATATCTGTTCCTACCCGTAGCCAGTCTGGACTCAGGTCGGCGTTGCGTATCCAGGTCTGCAGGTCGGGAGTAAATGGGCCGGTGCCCGATGTGATGGGGCGAGGTGCGGACAGCCACAGGAAGTGGTCATTAGGATTTGACAACAGGACTTGGGGAACGAAGAAATAATGGTCGGCAGGAAGGTTCAGCGGCGTGCTGAACAGAAGGGAAAAGATCACTTCCTCGCCGGTCACCGCACCGTCCCCGCCGGTCAAGTTGTTTGGCTTGGGATTAATGCCGCTATCCACCGAGTTAGCCACTGTAAATGATGAGTTCAAAATTGAGGTCGTGAAGGTCAAATTAGCGCTGGCGCTATCCCGGTCGGCGAGTTCCACGTCGGAAGGCGAATTGACCCTGGTGGGCACCAGCGACGTGCTGAACACTGGTGGCCCTGATGTCCGGGTAGTATCAGAATCGTTGGGAAACACACGGTAAATCTCTACCCGAACTTCCGCTATATTAGTGGCGTCCAATCCGGACGGCAGCAGTCCGGCAAAGGTTGCGTCGGTGATGGACATGGGTGCGGACAGAATGAAGTCATCCGCCGCCTCGGTCTCCTGGTTCACACCGGATCCCGCTCCACCGCCCGGCCGCGAGGCCATGGCCATCCTTCCGTCCGGGTCGCCCGTGGAGAAGAAGATGGTGTCCGCAAAAACCTGCCCGGCGGCGATGAAAAGGATGAAGAACAGAGTCGAGGTTCGCCTCATGGGAGATTCCTCCAGATCCTTCTTCCAATGAGCAAGTAACAGAGTGCGGAAGAGCGTTGCACTTTCATGCCCACTGTCTGAGAATTTGAAAAACGCCCCGATTACATTGCAAAAAGTGGTTCGTCCTTGCATTGCTTTGCAGAAGAACATACTTGTCTTGCACACCTGCCCGCGCGCTTTTCATTTAAAATGGAGTGCCGCAATCATTCAGGAGGATTTATGAAGCTGACGCCGGGCAAGCTGCAAGGCATGAAGAACGTTTCCAACGAGCGCGGGGTAATCGCCGCCGCCGCCATGGACCAGCGCGGATCGCTGAAGAAGGCGCTGGGCGCTAACGCCACCGATAAAGGCCTGGAAGAATTCAAGGCCCTGGTTACGGAGGTTCTGACGCCCCATGCCAGCGCCATCCTGCTCGACCCGGAGTGGGGCCTGCCCGCTTCCAAGCGCCGCGCCCAGACGGCGGGCCTGCTCCTGGCCTACGAAAAGACGGGCTACGACAAAACCGGCCCCGGCCGCCTGCCCGATCTGCTCGACCATTGGTCGGCGCGCCGCCTGAAGGAAGCCGGCGCCGATTGCGTCAAGATTCTGCTTTACTACACGCCCGCTGATCCTAAGGAGATCAACGACCAGAAGCACGCCTGGGTGGAGCGCATAGGTGACGAGTGCCGCGCCAATGACATCTCCTTCTTTCTCGAGCTGGTCGGCTATGAAGAGGGCGCGGACGAAAAAGGTCTTGAGTTCTCCCGGAAGAAGCCGGACATCGTCGCCCGCAGCATGGAGGAGTTCAACAAGGACCGTTACGGCGTGGACGTGCTCAAAGTGGAAGTGCCGGTGAACATGAAGTTCGTGGAAGGCGCCAAGGTCTACGCCGGCCAAAAGGCCTATACCAGGAAGGAAGCCATGGAGCATTTCCGTCGCGCCGCGAGCATGACCAACAAGCCGTTCATTTACCTTTCGGCGGGCGTGAGCAATGCCGAGTTTACCGAGTCACTGGAACTAGCGGCGGAGTCCGGCGTGAAGTTCAACGGCGTGCTCTGCGGCCGCGCCACCTGGAAGGATGGCATCCCGATTTACGCCAGCCAGGGCGCCAGCGCCTTCCGCAAGTGGCTGGAGAGCGACGGTGTGAAGAACATTGAGAACGTGAACCAGCGCCTGAAAGCGGCAACCCCATGGTTCTCGATTTATGGTGTAAAAGAGCCGGCCATGGTGGGCGCGTAGAGTGGAATTTGGGGGCACGGGATCAACCCGTGCCCCTAGCATAGTCACTGCCGAATATGATTTCTTTCGGCGCCAGATCGCTGCTTCTGCTCCTTGCCGTCTGCTCTCTGATCTTTCCTGCCGTTGCTGACCAGAAAATCGTGACCCGCCGGACGCTTGATGGAACCCACGCCAGGGTGCAATCGCTCTACATTCGCGGCGAGCGCCAGCGCCTGGAATTTGGCGCCGAGGATCTGCCCGCGGGCGGAGAGGCAGACAACAACATTCTGATTGAACAGTTCGACCTGCGGCGCACGCTACAGCTCAGCTCGCGTTACAAAACTTACGCCTATATGCCCATGGACCTGGGCATTAAGCCATCCCCAGTCCAAGAGCCGCCGGCCACGCGCGGCGGCGACGTGAACGTCACCCTTGATTCCGTGGACACCGGCGAACGCCGGCAGATCGGAAATTTCACCGCCCGCCATGTCCGTTCTATCACCCGTATCGAAGCCGGTCAGGGAGCTTGCCAGCCCAGCAGCGTGACTGAGGAGGATGGCTGGTACATTGACCTGCGAACAATCCGGGCTCCGGCGCACCCCGGTGCAGTCGGCGTCTTGGTTGCCGGCCAGGCCGGCTGTCGCGACCGCTTTCATATTCGACACTTAGGCACAGCGCCCGCGGGCTACCCGGTCGAGCAGACGTATTGGCACACTGAGCAGGGTCACACACTGGTGATGAAAACGGAATTGCTGGAATCTTCCACCGCTCCGCTGGATCCCGCCCTGTTCGAGCTGCCCGCGGGCTATAAGCCGGCCTTGCACACGGCTTGGGGCGATGACTTCAGCCGCACCGATACTTTCGGCAATCGTACCCAGTATTACTGGGAACGCGTGATGTCCTCCGTCCGCCGCTGGTTCTGATCCGTTTCCGGCGAACGTAGACAACTTTCGATTGCGTCGCAGGCCGCGCCAGCTCCATCTTCCGCCCGAATCTGGCCGCCCACGTCCGCGGCCCGCCGGTCATAGCTCGGCTCCCGCAGCAGACACTCCAGTTCCGCAGCCACTCGTTGGGCGCGGTAGCGCCTGCGGCTGATGATCCGCGCGATTCCCAGGCGTTTGCTGCGCACCGCATTATCGAACTGATCATGGCTGAGGGGCATGGCCAAAGCCGGACGCCCCGAGCGCATGACCTGCGCCGTGGTGCCAATTCCGCCCTGGTGTACGATGGCGGCAGCGCGAGGAAAAAGCTGGGAAAAGGGCGCGTAATCGCAGGCCACAATCCCGGCGGAGAGCAAGTCTGCCGGCGGGCGCGGCATGTCCTTGCCCACCAGCAGCACCGCGCGCCGCTGCAACCGGCGCGCCGCCTTCGCGCTCTCCACAAAGAAGCTCCCTGCCGCCTGCACCGCCGCCGAACCCAGGGTGAACACGAGGGGTGCAGGACCGGCAGTCAGAAAGCTCTCCAGCTCCGGCGTGGGCGGATGCTCCACCTCATCGCGATCGAAAAATATGAACCCCGTGGCTCGCGCTTGCGGCGGCCAGTCCGGCTGCGGCGCTGCCAGCAGCGGCGAAAACAATCCCAGCACCAGCTGCGGCGAGTGCTGTCCCGCAAAAATAGGATTGTCACTCGGCTTCAGCCCCAGTTCCGCCTCGAATTCCCGATAGGGCCCCAGCCAGGGGCGCGTCATGCGATCGGCTAGCCGGTAAAAAGCATGATGAAAGCCGCCACCGAACCGGACAACGTGTTCAGGGAATGGGAACCCTCCAAAAGCCGGCGGATCATCTGCCGACATGAAGCTGGCCGGAGCCAGCACTGTGGAGATCCACGGAATGTTCCCCACGCGCGCCAGCAGCGGCCCCGCAAAGGCGACCGGGTGGGTGATGATCGCGTCCGGGCTTTCGGCCACCGCCGCCAGATCCCGGTAGCTGTCGCGCAGGTTGGGCATCAGAATGTGGCGGAAAATGAATTCCGTGCCTTTGCGCCGGTCAAACACCTTGCGCATCAATTCGCGGTCAATGCGCGGCAGGTCGGGCCGGATGGAGCGGAAGGCAAGTCCTTCGGCTTCTATCTTCCGGCGATAGATGGAACTGGTGGCGATGACTGGCTGGTGTCCCCGGCGCTGCAGCTCGAGCGCCAGTCCCATGTAAGGATGTATATCGCCGTAGGAACCGAAGGGATGAATGAGGATGTGAGCCATGCGCCGCTATCATCATAAATGGCAAAAAGGCGCTGACTCAGATATGCGCGACTACAGCAATTCCCGGTTGAGCACCGGGACTTCCCGCTTGCGGTTCTGCGGATGCGGCGTAACTGCAGCCGGCTTGGGGCGCCGTTCCTGCAGCAGCAAGCGCCGCAGTGTCCGCAGATCGTTAAGAATGCGGCTGCCCGCCTTGAGGTGTTGCGACAGCTTCTCCAGGTTATAAAAAACCAGGCGCAACGCCTCCAATTGTTTGGCGTCGCCCATGCCGCCCGCATTCAGATCCGCCTGCACCGCCTGCTGTGCCTCAATGACCGTCTGGTTCAGCAGCTTGATGTATTCCTGCGCGCCTTCGACGCTGTCGAAGGGAGTCTCTGATTCGTAACTCAAGCGGAAGCCTCCCGCCTATCTTACGCCTTTACGCCCAAAGTGGGAAAAATGTGAGTTCCCGCGGACACAGTTGATCACGCCTGGCAGTCAATGTGTTCTTCTTGGGAGGATTTAACAAAAAGTGAACAAATATGACGGCGCCGAATTTCGCGAGAATATACAGCCAGCACTCAAGCCTTGCGCCGGCCAGGCTGTTATATTCTTTGTGAGCCATTTGGCTTCCTACAAGGACTGTGGAATGACTAGCTTAGATGTGGTGTTCCGTTTCGGCGCCCCGCCCACTGAAGGGGCCATGCGGGCAGTGGACAGCGTGCGCGAGGTTTACGGCATTCGCCGCATTCAATTCAATGGTAAAGACCGCACCGTGCGGGTGGAATTTGACGCTTCCCGGCTCAACGAGAATACCGTGGCCGGACTCCTCCGGCGAGCCGGCGTTGATTTGCTGGAAAAACTCGCCTTAGCCTGATCGCTGTCAGGATTTCCACAACATTCACAGGAAGGAGTGTGAGGAAAGGTACTTGTCTTTCAAGGGGGGGTGCCGTACACCGTGTAAGTTCTTCAGTAAAAGCAAAAGGGGCGCTCAAGAAAACCTCTGGCCGAAGTTTATTCTCAAGAGCGCCCCTGTTGCGCGCCACTTCGTCTGGCCTTCTCTATTGCATCCCCCGTGCCATACCCACCTCGCTGAAAATGAATGATTTAGCTTCTCTTCCCGAAGGGTGCGGTGGTAGCTTTTACCGCTCCCGGGAAAGATTTACTGAGCACTGCAAAGAATTGCAACTATTCTTCCAGTCAGAGTGGATGAAGGGGGCTTTTGCACAGTAAACCTGTCTGAAATGAGAGCAGGACTGGGGGAAATGTGCACTGTAACTGGTGCAGAACTGAAATCCCACGCGAGCTGGGGGTGAAAAATGGCAGTTGCGAGCCAATGAAGACATAATCAGAACCCGACAGCAACTCGCTGCCGCACTTGCCTCGCAGGTCAGCGCGTTTTCACGCTTTTGGCAGACGCCCAGTTTCTGCCGGGCAGTGACGTTTGCTAATATGGAAGCACGACGCGCCCTTAGCTCAGTTGGATAGAGCGTCTGGCTACGAACCAGAAGGTCGGGATTTCGAATCTCTCAGGGCGCGCCACTCTTAAGATCCTTCGCTGCGCTCAGGATTTCGGCAGCAGGCTCACGCCTGCTGACCGCCTCAAGTCGAATCTCTCATGGCGCGCCATATTTTTTGGCAGCAGGTTTACACCTGCTGGTCGCCTCTCCTCCCCGACAGCCCTGCAAGTTGTTGATTCAAACATTCTATAATTCAGGGTTCCACGGTACCTCTGAGGCAACTGGATGTCCCAATCCCGGTTTCGTGTCACCACGGCGGTTTTTCTACTCACATTTGCCGCGGTTTCGGCGCCTGCTCATGCCGCCGCCAAGCCCGCCCCCAAGTTTTTTCCCTACCCCATCGAGACCAGGACCTTGGCTAATGGGCTGAACGTGGTGGTGATTCCCACGCCTGAATTTCGCGGCATGGTGACCTACGCCACCGCGGTTTTCGCCGGCTCGCGCAACGAAACGCAGGCGGGCAAGACCGGCCTGGCGCACCTGTTCGAGCACATCATGTTCCTGCATGAGTACGAGGGGCAGCCGGATGGGTACGAGCAGAACATGCGCCGCCTGGGAGCCTTCAATAATGCCTGGACCGACTACGACCTGACCTTCTACCATCCCACTACTTTCACCTCCAACCTGGCGGGACCGGTGCAAACGCCGGAGGGACCAACGCCGGGGCTCATTCAGCTGGAAGCCTCGCGTTTCGAAAACCTCAAGCTCGAGCGCAAGACTTTTCAGGTGGAAGCGGGGGCAGTTCTGGGCGAATACCGCCGCGCCTATTCCGATCCCGGCGAAAAGATGATTGAGCAGATGTCGCCGGTGGCATTTCCTCACCACCCTTACGGCCACACTGTGATCGGCTACGAAAAGGACGTGGAGAATATGCCCAACGCCTGGGACGCGGCGTGGGAGTTCTACGGCAATTACTACAAACCCAACAACGTAGCCCTGATCGTGGTAGGCGATGTTCAGCCCAAAACCATATTCGCTCAGGTGGAGAAATACTACGCTGACTGGAAACCCTCGCACCCACCGCAGATCCCTTCGGAGGAGCCGCCGGATGGCCCCAAGAAGGTGCATGTGAACTGGGAGGCGGACGTCTCACCCCGCCTGGTGGTGGGCTATCACACCCCGGCCATGCACCCCGGCAGCAAGGAGACGGCGGTTACCATGGTTCTACCCGAACTGCTGGTCTCACGCTCGGCCCCGCTATTTCAGAAGCTCCGCTACCAGAAGCAGACGGTGACCAGCTTTTCCATCCTGGACGGCGACGAACTGCTGCAGTCCACCGACCCTCACCTGCTGCTGCTTGACTCCGAACTCATCCTCGACCGCTTCCGCAAGGAGGGGCAGCCCTATGTCAACGACGTACAGAATGACGTGATCAGCGGCGCGGAAGGTTTGCAGCATTTCTCCCGCCAGCCCGGCTCGGCCCGCGTGCTCAAGGTGGTGAAGAGCAAGGTGCGCAATGATTTTCTGGCCGGCCTGGATTCCACTTACGATATTGCCCGGACTTTCGCCTGGTATTACCGCTTCAATCGTGATCCCGCGGTAATTGACAGCCTTATGCAGGCCATTGAGGAGCTAACGCCGCAGGAGATTGACCGCTACGCGCAAAAGTACTTCACCCCGCAGGGCCGAATTGTGACTTCGTTATGGCATGGAAAGGCGCCTGAGAGCTCCAGTTCCGCTACGGCAATGGGGATGAAATGATGCGCCCCACCTGGCTGACATCAGTCATTCTGCTGCTCTGCGCGGCGGCGCTGATTGCGCAATACAAGCCGTCCAGCAAGCACATCAAGCCGCAAAAGCTGCACGTCTTCCCTACCGACCTGGCGACCGTGGCTTCGGACTCGCCCCTCTATCAGATTCAAATCATGGTGCGCACCGGCTCGGCGGATGACCCCGCCGGCCAGGAAGGCACCGCCAACCTGGCGGCGCGCGCCCTGATTGAGGGCGGATTTGGCAATGCTAAGCAGCCGGTGACTACGCAGAAGCTGGCCGAGATTACCCGCCCTTGGGGCGATGCCGCATTTCCTACTGTGCTGGTGGACAAGCAGGCCACCACCTTCTCCATGACCGTGCCACGCAACGCCTTCGCGCCCTACGTAGCGCGCGTGCTCAAGCCCATGTTTAACCAGCCCCTGTGGCTGCCCAAAGAAATGGACCGCCTGAGGCGAGATGCGCTCACCGGGATTCAATCGGGGCTGCGCTTTGAAGACCAGGAAAGCCTGGGCCTGCTGGCGCTCGACAATTATATTTTTTCAGGCAGTTCGCTGGGTCACCTGGCGGCGGGCACGGTGAAAGGCTTGCAGGCCATCACTCCCGCCGACCTCGGCGCGTTCTACAAGCGGTATTACACGGTGGGAAACATGTACGTGGCCACCACCATCAACAACCAGCAGGACTTAAGCAAACTGGTTGCGGCATTGCCCCCGGGGGAACCGGTATATCGGCCGGCGAATCTGCACCGGTCAGTAGTGGCGCCAGGGCGCCATGTGCTCATCATCACCCAGCCCAATGCCATTGCCACCGGACTGCACCTGGGTTATCCCATCTTTCTGAAGCGTACCGATTCCGACTACTGGCCCTTGTTCGTGGCCAATGTTTTCTTCGGGGTGCATCGCGACAGCTTTGGCCGCCTTTACCAGGAACTCCGGGAGGAGCGCGGCTACAATTACGGCGATTATTCCTATATCGAGTACCAATACGGACGACCACAGTTTTTGTTTCCGCCGCCCACCACCCCGCGCGAGCAGCAGTACTTCAGCATTTGGATCCGCCCTGTGGGCCACCAGTATGCCCATTTCATCATGAAGGCGATGACCGCGGAACTCGCCCGCTTTGCCCGCCAGGGCATGACGCCAAAACAGGTGGCCGGCGCCAAGATCAAAGCCCGTGCTCTGTACCTGAACTATGCGGAGAGCGTCTCCCGTCAGCTGGGCTACCGCCTGGATGACATGTTCTACGGCATGCGCGATCAGGGTTACCTGGAGCAGATGCTCGCCAGCATTGACGCGGTCACGCCACAGCAAGTGAACGCCGCCATCCAGAAATACCTTCAGTCTCAGAACCTGGATTACGTGATCGTTACCAGCGAGGCGCAGGGGGAGAAGCTGGCGAATGACATTGCAGGCGATTCCAACGTGCGGCCAAAAACGCCGGAGGAATACCACATCGCGCAGCCGGTTCCGCCCGGCAAGCAGAAGATGCTGGAGCAGGACAAAGAGTGGGGGGCATACCCGCTGGAGATTACGATGGCTAATATTACAGTGGTGAAGGCGGCAGATATGTTCGAGACGGCCGCAGTGCCGGGGACTCGGGGAGTACGGTGACTCGAGTCGAGACACAAGGTCCTTCGACTCGGACGCGCGCCTCTATGGCGTGTCCTCGCTCAGGATGGAATTCATGAGAATTACCAGCCAGTATACTGCGACATTTCTCTTCATCATTCTTGCTCTATCCCTATGTGCCTATGGCGCGGAGCCGGCTACACAGCGCGGGGTAATGGTCCGTGTGGCCACCATTTATATTTCGCCCGATCCTAATTCAGCCAAGCTGGCACAGATCGAGCGCGGCCGCGAGGTGGCCATCCTAGAACACAGCAACCAGTGGCTGCACGTGTACGCCACCCTGACCGGCCAGCGCAGCGAGAACCCCATCACCGAGGAAGACAGTGACATTGCCGATGTGCGCGACGTGAGCGGATGGATACTGGGCAAGGGCGTGGTTACTGCCTCCACGCCCAAGGGTGACCAGATTCTCTTTGGCGCCGCCGCTGACACCGAGGCCGAAGCCAGCCGCCGGGGTGGCCGCAAAGGCGCGGCGGGCGACGCCTTTTTTCTATACCTCCGCACCGAGGAGTACTTTCCCAATTCGCCGCTGGCCGGCGAGGCTCTCTATCGCGCCGCCGATATCAAATGGCAACTCGATCGCCTCGACGTGATAAGCCGCCCCTCGGCCCACGCTCGCCAAGCCTACCTGCGCGAGGGCATGAACCAAGATCTGATGAAGAAAGTGATGAAGAAGTATCCCCACACCAAGTGGGCTGACCGCGCCGCTTTCCATCTGATTGAGAATAAGCTTTGCGGCGACTGGCAAGGCAGCTCCAGCTGCCCCAAGAAAGAGTCAGAAATCTACGAGAAGTACGCCCACGAGCGCCCCGAATCACCGGATGCGCCCGAAGCCCTCTACAACGCCGCCTGGCGGCAGGCCGCGCTAATCCAGATTTATAAAACAGAAGAAAAGGCCAAGGACTCCGAAGAGGCCAAGGCGCACGCCATCGGGCTGGCCCAGCAGGTCATTTCGCAATATCCGCAAAGCGAGTGGAGCGACCGCGCCCAAACCCTGCTTTTCCTGGTGCAGCAGGACATCCCCATGTACGGCAACGCGGTGGAATAGCCGGTTTGCAAGGTGCGCAAATCTCTCAAGGTCCTTCTTTCCCACGGATTTCTCCGCCCGCGCGATTTATGGAGTGGATCACTGGTTGCCTTCCAGTTAGCTGGATAACTTCCGACGTGCCCGTCCCAACCGTAAGATTGCGTCACCGCTTCTAGGAGATGCGAGGCCTCACCCAATGACGTAGCAAGGTAAGATTGCTCAAAGGAGAGGGCCAACCGCCACCATGACTAAAGATGAAATTGAGCTGATGTACGAGTACGACCGTTGGGCGAACAACAGGGTTTTCCACGCGGCCTCCACCCTCGACGCGGAGGAGTTCACGCGCGATCTGAGCGGCAGCTTCCGTTCGGTGCGCGACGTGCTCCTGCACATCGTCGGCAGCGAGTGGGCCTGGCTAACGTATTGGAAGGAACCGTCCCCCAGGTCTGCCTTTCTCGAAGACTTGTGGACGCGGGAGGAGGCTCTGTTTAATCCGAATGGGGTTCCTGACCTCGCTGCGGTGCAGTTAAAGTGGGTGGAAGTGGAAAGAGAACAAGTAAAGTTTGTGAGTCAGGTAACAAACGAAACGCTGCGAAGGATGCTTCCTGTTCGCGAAACACAAATCAGTCTGGCGCGCCTCATGCAACATTTGGCGAACCATTCCACTTACCATCGTGGTCAAGTCGCGCTCATGATGCGGCAGCTTGCGGCTAAGCCGCTCTCCACGGACTTCGCGATGTTTTTGATGGAGGGCCGCAGGAGAGCCGCTGCACAGTAATTCGAGATCGGCTCGCGATATTCGGGAGAATTCGTAATCGGAAACGACTCCCGAGGGTTACTGGCTCTCTCGACAATGAGGCCGAAGAGCTTGCGGTTGAACCCCCTACACGGCCACGGTGACGGAGGTTTCGGTGCGGGTGACGGGACGGTAGAGGGTGTCGCGCTCCACCGGGACACGGCCGGCTTCGCGGATGAGTCTTTCCAGCTCCTGGCGGCGCATTCCCTGGGGCGTGGTGGCGCCGGCGTCATGGTAAATCTTTTCTTCAATGACCGTGCCATCCAGGTCGTCGGCCCCGAAGCGCAACGAGATCTGGGCGATGCGCGGGGTCAGCATCTGCCAGTAAGCCTTGATGTGGGAAAAATTGTCGAGCACCAGGCGGCTGACCGCGATCTGGCGCAGGTCGAGCATACCGGTGGTGGTGGGCAGGTGTTCCAGCGGCGTGTTCGCGGGATGAAACGCCAGGGGAATGAAGGTCTGGAAGCCGCCCGTCTCGTCCTGCAGTTCGCGCAGCTTGAGCAGGTGGTCCACGCGGTCCTCATCGCTCTCTATGTGGCCATAGAGCATGGTGGCGTTGGAGCGCAAGCCGAGCTGGTGGGCGGTGCGCGCCGTGTCCAGCCACTGGTCGCCGTCAATCTTATGGTCGCAGATGATGTGGCGGATGCGGTCGGCGAAAATCTCCGCGCCGCCTCCGGGCAGCGAATCCACGCCCGCGGCTTTGAGCTGCTCCAAAGTTTCGCGGGTGGAGAGCTTGGCGCGTTTGGCCAGGTATGCCACTTCCACCATGGTGAAGGCTTTCAGGTGAACCTGGGGAAAGCGTTCTTTGAGCCCGCGAATGAGGTCGAGGAAGTACTGGAAAGGCAGGTCGGGGTGGAGACCGCCGACAATGTGAAACTCGGTCACCGCCTCGTTGTAGCCGGAAGCGGCGGTCTGCCAGGCTTCTTCCAGGGCCATGGTGTAAGCGCCGGGAACGTCTTTCTTGCGGCCAAAGGCACACAGGCGGCAGGCGGCCACGCAGACATTGGTAGGGTTGATGTGGCGATTGACGTTGAAATAAGTGTTGTCGCCGTGCCGGCGCTCGCGCACCTGGTTGGCCAACCAGCCGACAGCGAGAACGTCGCGCGAATCGTAAAGCGTGAGCGCGTCCTCGCCGCTCAGCCGCTGCCCGTTTAACACCTTCTGGGCAATGGGCTGCAAGCGTGCGTCGTCCGTCTGGAACGGGTGCGTCTGGGCCACCAGATGATGATATCGCAGGCGGTCGTACTTCGTCACAACTGGCTGTGATTGCGCCTGGCCAGGCCTATAAAATCGTTGCTGCTGGTGAAAGAAGCTATGTCTGAAACTGCCAAACACTACAAAAACCGGTTCGAAGCTTATGTGAAGGGCAAGGATCCCATCACCATGCAAGGAGAGGCGTTGGACATCCTTGCAAGGCTTATTGAGCATGCAGCTCCGGCTAGGCTTAAGCAGTCTCCAGCCCCGGGCAAGTGGTCGGTGCTGCAGATCCTTGCTCATCTCGCGGAAGACGAACTGGCAAGTTCCTGGCGCTACCGCCAGATGCTGGAGCATGACTGCCCTGAACTGACCGCCTTTGACCAGGACCTATGGGCCCAGTTGGGCGACTACTCATCCTGGGAACCAGCAGAAGCACTGGCTATGTTCCGGCTGCTACGCCAGGCTAACCTTCGGATGTTCGCCCGTCTTACGCCCCAACAGTGGAAACGATACGGGACTCACACAGAAAGGGGTAAAGTGACGGTGCGCGAGCTGTGCCGGCATATGGCCGCGCACGACGTCAATCACATTGAGCAAATACAGAAAATACTAGGCCTGCCCGGAGGAGAGGGCAGCTAACGCCGCCACAGCAGGTCGGCGGCTACGAACAGGAAGAACACCACTGAGATCACGCCGTTCATGGTGAAGAATGCGGCGTTGAGCCGGCTGAGGTCGTTGCGGGAGACCAGCGAGTGCTCGTAGGCCAGCAGCAGCCCGACAACCGCTACGCCCAATAGTCCCAGCGCACCCAAACGAAAGCTGAGTACCAGGGCAACGAGCAAAAGGATCATGGCAGCGTGGAACAGGCGGGCAATGAGCAGGGAGCGTCGAATTCCCAGGTAGCGCGGAAGGGAATGCAAACTGTTGCGCAGGTCGAAATCGTAGTCCTGGCAGGCGTAGAGCACGTCGAAGCCGCCGACCCAGAAAGTAACCGCGGCGGTGAGCAGCAGGATACGCGAATCGAGGGAGCCGCGCACCGCGATCCAGGCGGCGGCCGGGGCCACGCCCAGGGCAAATCCCAGCACCAGATGCGACCAGCGGGTAAAGCGCTTGGTGTAGGAGTAGAGCAGAACGATGGCCAGGGCCACCGGCGAGAGCAGGAACGTAAGATGGTTCAACTGCGAAGCCGCCAGCACGAACACCAGACAGGCCACGGTTACGAAACCGCCCACAAAGCCGCGGGAGAGAGTGCCGGCCGGCAGGGCGCGAGTGCGGGTACGTGGGTTGACAGCGTCAATCTCGGCGTCGGCCAGCCGGTTAAACGCCATGGCGGCGGAGCGTGCCGCCACCATGGCCACGATGATCCACGTTAGTTGCCAGGCCGTGGGCCAGCCGCCGGCCGCCAGCATGGCTCCGCAAAGCGCAAAAGGGAGCGCGAATACCGAATGCTCCCATTTGATCATCTCCAGGGTGGTGCGCAGGTTACGCAAGACGGGCACGAGCAATATTGTAGCGGGAGGGAAGCTGGATGACGTGACTGGCCAGCTAGTGAGCTGGCCAGCCAGTCAGGATCGTCGCTTAACTACTTCTGTTTCCCTGCCACCACCAGCTGATCATCCACGCTGAACACGCCGGGCACAGACTTGGCCTGGGTCTCAGCAATTTGTTTGTCCATCTGGCTGTCTACCACGCCCTGCAAGGTGACGTGACCGTTGTTCACGATAATGCGGATCGGCGCCTGCGGAACCATAGCGTACTTCTGCATGGCAGGCTGGCCATAGATGGCGCGCGCCAGGCGAATGCGCAGGCCGTCATCGAAGTTGGAGGTAGGCTGCACCTGGATGTTATCCGTAACTCCGCGCACGCCTGGGGTGGTTTCAACAATGGCCAGAGCAGAATCGCGGCTGGGATAATCGTGCACGCTGCCGCCCACGGTCACCATACCGTCATGCACGTTGAGGGTCAGCGCATTGAATACAATTCCGTAGCCGATGCGGTCGTAACGCAGCTTGTTGGACAGTTCCGATTGTAGTTGCTGGTCGGAGACCCCGCCCTTCACTTGGATCTCGTTGCGCACCGCCTGCACGTGGTCAATGTTGTGAGCATGCTTGTCGGCATCGAGCTTGTCCATGAGCAGCGGCACTTCGCCGCTCAGGTTTATCACGCTATCCTCCGCCGAGACCTGCACATTGTTGTATTTGCTGCCGTGGTCCTTCAGCCACTTCTGCATGCTGTTTTGGATCTGCTGATCATACTTGCCACCGGAATCTGATTTGTCCTTTGCCAGGGAGGGCAGGGACAGGGCAACCGCCAGCAGCACGGCCAGGAAACAAACGTCTATCTTCCTCATGTTGTTTATCACCTTGCCTTTCCGTTCTTTTATCTAAACTTGTCTATCTAAACTTGTCTCATGTTTAGATGAGATTAAAGGGCCTGTGTTGTGTCCTGTGTTTATTTTAGTGCTGGCGGAGGGAAAAGCTGTCCGATATGGGGTCTGCAGTTCTCAGTCTTCCCTTTTTGGGCGGGCCCCCAACGGGGTGGCCAAGTACCTGCCAATGGGGAGCGGATTCGGCAGTTGGTGTTCAGGCCGGGCTTATCGCTTGCGGCGGCGAATGCTGATGTCAAAGCTGACTACCCCGTTCTGGTCGCGCAGTGCGATAAGGGAGATATTGCGAGTGAGGTAGTATTCGGCCTGAATGATCTGCTGCTGGGCCTGCGAGACGTTGGTGATGTAGGTGAGGGTGAGGGCGTTAGAGATCTGCTGCTCGATGGTGACGCGGGTCCAGCTGGGGTTGTTTTCCGCGCCCCCTGCTTCAGGATCAATTTTGACCCGGCTGACGCCGAAGATCTTTTCCAGGCGATTACTGTTGGCGGCGTTCAGGGCCTCGCTGAGGATGGCGTTGGAGGCGGTGCGGGTATAACTGGTGTCACTTTGCTGCTGCAGCAGCGCCGATTCTTCGCGCGTACGCCCCATGGCAAGCAAGGCGATGATGTCGGCAGTGGGCAGCGGCGGCTCCGAGCTGTAGGTGGCGTTGAGCTTGTCAATCTGCCCGTGGAAGCCGAGGGTGATGTCGTAGTCGCGCACGCGGGCGCTGGCCTCCAGATCCAGAATCGGCTCGATGCGCACCGGGTTGCTGAAAGTGATGTCACCGCGTTCCAGGTGATATCTGGTGCCGCTGAAGTTTACGTCGCCGCGGGCAATGTCCACCCGGCCCAGGACCACGGGCTTGGCGGCGGTGCCGCGCAGGCGCAAATCGGCATCACCAGCCACCCGGGCGATGGCGGTTTGCACGTCAAGTTCGGGAGTGGTGGTGACGTGCAAGTCCAGCCGCAGGTTATTCAGCGGGGATTGCGGGTTAGGCAGACCGGCAGGCGCTTTGGAGCGCGCTAAATAACTGGCAAGGTCAAAGTTGCGGGCAAGTTGGAAGCGGGTAACCAGAATATCGCCGGAAAGGGCGGAGCGGTTGAGAGCTCCCACCAGGTGGAGATTGACGTTGGCGGTGGTACTCATGCCCGGCGGATAGCGCAGACGGATGTCCTTGCCCTGGGCGGTAAGGTCGAAATTCAAATTACGGTTGTAAGTGATGAAACCGCCCAGGTTCAGCAGCCCGCCGCCGGTCTGCGCGGTCAGGCTCTGCACCCGCAGGCGGTCCTGGTTGAAGACCAGCGTGCCATTGATGTTGCTGAGGCCGCTCGGCAGATCAATGTATGCCAGGGAGCCGTTGCTGATCTGCACCCGTCCGCGAACGTCCGGGGCCGCCAGGGTCCCGCCGAAGCGCAGGGCCACGGTCATCACGCCGGAAGACATGTAGTCCGGGTTCAGGGTTTGCAAAACCTTGAGATTAATGGTGCCATTGGCCTGCAGGTTGAGCACACGGGGTGGGCCCAACTGTGCGCTGCCGTTAGCCTCAAAATCGGTGCCATCGCCCTGCAGATGCAAGCGCTGCACAGCAAGAGTCTGTTGCGCCACAGCAAATTGCAGCGGTCCGCTGTTCTGAATTTTGAGATTTTCGATGTCGGCGCGGAATTCAGGCACATTGGCCCGTAGTTCCAGGTCACGGGGACGGAGCAGCGGACCGCTCACGATAAGGGTGCCGGAGCTCGAAGAATGCCCAGTGAGCTGGCCTCGCAGATATGCCTGCAGCAAAGGATCGAGGTCCAGGCGCGAAAAGCGCAACGTCAGCTGAAGCGGCAAATCTCCCTGCAGGCGCAGGTCGCCATCCAGGTCCAGGGTGCCTGCGGCGAACTGGGAGCGGCCCACGAGGTGAGTGTTACCGGCGCGGGTAGCCGCCGAAAGCGTGAAGTCGCCCACCGGTTCTGCATCGAGAACCAGCCGGCGCAAGCGTAATGTGCCGTCAAGGATGGGCGCCTGCCGCGTGCCGGAGCCTTGGACAGAAAAGTCCATTCGGCCGGCCATTCTGATGCGGCTTCCCTGCAAGCTGGGGAATTTGCTCAAATCAAATTCCCCGCCCTGCAGGTTGAAGTGGAACTGGGTAGAACGGTAGTCGTACCCTGCGACGCCAGTAATCCTGGCTGTCTCCCGAGTGAGAATGAGGTTATCGAGCTCGGCCTGGGTGCCGGCAAAGCGCAGGTTGGCAGTCAGTTCGTCGCATTTCTTCGCCCCGTAGGCGGGATGACTAACCTGGATGATCCCCTGGCCGTGGGGCAGTTGCCAGCTTCCATCGGCGCGTACGGTGGCATCTACTTGCCCGCTGAGAGGGTAGTCATACCCGGCAAGGGCGGCCAGGTCGGCCAGTTCGCCATGCCTTAGTTGCAGGCGGGCGGAGAGAGGGCTGGCGGGGGCGACGCGATATTTTTTCAGCCCGAGGTTGCCCTCAAAGTCCAGTTCCGCCGGGCCGCGGCGCAGGATGCCCCGATGAGCGGCGAGACTGGCGGGCGAAAGCTGCACGTCAGCGCTCAGCAGGTCCCAATGAATTTGCCGGGGCAAGGAGGACCGGCTTCGCTGCAGCAGGGTATCAAAATCCGTGATTTGCAGGCGCCCGTTGAAGGTGGGGGCGGCAATCCTGCCAGCCACATTGCCGTTGAACATGGCCTTTCCGTGCACAATCAGCGGAATGTGCCGAGGACCCTGAAGAGCCGTCAACAAAGGCTGCAGTTCTCCCATATTGGTGGTGACGAGATTCAAGTTGAGATTGGCGGATGAGGAACCCAGGGTACCGCTAGCGGCCAGGCTGCTGGAAGGGCTAGCGGCGTTAAGCTGCGAAAAGGTAAGCAGATGTTTGGAGCCGCTGTAGTTGGCCATCACCCGGCCGTTAAGCGGCAACTCGTTCGGCCGAGAACGGGCCGGCGGATGCACCGTCAAATCCACCGCAGCTTCGAGGTTACCAGGCGATCCGCGCCACGCACCCTGCATGCTGCCTGAGGCGGTCCCGGCAAGGTGAAAACGTCCCACCGGTAAAGAGCGGGACGAAACGCTTTGCGCCAACTCCGCGAGGGATACAGCATCCAGGCGGAGATGGACCACGCCGCGCTGCTCACGCGGAGGCGGGGGCAAGGGGTGGTGCTGCAGAGAGCGGACCGTGGGCTCAACCGCACTGACAATTTCCAGATCGCCGCTCAGCTTGCCTCCCAGAGCATGGCCGGAAAGTTCCGATAAGGCAAAGCGTTCATTGTTTAGCGAATATTCGCCGGAGAGGCTGGCGTGATTCAGAATCCCGGAAGGAGTGGTCAGTTTTATATCGGTGGCCTGCACTCTTCCATTGGTCTGGTAGTTGCCCAACTGATAGGTGCCCCTCCCTTGTACAGCAACCGCTCCAGCGCGCAGCTGCTGGCGCCGCAAGACAGCCCCCAATTCGCCCAGGTCCAAAGAGCCCTGGTAGGCGGCGGTCATAACCGGGTGAGCGAAATTGTCCAGGTGGCCGCTGGCGCTCAGGTGCGATTTGCCTGAGGTCCACTTCAACCCGGTGACCTGCGCCGAGGTGGGCCACAGCGTGAACTCGAGATCGGCGGTGGAGGCGAAGGGGCGCATGTCCTTGAGGCGGGTATCGAGTTTGCCTAAGTGCACTCTGCCTTCGTAGTGCTTGGGCGCAGGGGCATAATCCATGGTGGCTAAGACATCATCGGCTGTCAGGTCGAGGGGTAGAGTGCGGTCATTAAGGACCAGCTTTCCCTCTTGCACGTCCAGCCGCTGCACCGCCAGCCGAAACAACTGCTGCACGTCGGCCTGCAGCGTGGGCGGGCTGATGTTGGGCTGAGGCTGATTGGTGGTGCCGTCAGGGTAGGTCACCACATGTATGACGGGGTGTTCAATGCCCAAGTAGCTCAAAGCCACGCGCTCGGAGAGCACGGAAGCGATGTGCATGCGAACCAGGACGCGGTCGGCATGGAAAAAAGGCAATTCGCCAGGTGCTTCCCGGCCATGGATGGTGAGGTTGCGCGCTTCGAACTCCAACTGAGAAAGGTTCCACTGGAAAGAACTGAGCTCCACCTTTCCACCGGTCGAACGCTGCAATTCCGCAATCACATATTCACGCACCTGCGCCTGAAACCGGGGGCTGGTGAGATACCACCCTGCAGCCAGAAAAAATGCCAGAATGAGGACGCCGAGGGTTGCAGGCCGCAGGAGCCTGTTGCGGGTCGTCCCCGCCTTGCCGCCTGGTCTCTCTGGCCCCGTATTGACGCTACCGCTCATGGCTGGCTGACACTCGGCTCGGCGGCCCCCATCCGGATATCGCTCTGGGACCGCAGATCATGCAGCCAGGATGCAAGCAGTTCATTCATGCGGCGCTGGGTGAGCAGTTCCTCGATTTTGGGAGAAACTTCGACCAGGGGAACATCCTTGACCCCGGACTTGCGCAATTCCGGCAACAGTTGCTGCTGGTAATAGCTTTCGATGCTGCTGTGGCTGATGTGAATGGTGGGCCGCAGGCGCACGTCAATCAAGCGCTCCAGGCGACCCTGCAGAGCGATATGGCGGACCAGGTCCTGCTCGCGCAACCCATAGCCCTGCAGATCAGCCTGCCACACAGCGGCCTTATTCGCGCCTGGATATTGTTTGCGAATTGCCTGCAGGCTTGTTTCGACGTTGGGGGGAGAGCTCTTGAGCATCCCCTCCTGCTCGTCTTCCTTAATCTGCTGGCGTAACAACTCCTGATCAATCAGGCGGTCGAGGGCGGCTTTGCGGTCCGCAGTCGTCAGGCTGGAAAGAGCACGGTGGTTGACGAAGGCTTCGTAGCACACCTCCTCATCCCAATCGCTCTGCAAAATGGGACGATTGTTCACTGTGGCCACCACGCGCTCGATAACATCGCCACCCAGGGCGGCGGTGGCCGCCAGCGCCCAGACCAACCCGATTTGGAAGCCTCGCCGCAGCATCAGAATGTCTGCCCAATACTAAAGAAAAAGTTCAGGTGACGGCCAGTCTCAACATGGGGAAAGGGAAAGGCCTGGTCTCCCGTGGTCTGGTTCACCGGAAAAACCGGAGGATTCAGGTTATAGCCAACGTCGAAGCGCAGCGGGCCGATTGGCGTTTTGTAGCGGATGCCGCCGCCAACGTTCTGGGACAAATAGTTGAAATTGCAGGTCAGGCTGCCCACACTGCAGTGGCTGGTGTCCTGGTTGAAACGGGTAAGCCCTTTGGTCATCTCATTGGGCGTAGCGAACACGTTCCCAGCATCATGAAACACCACAAATCCCATATTGTTGCCCAGCCACGGCAGCGATACTGGGGGCGTGCGCAATTCCAGGTTGTTGATGAACAGCGCATCTCCGCCCAGGGGAGCGCCGGTGGCCGGGTCGCGGGGGCCGGCCTGGTTGATGGCAAAGCCGCGCAAAGTATTGCCTCCACCGGAGAGGAAACGCTCGGGCAGAGGTATGACCTGGTTCTTGCCAAACAGATTTTCCACGCCGATGGTGGTGGAGCGGGCAAACACCCACTTATTCTTGCTGCGCTTGGAGCCAAAGGGTAAATAGGTGGCGTTCTGCACCAGCAAACGGCTGAAGCTGGCCTGGGAGCCGAAGAAACCAGCCGCCACGCCGGCATCGAAGGTGGTGTAGTTACCCCGGGTGGTCTCGATGGGATTGTCGCGCTTATCGCGAATATAGGTGATGCTGGGCATGCCTACGCGCACCGGTTGCGACAGCAAAGGAAATAGATTGGGAGACAAAGGCACCAGGTTGGTGGCCTGAACGCGCCGGTAGGTGAAACGGTAAAGGGTGGTGGTGGCTTTGCTCCAGCTCTGTTCGATTTGCGCCGAGCCTTCCAGGCGGTTCGAGGTATAGGTGACGACGTCGAGCGAATTGTCGTAAAACCCGGCTAGCGTGAAGCGCAACTTGTCGTTATTGAACCAATGGGGTGCATCGTAACTCACGAGGGCGCGCTGCTCCAGGCGGCCCACGTGCGACTTGAAGGAAATCGTGTGGTCGCGCCCCCGGAAGTTGAGGCGCGTCACCCCAAAGGATACTCGCGGGCTGACCCCGGTTTCCCCCTGCGGCTGAGTGGGGCCGGCGGGCTGTCCCGTCTGCGCTTCGAAGCCAAACCCGTAATTGAAGGTGTAACGGCGGGCCTCTTTTACGCTGAAAAGCACGTTCTTGTCGGCGATATCACCCTCAGGATTCTGCACCGCCGTGTCTACCTCGTTAAAGATGCCGAGGTTATAGAGCTGGCTCTGGCTGTCGTACATCTGGTTCTGGCTGATGGGATCGCCGGTGTGAACCTGCAACTCGCGGCGAACCACATAAGGGCGAGTGTAGTTCAGTCCGTCAACCAGAACTCGATTAACAAAGAACTGCTGCCCTTCCCGAATGGTATAGGTCAGGTCCATGCGGTCGGGCTGCCCGGGGGCGTGCCTGGCGGCATAGTCGAAGGCGGCGTCGGGAAAGCCGTTATTGAAGTAATACGTGAGAACAGAATCTCGATCACTGGCGATGTTGGCTTCTGAAAATGGCTGCCCTTCAACGTTGGAGAGATTGGCGCGCAAAGCCTCTTCGGGTATGGCGCGATTGCCGGCTATGTGCAGGGTTCCCACCAGGGTCTGCGGGCCCTCATCAATGTGAATCTCCACCGCGATGCGCCCCATCTGCCCCAGATAATTGTCGTGTACTGCGGGTGTAACTTTCACCTGCTGGAAGCCGTTGGCGTGATAGAGATTCTCAATGGTGGCCACATCGCCGGCCAGCAGTTGCTGGCTGTACATCCCATGTGAGAGCAGCCGGCCCGCGGGCTGAACCTGCATGCGCTCGCGTATCATGCCGGTATCGAAGTAGGAATTGCCGGTGATATCAATGTTGGTGAGCTTATGCCGCATGCCGCGTTCGACGATGTAAATGATTTGGCGTTCGTTCTTCTTTTCGTCGAACTCGGAGCGCACGTTCACTTCCGCGTCGAAGTAACCACGGGTCTGCATGTAGTCCCGTAAATTGTGGCGGCCCTCATTCACCAGATCCTCGTCCACGGCGTTCTCTTCGTACACCGGGATGAGCTTTTTAATCTCACCGCCGCGCAGGCCCACTCCCTGCACGCGCACCAGAACAATGGGGCCGGGCTCGACGTGGAGCACGTAATCTACGGTGTTGGTAGCCGGGCGGAAGGTCTGGCTGGGAATTGAGACCTGGGCTTCCAGACGGTCAATCTTCTGGTATTTCTTTCGCAGGCGGCGCAAGGCGCTGGTAATGGTCTGGGCCATGACGCGGTCGCCGGGATGAAAGTGCGCGGCGTTCAGCAGTTCCAGTAAAGTGTATCCGGCATGGCCAGTGAGAGTGATGCGGCCAATCCTGGCTTGCGCCCCCGGTTCCACGCGGAAGGAAAGATTCACCTGCTGGGTGGCGGCATCGCGCTGCTCGCCTTCTGTAATAGTTGCCTGGTAATAGCCATTCTCCTGCAGCAGTTGGCCCATGCGATCAATGCCGGTTTGCAGCTTCTCCGGGCTATAGAGTTCGCCCAGTTGCAGTTTGGTGGCGTTGACCAACTGCGTGTTGGTGAGCTCACGGGGCGCCCCTTCGACGTTGACCACGCCGACAAAATAGTTCTGGACCGCGCGGAACAGCAGCGTGACCTCATTCTGCGGGCTGCGGTCGGCCTCCACCTGGATATCGGCGAAACGGCCGGTAGCAAAAAGGGCGCGAACGCTGTCATGAATTTTAAAACGGTCCAGGGGCTGGTTAGGTTTTTGACTTACGATTTTACGCAACTGCTCCAGGTCGCCGCTTTCAATACCATCAAAGCGGATATCGCGGACCGGCAGGCCCTGGTATTCGAAGATGGCGCCCAGCGGAGTGGACGGGGGTGCAGGCGCGGAAACGTGGGCGAGAGCGGGGTCCTGGGGCGCGGTGGCGGACTGCAGGGAGTGCAATTGCGACGAGGGCGTCGCATGCCGGCCCTGCGCCAAAGCCGGGAGCATGACTCCGGCTGCCGCCAGCAGCCCCACGATCGCGAGTGTCCGCACGAACCCTGTCCTTACCGCCAAACGGACTCCTTGCCGGCTTGCCTACCCCGTTTGAAATGGATTTCAGCCACTTCCATGAACCGGCCACCAAGGCAATGGCGCTCGTCGGGACACGGACAACATCGCCGCGACGAAGCTGCCGGAAGAGCGTTCGCGGCACGTCCCCCCAGGCAGCGGCCATACTCCGATTCGCGAGTTGCTGACTCCTATAATAAAGGGTTAGTACATCCAGAGGGGATGGCCAGTGAGTTTCGAGGAGCGCTACTCGCGACAGGTTCTGTTTGCCGGCATCGGTTTAGAGGGTCAACGCCAGTTGGCGAGGGCGCGGGCCGTCATTGTGGGCTGCGGCGCCACCGGTTCGGTGCTGGCCGGCTTGCTGGCGCGCGCCGGAGTGGGCAGCTTGCGCATCATAGACCGCGATTATGTCGAAGCCAGCAACCTGCAGCGCCAGGCTCTGTTCGACGAAGAGGATGCCGCCGCTTCCCTGCCCAAGGCTATCGCCGCCGCCCGCAAACTGGCCGCTTTCAACTCTGAAATTGTGGTCGAGCCCGAGGTGGCCGACCTTATCCCCGAAAACATTGACCGCCTGCTCGCGGGAGCACAGCTATTGCTGGACGGCAGCGACAATTTTGAAACCCGCTACCTGCTGAATGATTTTGCGGTGCAGCACGCAGTACCCTGGATTTATTGCGCGGCGGTGGGCAGCTATGGCGCGACCATGAACATCCTTCCGGGCGAAACCCCCTGCCTGGCCTGCATTTTTCCGGAAGCGCCGCGGGGCGCTCTCGACACCTGCGAAACCGCGGGCGTACTGGGGCCGGCCGTCAACATGATCGCCTCGATCGCGGCAGGAGAGGCCTTAAAGCTGCTGGGGGGAGCACGCGAGCAACTGCGCTCCACGCTGCTTTCCTGGGATATCTGGACCAACCAGACCTCCGCCCTCCAGATGGGGAGACCACGCCCGGATTGCCGGGCTTGCGGAGTGCGCGAATTCATCCACCTGGCCGGGAAGGGACGGCCCCACATCACCCTCTGCGGGCGCAATTCGGTACAAATCCACGAACACGCCCAGCCGGTGGATTTCGCCGTTATGAGCGAGCGTCTAAAACCACACGGCACCGTGCGCCATAACGAATTCGTGCTCAAGTTCTGGTGTGAGCCCTATGAGCTCACCCTTTTTCCGGATGGACGGGCCATTATTAAAGGAACTTCAGATACGGCACTAGCTAGGAGCTTATATGCCCGTTACATAGGAAGTTAGTGACTTTTTAGCAGGAAATACTTTAAGATTTGCCCTTTGTGCCCGGCCAAACAGCCGGGAGGAGGAAGTTATGGGTCGCGGGGTCCTGGCAGGGGCAGTCCTGTTGTTGAGTTTGGCGGTGGCGCAGGGTTTTGGGCAGACTTGGGTGACCAACACCGGTTTTGCCAGCAACCGGCTGCTGTGGAATGAATTCAACTATCCGGTGATCAGCACGCCCATGGTGAGCCTGAATTCAGCTTCGCTCTCGCCCGCGGGAGCAAGCAATGCAACCTCGGGCAATGTGGCAGGAGCCACCAACGCCACCCTTTCCGTCACCAACCTGGGGTTGAGCAGCACGGCGAACATGATGCCGCCCGCCGTTCCCTTGGTGAGCGTGAGCGGGCAGCCGACGGCAGTGGGGGCCGTCTCGCCATTGATTGCCCCGGCACCGTTCGTGCCCGTGGCTGCCGTGGGGCGGCGCCTTATGGTTCGTCGCGAATCGCACGGAATGATGATGGCCCACAATGCCCCTCAGACGATCTTCATCAACACGGGCGCGGCGGAGTTTGACAATGCCTACGGCATTCCAGTTCCGCCCGAGGACCTGGCTCAGGCCGCGAAGAACATCCGGACATGGGAGCAGGCACACCCACCGGCCAAGGTCTATACCAACCAGGATATTGACCGGATTCACCAGCAGGACGCCAACCGGCCGGAAACTGCGATCCCGGCGCCAAAGCAGTAGTCGGTTTCGAGTTTCGAGTTTCAAGTTTCCATTTCGTCAGGGAATGGGCTTGAAACTCGAAGCTGGAAACTGCGGGCTTTCTCCCTCAGTGACCCCCGTCACACCTGCGGGCTTGCACCGTCTGCTATCCTCTGCTTTTCTTTTGCTCTGACGAGAAGTTCACTTGACTGCTGAAGCCGCCCTTCCCACAACCGCCGCCCGCCCCGAACCTTCGCGCCTGTATCGCTGGATGGTGCTGCTGTTCATCAGCCTGGCGATGCTGGGTAACTACTACGTTTACGACTGCATTGCTCCCATCGCCGACTTGCTGGTCAAGCAGCTGCACTTCAACGACGCCAACATCGGTTTGCTGCAGGCGATTTACAGCATGCCTAACGTTTTCATGGTGCTGGTCGGGGGCATCATTGTGGACCGCATCGGAACACGTAAAGCGATTTTCATATTTGGGACTCTGTGCCTAATGGGAGCGGCCATCACCGTAGCATCGCCGCGACTGGCGATAATGGCCTCCGGGCGCCTGGTATTCGGTCTGGGAGCCGAATCCATGATCGTGGCCGTCACCACCGCGGTGGCCAAGTGGTTTCGCGGCAAGGAACTGAGCTTCGCCTTCGGCATCAACCTGATGCTCTCGCGCTTCGGCACCTGGCTGGCGCAGAATTCCCCCACTTGGGCGAGGCCTGCCTACAGCAACTGGCGCAATCCGCTGTTCATCGCGGTGGGTTTCGGCACCCTGTGCGTGATTGGGGCCGTGCTCTACTGGATTGCGGAGGTTCGCGCCGAGCAAAAGTACTCGCTCGGACAGGCAGGCTCTACCGACAAAGTCGTCTTCCGCGACATCTTCCGCTTCGGCCGCTCCTACTGGTACATCGTGGCCCTGTGCATTGTGTTCTATTCCGGCATTTTCCCCTTTGAAACCTTCGCCATTAAGTTCTTCATGGACGCGCGCCATACCAGCCGCGAATTGGGAGGATTCCTGGTCAGCATTCTGACCGCGTTCACTATGTTCGGCACGCCCGCGTTTGGTTTGTTCGCGGACAAGATCGGCAAGCGCGCCCTGCTGATGATGTTCGGTTCCCTGCTGCTCATTCCTGTGTATTTGATGATGGGCTACACCAACGTCTCGCTCTACCTGCCCATGGCCATGATGGGGGTGTCATTCTCTCTGATTCCGGCGGTCATGTGGCCGTCGGTGGCCTACATCGTGGAGCAATCGAAGCTGGGCACGGCTTACGGGCTGATGACCATGATCCAGAACATCGGGCTGGCGGGATTCAACCTGCTGATCGGCTGGGCCAATGACCACGCTCATGCCAGCGCCGCCAATCCTGAAGGCTACCGGCTGGGCATGTGGATCTTTTCCATTCTCGGCTTTCTTGGAATGACGTTTGCCCTGCTGCTGCGACACCGTGAAACCGGACCGCACGGGCACGGACTGGAAACCATCACGGCCAAGTCGGCGGCCTGATCACGCGGTCTGCAGAATCTGCCGAATGGCCGCGGAAAGCCGCTCCCAGTTGGCCGTTTCTTCTTCCAGTTGTTTGCCGCCGGCGCGTGTGAGCGAATAATATTTCGCGCGGCGGTTGTTCTCCGAAGGCCGCCACTCCGCTTCAATCCAGCCCTGCTGTTCCAGGCGATGCAGGGCGGGATAGAGAGAACCCTGCTGCACCTGCAACACGTCTTTTGAGACCTGCTGGATGCGCTGGGCGATGCCCCAGCCGTGCATGGGCTCTAGCGCCAGGGTCTTCAAAATCAGCAGGTCGAGCGTGCCCTGCAGCAGGTCTACGTGGTAGCCCACAGTTCCTCCATGACTTCTTCAATCGGGACCTGCCAAGCTACGTCTCTACCGCAAGTCTCAGCATGGTCACTCATAGCGCAGCGCCACCATGGGATCTATGCGGGTGGCGGCGCGCGCCGGAATGTAAGTCGCCAGCAAGGCCACGGCGATGAGCACGCCGGTGGCAGCGCACAAGGTCAAAGGATCGTTGGGCGCCACTTCGAACAACAATCCCCGCAACAGCCGTGAAAGAGCGAGCACAGCGGCAACTCCCACCACGCTGCCAGTCACAACCAGCGCCAGTCCTTTGCCAGTGATCAAGCGAAGCACGTCGCCGGTGGTGGCGCCCAGCGCCATTCGTATGCCGATCTCCTGCGTGCGCTGCGTCACCAGGAAAGCGATTACGCCGTAAATGCCGATAGCGGCCAGCACTACTCCCAGAACGGCAAACAGGCTGAGCAGGGCGGCGTCAAAACGGGGCCGGGCTTCCATCTGGCTCACCCGCTGGCGCATGGTGTCAACGGTGACGGGCAGCGTGGGGTCGAGAGCGGCAATGTCGCTGCGCACCAGGTCGGCCATGGCCGGCGTATTCATGCCGGTGCGGAGGAGAACGTAGACATGATGATTGATGTAGTTGGGCGGGTCGGCAGCGGCTCCGCCGGCGTGGCGCCGCACCACGTAGTACTCCGGCGCCGCCGGAACCGCCAGGCCATCATTTTTGACGTCGCCGGCCACTCCAATCACCGTGTACCAGGGTCCATTCAAACCGGGCTGCAACTGCTGGCCCAGGGGATCCTGGCCGGGAAACATGCGCCGCGCCAGCGTCTGGTTGAGAATGATGACATGCTGGTCGGGGTCGCGATCACGCTCGGCGAAGCCGCGGCCGCGAACGATGGGAACGTCGAGAGTGGAAAAATATTCCGGCGTCACCGCCCGCCAGTCCACCGGTCCACCGGTTCCTTCAGCAAAATGCGGCCGGCCGCGAACAGCAACGGAAGCATAGATCCGATAGTGTTCCCAGCCACCGGGAGGTACAGAATCCGTGAGAGCTTGGGCCTTGACCCCGGGCAACCGCCGCAGCCGGGATTCGAGCTGATCAAAGAAGGCCAACTCCTGTTCAGGCTGGGAATAGCGATTCTGCCCCAGCGTCATTTCCGCCATGAGCAGGCTGTCGGCGCGCATGCCCAGGGGCTGGTTCTGCAGGTTCCACAGGCTGCGCAATAGCAGGCTGGCGCCGGCCAGCAGAACCAGGGAAATTGCCACTTGAGCGGCCACCAGGAACTGCCGCAAAGGCCCGCGCCCGGCGGCGCTGGAGCGCGTTCCCCCCAACGCGAGCTGTGCCGGGGTGCGATGCAGCGCGGGAACCAAGCCGAACAGCGTTCCGCAAGCCAGTGAAACCGCCAGGGTGAAGAGCAGCACACGCGGGTCCAGAGTCGCCTGCTGCAGCCGGGGCAAGCCTTTCGGAGCGATGGCGATAAACACGCGCAGCAGGCCGTAGCCTAAGGCACAGCCGGCCAGTCCGCCGCAGACCGCCAGCACCACGCTTTCGCTGAGCGCCTGGCCAATCAGCCGTCCCCGGGTCGCCCCTAAAGCGGCGCGCACCGCCAATTCCCGCTGGCGGGAGGCGGAGCGAGCCAGCAGCAGGTTGGCCACGTTGACGCAAGCGATCAGCAGCACGGCTAGAACCGCCGCCAGCAGCACCCAGGCGGCCAGGCTGGCGTCGCCCAGTTCGCGATCGCGCAGAGGGCGCACCAGCAGGTGAACTTCACTTCGAAACTGCGGGGGAGCGCCTTTGAGGGCTTCAGCAAAAAGCGGCTGTAACCGGGCTCGTGCCTGCGCAATGGTGATGCCCGGCTTCAGGCGGGCAAAACAACGCAGTACCCTTCCCGGATATGCGGTTTTCTGTGCATTCCAATCCAGGTGTTGTGGCAGTAGAACGTCGGCCGGCGCGAGCGTGGGCATTTCGAAGCCGCGGGGCAGCACGCCCACAACCCGCAGCGGCTTTCCGTCCAGGGACATCAGGGTTCCCAGAGCCGCTGGATTTTCCGCAAAACGGCTGCGCCACAGGGCGTAAGAAATCAGCGCCACCGGAGAAGCGTTGGGGCGGTCATCGTCGGCGCTGAAATTACGCCCCACCGCCGGGTGCAGACCCAAGGTAGGCAGGAAGTTCCATTCCACCTGGCGGCAGTTCATGCGCAAAGGACGGGATTCCGTTAGGTCGCAACTGGCTTCGGCCGAGTCGAAAGCGGTCATCGAGGTGATGGCCGTAAAGGGGAGTTGGGCCTCGCGCCAAAAGGCATAATTGGCGCCCAACATGAACTCTTCATTTTCGATGGGAGCCGTAATGCCCACCGATACCAGGCGCTCGGCGTGAGCGTACGGCAGGTTGCGAAACAGGATGCGGTCCACCACGCTGAAAACCGCTGTGGTGGACCCGATGCCCAGCGCGATGGTCCAAACCGCCGCCAGTGTGAACACCGGGCTCTTGCGAAAGCCACGCAGGGCATAACGCAAATCCATTAGCCTGGAGTCGAGCAAGCTCGCCTTCCATTGGTCGCGGCAATCTTCTTTCACAGCTTCTAAACCACCCAAGGCGAGGCGAGCTTGCCGCCGGGCTTGTTCCGGCTCCATGCCGGCGGCGATGTTCGCCTCGGTTTGCTGATCGAGGTGAAAGCGCAACTCCTCGGCGAGTTCTTCGTTCAGCTGCCCCCGACGGAACAGAGCACGCAGCAGGGCGAAAATGCGGTTCCTCAGGCGCATGGTGCGTTTTTACATAAATTTCTTCGCCGCTGATCGCGACGTGGATGCACGCGTATATAGAAAAGCCGTGAAGCGCTTGCTACTCCCCTAGCTATTCGACAAGAAAGATGCGCCTGCTCCTGTAGAATGTCAAGGGGGATGATCTAAAATTCTATCGAGCCTTTAAGGCATGCAGCGCGGCGGTTTTTGGAGGGTGTATAAGAGTGGAATCGGGGTTATTCAACCAGAGTTCCCGCATGCCACTTGTAAGGTGTCTGCGTTCCCTCCTGGTGCAAAGCAGGTATTTTGACCTTCCTGGAAACTAACCCCAAAGGGAGGGGGTTCCGCAGCAGGGAGAGAGAGCGCTCAAGCGTGCTACGGGAAGCCCAGCAAGCGGGGCCAGGCAGGCAGAAGAGAGCAGATTTGGGGCCGGGAGCAGCTAGTTCCAGGCATGTGCGGAGATGTACCGGAGTTTGGCGTATGGCGTGCAAGCCGTACAACGAACAGCTACTTAGCCGCATCACAATGAGTGCGGCCTGAAAAAGGCGAATTGACACAAGCAAAAAAAACGCTGGTACCCGGCCTCACCGAGGCCGATGCCATTGATCGGGCGAAACAGGGGGACGCAGAATCATTCGAGGCCCTCTATGCCATGCACAAGCGTCGTGTTTACTCACTGTGCCTGCGTATGACCGGCAACACGTCGGAAGCCGAGGACCTGACGCAGGAAGCCTTCCTGCAGCTCTACCGCAAGATCGCGACGTTTCGCGGCGAGTCGGCATTTTCCACCTGGCTGCACCGGCTGGCGGTGAACGTGGTGCTGATGCACCTGCGCAAGAAGGGCCTGCCGGAAGTTTCGCTGGAAGAGAGCCTGGAACCGCAGGAAGAAGGGCCAAAGAAGGACATCGGCGCCCGCGACAACATGCTCGCGGGTTCTATTGACCGGGTAAACCTGGAGCGGGCGATTGAGAGCCTGCCTCCAGGGTACCGTATTATTTTCGTGCTGCACGACATAGAAGGTTATGAGCACAACGAGATTGCCGAGATAATGGGCTGTTCCATCGGCAACAGCAAGTCACAGCTGCATAAAGCGCGCATGAAACTGCGTGATCTCCTCAAGGCCAGCAGGATGGAGAGAGCCGGCAGGAGTTGACGGGCGAAGGATGAAAACGGGGGAGAGGGAGACTATGACCTGCGCAGAATTTCAGGCGGTTCTGCCATACATCATTGATAACGGCGGCAATGCCGAGCAACAGGAACATCTTCGCCAATGCGCGGTCTGCGCTGACCTGGTGTCCGACCTCAAGTACATCGCGGAACAAGCCAAGTTGCTGGTACCCATGATCGAACCGCCCACGAAAGTCTGGGATGGCATCAAGTCCTCCCTGCAGCGGGAAGGCCTGGTTAAAGACAGCGCCAGGGGGGGTCTTCTAGGAAGCATACCGCTGACCCGCTGGGGACCGGCAAGCTGGCTCATACCGGTGGCTGCGGCAGCGCTTGTGGTTGTGGGGCTCTTTTATTATCAAAGCAAGGTCCCCCAGCAGCAGGCCACAGCCGGAGCCCAGGCTTCCGAAGGAAACGGCGAAGCAGTGGTGGACACGGCTACGGTACCGCTGCAATTCGCCAGTATGGGGGAAAGCCAAGACCGGCAGGTTCTTTCCGAGGTGGCGGCCCACGCGCCCGCCCTAAGTCCGGCCTACCAGCAAAGCCTGCAGCACGTGAACGCTTACATTGCGGACGCGCGCAAGCTGGTAGTCAGCAATCCCGACGACGAGGAAAGCCGGCAAGCCTTGCTGGAGGCCTATCAACAAAAGGCCATGTTGTATAACATGGCCATGCGGCACGCAGCGCCCTGAGGCAGAGCCTGAAGGTGGCGGCAGCCAACAAAGCGGAGGGAGGCAGCGCGCCCGTCATGCGGGCGCAAATTAAATGATGAAGCGCATGCCGCGCGGTGCTCACTGGGTGCTGATCGTGCTGGCCAGCTGCGCTAGCCTGGCAACTGCCGCCGAAAACCGGAAGGAGTTCCACTATCAGGTAGGGCCGCACGCCAGCATCTCGGTAGTGAACCAGTTCGGGGGCGTGACCGTCACACCTTCCAGCGATGAGCGGGTTGGGGTGGTCGCGCTGCTGCACTCCCCCAAGGTGGAAGTGGATGCCACCCAGCGGGGCAACCGGCTGGAACTGCGCACCCATTTCCTGCAGAAAGCCAGCCCGGAGGAAGGGCGGGTGGATTATCAGCTGCAAATTCCAGCCGACGCTTCTCTCAACGTGCGTTCTACGAGTGGAACGATTTCCGTGGAAGGTATCAATTCCGAGATGGTGCTGGAAGGTGACGCGGCCGCGGTGGTGGTGCGGCAAGTGAGCGGCGGCCATATCCACGTTCACACCCTCAGCGGCCCCATTCACCTGACAAATCTGGACCAGGGCGACGTGGAAGTGGTTTCAGTTAGCGGGCCGGTGACCCTGGATAACACCGATGGGCGGATGGTCTCGGTCAACACCACCGATGGCAAGATCACTTACAGCGGCGACTTCGGTGATGGCGGCGAGTATGTCCTCGCCAACCACTCCGGCGACATTAATGTCATCTTGCCGGCCAGCGCCTCGGTGGATATAACCGCCACCTCCGCGCAGGGCTCGGTAACCAACGATTTCCCCCTGCATCCGACAACTCACAACGCAATGCCCATCACCCAGGGAAAATCGTTTGCTGGAACGGCCAATGCCGGCTCCTCCTCAGTTCGGCTGCGTTCCTTCAGTGGTAAAATCCACGTCAAGAAACAGTAAACAAAGGAATTTCGCCTTCGCCAGGCAGAGCTATTGCTGGTTGGCTTGCGAGGGTTGGGATATAAGTGTCGAGAAAACCCTGACCATGCTTGGGGGCCCGTCTGAAACGAGCAGCTAAAAAAGCGCGAGGGGTAGCGCAACGCCGTGAGCAGTCACTTGCCGCGCCTGCGTCCAGGCGGCAAGCTGTGTTTCTGGTCGGCTTTATGGGCGCGGGCAAAACTTGCGTGGGGGAGACTCTGGCGGCCCGACTGGGGTGGTTATTTATTGATCTGGACGGTCGGATCGAATCCCGGCAGGAGCGGAGGATCGGAGACATTTTTCGCCAGAGCGGGGAAGGCGAATTTCGGCGCCTGGAAAGAGAGGAATTGCTGCGGCTGTTAGGGGAACTGGAAAGCAGCGGCCAGGCCGCGGTGGTCTCTTTAGGGGGAGGCACCTTCGTGCAACCGGACAATTTCGCTTGCCTGCAGAATTGCGGCTACACTGTGTTTTTGGACGCACCCGTGGAGGAACTCTGGCGCAGAGCGCAAACTGCTGAAGCCACGCGCCCGCTGGCGGTTTCTGAGAACCACTTCCGGCAATTGTATGCCGCGCGGCACTCAGGTTATATGAAAGCGGATTATTGTGTGCAAACGGGTGACAGGAAGGTGGAGGAAGTGGCGGGGGAAATCATGGAACTGCTGCGGGGAATTATCCAAGGAGAACAGCGGTGAGGTTGAACACCTGGATGCTAATGCTGTGGGTCGGGGCTCTGGTGGGCGCTCTCCATGGCGACAGCGGCCGTAAAGTAGTGGATTCCGGCTCCTTCGGCATCTTCCGCGGAGGAAAGCGGGTAGCCACCGAGACTTTCAGGATTGAGCAGCAGCCCGGCGGCAGCACGGCAACCTTTCAACTGAAAATGGAGGATGGTTCCAAGGAGCCGGCCCAGACCTCGGAAATGGAACTCAGCAGCACGGGCGCTCTGAAGCGTTATGAATGGCATCAGTTGATTCCGGAGAAGGCGGAGGCCATTGTGACTCCGAATGAGCCTTTCCTTCTGGAGCGAATGGTGAGCGCTCCTAATGCCAAGCCCATCCAGCAGCCGTTTCTGGTGCCGCCTACCACCGTAATTCTGGACAATAACTTCTTTGCCCAGCGCGAATTGCTGGCCTGGCGTTACATGGCGGACGGGTGCAAGCCGGGAGCCAAGGGAATGGAATGCCAGCTGCCGCCGGAAAAGTTTGGCGTGCTGGTTCCGCAAGGCCTTACGACCATAACGGTTACCATGGAATCAGCGGGGTGGGAGAAGGTTTCCATCCGCGGAGTGGAGCGCAACCTGATCCGCCTGAACTTGAAAACCGACAGTGGAGACTGGGCTCTTTGGCTGGATAATACATACAAGCTCGTGCGCATGGTGATCGCGGGCCAGGATACGGAAGTGCAGCGCGACTGAAGCCGCCTCCGAGGTAAAGCAGTGGCCTTGACCGACACACGTACGGCGCGGGTTCTGTTCACTGCCCTTCTGTTTCTGGCGGGGATGGCGCTGATTTACCTGACTCGCCACACTCTGATTCTTTTTCTCTTCGCCATTTTCTTCGCCTACCTGGTGGAACCGCTGGTCTCGCACATGGCACGCTGGGTGCGCACCCGCACCCGGGCCATTGCCGTGATTTACCTGGGTCTGGCCATCCTGCTCACCCTTTTCTTCTCTTTTATAGGTCCACGCATAGGGCACGAGGCGCAGCGCTTGACCGAGAATCTGCCCGCCCTGCTGGGGAACATCACCTCCGGACAGATCGCGGTGCAAATCGGAAGTCAGCATGGCTGGAGTTTCCACACCCAGCAGCAGGTCAAGGATTTCTTGGCGGGACATAGCGGAGAACTGGCGCAGCTGGCCAGCCGGGCAGGATTGCGGCTGGCCACCGTGGCGCAGAACGTCTGGTGGCTGATCCTGATTCCCATCCTGGCAGTGTTCTTCCTGCGCGACGGCCGCACCTTTACCGACGTGGCTCTGATGATGATCGGCAGCCGCCCGCAGCGGGAGTTCGTGGAAAATGTAATCAACGACCTCAATGACATGCTGGCGCATTTCATCCGCGCCCAGCTCACCCTGGCTGGGCTGGCGCTGCTTGTTTATGTGGTTTTCCTGGGGCTGATGCGTGTGCCCTATGCCCTGGTGCTGGGCACTGCCGGCGGCATCCTGGAATTTATTCCCGTGGTGGGCCCTTTCGTGGCAGCCGTGCTCATGCTGGGAGTGGCGCTTCTCATGAGCTACCAGCACCTGCTGCTGCTGGTTATGTTTCTGGGAATCTGGCGGCTGGTCCAAGACTACGTCACCCTGCCGCGAATTATGGGGGAGAGCGTTCAGTTGCATCCTCTGGCGGCCATTTTCGGCGTGCTGGCGGGTGGTGAGATGGCCGGGGTTATCGGTGTCTTCCTTTCCATTCCGGTAATGGCGAGCCTGCGCATTGTGTGGCAACGCTGGAGAATTTATGCCGAGAAGAGGAAGTTCGGCCCACTGGAAGGCTACATCGCTGTAGCTCCCAACGCCGGGCCGAAACTTTAGCGCCTTGTGTTCGACGCGCTTATGGCATGCTGCGCACGAAACTAAGGTCATCTGAACGATACTTCCATTGAGCTGCCAAAACACTGCAACTAAAGGTTTCCCCGGTTAGCCACGCTCCAAAGTAACTTTCGAAGCCTCTTCCCTAAGGCTACTGTCCTGAAGTAAGGCGAACAATCTGGGCGCCCGTGTGTTTGCACGTGTAGGCGCTTGCGGCGCTCGAGTTCGCGACGCAACTCAAGGAGCCTGAGGGAGAGCCGCAGTGGAAGCGGCTTTCAGGAGATAAAGTAGCCATGAAAAGCTTGGGGAAATGGGGACTCTGGATGTTGGCGGCGGTCGTGCTGGTAAGCGCGACTGCGATGGCGGATGACGATCCACCCGGCCGGGTAGCGCGGGTACAGTATATGTCGGGTGAGGTCTCGCTGCAGCCCGGCGGAGTAAACGACTGGGTGCCGGCCGTGCTCAACCGGCCATTAACCACCGCCGACCGCCTGTGGACTGACCAGAATGCACGCGCGGAACTGGACCTGGGCAGGGCTGCGATGCGCGCCAATGCGCAGACCAGCCTGACTCTGACTAATCTTACCGACAACACCATGCAGGTGGAACTCGACCAGGGCACGCTGAACGTGCGCGTGCGCCGCCTATATGACGGCGAAACTTACGAAATTGATACACCCAACCTGGCGTTCACCGTAATGCGAGCGGGCGAGTACCGCTTCGACGTGGACCCCAATGGCGACACGACTCTGGTTACGGTATGGCGCGGCGAGGGCGTCGCTACCGGGGAAGGACGCGCCGTGAAAATAAAGGGCGACCGCCAGGCACGCTTTACCGGCGGCACCTCCCTGGAAAATCAGATTTCCGACGACCCGCAGCGCGATGGCTTTGACGACTGGTGTCGGGTGCGCGACCGGCGCGAAGAGGATTCGGAGTCGGCACGTTACGTTTCGCCTGACGTTATCGGATCGGAAGACCTGGACCATTATGGGCGCTGGGAAACGACTCCCTCTTATGGAGCAGTATGGGTACCGGCGGTAGCGCCGGGCTGGGCTCCTTACCATTATGGACACTGGGCCTGGGTTGACCCCTGGGGCTGGACCTGGGTGGACGACGAGCCTTGGGGCTTCGCTCCCTTCCACTACGGCCGTTGGGTGTACTACGGCGGAGGTTGGGGCTGGGTTCCAGGACCGCGGGTGGTGCGTCCAGTGTACGCGCCGGCACTCGTAGCGTGGGTAGGAGGGGGCGGCGTGAGCGTGGGCATTTCGATTGGACAAGCGCCCACCGTGGGGTGGTTCCCGTTGGGCTACGGCGAGCCCTACGTGCCGCCGTATCGGGGCAGCCGCAACTACTTCCGGCAGGTGAACGTTTCCAACACCCGCATTACCAACATCACCCAAGTCACGAACAACTACTACGTCAACAACAATAACACGACCATCAACCGGACTACGATTGTCAACAACAACAACACAATTGTGAACAACAATGTGCACAACAACGTGCACAACAATGTGCATATCCGCTACGCCAACGAAAAGGTTCCAGGAGCGGTGACGGCGGTGCCGGGCACGGTGCTGACCAACTCGCAACCCGTGGCCAAAGCGGCGATGCGAGTTCCGCCTGGTCAGTGGAAGCATGCCCAAATCGCAATGGCGCCGCCAGTGGCGCCTTCGCGCAACAGCGTTTTAGGGGTGAGGGGACAAGTACGCGGGGCGGCGCCGCCGGCGCGCGTGGAATCGCGGCAGGTGGTGAGAAAGATGTCGGCTCCCCCGCGGCCCGTTCCCTTCTCTATGAAGCAGGACGCGCTACAGCACAACCCCGGCCGCCCGCTCGATCACAACACGGAACAGGCCCTGCGCACCAGAATCGCCCGCCAGCAGGTAAATCAGCCGGGCAGGGTGGCGCAACAGGAGCAGTTTGGCGGCAGGCCGGGCAATGGCCCGTCTATGTCTAATCCGCAGCAGCCCCGGCAGCAGATGCCGCAGGCTGAGCACGGTTTCCGCCAGGTGCCGCGGCCGCCGGTGAATCAGCAGCAACCGGCAGCCCAAAACAGCGGACAAAGGGGTGGATATTCGCCGGCCATCAAACCTGCGCGCAATGGGGAGGAAATGGCGCCAGCATATCGCACGGTGCCACGTCCGCCGGAGAAAGGAAACGGCTCACAGCCTGGCTTCCGTTCCTTCGGTTCGCCGCAAGGCCAGACGCATTCGGTAGCGCCGCCGCCGGCGCAGGAAAACCGGCCACAGCCCGGCTTCCGCTCCTTCGGTTCGCCGCAAGGCCAGACGCATTCGGTGCCGCAGCCTTCGGCCAACGGCGATTCCGGCAACCGTTACGGACACGCCCCGCAGGCACAAGATGCACAGCCCCGCAATCAGGGAAACCAGCCGAACGCGGGTTCTGGACGCTTCAATCGCGGCGGCAATCAGGGCGGCCCGGTTGCCCGTCCCAACAATCCACGGCCAACTCCGGAACCGGGGCGCATAGAACGACAGGCACCGCGTCCGGAAGCGGCCCCCAGCGGAGGACGCGAAGTGCGTTCGCACGAGTCTAACTCGCCCCCACCGCAGCACAACCAGAACTCAAAGGACGAGTCGAAACCGGATAAGCGGCACTAAGACCACGTCCGAAACACAATATAGGCGGGACGGCTCTCTGGAGCACTCCCGCCTATTTGTCGTTGCGATTCCTGCTCACCAGATGATGACCTTAGTATCAGGCGGCTCCGACGAGAAGCAGGTCCTTCGCTTGCGCTCTGGATGACAATGGCAAGGGAGCAGGATTTACCTACTCACACTTGCCTATTTGTCAATTACATTGCGGATAAGGAGCACGATTGTCCTGATCACACTCGCCTATTTCTCAATCACCTTGCGGATGCGGTCACAAGCCCAGTCAATCTCCTCGCGAGTAATGACCAGAGGCGGCGCGATGCGGATAACACGATCGTGCGTTTCCTTGCAGAGAATTCCCTCCGCTTTCAGCGCCTCGCAATAGGGGCGTGCCGGGCTGTTCATCTCGATGCCGATCCAGAGCCCTCGGCCACGGACTTCGCGCAGGTCACGGCTGCGCAGAGTGCGCAGCCGATCAAGAAAGTAGACGCCCAGTTCCGCGGAGCGCTCCACCATCTTTTCCTCGATGAGGACGCGCAGCGCGCTACGGGCCACGGCGCAGCCCAGCGGGTTCCCGCCGAAAGTGCTGCCGTGGTCGCCGGGCTGGCAAACCCCCAGAATCTCTTTCGAGGCCAGCACTGCCGACACGGGATAGAAGCCCCCAGCCAGCGCCTTGCCGATAATGAGCACGTCGGGGTGAATTCCCTCATGCATGTAGGCAAAGAGCTTACCGGTGCGGCCGAGGCCGGACTGGATCTCGTCAGTCATAAACAGCACTCGGTTGCGGCGGCAAACATCCGCTGCCTCGCGCAGGAAGCCGGGGGGAGGAATAATGATGCCGGCCTCGCCCTGGATAGGCTCAACCAGGAAGGCGCAAGTATTGGACGTAATGGCCTCAATCAGGGCGCGCGGATCCCCGTAGGGGATGATTTTGAAGCCGGGGGTGAAGGGGCCGAAGCCGCGACGGTATTGCTCGTCGGTAGAGAAGCTGACGATGGTCACGGTGCGGCCGTGAAAATTGTTGGCACACACGATGATTTCAGCCTGCCCTTCCGGGATGCCCTTCACCAGGTAGCCCCACTTGCGTGCTGTCTTCACTGCCGTTTCCACCGCTTCGGCCCCGGAATTCATGGGCAGCGCCATGTCAAATCCGGTCAGGTCGTGCAGTTCCTTGTAGAGCAGCGGCAACTGGTCGTTGCGGAAGGCGCGCGATGTGAGTGTGACCTTGTGGGCCTGCTCCACCAGCGTCTGCAGAATGCGGGGATGGCAGTGTCCCTGGTTGACCGCCGAATAGGACGCCAGGCAATCGAGGTAGCGCTTGCCTTCTACGTCATACACCCAGACTCCCTGGGCCCGCTCGATGACCACGTCCAGGGGATGGTAATTATGGGCCCCATAGGCGTTTTCCAAGTCAACGTAGGATTGCGTGGTGAGTTGTTCATCAATAGCAGGCATGGTTTCCTCGCGTAAAAGTAGTAAGAACTCAGAAGTCGGCGAGACCCCGCGCTTCGGCCGGTGCGCATAAGATTGTCTCCGCTGCGCCCTTTGTGCTCACTCCTGACTCCTGAGCCCTGACTCCTAGTCCTTATCCAGCAACATCGTCAGCAGCGCCATGCGCACAAAGAGCCCATTGGCAGCCTGGCGGAAGTAAAACGCCCGCGGGTCGCTATCCACCGTCTTATCCAGTTCCACGGTGCGGGGCAGCGGATGCAGGATCATAGCGCTGGATTTCATGCGCGGTAAAACCGCCGGGCTGATGGCGTAGCGGCGCAGCAGTTCAGCATCGCGCACGCGCTCGGGGCGGATACGGGTTTGGTAAACGACATCCACCTCGCCAATCACGCGCTCCAGTTCCGGTTCCAGATCATAGATGACGCCGTGCTCGTCCAGATACTCGAGGATGTCGGGCTTCATCTGCAGCTCGGGCGGGCTGACAAAGAAGATTTTGACGCGCTCGAACTTGGCCAACAGGTAGGCGAGCGAGCGGGCGGTTCGCCCCTTGTCCAGTTCGCCGATAATGGCCACGCTCAGGCCGTCAAGCGGCCGTTCGCGATAGATAGTGTACAGGTCGAGCAGGGCCTGGGTGGGATGCTGGCCGCCCTCGCCGTCCCCGGCATTGATGACGGGCACTGGCGAAACCTCAGCCGCGCGCGCCGCGCCCCCCGCCTGGTGGTGGCGGATGATAATCACGTCGGCATAGTTGCCGATGATGCGGATGGAGTCCTCGACCTGCTCGCCCTCGATAGCGGAAGAGAAGGCCCCGGCGCGCTCCGTGGAAAGCACGCGGCCGCCCAGGCGGTGCATGGCGGCTTCAAAGGAAAAACGGGTGCGGGTGGAGGGCTCATAAAACAAAGTGGCCAGTATTTTGCTCTGGTAATCGAGGGTACCGCCACGGGCAACCACCCGCTCCATGCCGCGGGAACGGTTGAAGAGCTCCATCAGCAGCGGGACGGTGAATTGCTGGGATTCGATGACGTGCCGCAGTTTCACAAAATCGCTCTGCCGTTTCAACTCGGTAACCGGCTCGGCTGGCGGGCTAGCGGCGGCAATACCTGCGTGTCGCATGAATTCACCTTCCTTTCAGCGGCAGTGCGCCGCGTCCGTGTTCGGCTCCGGCGGCCACCAGTTCTCCATCGCCTACGATATGCGTTCCCGCGCGGCCGGCTACCGCTTCGTACAAGTGCGGGTAAGAAGTAATCACCACTTCCCTGCCCCCAAGGCGCAGGAAACGGAGCGCTGATTCCACCTTCGGCCCCATATTGCCGGGCGGAAAGTGGCCGGCACGAAGCAGATCTTCCATTTCTGAGACCGTGACGTGGGTCAGCGGAGATTGCGCTGGGGTTTTGTAATCGCGGTAGACGAAGTCAGCATCGGTGGAAATGGCGAAGACATCCGCGCCTAACCGGGAAGCCAGCAGGGCTGAGGCGCGGTCCTTGTCAATCACGGCTTCCACCCCCTGCAGAGTACCGTTCGAGCGCACCACCGGAATGCCGCCGCCGCCCACGGCCACGACTAGAACGCCGTCGTTGACCAGATCGCGAATCACCTCCAGCTCAACAATGTCAATGGGCTCGGGCGAAGGCACTACGCGCCGGTAACCGCGGGCCGCATCTTCGACAATCTCCCAGCCAAATGCCTGCTGGCGTTGCTCGGCGTCGGCGCGCGAATAGAAGGGACCAATGGGCTTGCTGGGATGCTGCATGGCCGGGTCGTCGCGGGAAACCACGGTCTGCGTGATGATGCTCACCACGGGAACGTGCAAGCCGGCGGCGTCGAGCTCATCGTGCAGCGACTGGCAGAGCAGGTAGCCGATTTCTCCCTGGGTGGCGGCGCCGCACAGGTCCAAGGGAAGGCCGGGAACCTGGTCCGCGGCGCGTTCAGAACGCAGCAGGTCGGCGCCCACCTGGGGGCCGTTGCCGTGGGTAATGACCAGGCGGTAGCCACCGCGAATCAGCCCAATGATGGCCGCCGCCGTGCGCCGGGCGTTGGCCAGCTGCTCGGAAACGGTTCCCTTCTCCCCTGCGCGGATGAGGGAATTGCCGCCGATAGCGAGTAGCATCGTTCTCATGTTGAGCAGCTCTAGGCTGGTAGCTGGTAGTTGGTAGTTGGTAGCTGGTAGTTGGTAACTAGCCAGCAGCCTCCTTTGTTGACCAAGCGCGAAGACCGGTTAACATCCGGCCCAACTGAGCCGCTTTCGAGAGCAGCACCGAAGCAGCGGCGGCATCCAGGTACCCGAGGCCGGTCGCGAGTTCGAGTTGGGTTTCCAGTTCCGCGAGGGAGCCGCGCGCCTGTCCTAGAAAATGATGCAACTCGTTGCGCGAATTGCGACCGCAGCCTTCAGCGATATTGCTGGGAATTGACACAGCCGCTCGCCTTAGCTGGCTTGTCAAACCATAAAGCTCATCTTTTGGGAAGTGACGAGTCGCTATGTAAACGGCCCTCACGAGTTCCATGGCTTTTTGCCATGTCTCGAGATCGCGGTAACCACGCATGCTTGACTCCAACTACCAGCTACCAACTACTAACTACCTTTTTCACACGTGCACCAATTCCTCCACCGGCGCCGCTTGCGCCACCTGCTCCTTCATCAGCTGAACCATGATGGCTTTCTGGGCGTGCAGGCGGTTTTCCGCTTCCTGAAAGACCACCGAGCGCGGGCAGTCCATGACCTCGTCGGTGACTTCGTCGCCGCGATGGGCGGGCAGGCAGTGCATGAAAATGGCGCCCGGCTTAGCCAGAGCGAACAGGGCGGCATTGACCTGGTAGGGCAGGAAGTGGCGGCGGCGTTGCTTCGCCTCGTTTTCCTGGCCCATGCTGGCCCAGACGTCGGTATAGACGACGTCAGCGTCGTGTGCCGCCTGCGCCGCATCGTTGGTCAGGGTACAGGTGCCGCCGGTTTCCGCGCCGCGACGCTGCGCCCAGGCCACGGCGTCGCCGCGGGGCTCGTACCCCGGCGGTGTGGCCACCCACACCTGAGCGCCCAGTTGCGCGCCTGCGAACATCAAGGAGTGGGCCACATTGTTGCCGTCGCCGATGAAGGCTACCTTCAGGCCGGCCAGGCGGCCCTTGACCTCGAGCATGGTCAGGTAGTCGGCCATGGCCTGGCAGGGATGGCTGTAGTCGGTGAGTCCGTTAATGATGGGGATTCCGGCGTAATGGGCCATGCGTTCGACGATGTCATGAGCGAAGGTGCGAATCATGATGCCCTGTACCATGCGCTCCAGATTCTTGGCCACGTCGTAAACCGACTCCCGCTTGCCCAGATTGATTTCCGCCGGCGACAAGTAGAGGGAAAACCCGCCCAGCTGGTGAATGCCGACGTCGAAGCTCACCCGCGTGCGCAGCGAGGGCTTCTCGAAAATCATGGCCAGGGTCTTGCCCTTCAGTGCGCTGGAATAGGCCTCAGGATGATCCTTGATCTGCTGAGCGGAATGCAGCAATTCGCGGATCTGGGCCGGCGTGAAGTCGCGAATGCTGAGAAAGTCGTGCGGCCAAAGCGAAGCGCTCGCCATTTTTCCTCCTAGACCAGGCTGCGCGCCCCTGCCAGGTGATGCTCATGGCGCGCGCTGAACTGCGCCAAGACATCGGCGATGGTGGGCTGGGTGCGCTCTTCCACCTCATAGCCCACGCGCACACAGGGCTTGTTCAGACGCAGGATGGCGCCCAGATCCACGGGCGTCGCCACCAGCACCAGGTCGGCGGGCACGCGGTTGATGGTCTCTTCCAGTTCGTGCCGCTGGATGGCGCTATAACCCATAGCCGGGAGCAACGTGGTCAGATGGGTAAAGCGCTCGTAGGTGCCGCGAATCGAGCCCACCGCGTAAGGACGGGCGTCCATAAGTTCAGCCGCTCCCCATTGCCGCGCCGCCACCACGCCCGCGCCATAGGGCATTTCGCCGTGGGTGAGGGTGGGACCGTCTTCTACCACCAGCACGCGCCGTCCTTTGATCTGCTCCGGAGCGGCCACCGAGACCTTGCAGGCAGCTTCGATAATGGTGGCCTTGGGATTGCTCTGGCACACGTTTTGCCGCACCACGTCCACGTTGTGGGCAGCCGCCGTATCCACCTTGTTGATGATCACCACGTGGGCGCGGCGCAGATTGACCTCGCCTGGGTAGTAGCCCAGCTCGTGGCCGGGCCGATGCGGGTCGGCGACCACAATCTCCAGGTCGGAAGCGTAAAAGGGCGTGTCGTTGTTGCCGCCGTCCCACAGG
>DATEJK010000182.1:0-13528 GCA_035278025.1 Terriglobales bacterium | reverse complement strand
AATGCAGCCGGCAGGTAGTTCTCAGCAAATTTCTTCGGATTAATCCGCGGCTGCTCGGATGAGAGCTCTGAAGTGAGGTGTCCGTATACTTTCGCTAATTGCAGAGGCTTTCCCTTTAGTTGAGCATTGAAGAATTCCATTGCAATTTCGTAAAACCTTTTCGTTTGAACTTCTGGATCCTCTGCGAGGAGACATCCCAAAAACTTCCGCAAGAAAAAATCTGCCAACTCTCTGCCGACCGTATAGCCGCGCTGGAAATCGCACGCGGCGGCCTGAATATCGTCTCCGACCTGAACAAATAGCGCTATCTTAAACAGCCGCGTATTTTCGGTCAGTATGAGATCGTGGAGGTGTTGGATGTTGTAGGTCTTCTTACCTCCGACAGTTTGCTGGTCGAGTCTGACGCCTTCCTCGCGTTCGATCTTTAACACGGAAATCGCATTGCCTGAGTCCAGTCCACAATCAATAACTGCCAATAGGCCGGGCGGGTTGATGCCCGTCTGGATGCCGTAGAGGTGCCTCGCGATTTCTTGCGAAATATTGACCAGATCGACCGTGATGTCATTTGCAAGCAGTTGAATGTGCCGCGGCACCGGAGATGTGGAGCTTGGATCAAACTGAATTTCGAAACTCCTAGATGAACCTATCGAGCTTACGATGCGATCACGAAGGTAAGCCCGCATACCTGGGGTTATGGGACTCTCAACTTCGCTCAGCACGGGTCCACCAGCGTCGGGAGCGTGCGACCGGCGCTTCGGCACATCATGAAAGATCACCCTACGAACTTGCAACAGGCCAAGGTCAATGTTCATGAGAAAAGCGACTGGGCGTGGCACAAACGAGCCAGCCAAAATAGGGGTAAATTGTACTCTGTTCTACGGATGGAGCAGTAACAAAGTATTATTAGTTCGGAACTCGAAACTCTACGCCCGCTGTCCCACTATTACTAGCCCGCCAGAATCGCCTCCGCCTCCTCCCGGTCCACATCGCTCACCATGGCCACGCCGCTGATGGCGCTGGCTTCCGGGGTGAGGGCGGCGATGTCGCTACGGTCAATGTACTTGACTCCGAACTTGCGCGCGCCCGCCATCAGCTGCCGCAGTCCCTGCGCCAGCCGCTGGTAATAGGTGTAGAAGCCGATGGCGCCAACGGGCAGCTTGCTGAATCGGTCGCCGAATTTCTGCCGCAACTCGGGCGCGGTCACGAAGACTTCGTCCACGGTGGTGCCGAAGCGCTCAATGTAAATGGGCAGGCTCTGCTGTTCCATGGATTTGCCGATGGTCTTGGCCACCATGGCTGCCGCCAGCGGCGCCCGCGCCATGGCAATCAGCTTCACGTAGGGCGCGCCCAGGGCGAAGCCTTTGAAAATCTGGTCTTCGAAAGTAAAGCCTCCGGCCACGGCCACGCTGGGAATGTGGGCGCCCATCTTCTCCAGTTGCTGCAAGTACTGGCGCAACAGCGAGTGCAGTTCAATTCCGGGGACGCCCCACTCGTTCATCATGCGCCAGGGGCTCATGCCGGTGCCGCCGCCGGCCGCGTCCACCGTAAGCAGGTCAAGTTCGGCCAGGGAAGCAAACTTCACGGCGCGCGCCAGGTCCGCCGGCCGGTAGGCGCCGGTCTTCAAGAAAATGTGCTTGGCGCCCAGCTTGCGCAACTGCTCCACGCGCGCCAGGAACGATTCCTTGCTCACCATGCCGACGCGCGAGTGGCGTTCGAATTCATGGAAGCTGCCGCGCTTAAAGGCCTCGATTACCACGTGGTTGGAAGGGTTGGGCAGCACCACGTAGCCGCGCTTCTGCAGTTCCTGCGCCTTGGCCAGGTCGCGAATTTTCACTTCGCCGCCGATATCCTTGGCGCCCTGTCCCCACTTGAGTTCCACCGTCTCTACGCCCAGCCTGGCAATGGCGTATTCCTGCACACCCAGCATGGTGTCTTCCACATTGCCCTGTACCGCCACGTCGCCATAGCCATCCTGCTGCCATTCGCGGAAGCACTTCACGCGCCACTCCAGGTCAGCGCTGGAAATCACCTTTCCGTTATCGAAACGAGACTCCATGTCCATCCCGACCACGTTTTCGCCGATGGCAATCACCGTGCCGGTAATGGCCGCCCCCGCCGCCAGCCCCGGCCAGTTGTTCTTGGCCACATTGGTGGAGCCCATCGCACCCAGCGTGAAGGGCAGCTTATAGCGGATGCCGGGCCCCTTGCCGATGGTCATTTCCAAGTCCACGTTGGGAAAAAGAGCGCGGTTGGAATCCGCCTCCATGCCCCAAGCTCCTGTCGCGCGCCCGAGAATGGTGAAGTGCGACAAATCCACCGGATAATCCTTTTGCGAGGCGGTGGTGATAATGCCGAACGGTTGCGGGTAGATCATCTCCGCGCCGCGATAGGCGGACTTGCCGATCTCGCACATGCCGATGCACCCGTCCACACAGGTGGTGCACATGCCGCTGAAGGGGCTGACCGAATCCTCGGTGCGGTTCTTGGTCAGCGTGGCGGCGGATGAATTCAGTCGCGTGTAGGTCATTTCAGTTCTCCTGTGGATGGCGCAGCTTTCTGTCCGGCAGCGTTCAGCGCGTGAACCTTGATGCCCATATCGTGGCGAAACGGCCCGCTCAATTCGCAAGCGTGGCACGGCTCCAGAAAGCACATGGCATCGTTGTAGCTCTGGAAACATACGGGGGAAAAATTCAGGCAGCCGTTGCACAGCAGGGTCTCGGCAGTGGAAGCCTGGCAGCGCAGTTCGCACACCGGGCAGGCATAGAGACAGGCGCCGCACTGGCGGCACTGCTCGCTGGTCATGCCGAAGGGACGGGCCACGCGGCGGCTCTTCCCCCGCCCGGCAAAGCCGATGGCTCCAGCCATCATCTGCTCCGCGCAAATGCGCACGCACAGCCCGCACTGGATGCAGTTGGTCTTGGGGTCCCAGGGCGCGCCCGGTTGGCTCTCCCCGGGTTCATAGCGGCATTGGCGAACCCCGTACTCCGAGGCCAGGTCCTGGATGCGCTTCGATTGCGGGCAAGTGGCGACGTAAAGCTCCAGCAGCAGGCGGCGCGCGCGCTGCACTCGCTCCGAGTTGGTGCGCACCTTCATTCCCTCTTCCACCCGATACCCGCAGGCGGCCACCAGCTTGCTTTTCGGCGCTTGCCCAATTTCCACCAGGCACAGCCGGCAAGCTCCGTAGGGATTCAGGCCGTCTTCCTGGCAAAGGGTGGGAATGGGGAAGTTGTAGAAACGCGCTACTTCCAGCAGCGTGCTTCCGCGCTCTGCTTCCACTGCCAGCCCGTTCATCGTGACGTGGATCATGTCAATGCACCAGCACCGCATCAAACTTGCATATCTCCAAACACGCGCCGCATTTCGTGCACTGCGCCTGGGTGATGAAATGTGGCTTGTTCTTCTCGCCCAGAATCGCCTTGCCGCTGCATATCTGCACGCAGGCGCCGCAGCCGTTGCACAGCACCGGATCAATCTCGAAGGTGATCAGCTCGCGGCAGCGGTGTGCCGGGCAACGCCGGTCGCGAATGTGCGCCAGGTACTCGCTGCGGAAATAACGCAGCGTCGAGAGCACCGGGTTGGGAGCCGTCTGCCCCAGCCCGCACAGCGAGCCTTCCCGTACCAGCCAGCCCAGGTCCTGCAGCAAATCCAGGTCTTCTTCTTTGCCCTGGCCCTGGGAAATGCGGGTCACAACCTCTTTCAGCCGCTGCGTGCCCACACGGCAGGTAAAACATTTACCGCAAGATTCGTCTTCCAGAAACTCCAGGAAGTACTTGGCGATGTCCACCATGCAGGTGTGGTCGTCCATCACGATCATGCCGCCGGAACCCATGATGGAGCCCGCCTGATTCAGGCTGTCATAATCCACGGGCAGGTCAAATTTGTCGGCGGGGATACATCCTCCTGAAGGCCCGCCGGTTTGCACGGCCTTGCAGGCGCGATTGTTCGGGATGCCCCCGCCGATTTCGTAAACAATCTCCCCCAAAGTGGTGCCCATGGGCACCTCGATCAGAGCGGTGTTCTCGATGTTTCCGACCAGGCTGAAGACCTTGGTCCCCTTGCTCTTTTCCGTTCCGATTTGCGAAAACCACTCGCTGCCGCGCTGCACGATGACCGGGATATTGGCCCAGGTCTCCACGTTGTTGATGCAGGTGGGCTTGCCCCACAGGCCGTGCTGCGCGGGATAGGGCGGGCGCTGCTGCGGCTCCCCGACTTTCCCTTCAATCGAGCGGATGAGCGCTGTTTCCTCCCCGCATACGAAAGCGCCCGCCCCTTTCACCACCCGGATTTGAAAATTGAAGCCGGTATCGAAGATGTTCTGGCTCAGCAGGCCCATCTCGTCTGCCTGGCGAATAGCCTGCTTCATGCGCATGACCGCCAGGGGGTATTCCTCGCGCACATAGATGATGCCCTCGTGCGCCCCCATGGCATAGCCGCCGATAATCATGCCCTCCAGCACGCTGTGCGGATCGCCCTCGAGCACGCCGCGATCCATGTAGGCGCCAGGATCGCCTTCATCCGCGTTGCAGATGATGTACTTGGGCTCGCCCTGGGCGTTGCGCACCGCCTGCCATTTCACGCCCGTGGGGAAGCCGGCGCCGCCCCGTCCGCGCAGGCCGCTGCGCTTCACTTCGGCAACCAGTTCCTCTGGCGTGTGCTTGCGCAACGCATTCCATAGACTGTGATACCCGCCGCGTGCGATGTACTCTTCCAGGCTGTCAGGATTGATGATCCCGCAGTTGCGCAACACAATGCGCAGCTGGTGCTTGAACAGCGCCAACTCTTTGTAGGCCTTAAGCCCGTCAATGTGGCCGTCGTGAGGTACACAGTAATTGACGGTGGCGCCGTTGAGGACGTTTTCGTCGCCCGGCATCATGGCCAGCGCCCAGTCCCGCTTCACCTCCGGAATGGCGCGCACAATCTCTCGCGCCCGGCCCGGCTTTACGCGCCCATAGGTCACTCGCGGGCGGCCCGGAACGCAAATATCGAGCAGCGGCTCCTGAGAGCACCAGCCGATGCAACCGGTCTCCGCCACGGTGTAGGGCAGTTTGCCCTTTTCGACCTCCTCGCGCACAGCCGCCAGTACCTCTTCCGCGCCCGCCGCCAGTCCGCAGGTGGCCGTACCTACCATGATTTTCGGCTGGCTGGGGTAAAGCAGTTCGCGGCCCTGTCGCATGGCCTGGTGCAGGTCTTCCAGATTGAGGAAGCGTGGCGCGGTCCTAATCATGGGCAGCATGCTCCTGCGCGCTGGCGGCAATTCTGTCCACGGTGGCGGGCTTCTTGCGCGGGCGATAGCGGTTGAGAATGCCGCGCACTTTCGTCTGTTCCAGGTGGGCGAAGGTGTCGCGATCTACGCGCATCACCGGCGCCAGCCCGCAGCAGCCCAGGCAGCGCACAGGTTCCACCGTAAACTCCATATCCGAACTGGTGCCGGTCAGCCCGGCTCCGCTCTCGGTTTGCGCCCGTTCCAGAACCAGGTCGCCTCCGCGCACGTGGCAGGCGGTTCCCAGGCAGACCTGCACCAGGTGCCGCCCGCGCGGCTTCAGGCTGAAGCAGCGGTAAAACGTGGCCACCTGGTATACCTCGGTAAGGGGAATATGCAGCTTGCGGGCCACGCGCCGCAGCGCCGGTTCGGGCAAATAAGAAAATGTGGCCTGGATCTCCTGCAGGATGGGGATGAGGCTGGCGCGCTCATCCGCGAACTGTTCGAGCAGCGGTTTGACGTCCTGCGCTTCCATTTCCGGCATGGCGGCAGCCTTCTTCCCGGCCCGGTCCGAATTCACACCACGGCGCTATTCTTTCGAACTGCGGCGCCACAGCACATGCTTGTTCCAGCCATGCACCTTGCTGGCGAAGTCGCCCGTCTTCTCTTCGGGCGCGCCCACCGGCACCGCCTCCTGTTCGGAACGGTTGAGTTCGGCGACAATTTTTTCCGGAAGGTCGGGGTCTTCCAGACGGCCTACAATTTCGGTTCGCGACATCTTTCCGTGTCCCTGGCAGAAGGGACAAGGAAGCAGGGGTTCGTTCGGCATGCGCTTCCTCACTAAACCGCCCGGCACGGCATTCCGCCGGGCTCGGCGGACACTTGATTACAAGACTTTATGAAGCAGGCCGCTGTGATGCGAGTCACCAGACGCGGTGAGGCGTGAGCGGGACGCGGGTGATTGCAGCAGCGTAGATCTGCAGGAATGTGTTTCTTCCACCAGGCCGACAATCGTAGTTTGGCATGCTGAGCGAGTCGGAGCCGCGTGCACGGCGAGGCGAGTCGGAAGCACCTTGCGCTTTTGCGGCCCGAACGAACCGCAAGGTCCTTCGACTCCGCTGGCCGATTGGCAAGCGAATCGGCCGGCTGCGCTCAGGATGACATTTCAAAGTGAGTTTCTATGCCCAAGGACAGGCGTGTCGCTGGCGGGAAGGTATTAACTAGCCACTGGTTCACCGCGCGCGCGCCAGCACCAGGGTCAGGTCGTCGGGCTGCTCGCGTCCCCCGATCCAATCGTCCACCGCGGCGGTTACGATTTCGGTAATGCGCGGCAGCGGCTGATGGCGGTGGTCGCGCACCAGGTCTATCAGGCGTTCCTCGCCAAACTCGCCAAAATCGTTTTCCGGCTCGGTAATGCCGTCGCTGAATGCCAGAAACAGGTCGCCTTGGTGCAGTTCGATAGAGCTTTCGTCGAAAGAGAGGCCGTCGAACAGACCCACCACGGTGCCGCCGCAATCCAGACGACGCACGCTTCCATCGTGGCCGATCAGCACCGGGGGCAGGTGTCCGGCATTGGTGAAGGTGAGCCGCCGCGAGTTCCCGTCGTAGTTGCTCAGAAAAAGCGTGGCGTACTTCTCAGCCGGGGTACTGCGGTAGAGCTGCTGATTAAGCAATCCCACCAGCAGCGCGGGGGAAAATTCTCCTCTGGCCAGGGGCAGATTCCCGCCGGAGGAACTGATCTGGGCCCCCACGGCCTGGGGTATACCGTGGCTGGGGAAGGCTTCCAGGCTGTAGGCACGCACCGCGGAATGGATGGTGGCCATCAGCAGCGCGGCGGAAATGCCTTTGCCGCTGACGTCGCCCACCGCAAGGGTGAGCCGGTCCGGCGGCTGCGGCAGAAAATCGTAGTAGTCGCCGCTTACCGTGCGCGCCGGACGGCAGAAGCCGTGCAGCTCCAGCGACTCCAGCTGCGATATCTCCTTGGGGAAGAGCTGCGCCTGCACTTCCTGGGCGATAGCCAGTTCGTTCTCCATGCGCTGCTTTTCCTTCTGTTCCGCCAGCAGGCGCCGGATGGAATCGGTCATCGAATTAAAGGACCCCTCCAGCGCCGCCAGCTGGTCCCGGGAGCGGACCACGATCTGATGGCCAAAGTCGCCACGATTGACGTGCTGCGTGGCCACATAAAGCTGCGCCACCGACCGGGTGATGGTGCGGGTAAGGCGAATCCCGATCAGCAGGGCCAGCAGCTCAATCACGATGAAGCCCAGCCCGATCGCGCCCAGCAGCATGGCAGCGGCGGGAGCATACTTGCCCAGGCTGGAGAACAACTGGTCGTATAACCGCGATACCCGCGTGCCCACCACCAGCAAAGCGGCGGAGCTGCGGTCTCCTGTTTCCCAATTCACAAAATAAACTGTGGTGGGAAAATGGACCTCGCGGTCGAAACGTCCACTAGCCGGGGGCACCTGGCCCACGCTGGTGGGCTGTATGTTCTGCTTGCCAGACACCACCTGGCCGTTAAGGTTCACCGTCACTCCCGTCCCAAACTGGCCACTCTCAGCAGGCCTGCCTACCCCGCTGCTGGGGCCGGTCTTCTTTGCGGGCGCGTGTGGAGACGGCTGCGGCTCCGCCAGATTGATGTCTGCCACATACAAGGTGATTTCGCCCAGATCAGCGGCGATCTTCTGCAGCAGAGATTCGCTCAAGGGCTCGCTGGAAACGACCGTAAGCTCGTCGCCGGCCACCGGCGAGCTGGCCACTGCCCGTAGATAGAGGTGGCCGTGATCCCGAACCAGGTCATTGAAGCCACTTTTCGCGAATGGCGGGGGTGGGGTCTGCAGCAGGGTGGTTCGCTGTACGGATTGCCCCCGGTACCAGGCCGCCACCTGGTGTCCGGTTTCCTTGGTTTCAGCATTGGCATAACTGGCGGCATCGAACCGTCCGCCGCGCTGCAGTTGCCTGGCTAGGGCGTCAGTCAGCGCGTTATTGCTCGCTTCCAGACTCTTCAGTTCCGACTTGATGTCGCTGGTAACAATGAAGGTGGCGAACTGCCCGGCAAAAATGTAGCCGGCGATGGCCGCCATCGCCACCAGGAGCAGAATGGGCACCACCGCCATGAAGACATAGGTGACAATCAGGCGGTTGCGCAGGCGCCACATCAGGTCGTTGCGCAGCCAGCGCACAAACAGCAGAAGAAGAAGGATAGCGGCGATGAAGGTCAGGAAATCAATCCAGCCCCCCAGGCTGGTGCCGCCCTGGGGACCCGCCAGGCGCAGCAGGCGCCGCACCAGATAGAGAAATATATCCAGCCCAAGAATGTAGGTCGCGAGGCGACCCAGCAGGCTCTTTGGAAACCAGCGCCAAGCCGTAATTTTCTGCCACGCGGAGGGGGGCATGGAAGACTTCGCTCAGGGTGATTATAGACGCGGCCATCGCCGCAGCGCTGCCGTCGCGTCTCTGCGAGGACGGCCGTCGAGAAGCGCGCAACAGGGAGGGAAACGGACGCCGGATGCTAGACTGAAAATACGAGGAGCATGTGGCAGACGTCTTTATAATCTCCGCGGTGCGCACGCCCATCGGCAAGTTCGGCGGCTCGCTGGCGTCGCAGACCGCCGCCGACATGGGCGTGGTCGCCGCCAAAGCTGCCCTGGAACGCGCCGGCGTACGCCCGGCGCAGGTTCAGGAAACGATTTTCGGCAACGCCCGCCAGGCTGGTGGCGGGCCCAATCCCGCCCGTCAGGTTTCGGTGCGCAGCGGCGTGCCCCAGGAAGTGCCGGCCTACACGGTGAACATGGCTTGCGCCTCGGGCATGAAGTCCATCGCGCTCGGCTACCAGGAGATCGCCACCGGCAACCTGGAATGTGTGCTGGCCGGAGGCACCGAATCCATGTCCCGCCTGCCCTACTACCTGGATGGCGCCCGCTGGGGCTACCGCCTGGGCAACGCCGACCTGGTGGATGGTATGTACCGCGACGGCTTCTTCTGCCCCCTGGCCGAAATGGTGATGGGCGAAACCGCAGAGCTTTTAGCCGAGCAGTACAAAATTTCACGCGAAGAGCAGGACCAGTACGCGCTGTGCTCCCAGACTCGTGCAGCGGCGGCGGTCAACTCTGGACGCCTGCGCGATGAAATTGTGCCCGTGAAGATTGAAACCAAGAAGGGCACCCAGGTATTTGAACGCGACGAACACCTCTTTCCCGACGCCAGCCTGGAGAAAATGGGCAGGCTTTCGCCCGTCTTCGCCAGGACCGGCACCATCACGGCGGGCAATTCTTCCGGCATCACCGACGGCGCCGCCGCCCTGGTGCTGGCCGGCGAGAGCTTTGTAAAGAGCAACCGTCTGCAGCCCCTGGCTCGAATTGTGGCGGCCACCTCGGCCGGCGTGGATCCGCGCACCATGGGCATTGGTCCGGTGCCCGCCATGCTCAAGCTGCAACAAAAGACCGGGCTCGCAGTAAATGACTTCGAAGTTATTGAATTGAATGAAGCCTTTGCCGCCCAGGTCTTAGCCTGCGACCGCGAACTGCACTTCGACCGCGGCCATTTGAATGTGAATGGCGGCGCCATTGCTTTCGGCCACCCCATCGGCTGCACCGGCGCGCGCATCACCGTCACCCTGATTCATGAAATGCTGAAACGCAAGGCGAAGCTTGGCGCCGCCACCCTCTGCGTCAGCGGCGGAATGGGGATGGCTCTCGCTCTGGAGAATGCCGTTTGAACGGCTTCCAGCCCTGCCTGTCTTCTGATATGCTCCCCTGACCTCCAGCACGGAGGAGCGCGGTACCTGACCCTGTTCCATTTTGACAAGGAGAGACCACATGCCTGGCTGTCGGCTTCCCATCCTACGATTTGTGTTCTGCGTTGTTTTGCTCTCGCTTCTCACCTTTAGCGCCTTTGCCCAGGAGTTCTCTGCTGACTTTGTCAGTATCGGTAAGGATCGTTCGCATTCCGGGCCCTCCAAGATTTTCGTGGGCAAAGACAAGATGCGCATCGAAACCAACGAGGGCGGTGATGTCGGTATGGGGGCGGCAATTATGGACTTTGTCAATCAGAAGACCATAATCTTGATGCCGCAGCAGAAAATGTACGTGGAATCCATGCCGCGAAAAATGCAGGAAAAAAACATGTGGTTTCGGCCCGACGATCCCAACAACGCCTGCCCGCAATACATAAGCCTGGTCAAGAAACACAACCCTAACGAGAATGTAACTTGCCGCAAGGTCGGAGCGGACACTGTTAATGGACGCACGACCATCAAGTACGCGGGAACCTCCAACAATGGCTCTGGCTTCGTATGGATTGATCCCAAGCTGCGGTTTGTGGTCAAGTGGCTGGACGACAAAGGCGACGGAACCGAATTGGACAACATCCGGGAAGGCTCGCAGGACGCCAGCCTGTTCGTGATTCCCCCGGACTTTCACAAGTTCGACATGCAGCAGATGATGCGCCAGCGGCAACGGCCGCAATAAACAATCCAGCGGACTGCTTGCCGCCCCTCGGCAAGCAGTCCTGTTCCCCCGGAGTGCCTGCCCGGGCACCTTGCTCGCCTGGAAACCCCGCCCTTATACTTCTTATCAGCGCCCCAGGAGAGTCTATGTCCTTATCCGCCGTGATCGTGGACGATGAGCAACTGGCCCGCGATGAACTCGCCTTCTTGCTTAAAAATGTGGGCGATATCGAGGTGGTAGCCCAGGGCAAGAACGGCGTTGAAGGCGTTAACCTTATTCGCGAGCACAACCCCGATCTCGTCTTCCTGGACGTGCAAATGCCCGGCCTCGATGGCTTCGGAGTGTTAAAAAAGCTGCTGGATAAGAAAGTGCCCCTGCCCCAGATCGTATTTGCCACCGCCTATGACCAGTATGCGGTTAAGGCCTTCGAGGTCAATGCGGTTGACTATCTGCTCAAGCCCTTTGACAAGAAGCGGGTAGCGCAGTCGGTGCAGCGGGTACGCAGCAAGCTCGAGTCCAGCGCCGCCCCCGGAGACCGCCTGGACACCCTGGTGCGCATGCTGGAATCTCAGCAGCCTCACGCCTCCAAGCTGCTGCTCAAAGCTGCCGGCCGGCTCTTCCTGGTGGATCAGAAAGACATTTGCTACGCCTCCATTGAGGACGGGGTCATCAGCGTTGTCACCGGCGGACTCAGCGGCATGGAGGGCCAGTCCAACTGCCGCACCTTGGAAGAGTTACTGGCCAATCTCGATCCCAACCTGTTCTGGCGCGCGCATCGCTCCTATCTGGTCAATATCAATCACATCAAGGAAGTGGTGCCCTGGTTCAAGAGCTCCTACCAGCTGCGCATGGACGACAAAAAGCAGACTGAGATTCCGGTCAGCCGCGCCCAAACCAAGCGCCTGCGCGAATTGTTCCGCCTATAGCGGAAGCACCTTTGTGGCGCGGCTACCTCTCACCGTGCTCAAAAGCAAAACCCTGGGCGGCGGAGCCTTTCCCGCCCTTTTTCTTCTGCATCCCATGTAGTCGCATGGGCACACGAATCGTGACCGCTGCTGCGGCTCTGTTGTTCGCCACCTGCACCGTGGCCCAACCCCGCCCAGCAGCGCAACCCGGCGCAGTCGCGGCAACCATGCGCAACGTGCGCTATCACTTCACCGGGCGCATCGCCGTCCATATCTACGAACTCAGCGGATGGCTAAGCGCCACCGGCCAGAACCCGTTCCCGGTCTTCGACGATGCCCGCTCCTTTGTGCTGCATATTGACGCGGCGGACATGTCTATCACCACTCTGGCAATGGCCAGCATCTTGAATGATTACGTGTTTGCCGCCCACGACGCTCCCCTCAAAGGTATTTCCATTACGGCTACTGGCAACAGCTTGAAAATCATTGGCAAGCTGCATTCCAAAGGAGACATTCCCTTCGAGGCGGAAGGCGTGCTGAGCCTGACCCCGCAAGGCGAAATCCGTATTCATTCCAATAACGTCAAAGCGGCGCATTTGCCCGTAAAGGGCCTGATGGACCTGCTGGGAGTGAATATTTCGGATCTGGTCAGCACCAACAAGATCCGCGGCGTGCGCGCCGAAAACAATGACCTGCTGCTGAATCCGGAAGAAATTTTGCCTTTGCCCAAAATTGCGGGCAGGCTCACCGCCATTCAACTCAAAGGACAGCAGATTTTCGAGCATTTCGGTAAGCGGCTGCCACCCTTGCCGCCGGGAAACTACATGACCTACCAAGGCGGGCGCCTGCGCTTCGGCAAGTTGACTATGAATGACACAGACATGGTTTTGATTGATATGGACCCACGCGATCCCTTTGATTTTTATCTGGTGCACTACAAAGACCAGCTTGTGGCCGGCTACACCAAGACAACTCCCGCGTTTGGCTTGCGCGTTTTCATGCCCGATTACAACAAACTGAGGAAAAAGCAGTAGATGGTGGTTGCGGTATCAATTACCGCCAGCCGCGTTGATTACTGGCAACCGGTTTATCTGGCCACTCACTACTGGCCACTGACCGCTGCTTGCCGGCCCGAATCACCATCGGCACCTGCGCGGCAGCCAAGCGGCTCGTATAATTGAATCGTGGCCAGAGGTTGGGAAAGCAAAGCAGTAGAGGCTCAGGTGGAAGCGGCTAACGAAGAACCAGCGGAGGCCAAACCTCGCCTGAGCACGGAACAACTCGAAAACCGGCGCAAGAAAGCCACCCTGACGCTCGCCCGCGCCCGGGTCCTGCAACAAATGGAAGCCAGCGGCAATCCCCGGCATCGCTCCATGCTGGAAACCGCGTTGGCCGATTTGGATGCGGAACTGGCTCAGCTGGGCTGATTCAGCGGCTCCACTGCTGCTCCGAGGCTTGGGCAGGCGCAATTCCTGCCTCCAGATCAGCCTTGTCGCTGACGTATAATGAGCGCAAGATGAAGGCCTACGTGTATGTTTCCCTGAAAAAGAGCGTGCTCGATCCCCAGGGTAAGACCATCCAGAGCGCGCTTCACAAAATGGGGTACAAGGGGCTGGAGGACGTGCGCCAGGGCAAGTACTTCGAAATCACCCTCGACGGCGGCCTAAGCCGGGAGCAGGCGGAAACCGAAGTGGCGCGCATCGCGCGCGAAGTGTTGACCAACCCCGTCATTGAAGAGTTTCGCTACACCCTCGAATAGCAGCCTTCTCCCCCGGCAAGGAGTTCGAATATGTGCGGCATAGTAGGCTACGTGGGGAAAAAGCGAGTCGTCCCCGTGATTCTGGACGGCCTGAAGCGGCTGGAGTATCGCGGCTACGATTCGGCGGGGATCGCGGTGGCGGGCAACGGCAAGGGCCTCGAGATCCGGCGCGCCGAGGGCAAGCTGCGCAATCTGGAAGAGTCGGTGCGCCTGAAGC
>DATEJK010000181.1:0-9217 GCA_035278025.1 Terriglobales bacterium | reverse complement strand
AACTGGGCCACGCGCTGGATGGCGCCATTCAGGTCGTCGCAGCGCACCAGCACGCTCTTAGTGTTGTCCTTGGGCAGAACCGCCTCATAGTTGGGGAATTGGCCGGTAAGCTGGCGGGAGGTGAGCAGGCGCTGGCCGATGCGGAAGAAGAGGGTGGACTCATCCTTGGCGAACTCCACCTCGTCCACGTCCGTGTTCTGCAGCAAAGAGTGCAGCTCCGACATGGCTTTCTTGGGGATCAGGGTGCGCATGTCATTGGCGCCGAATTTCTCCTGGGCTTCAATGTGAGCCAGGCGATGCCCGTCGGTGGCCACCATAACGATGGATTCCGGCTTCAGCACCATGAGCGCGCCGTTCAGGGTATAGCGCGATTCCTCGTTGGAGATGGCAAAGATGGTCTTGCTGATCAGAGTGCGCAGCACCGCGGCCGGGATTTTCACGATGCCGGCGCCGGGGAACGCGGGCAGGCTGGGGAAATTGGAGCGCGCCATGCCCACCATCTTGGTATTGGAGCGGCCAGCGCGGATGTTGACCCAGTGGTTCTCCAGCAGCTTGACGGAAATATCCACGTCGGGCAGCAGCTTGACGTAATCGTAAAGCTTGCGTGCGGGAATGGTGCAGGCGCCTTCTTTTTTGACCTTGGCGGCGCAGGAAGTGCGCAGGCTCAGGTCAAGGTCGGTGGCGGTGATGGACAGCTTATCGCCGGCGGCTTCGAACAAAAAGTTGGAAAGAATAGGAATCGTCGTCTTGCGCTCGACCACGCCCTGAGTCGCAGTCAGTTCGCGCAGCAGTTCAGACCTACTGACGGTGATTTCCATGGTGGATGTCCCTGTAGCGACCATCGCCTCTGCCGGCATATTGACCACCCTGAAAGCCGGGCCCGCAGCCCGAGATTAGTACTTCCCTTATATCAAAAGAAAAACCTATAAAACCAGCAGTAACAGTAGGCAGGCCGGAAAAGTGGAAATTGAGGCCCCAACCGCCAGGGGAGCCACCATTCTGGCCAAAATCCCGCTGTTCATAAGCGCTCCCGGCTGTGGCTGGACAGGGAAAGCCGGGGGTCCGGGGGTAAATCCGGCCGTCTGTTACACACATTCCACAGGCGGTGCACAGCGGGGCTGGAGGAAGACTGGGCCGCGAGGTGGAAAAGGAGGGCGGAGCCGCGACTCATCCGCCCAAAGTCTCCGTCAATTTATTGAGCAGCCTGTTCAAATCCTTGTCGCCCTTGCGGCTCTCATCAATCTTCTCCACGGAGTGCAGCACCGTGGTGTGGTGCTTGCCGCCAAACTGACGACCGATCTCAGGCAGCGAGGCCTCGGTAAGCTGCTTGGCCAGGTACATGGCGATCTGCCGTGGGTAAACGATGGCGCGGGAGTTGTTCTTGGCCTTGATCTCCACCAACTTGAGGCCGAACTGCTCGGCCACCGACTTCTGAATGGCTTCAATGGTGACCTTGCGCGCCTGCGAATCAATAAAATTTTTGAGCACCTGCTGGGTATAGGGCAGGGTGATTTCGGCCCCAATCAGAGAGGAGTGGGCGATCAGGCGAATGAGCGCGCCTTCCAGTTCGCGGACGTTGGAGCGGATGTTGGAAGCGATATAAAGGGCGACGTCAATGGGAAGCGTGACCCGCTCCTGCTCCGCCTTCTTCTGCAGGATGGCTACCTTGGTTTCCAGGTCGGGGGGCTGAATGTCGGCGATCAGACCCCACTCGAAGCGGCTGCGCAGACGGTCCTCGATTTCCGCCAGCTCCTTGGGTGGGCGGTCGCTGGCGATCACGATCTGCTTCATGGACTCGTGCAGCGCGTTGAAGGTGTGGAAGAATTCCTCCTGGGTGCGCTCCTTCTGGGCCAGGAACTGGATATCGTCAATGAGCAGCACATCCACGTTGCGGAACTTGTCGCGGAAGCTGGTCATTTTGTCGTAGCGCAACGAGTTAATCATCTCATTGGTGAACTTCTCGCTGGACAAGTAGCAGATGGCCATTTGCGGCTGGCGGCGCTTGATCTCATGCCCGATGGCCTGCATGAGATGAGTCTTGCCCATACCGACTCCGCCGTAGAGGAACAGCGGGTTATAGGCCTTGGAGGGCCGCTCGGCCACCGCCAGGGAGGCGGCGTGGGCAAACTGGTTGCCGGCGCCGATGACGAAAGCATCGAAGGTGTAGCGCGGGTTGAGCTGCGCGGCTCCATCCCAATCAAAACGCGCCTGGTGAGCCAGACTGGCGGGAGCATGAGATTGCGCAGTGGCAGCAGCCGCAGACAGCCCGCCGTCATGGCGAACCGGGGTGGCTGCGGGATCGTCTTCCGGGGTTACAAACTTAACGTCCTGAAATTCCAGGTTGAGGTTGTCGAGCGCTTCCTGAATCAGGTCAGCGTACTTTTCTTCGATGTGGCGGAACTCGGGGGTGGGAACGCGGACGTAAATCACCTTGCCGGTGGCATGGCTGTAGCGCGTGGGCTTCAGCCAGGTATCGTATGAGTGCCGGTTAATCTTCTTTTCCAGCGCATCAAGGATGCGAACCCAGGGATTGGGAGCAACAGCAGTACCAGTAACAGACATTAGCCAACCATAGATGGGCCGCTCCAGCGGACCCGGATGGTAATCAGGTGGAACCAAACGCCCGACGCCGAAGCGGGGGCAGGGTCAAAGAATGAAACGCAGCGACTGCTCGGCATACTAGCACGAAAAATTTTTGGCGTGTGGAAATCTTCGCGGAGATTTTTGTTCACTGGCGTGAGTTGTAGCGCGCCAAAAAATTCTGTCAAGTCATTAGTTGGTTATGACGCAAACGGGGTGCAGAGAAGAGTGGCTCCAGCAGGATGAATATCGTACCGCAGACGTGTATTGCGCGACGGGCAGAATTGCCACATGGGATGTGCACAAATCACCGAACGAGCGCAGCAGGAGGTAAAGGCCCAGCGGGCGAGAGCACGGCATGCGGGGTGAATTGCCGCAGCGGCAAGCATCATTTATACTTTTTGTTTAACTATCGGCTATTCAGCAGCAAGGAGCAGCTAACTTTTTCCATGCCCAAGCGCACGTTCCAGCCCAACCGTCGCCGCCGCTCGAAGACGCACGGCTTTCGTCAACGGATGAAGACCAAGAGCGGGCGGGCGGTCCTGGCGCGCCGCCGCGCCAAAGGACGCAAACGGGTATCGGTAAAGCCGGGCTTCCGCGAATAACAACTTGTCCGGCGCAGGCATGGCCGGAAATGACGTGAGCCGAGAAACAGCCGTGAACGGCCCTCCGCCGAAACCGCAAGCTCATAGGCAGCCGGTCCGCGCAGGGTTACGACTTCCACGGGCGGCCCGCCTGCTGCGACATGCTGACTTCGAGCGCGTGTACGAGCAGGGGCAGCGGCATTTTGCCCGCCATATGACCTTCTTCTTTTTGCCGGCGACGGCAAGCGGAGCGCGGGTAGGCTTTACGGTAGGACGCGTACTGGGTGGGGCGGTGGAACGTAACCGGATCAAACGGCGGCTGCGGGAGGCGACGCGCCTGCAGGGGCAGCGGCTGGAGGCAGCGGCGGATGTAGTGGTAAACCCCAAAAAGTCGGTCCTGCACGCGGAGTTTGCCGAGATTATGCAAGAAGTGGGGCGGGCTTTCGAAGTGATCAGCGGTAAGCTGCGCAATAGCGAGAGAAAAGTCTGATATGAAATGGATGGTCATAGCACTGCTGCGGGCTTATAAATGGGCGCTGTCGCCTATGCTGCCGGCGGCATGCCGCTACGTTCCCAGCTGCTCCGAGTACGCGCTGGAGGCGGTGGAGCGCCACGGAGCGCTGCGGGGCGGGCTGAAAGCGGCCTGGCGGGTGTTGCGCTGCCATCCATTCGCCCGCGGCGGATACGATCCTGTGTTGAGGGAACGGGCGGCGGGTCAGGCTACGATGTCCGTTCATCACTCAAGGTGACAAAGAAGGATTTCTTTTAGGTAGACTGGTTTGGCTGACTTTCAAAATCCCCAACAAGACCCCGGGATGGAACGGCGCCTGCTGCTGGTGTTTGCGCTCACCTTTCTGGTCATCCTTGCGCTGCAACCGCTGCTGATGAAGAAGGTACTGCCGCAAAAGCCGGCAGGACCGGAAAAGAAAGCCACGCAGCCAGCGCCGCCCGCGGCCAAGCCACCAGCACCCGAAGCCGCGGCCGCGGTTACTCCGCCTGCGGGACGCCGCAAACGCTCTCACACCGGCAAAGAGGAGGCGCCCGCGCCCGGCAAGCAGGCAGCCCAGGAGACCACCACCGTTGTAGAGAACAATCTGTACCGCATTGAATTCACCAACCGGGGCGGGCAAGTCAAATCCTGGATCCTGAAGAAGCAAACCGACGAGAAAGGCAAGCCCCTGGAACTGGTCAACCCCCAGGGCGCCAAGTTCGGGCTGCCCATGTCGCTGTGGACCTACGACGAGGGGCTGCGCAACCAGCTCAACAATTCCTTGTACGTGGCCAGCCAGACGGGCACGCTGCAGGCGCCCGCGGCCGTCACATTTGAGTACTCCACCCCTGATCTGAGCGTGCACAAGACTTTCCGCTTCGACGACACCTACGTGGTCAAGGTGGAAACATCTGTGGTTTACAAGGGAGCGCCGAGGGCGGCGTATCCGGCGTGGCCGGCAGGCTTTGGCGACCAGACCACGCCCAGTTCCTACGGTTCGGGGCGCATCGCCCGGCAATATAACGACAAGATCCAGCGCGACAAGATCAAAAGCGTCAGCGGCGGCGGCACGATTGCTGGTCCCTTCCACTGGGCAGGCGTGGAGGACCAATACTTTGGCGCGGTCTTTATTCCCGACCATCCGGAAGCCGCGGCTATGGTCACGCTGCGCAACAGCGTGGAAATTCCGAAGGATCCGGCGCATCCCAGTCCTGACCAGACAACCAAGGAAGATCTTCTGGGCGCGGCGGTGGGAGACGCCCACGGCCCGACCACGGAGCGGGTCTTTGTCGGGCCCAAGGCGGTGGACGTACTCGAGTCCGTGCGCGTGGCTGATGGCGACCTGCGCGGTTTAGTGGATTTTGGTTTCTTCGGCATCATTGCCCGGCCGCTGTTCATCTGGCTGCGCTGGATGCAGCACCACATGGTGAGCAATTGGGGCTGGGCCATTGCGCTGCAGACCCTGATCATCACCCTGGCGCTGCTGCCATTGCGCATCTCCAGCATGAAGTCGTCGCTGAAGATGCAAAAGGTGGCGCCGCAGATCAAGGCCATCCAGGAAAAATACAAGAAATACAAAATGCAGGATCCGCGCCGGCAGCAGATGAACCAGGAGATTGGCGAGCTGTACAAAAAGGAAGGCGTAAACCCGGTGGGCGGGTGTCTTCCCCTGGTCATCCAGATGCCGTTCTTGATCGCCTATTACGCCATGCTGGAGGTGGCCATTGAGCTGCGGCATGCGCCCTGGCTGTGGATCCACGATCTGTCCTCGCCCGATCCCTGGCACCTCTTGCCGATTCTGATCATCATCTCTACCCTGTTCGTGCAGAGGATGACGCCTGCGGCGGGCATGGACCCCACGCAGCAGAAAATGATGAACCTCATGATGCCGCTGTTTTTAGGCGTGATCAGCTGGAACCTGGCGGCGGGGTTGTGCGTGTATTGGGTATTGAGCAACGGGATCGGTATCGCGCAGCAGGCGGTGATGAACCGCACCGAATTGGGGCGGGAGATGCGCGCGGAGATGGAAAAGCGCGCGCGAAAAAAAGCCAAGGTTTGAAAAAACCGCCGTTAGCTATTAGCTTTTAGCTCTGAGCGAGTACTTTACTTTCAGGAGTGGTGCAGCTGCACAGCTAAGAGCCAAGAGCTTAGAGCCAAAGGCGCATGCCTATCGCCGACAAAGCGAGCGGGGCCCGCAAGATTGACGAATTGTTGCGGGCGGTGGTGAAAGAGTGTGAGTTCCGCCTTAGGTACCGCATCACGGTGGATCCGCCTCTGCCCGAAGAACGGGATTGGGAGCGGCCGGAAATTCTGGTGGAGTTTTCCGGTCCGGACAGCGATTTGCTGCTGGAACGTGGCGCCGAGCTGCTGCGTTCCCTGGAGCATATATCGCAGGAGATCCTGCGGCTCTCGCCCTCCGAACATGAGCGCGTGGCCTTCGACTGCATGAATCACCGCGCCATGCGGCTGGAAGAATTGAAGCTGGCGGCTGGGGTGGCGGCCGAGCGGGTGCGAAAAACCGGCGTGCCTTACACCTTCAGCCCTATGTCCTCCCGTGAACGCCGCATACTTCACCTGGCGCTGCGCGACCAGGATGATCTCAAAACCGAGAGCACGGGCGAAGCGGGACGACGGGCCGTGGTGGTGTATCCCAAGGCCTATAAACCGGCGGCGCCGCGGGCCGGACGCCGCTAATTAGCTATTGCAAGCCTGACCTCGCTTCACCCCGCACGCCGCGCCTGGTCTGCGGCAACCTCGCGTAAGCGGCCAGTTTCCACTTCGTACACAAACCCCCGTACCGCGACCTGGGAAGGAATCCAGGCATGGGATTTCAGGCGCTCAATTTGGCGCCGGACATTCTCCTCTACATCGCGAAAGCTGTGGAAACAGGCGGGCACAACCGCCGACCTGCCCGTAGTCCGTTCCAGGCGAGTGCGTAACTCCTCATCATTGAAGCTGAGCATGCCGCAGTCGGTGTGGTTGATGATGAGAAACTCCTGCGTACCCAGCAGGTGATGGGAAATAATGAAGGAGCGCAATGCATCCTCGGTGACCACGCCGCCGGCATTACGGATAATGTGTGCGTCGCCGGTCTTCAAGCCCAGGAACTGTTCCGGTGAGAGCCGGGCGTCCATGCAGGCCAGCACCGCCAGCCTGCGGGCGGGAGGCTTGGGCAGGCTCCCCAGGTTGAAGTTTCTGGCGTGAGCCTCATTGGCGCGTAAGACCTCATCTGTGACCGACATTCTTTAGCGTCCTCCACTTCAGTAACTCCAATTAGATGCTCGTAGAAGCCCAGGTTGGAAAAAATTCCGTGCTTCCCCGCTAGAATAAAGCCGTGAACCTGGATGACACCATTGTGGCTATTGCCACTCCCCCAGGCCGCGGGGGGATTGGCGTGGTGCGCCTGTCAGGCCCGGAAGCGCGGCAGATCGCCGCGCCCATGCTGCGGCTAAAACATGAACTGGAGCCGGGGAGGGCGGTGTTGGGAGAGTTGGTGGAGCCGGGGGATAGTTTTTGCTTTGGCGAATCGCGGGCGGGGGCGCCCGAGCCACATAAACGCGTTCAAGCAGGGAAAGACTTCCACTCCACACACACAGGCGCCAGCCGTATTGATGAGGTCGTGGTCACCTTTTTTCAGAAGCCGCACTCCTATACCACCGACGATGTGATAGAGATTTCGGCGCATGGCTCGCCGGTGGTGCTGCGCCACCTCGTGGAACTGGCCCTGGCGCGGGGAGCGCGGCTGGCGGAGCCCGGCGAGTTCACCATGCGCGCCTTCCTTAACGGCCGCCTGGACCTGGCGCAGGCCGAGGCGGTGCGCGATCTGATTGAATCGCAGACCTTATACCAGGCGAAGGTTGCGGCCCAGCAACTGGAGGGAGCGCTCTCGCGCCGTCTACAGCCCATCAAGCAGAAGCTGGTGGAGCTGATTGCGCTCCTGGAAGCGGGAATTGACTTCGCCGAAGATGACGTCGCCGTACTGCCGGCGGAACGGGTCAGGCAGCATATCGCGGCGGTGCGAGAGCCGCTGCAAGAACTGAGGGGTTCTTTCGCCTACGGCAAGATGGTGCACGAAGGCCTTACTTTGGCCATCGTAGGCCGCCCCAACGTCGGCAAATCCAGTTTGTTTAACCGCCTGGTGGAGCGCGAGCGGGCCATCGTAACCGCCATGCCGGGCACCACACGCGACTTGGTGAGCGAGACTGTCGCCCTGGAGGGCATTCCGGTCAAGCTGGTGGATACGGCGGGCATTCGCCGGGCGCTCGATGAAGCGGAAAGCATCGGCATTCGCAAATCCATGGAGGCGCTGGCCGACGCCGACCTGGTGCTGGTGGTGCTGGATGGGTCGCAAGGCGCCACCGCGGAAGATGGAGAGCTCTTGCAGCAAGTGAGCGGCAGATGTGCCATCGCCGTTGCGAATAAGATGGACCTGGCCGACGGCCGAGGGCCGAGGGTAGACCGCGGATCATTGCCGGTGGTGCGGACTTCGGCGCTTACGGGTGCCGGCATCTCCGAGCTGCGCGTCGAAATTCTGCGCCAGGTGGGCGGCGAGCAGGGTGCCCAGATGGAAAACGGCTTTCTGACCAACGCCCGCCACCTTGGCTTGGTGGAAAACGCCCTGCACGCTCTGGACGCCGCCTCAGCCGCCCTGGACCAGAACGTTCCCCACGAAATGCTGTTGCTCGACCTCTACAACGCGCTTCGGCCGCTCGATGAAATTACCGGCGCCACTACCACCGACGACATCCTGGGCTTGATCTTCAGCAGGTTTTGCATTGGAAAGTAGTGGGGGCGCGAAAGCCAACATTCGCGGGGTAGCGGAGGCTGAATGCTGGGACAACGAGAGAGGGCGGCGATTGCGCGACTGTGGCAGCGCAAGCTGGAGCAGGATGCCCGAGGACTGCCGCAGGCGGAGCGGCACCGCAACCTGGAGCCGCCCAGCGCGGAGTTTTTTCCGATCGGCAAGGGATCAGATTCGTCAGCTGAGGGAACCCCACGGCGGCCCATCCGCCGAGGCACATTCCTGGTTGCGTCATGTTAAATTGACCTCACGGGCAGCTTACAATTCGTTCTCCTGAGCCGCCAGCCCACAACAGAGGAGCCGTTAACCATTGGCGATAACCACGGACGCACAGTGGTACAAGGACGCGGTCATCTACCAGGTGCACGTCCGCACGTTTTACGACAGCAATGGCGACGGCATTGGCGATTTCGCCGGCCTGGCCCAGAAATTGGACTACCTGCAAAAACTGGGCATCACCGCCATCTGGCTCATGCCCTTCTTTCCTTCGCCACTGAAGGACGACGGCTACGACATCTCCGATTACCGGTCCGTTCACAGCAGTTACGGCACTTTGCAGGATTTCACGGCGTTTCTGAACGCGGCGCACGAACACGGCATCCGGGTGATTGTGGAGTTTGTGCTCAATCACACTTCCGACCAGCATGCCTGGTTCCAGGAATCACGCGGCTCCACCGACAATCCTAAGCGTGATTGGTATGTGTGGAGCGAGGCGGACACGCGTTATCGCGGGGCGCGCATCATTTATCTGGATACCGAGAT
>DATEJK010000180.1:0-25762 GCA_035278025.1 Terriglobales bacterium | reverse complement strand
ATGCAGGTCGGAGAGCCGCCATACCTGCACCTGCGAGGTCACTTGGTCGTTGATCTTCTTCAGCGTCCAGGAGCCTGGGGGAAGCTTTCCCCAGTCGGGCCAGCCCATGGGACTGCTGCTGCTCACCACCCGGTCTATTTGCGGCGCAACCGCCATGCTATAGGGCCAAATGACGTCTTTGTCCACCGCCGCGTCCAGGGCGGAAGCGGAGCGCACCACCGAGCCATCGTTCCTCAATTCCACCAGGCCGCCATCGGCAGCCAGCGCTCCGCCATGCGATTGGAAGGTGGCCAGTACGTCGCCGTTGGGCAAACGAACGAAGCTGTGCGGGAAGCTATAGCCGGCGCGGTCCTGGAACTGAGCGGCGATGCGCGGCTTCAAGGGCTGGCTCAGATCGAAAATAAAGGTGTGCCCGGCTACCCAGCCCTCGGCAAAAAGCAGATTGCCAGGGGGGAATTCGTACTCGGTGTGATGGGGCATGGTTCCGGTCATGCCCACGAGTACGGTCGTGACAATGCGTCCATAGCTTCGCGAAGAGGGGTTGGCGTCAATCACCGCCAGAAAATCGCTGGCCTTACGGGCCTCATCGCCAGCCCAAACGAACAGGTAAGGGGAGCCGGTGGAGAGTACGGAGGGAGGTGTCTTGGCAAACGCCTGGTAGAGCAGGGCGCACACCACCAGCGCCGTTACCACGAACGTACGGCATTTCATAGCTTTTCTTCTCAGAGGTGAAGGGTGAGGCGGGTAATACGCGGTGCAGCCCGCCTTATGGCCAGGGAAGTATACTGCGACTGACCTTAGGCCGATAGTCCAAATCTGGGTGCTTATGCTGTTGTTGCCTCACCCTGTAGCGCTGCCAGGCGGCGCATGACGGCTTCCACCATTCGGTCGCAGCGCGCGCCCATAAAGGAGAACGCATTGCCGCGCTGCGCTCCGGCGCGGGCAAAGAGTTCGCGCCGCAGCAGGGCGCGGGCGCGGTGCAGGCGCACCTTGACGTTTTCCTCGCTGAGTTCCAGCGCTTCCGCGGTATCGGCCGTGCTCATCTCTTCAATGTCGCGGAGCACGAGCACGGAGCGGTAATTCGCTGGCAAGGCGAGAACGGCGCTTTGCAGCAGCACCAGCAATTCCCGGTCGGAGGCCTGCTGTTCGGGGTCGGGAGTTTTTGCGGACAGCGGGTCCATGTTGCCTCCGTAAGGTTCAGCATCGAGTTCCTGCATTCGGCTGCGGCGCCGGACGCGGGCCAGGGCTTCATGCACGGCGATACGGGTGAGCCAGGTAGCGAACTTGGCCCGGCCGGCGAACTGATCCAGGTGCTGGTAGGCGCGCACGTAGGCGTCCTGCATGACGTCCTCGGCCTCGGCATCGTTGCGCAGAATGCTGCGGGCCACGCGGTAAAGGCGCTGATTGTAGCGGCGCATAATGATTTCAAACAGGGCTGTCTCCCCGCCCAGTACGCGCGCCACTACCTCTTCGTCGCTCCAGCACTCCGCCTTCGCCTGTTGCAGCAGCGCCATTGTGGCCATGGTTCCCTCGCTAAAGTACCGAGTGGCAGCTCCAGGAAAGGTTACATCCCGCTGGCCGGCTTGAAAAATGCTCCGCCCCACAGGGCGGGGAATTACGGCCGGCGGTTCTGCCGCGGAGAGCTTTGCTTCTTGCCTGAATCCGGCGACCCCTTATCGCTGGAATCTTTCAAAGTACGCAGAAAAGTCACCACGTCCCAGCGGTCGGTTTCGGGCAAGGAGGCGAAGGACGGCATGCCCGCGGCGGTGTTGCCGTTGCTGATCTTCCAGAACAGGGCGCCGTCGCTTTGGGACTGCACCTCCGGCGAGCGCAGGTTGGCCGCGCCGGTGTCCTTGCCGCTGCCGTCTTCTTCGTGGCAGCCCACGCACGTGCGCATGTAGAGCTTGTGGCCGACGGCGGGAGCATCGGGATTCTGGGCTTCCGGGTTGGGTTTGGCGGCGGCATCGGCCGGCGCTTCCCATTTGTCGGTGGAGGGCTTCGCGGTCTGCGCGAGTCCCACGCAGGCCATGGTACTCAGGGCAAATGCGGCAATGATCAGCGGTTTGCGTCCCATTCTCAGTGGCTCCGAAGCATCCTTAGTAGTTTATTACGAAAGCCGCGGATCTCGTAACTGTAGCCAAGGCGCAGCAGCACGGGATTGCTGTACCGGGTCAACCCCAGGGCGGGTGACAAGCTGAGAGTTGATTTGTCGCTGATCGCCCAAGCCAGCACCGGAGCGGCATAGTGAGCCGTCTGCTGCAGGCCCAAGTCTTTCGTGCTGCCCAGGCCTCCGTAGAGCTCCACTCCAGCTACGAAATTCTCACGGCAAAAGCGGCAGGGGTGCGGGGAAACGGACTGGGTCAGGCGGCGCGAAGTGGCCAAAGCGTAGCCCAACTCGAAGCCCTCATCCTCGGAGAGATTGCGCTCCACAATGAAGTTCTCAGCGATATTCCAGTGCTTGATATCGCTGGAGAGAATCAGCTTGCCCTCCAGTTCGTGGGCATGCGCCTGGCGGAGCTCGGAATTGGGTTCAAAATCCAGCGGCGCCTTGCCTACGATTTCCTTTTGAATGCGGCTGGCTTCGTTGATGTTTTCGTATTCCAGGTAAAGGACAGGGTTGATGGCATGTTCGGCGGCCAGCGGCCGAAAGCGGCTCTCCAGGCGCCACCCCGTGAAGATGGTGCTGTCCCCGGCGGTGGTCTGGCCCTCCAGGTAGAGCTCCGAAGTCCACCAGCGGTTTACTCCGTACTGCAATTCGGCAAAGGGCGCAAAGTAGGCCCGCTGGCCGCTGCGCGGCACTCCCGTCGTGCTGTTCATCTCCAGTTCGAGGTTGCCGGGCTCCTCCAGGTGATGGTCGTAAGTGACGAAGTAGGGAGCATCTTCCTGGGCGCAGGCAGGAAGCGCAAGCACCAGCAGCAGTACACAGGGCAAAAACTTCGGCATAGGGTTTCTCGGAGTGCAATTGTTATTGCAACTCAGTTGCAACTAATTCCAGCTCTGAATGTAAATCGTCTCGCGCTCGCCAGGCAAGATGGTCCAACATTTTCTGTTGCAGACAGGATGCAACAACTTGCAATCCGGAGTTTTCAGGCTGGACGAAAATCAGAGGAGTTGCTGCGGCACTGGGCGCAGTAGCCGCCGATTTCCACGCGCGTCACCAGAATGTGGAACTGGCAGTCGCGCTGGATCTGTCCCTTGAGCCGTTCGAACAGATCGCTTTCGAATTCCAGAATCTTGCCGCAGCGCACGCAGGCCATGTGCAGGTGGTCGCGTTGCGGCCGCCGCTCGTAGTAGTGCTTCTCGCCTTCCAGATGGAGCAGGTCGAGTTCATCCACCAGGCCATGGCGTTTGAGCAGGCGAATGGTGCGGTAAACAGTAACCCGGTCAACCCCGGCATCGAGCTTGCGGGCGCGGCGCAGGATTTGCGCGGCATCCAGGTGCTGGCGGGCGGTTTCGATTACCCCCAGTATCACGCGGCGCTGCCGCGTCATCCGCACGCCGCGGGAGACCAGCTCGGCCACCAGCCGTCCGGGAGCTTCGGTTTGCGGAAGAGGCATAGTCTTAGTTGCAACTCGGTTGCATCATTGTAGCGGAAAACGCCGCCCTGGGGGAAGCTGCGCTGAAAAAGAAGGTTTAAAATCCCTGTTGCTTTCCAAAAGGAGCCATGCGACTATTCCTGTTGGAAACCTAAAGGTTTATTCGCCATGAAGGACAAGCCGGACGTCATGCAAGGAACTCTCGCGCTGATGGTTCTCAAAACTCTCGATGTCCTCGGACCGCTGCACGGCTGGGGAATAGCCCGGCGCATTGAGCAGATCAGCGGAGACCTTCTCGCGGTCAACCAGGGCACTCTTTATCCCCTGCTGCTGAAGCTCGAGCATGAAGGTTCGATTGTCTCCGAGTGGGGCGTATCTGAAAACAACCGCCGCGCGCGTTTCTATCGCCTGACACGGCCGGGACGCAAGCTGCTCGAGATCGAAACACGCGACTGGGAGCAAACGGCAGCGATCATCGCACGTTTCTTCGCAGTTAAAGCGCAGGACTTGATATGAGATTCCTGAGAAGGTTTATGGCGCGGCTCAAGAACTTTGCTACCGGGCGGCCAGACGACAAGCGGCTGCTGGAAGAGATGGAGGAGCATCTGGCGCGGCAGACGGAGGAAAATCTGCGTGCGGGGATGAGCATGGCAGAGGCACGGCGGCAGGCTGTGATGAAGTTCGGAGGCGTCAACACAGTGAGAGAGGACTACCAGGCAGAGCAGAGTCTTCCGTTCTTTGAAAATCTGATTCAGGACCTGGGCTACGCGCTGCGCATCTTTGCCAAGTCGCCGGGCTTCTCGGCTATTGCGATTCTGACGATGGCGCTGGGGGTCGGAGCGACGACGGCGATTTTCAGCCTGGTCGACGCCACGCTGCTGCATCCGCTGCCCTATCCGCACCCGGAGGAACTGGTGCGCATCCAGGATGATCTGCCAGGTGTGGGTGCTACGGACGCGGGCATCTCGATTCCGGAGTGGAAGGATCTGCAGCGTTCGGGAATTTTTCAGTATGTTGTGCCGGAGATTTTCGGGTCGGCGAACCTGACGGGTGCATCGCAGCCGTCGCGGGTTCAGTATGAGGGGGTGGCGCCGGGGTATTTTGCGATGCTGGGGGTGAAACCGGAGTTCGGGGACACGTTCGATCCTCAGGATCAAACGCCGGGGTTCACGCTGGACACGGTGATCACTGACGGGTTGTGGAAGCGAGCTTTCGGGAGCGATCCCCATATTCTGGGAAAAACCATACGGATGGACAACGATCTGTACCGGGTGATCGGGGTGATGCCGCCGGGTTCTCGCGACCCGGGGCGGACCGCAGACGAGAGGAATACGGAACAGTGGGCGGCGTATGGTTTCTTGGATGATCCGGTTCGAGCCTCGAACCGCAGTTTGCGGCTGCCCCTCGAAACGGTCGGACGGCTGAAGCCGGGGCTGACGCTTGCCGCGGCCCAGAGTCAGCTGGACGCGATGGTTGCTTCGTTGCAGAAGCAATTTCCGGACGCTTATCCGGCTGACAGCAAGTGGACGGTGCGGTTGGTGCCTCTGAAGGAAAACGTGGTGGGCAACGTCCGGCAGTCGCTGATCCTGCTGTTGGGGGCAGTGGCGCTGGTGCTGCTGATCGGCTGCGTGAATGTAGCGAATCTTCTGCTGGCGCGAGCCAGCGCGCGATCACGGGAGATGGCGGTGCGCCAGGCGCTGGGAGCCTCACGCAAGCGGCTGGTGCGGCAGTTGCTGACCGAGAGCCTCCTGCTTTCGCTGCTGGGCGGGGTGGCGGGATTGGTGATTCTGTTGTGCACGAAGGGATTCTTGCTGCGTCTGATTCCGGAGAGCCTGCCTCGGCTGAATGAGCTGTCGATCAACTGGACCGTGTTGCTGTTCGCGCTGACGGCTTCGATCGCAGCCGGGGCCATTTTCGGGCTGGCGCCCGCGAGCCAAGCTGGGCGGTTGAATCTGGCGAATACGCTAAGGGTGGAGGGGCGTGGGTCGAAGGGATCCACGGAGCAGACGCGCACGCGGCGCCTGCTGGTGGTGACTGAGTTTGCGCTGTCGCTGGTGCTGATGGTGGCCGCGGGCCTACTGCTGCACAGTTTTTGGGATTTGTACAAGGCGCCGCTGGGATTCAATCCGCAGCATGTGATGTCGGTTCAGTTGTGGCTGCCGAACCCCAACGATCCGAAGACGGACATTTATGGAACGGCGGCTCAGGAGGCAGTGTTTGCGCGCGAATTGCTGCGGCGCAGCCGTTTGCTGCCGGGAGTGCAGGAGGCGTCGCTGGGAGCGGAGCCGTCGATTCCGCTGCAACACGACGGCAACCGGACCCAGCTGATCGTGGAAGGACGCGAGACACAGAGCAGGCAGCCACCTTTGGTGGAGCGGTCGGAGGTTACGCCGGAGTATTTTCATTTGCTGGAGATTCCCGTGCTGCGGGGCCGTCTGTTCAACCAAGGCGACGACGAGAATGCCCCGCTGGTCGCCGTGATCAACCAGGCCATGGCGCGGACGTACTGGCGGGGCGAGGATCCGCTTGGGAAGCGGCTGATGCTTGGTCGCGGGAGGCCTGGGGTTGGCCTCCGCGCAAGCAAGACCTGGATCACGATCGTCGGGGTGATCGCGGATGCTCGAACCGAGTCGCTGGCGAACGCGAGCGTTCCTCAAATCTATCTGAGCCTCTACCAGGACACGCCGAAAGAGCTGGCCATCTTTCTGCGTGGCGACCTGAGTGCGAGCGCGATCCCGGGAGAGGTGCGGGCGATGGTGCAGTCAGTGAATCCGGAACTGCCGGTTTATGGGGCGAAGACGCTGGACGATGCGGTGTCGGCGTCGCTGGAGCAGAGACGATTCTCGATGAATATTGTGACGGTCTTCGCGATAACGGCGCTGCTGCTGGCGGCGCTTGGAATTTACGGAGTGATTTCGTACATCGTGAGCGAGCGCACGCGAGACATCGGCATCCGGATCGCGCTGGGCGCGGAAAGGGGGAAGATTCTGGCCATGGTTCTGCGTCAGGGGCTGGGACTGGCGATGGCGGGAGCCACGCTGGGACTGGTGGGCTCGGTGATCGTGTCGCACCTGATGGCTGGTTTGCTCTATGGCGTGATGCCCACCGATCCTCTCACATTTGTTGGCGTCACCCTGGTGCTCACAGTTGTGGCGCTGGCGGCCTGTTATATCCCCGCGCGGCGTGCGATGCGTGTCGACCCTATGATCGCATTGAGATACGAGTAGTTTCTCGAAGTCCTCGATCTGGCTCGGATTGAAGTGAAAGCACAGGATCTTCATGAGAATCCTGGGACGCATCAGCGCGCTCGACGCGACAAGCTTTGCTCGTCTGCCCTTTTACTGGGATCGATGTCAGTCGCATGTGTTATCCCGGCACTGCGGTCCCTGCGCTTGACACTGTTCGTGCGCTGAGGAGCGAATGAGGCAGCCAGTACTTCTGTTTATTCTCAAGGGCGAAATGGACTGCACAGAAACAGCAGACCGGCGACTCCGAAGCTCAGTTCAACTGACGCTTATAGACCGAGTCTGCGATGATTGGCGTGAAATCGTCATATCGTGAATTACAAATTCAATGCCTCAACCACTCCATAAAGCCTCCCATTGAAGCTAGTCCTCTCCGCGCATCTTGTCGCGCACGCTCTTGGCCAGTTTTTCTATTTCGCCCGCCTTTTTAATCACCTCGAGAGAGAGCGTGTTCTCGTTGGATTTGTCCACTGCCTGCTTCAGTTGGGTGGCGAGCAGGAGCAGCTTGTCGGTATCGCGCTTCAGGTTGGCCTGGCGCTCCTGGTTGCGCTTCTTCTCCTGCTCGCGCTCGAGCTTGCGCTCCGCTTCATTGCGCTGATGTGGGCCCATCTCCCCGGTGTGGTTGGGAAACTGTGCGGTCGCGCCGGGAGCAATCGGCGGCCCTTGCGTATCCTGACCGTGAACGGGAAAACTGGCGGTGCCAACGGAAATGAGCAGCACAAAAATTGTGAGCCTGAACACGCACACCTCGGTTTTGTTTGCCATGGAGTGATAAGCAATTTACCACCGGCCGCACTCCGCACGGCTGCGGCGCAAAACGAGCGCTGCACCCGCGCGTTTGAGCGAAACCGTGGGCGGCCGGATATGGCCTGCTTGCCTTGTTATAATCCGCACTCAAGGCGGAGCTGCACCTGATTATGCCCCTTTCGTATGTTCATTTGTTCGTTGAGCCTTTGCAAACCCGCAATCTGAGTTCGGTCCTCGAGCATTGGCGCTCCGATGGCCTGGAATTCCTGCGCGTGGATGTTCCCAAAATTATTGTTATCGCCGTCATCGCCTTCGCGCTCATCCGGCTGATGAAGGTTCTCCTCAACCGGCTGCTGGCCTTCAGCCGCCACGAAAGCGGGGTGCGGGCCCAGCAGCTGCGGACTGCTGCCGGAGTCATCGGCAGCGCGGGAACGTTTGTCATCATCTTCCTGGCGCTGATGCAGATTCTTCCCGTGCTGGGCGTGAACATGGGGCCGCTGCTGGCCAGCGCGGGCGTGGCCGGGCTCGCCATCGGCTTCGGCGCGCAAACCCTGGTGCACGACGTAATCAACGGCTTCTTCATCCTGCTGGAGAACCAGTACGCGGTCGGCGACGTGGTGCGCGTGGCCGGCGTAAAGGGCACGGTGGAAGCCATGGGCATGCGCAACACCACTCTGCGCGATGATGATGGCACGGTGCACATAGTTCCCAATAGCGAGATCAAGATTGTTTCCAACCTGACGCGCGATTGGGCGCAGCTCACCCTGCATATTTCCGTGGCCTACAGCGAGGACAGTGATCGGGTGGTTAAGCTGCTGACGCAAGTGGCGGGAGAATTGCGCAATGATCCCGGCTTTCACGACGATATCGTCGCCGATCCCCAGGTGCCCGGAATTGAGCGGGTGGCCAGTGGGGAAGTGGACTACCTGCTGCTGGTAAAAACTCTGCCCGGCCGGCAGTACAGGGTGAGCCGTGAACTGCGCCGCCGCATCAAGGAGTGCTTCCAGAAGAACAACATTCAGGCGGGTAATCCCGCCCGCGTGTACGTGCTGGAAGGAGCGCCGGGAACAAACCCGGCGCCGTAATGCGAGGCCGGACCGCCTCGCCGACCGTCGGCCCAGCCGGCGCTACAAACCCGGGTGCCCTTAGCCCTGGCCCCAGGAAAGCTTCAGCCAACTGTAAAGCCGCGCATGATATCCAAACCAAACAGTTCATAGGGGAGGAGAATCATGCCGGTGTCGCTAGAAAACGCGGTGGTGGTAATAACGGGAGCGTCGAGCGGAATCGGACGCGTGGCCGCCCAGGAGTTCGCGCGGCGTGGTGCCTCGGTGGTGCTGGCGGCGCGCAATAAGCGGGCCCTGAAAGACGCCGCCCGGGAGTGCGAAAAACTCGGGGGACAGGCCCTGGTGGTGCCCACCGATGTAACCCTCGAAGAAGAAGTAGAGGAGCTGGCGCGGCAGGCGGTGGATACCTTCGGGGGCATTGATGTGTGGGTGAACAACGCCGGAGTCGGGCTGTACGCCCGCTTTGTGGATTCACCGGCCGATGATTTCCGGCGGGTGCTGGAAACCAACCTTCACGGCTGCATTTACGGCTCGCGCGCAGCCTTGCGCCAGTTCGAGCAGCAGGGAAGAGGAGTGCTGATCAACGTCTCATCGCAGGTGGCCCTGGGCGGCATTCCCTACAGCAGCGCTTACGACATTTCCAAACACGGAGTGCGCGGTTTGGGCGATACGCTGCGCCAGGAATATGTCGGCACCGACATCAGCATCAGCACTATTTTCCCCGCCTCCACCGATACACCGTTTTTCCAGCACGCCGCCAACTACACCGGCAAAGCCATCCGGCCGCTGGGCTCGGTGAGCGAAGCCCGCAAGGTAGCGCGGGAAATCGTCAGTCTGGCAGAAGATCCCCAGCCGGAAGTGCTGGTAGGCAAGCATGGCTACTTCATGTCGCTGGCCCACGCGCTCACGCCCAAGCAGTACGACAAGGTGATTCGTCAACTCACCGAAAGGCAGCATTTCCAGAACCAGCCCGCCTCGCCCACGGAAGGCAATCTTTACGAGCCGCAGAAGCCGGAACGGGTCAGCGGCGGCTGGCGCAAGGGGGGAACGCTGAAGAACATTTCCAAACTGGCGCTGGCAGGGGTCGCGGGTAGCGCGGCGCTCTCCATCGTGCGGGCTCGGCGGGAGCAGCAACGCGGCGCCCGGGCCGCCTAAAGGGCCGAGGAGCCGCCGTGCAGGGCGGTCCGCGCCTTACGAGCAATGAAAAGAAACCCTTCGGCCTGGGCGTCACTTTGTAATTTCGTGAGCCGTTGTCGGGCCATTTTTAGGCGGTTGGAATTCATCTCCACCGTTCCCAGCGCCAACTCTGCTCTCAACTCGTAGCCACGGTATCCCTCTCCCAGGGCCCGCCTGCGTAACGCTTGAAGCATTCTTTCCGCCTCGGCAGCCTGGCCTGCGGCCGCCGTGACGCCGGCCTGTGCCAGTGCCGCTTCCATCTGGGCGCTAACTTCGCGACCGCTCCGGGAGAGGATAATGGCTCGATTCGCCGCCAGTTGGGCGGCTTGCAACTTCCCCTGCTCTAGCAGGGCCTCACTCATGCAGGCATAGGCCAGCGCGCTCCAATTACTGATGTGTTGTGCATCAAAGATCCGGCCAGCGTCTTGGGCCAAAGTTTCCGCTTCCATTGCTTTGCCCTGATCCAATGCGATTTGAGCTAGCAGGAGCTGTGTACGAGGTAGATTGATCCGGTCTCCCAATTGGCGGCGAATCGCGCTGTCCTCCTCCCCCAGCTTTACCGCCTGGTCGAGCTGATCCTGGGTGCGCAGAAGGTCGGCGTAAGTGAACAAAGCGTAGCCCAGGTCTCTCTGGTCGCCAGTCTCACGCAGCATGGCGGTACTGTGAACAATGTTCTGCCGGGCTGAAGGTATATCTCCGCTCTTCAAAAACGTGTCCGCAAGGTCAACCAGCACAACCGCTTCGTTGCTTTTATCTCCTCCGCGGTGAAAACTTTGTGCTGACTCTTTGTTCATTTGCACAGCCGAGGGCAAATCACCCATGGCGGTGAGAACGATGGCAAGATTGCCCATATCGCGCGCGGTGAACCAGCCGATCTCGCGATCCAGGCGTAAGGCTCCCTCCTCATAACGCTTGCCGTTTTCCAAATCGCCCTGGTCCGTGGCAACCGAGCCCAAACGCGACAATGCCGTGGCTGCCTTTTGCATTGCACCCGTGCGGCGGAATTCCGCCAAAGCTTGGGAGTAAAATTTGGCTGCCGGCTGCAAATCACCCCGATCGTAGGCGACATCGCCCAGATCGAGCAAAACCTGTGCCGAACTGAGGGGATTTCCGCTGGCAGAGAACAATTCTCGCGCCTGCACGAGCAACCCCGAGGCCTGGTCATAGACTCCCAGTTCTTCCAGTGCCCAGCCCTGTCGCTCCTTTGCCTGGGCCAGCAGCAAACGGCTCCCCAGTCGCTGCGCTTTAGCGGCGGCGGCCGCTCCCATCTTTTCGGTCAGCTTGAAGTCTCCTAGCGCATCTCCCACGTTGGCTTCCAGCAGATCAATGCGTGGATCTTCGCGCTCCGGCTCAGGCAGCTTGCGCATGCGAGCAATGGTCTGTAACGCATCCTTGTTATGGTCGGCTTTCCATTGCGCATTGGCCAGGTACAAGGCGTAATCAATCTGATCGGGAAAAAAGTCTCTGAGTGTCTGGTAAATCTCGATCGCCGCGGCACTATCGCGGCTAAACTGACGATACCTGCCTTCGATCAAAAGATGATCGGCGCGCGCCAGATCTCCAGACAAATCGAAGGCTCTCTTCGCTGCTTCTTGTGCTTTCTGGTCATAACCTAAATCAAACAGCGCCTCCGCCAGGGCGGAATGGGAAAGGGCATGGCTGGGGTCGGCGGCAATCGCTTTCTCCAGCAGGTTGCGGGCGCCTTGAGCGTCGAACTTGCGGAGTTTGTCCAGTCCCTGAGCATAGAGGCGCGTAGCCTCGGGGTTGGCAGCCACGGTGGCGCGTACCTGGCCGCTTTCATCGCCAGAAAGCCCGGCGATGCCGAGTTTTTGGCGTGTTTCGCTCCCCATCTGCGTTACCAGCTGAAACAACTCGTCCTTGCTGCCGGTGGCGGATTCTTCGGCTATGGTTTCGCCGCTCCTGGTGTCCTGCAGGCGTAGGTCGAAGCGGATCCGCTCCCCGCCCTTTTGCCGCAGCGCCGTGTAGGACCCCAGCACCACCATGTCGGTGCCCAGTTGTTCCCGCAAACGCAGCAGCGAGGACTTGGATAGGCTGGCAACGTCGGGCAGAGGAGATTCCAACTTGGCCCGCGCCACGTCTTCCCCGGAGACCATGCGCAACTGGTTCCCGGCCGCCAATTCCGTGTTCAGCATCTCGGAAAATGCCGTGGAGATCCATTGCTCGTCAGGACGGCCGGACGAATTGCGAAATCCCAGCACCGCCAGCGAGCGCCGGGCAGGCACCGCAGCCTCAGCCGTAGCGGCCAGGTTGGTGCCCTGGATGCCGGTTTGGGACCCACGCCCAGAGCGCAGCAGGAGTCCGGCCCCGGTCGCCAGCGCAAGCAAACCTAGCAAGGGAAATGTCCAGGCAAGTCCCCGCCGCGACTGCGCCTGGCTGACTGCCGCGCCTGACTGGGCTCCGGCTTCGGATTCCTCTTTCTTGCTCTCCTGCTTTTCCGGCTCGATTTCCCGCACCTGCTCAGCGAACTGGTAGCCCCGGCCGGGAAGAGTAACGATGTACCGATCGCTGCTGCCCAGCGTCTTTCGCAAAACGAAGATGTTCTGGGTGAGGTTGGCCTCTTCCACGAAGCTGTCAGGCCACACCGCCTGCATCAGGTCTTCCCTGGAGAGAGGCCGGCCGTTGCTCTGCACCAGGGCCAGGAGGGTGTCAAAAGCTTTGGGAGTCAGGGGTACGGGCTCGCCAGAGCGCAGTAAGACGCGCTTTGCTGGGTCCAGACGGAAGGGCCCAAACTCGTATAAAGCATTGACCGCGCTGGTATTAACCTGCATGGCCTGAATTTGTAATGATTTGAGAATCGTTGTTTTTGAAGATTTCTTTAGACAAGCTGTAAAACGAAATCTTCCCCAGACCGGGAAAGCCCACCCGTAATGATAGGGAATGTACCACCGGCATGCGGGCTTGAGCAATGGAGCGAAAGTGGGGTAGTGCTGCCCCTGCAAACCCGAGTTTACTTAGTCGTTTTTGCATGCCCCCGCAGCCAAACCTTTCGCTTTCTATGAGGTTTCACGGCGCAATCCGCAGGCCGTGGGATGGCCGTTAGTTCATAAAACTTCACATTAGTTCCAGACTTCTTGACCGCGTTGCAAAGCTTTGCGTGGCTAGCGTTTAAGCAGCCGCTTTGAGAAATTTTGAGACCCATCTTGAGGACTTTTTGCAAGGGCCTGGGCAATATGCACAAGCAAGCTTGGGCAAAGTAACCAGGCGCTCAGGAATTGGGCATTCGTTCAGGAGGCAAGATGTTGGTAACGGGTACAGATACAACGGGAAGAACCAAAGGGAAGCAGTGGGGCGCGATCCCGGGTGTGCTGCCCATGGCTTTCTTGATGTTGGCGGCGATCCTGTGCTTGTCGGCAGGGATCGAGGCCGGTAGCCGGGCACCGAATCCTATTTACACCACGGATACCAGCGGGGTGCTGGCCACTTATCGGACCACGGGTGGAGTGGACCTGGCTAATCCGTACTTCAAGAGCTTGGGGAGCAACGGGCGCAGTTGCGTTACCTGCCACACCGCCAAAGATGCCTGGACGGTAGCCCCGCCGGACATTCAGAAGCGGTTCGATAACAGCCGGGGCAAGGACCCGATATTCCGCCCGGTGGATGGAGCGGTATGCCCCAGCGCAGACATCTCCACTTTGGCGGCGCGGCGTTCCGCTTACCGCCTGCTGCTGAGCAAGGGATTGTTCCGCATCTCCATAGCCGTGCCCCAGGGGGCTAATTTCAGCATTACCGATATCCAGGATCCGTACCACTGCCCTGAAACCACGGCTACGAATCCAGCGCTCTACCGGCGGCCGCTGCCGGCAACTAATTTGGCCTTTGACAGCGCGGTGATGTGGGATGGGCGGGAGTCGGTTAAGTCGGGTACAGCACTCGACCTGGATGCCAGCCTTTCCAGCCAGGCGTTTGACGCCACCATGGGCCACGCCCAGGCCAGCACGCCACCGACTGCCCAACAGATCGCGGAAATTGTGGCCTTTGAGAAGGCCAACTTTACCGCCCAGATCGCCGATGTTCACGCGGGCCTGCTCACCGGCAACGGCGCCCAGGGCGGGCCGAAGAGCCTTTCCCAGCAGCCCTTCTACATCGGAATTAACGACGCTTTCGGTGGTGACCCGCAAGGAGTAGCTTTCAACCCCAGCGTTTTTACCATCTACAACAACTGGGCGAACAGTCCTTCCGCCTACCGCCAGTCCGTGGCGCGGGGAGAGGCACTGTTCAATAGCTATCCTATTCACATTAAGGACGTTGGGGGGCTGCCCGACATGCAAGGCACCTGCACCACGTGTCACGACTCGCCCAACGTGGGCAACCACTCCTTCTCCGTGGCGCTCAACATTGGCACCACCGATTATCCGGCGCCTGCCGGGCTGGATATTTCCGGTCTGCCGGTCTACACCGTGCAGTGCAACGATGGTACGCAAAAGCAGGTGACCGACCTGGGGCGGGCGCTGATCAGCAGAAGCTGCGCTGACCTGGGAAAAGTGAAAGGTCCGATCCTCCGCGGGTTAGCGGGTCGCGCGCCCTATTTCCATAACGGCTCGGCGAGCAGCTTGAAGAGTGTGGTCGAGTTCTATAACCAGCGTTTCAGCCTGAACCTGACCGACCAGCAGAAGGCGGACCTGGTGGCATTTTTGCGGACGTTGTAAAGGGGCGGCTTGGAAATGCCCAGGACTTTCGTCCTGGGCATGCCTGTGGTTAGCTCTGGAACAGGTCGCCGGCGAGGTATTTGAAGCCCGAGTCCACGGCGACCGTGGCCACCGTCTTTCCCGGTCCGAGTTCTCGGGCCAGTTGCAAGGCAGCCACCACGTTTAAGGCAGAAGAAGTGCCGGCGAAAATGCCTTCCTCGCGTGCCAGGCGGTGAGCCATCAGGCGCGCCTCTTTTTCCTCGACCGTGCGGGCGTGGTCGAAATCACCATCCTGCAGGTGAGGAGGACGGAAGCCGGCGGCAATGCCTTCCACCCGGTGCGGGCCTCCGTGGCCGGTGGTGAGAAGGGGCGAGGAAGCGGGCTCCAGGGCGATAATTTTCGCCTTTGAGCCGCACGCCTTGAGAGCCCGCGAGACGCCCACCAGCATGCCGGCGGTGCCCACGGCGGCGCAAAATACGGCCAGGTTTTCCCCCGCCTGCTGATGAAGCTCCCGCCCTATGGACTTGTAGCCCTCCACCGCATCCTCATTATGAAACTGATCGCAGTAAAACATGTTGGGCTGCCGGCCCAGCTTTTCGGCGGTGTCAATCATGGTGCGGAAAAGTTCGGGCGTGAGTTTTCCCTGGTCGCTGGGAATAATGCGCAGGTCGGCGCCGAAAATCTTCATGGTCTGCAGCTTCTCACGGGCAAAGCCATCGGAGGAAACCGCGATAAACGGGTAGCCTTTGATGGAACACACCAGCGCCAGAGAGGAACCGGTGCTGCCGCCGGTGTACTCCACCACCCGCACACCGGGACGCAATTCGCCGCGCTTCTCCGCGCCTTCGATCATGGCCAGCGCCATGCGGTCTTTGTAGGAACCGGTGGGGTTGTAGTACTCAAGTTTCACCACCACGTCAGCCATGTCTTTGCCGGCCACTTTCTGCAGTTTGACCAGAGGGGTGTTGCCGATGGCTTCGAGAACGGAATTCTTGAGCTGCGATTGACGCGCGGGCTGGCTGGCGGTTGACATCGGTGTCATATCCTTTCTGAAACATTTGATGGAGAGGCGAACGCCCGCCCTACCGTTTGTTCGGCGGAGGTGAGAGCGGCCTGGAGCTCAGCTCGAACCGAGCCGGGAACGAATGCCGCCCGGGCGGCGTTGCGCTGGCACTCCCAGAATTCGGCCGGCCCCCAGCCATGAAAGCGCTGCAGGGTTTCGAATTCCTGCGTAACGGAGCTGTCGGAAGTGGTGCGCGCGTCGGTGCTGATGGTCACCCGCAGCCCCTGGCGCAGCAGGCGGGGCGCGGGATGATCGGCAAGGGAAGCCACCGCCCGAGTCTGCAGGTTGGATTTGGGACACATGTCGAGGGGCATCTCGCGCTGGCGCAGTTCCTGCAGCAACTGGGGAGGCTCTTCCACACGCACTCCATGGCCCAGGCGCTCGGGGTGCAAAAGGTCCAGGGCTTCGCGCACGCTGGCGGACCCGGCAGCTTCTCCAGCGTGGGCGGTGCGGTGCAGTCCCGCCTGCCTGGCCAGCGCAAAAGCCTCGCGGTGATTGGCTGCGCCGAAGCGCAGTTCGTCGCCGGAGAGGTCGAGCGCGCAAACCTTATCCATGTTATTGGCCGCCAGGCGGGCCACCTGCAGGCTCAGTTCCGAGGGCTGATGGCGAAGGCAGCACACGATCAGGCCAAACCGCACCCCGAATTTCTTCTGCCCGGAGGCGAGTCCGGCGTGCACCCCATCCAGCGCCTGTTGCATGCTCAGGCCCCGGCGGGTGTGGAACTGCGGGGCAAAGCGTGCTTCGCCGTAGATTACGTTTTCGGCGGCCCAGGATTGGGCCAGTTCTTCGGCGACGCGAAACAGATCTTCGGGGCGCTGCATGAGTTGAATGGCGAAATCGATGCGGCGAATGTAGTCGGCAAGATCCAGGCAAACCTCTGGGGCGATCAGCGCTTCGCGCAGAGAAGAGGGAAGCGGCACGCCGGTGGCCAGCGCGATCTCCCGCGCGGTCTCCACGCGCACGCAGCCGTCGAGGTGGCAATGCAGTTCGAGCTTGGGAAGTGCGCGAAAATCCATAACCTTTCTTTTGACCACAGAGGACACAGAGGAAACGACTGAAAAAACGAAAGAGCGGCAACACTGCATCCCGCGCTGCAAGCGCAAGATCCTGATCTACCTCCAAGATCCTTGAAAGTGTTCCTCTGTGTCCTTTGTGTCCTCTGTGGTGAGGTTTTCAAACGCCGAGGTCGGCAATAAACTCGCCGAAGTTTTGGCGTTCCTGCTCTGATAATTCGCGAAAGGCCTGCACGAACTGCTGGGTGCGGGTGGAGCCGAAGCGGGTGGCGCCGGCGCGCAGATACTCCAGCACCTCACCGATCTGGCGAACCCCGCCCGCGGCTTTTACCCGGCATCTGCCCGCCACCGCCTCGTGCATCAGGCGGACGTCTTCCAGCGTGGCGCCGCCGGAAGCATAGGCGGTCGCGGTCTTCACGAAGTGGGCGCCGGCTTCCGCAATCCACTGGCAGGCGCGCCGTTTTTCCTCCTGCGCCAGATAGCAATTCTCCAGGATTACCTTGACGATACGGCCGTCAGCCGCGCGGACCACGCCCTGAATGTCGGCCAGAAAAACGTCCTTCTCGCCATTCCTGAGCGCGGGAATGTTCATCACCATGTCAATCTCTTCGGCGCCGAGGTCGAGAACAGTTTTGGCCGCGTACTCCTTGATGGCGGGAGTTTCGTTGCCGTGCGGGAAGCCCACTACGGTACCCAGCAGAACGCCGCTGCCTTTGAGGAAGGGGGCAGCGAAACGGATGTAGTGCGGCTGCACGGTGAGGGTTGCGGTGCGCAGGCTGGCAGCGGCCTCGGCGGCCGCGGCTACCTCCTGCCGGGTTACCTCGGGGCGAATGATGGAGTGGTCGAACAGTTTGGAGAAAGTGGCGACCTTCGCGTTTTTTGCCGGCGCCGCGTGGGAGAGTTCACTAGTCGGCATGGGCGTGCTCCTTGGCCGGCGCGACCGCGGCCAGCGCCTGCTCCAGGTCGGCGATGAGGTCGTCGGCATTTTCGATGCCGATGGCCAGCCGCACCAGTTGCTCCGTGATTCCCATCTGCTTGCGCTCTTCCGGGCTGACCATGGCGTGCGAGGTCACCACCGGCAGAGTGACCAGGGAATCCACGCCGCCCAGGCTGGGGGCGAGGGCGAACATGCGCAACGATTCGGTGAAGCGCCGCGTCTCCTCGGCCGTGCCCTCCACTTCAAAGCTGAGCAGGCCGCCGCCGCCGCTCATCTGCTGGACCGCCAGCGCATGCTGCGGGTGGCTGGCCAGGAAGGGATAGTTCACGCGCTTTACCCGGGGATGCTTTTCCAAAAATTGGGCGACCCGCAACGCATTCTGATTGTGGCGCTCAACGCGAACCACCAGCGTCTTCAGGCCACGCAAAAGCAGGAAGGAGGCGTGCGGATCCATGGTGCCGCCGAGCGTGGTGCGGGTCTCCCATACCTGCTGCATCAGCTTCTGGGAGCCGGCGGCTACGCCGGCAATCAGGTCGGAGTGGCCTCCCATGTACTTGGTGGCGGAGTGCAGCACGATGTCCACACCCTGTTCGATGGGCCGCTGGTTAATGGGCGTGGCGAAGGTATTGTCAATCAGTGTGGTCAGACCGTGCTGTTTGGCGATAGCCACGGCGCGCCGCAGGTCCACCAGCTTCAGCGTGGGATTGGTGGGCGATTCCAGGTACATGAGCCGGGTATTGGGACGGACCACGCGCTCGAAGTCGGCGGCGCGCGTGGTTTCCACAAAGGAGCTCTCCACGCCGAATTTGGGCAGCCAGTGGGAAAAGAATTTCATGGCGCCGCCGTACAGGTCGGCCTGGGCCACAATATGGTCGCCGGCGCGCACCAGGGCCAGCACGGTGGTGGTGATGGCGGCCATGCCGGAGGCAAACAGGAGCGCCGCCTCCGCGCTTTCCAGTTGGGCGATGGTCTGCTCAGCCACCGTGTGCGTGGGATTGCCGTAGCGGGTATAAAACTTGTCGCTGTGGGTGACGCGGCTCTGCTCGTCGTTGTCCTCGACGGCAAAGGTGGAGGTCTGAAAAATGGGGGTGGCCAGAGGGCCGCTCTTGTGTTCCGGCTGGGAACCACCGTGGATGGCGACGGTCTCGGGATGACGCTTCTTCATCGCGGGCTCCTTGTAAGGTAAAGATGATAGCCGTTGGGGGAAGGTTAGAAAAGTTTCGAGAGCAATTTCAAGTTTCAAGTCCCCAGGTTTCAAAGTTTCGCAGGTTTCAAACTTTCGTATGCGGGAAAAGATGTGCCTGAGGTATCGAGGGGCGGCCAGAGTGCGCTAATATCTCGGGCCATGCGCAGTGTTCTGTTCCGTGCCGCCATTGTGTTGTTGGTTTTATGGATAGGATTTGTGGGGTTTATCGCCTGGGCCATGCATCAGCCGCCGGAGTCCTTCGGGCGGGTGATGGCCAGGATGCCGGTAGCCGCCTATTTCGTCATTCCTTTTGAGACCCTGTGGACGCAAGCCCGCGCGGGCACTCTCCATCCCGGCGAAACCGCGCCCGACTTCTCCCTGGGCGTGCTGGACAAAAGCGAGACGGTTCAGCTTTCCTCATTTCGCGGCAAACAGCCGGTAGTCCTGGTCTTTGGCAGTTACACCTGACCGCCTTTCCGGCGGGAGGTTCCCGCCCTCAACAAGCTCTACGATCAGTATCACGACCGGGTGCAGTTTCTGGCGGTGTACATCCTGGAAGCACACCCCAGCGATGTGTGGCAAATGGAGAGCAACATCAAGCAGGGAGTGGTGTTCCGCAGCCCGCAGAACGAACAGGAGCGCGAACAGCTGGCCGGAACCTGCGTGCGCAAGCTGGGCATCAAGTTTCCGGCCGTGGTGGACGGTTTCAGTAACGCAACAGAGAAGGCCTACACCGGCTGGCCCGACCGCATTTACCTGATTGACACTTCCGGCCGCATCGTGTTCAAGAGCAAGCCGGGACCATTCGGTTTCAAGCCCGAGCTGCTGGCGGGACAGCTTTCCAAACTAATGCCTGAAAAGAAGATGGTTGCCAGATGAGAAGCCTGATCATGGTCCGTTCCGGTTAGTGACCAGATCTGCCGGTGAGCGAACTTAGATACCTGCCGAGAACAGAGCCGAGATTCTGTCCTTCGCGGACAAACCTGCCCAGCAACGACTTCAGCAAGGGTACTCCTGTCAGAACGCGAGGTCCTTCGGCTTCGCAGGCTGATTCGCAAGCGAATCAGCCTGCTGCGCTCAGGATGACAGACGGCTTACTCCAGCACAAAAATGTTTTTGCGGGCGCAAATGTCCTTCAGGATTTTGGGCCACACGCTCACCGTCACCTCGCCCAGATGGGCCTTGCGCAGCAGCAGCATAAGAGTGCGCGCCTGACCCACGCCGCCGCCGATGCTGAGCGGAATGTGGCTGTTAAGAATGGCCTGATGATAAGGAAACTTGAGGAAGTCGGTTTGCCCGGCCATGCTGAGTTGCTTGCGCAGCGTCTCGGCGCTCACCCGAATTCCCATGGAAGTCAGTTCGTGGCGGCGCCGCGTAACCGGGTTCCAGACCAGGATGTCGCCGTTCAGGCCGTGCATGGGGCGGCCGGCCTGGGAGCGGGTTTCGGTGACCCAGTCGTCGTAATCGGCGGCGCGGTTTTCATGCGGGTAGCCATCGGCCAGAGGCCAGCCGATGCCGATGATGAAAATCGCCGGATACTCCTGCAGCACCCGGGTTTCGCGCTGCTTGCGCGGCAGGTCGGGGTACAGGTTGAGAATTTCCTCGGCGTGCAAAAAGGTGAGCTTCTCCGGTAAATTGGGATACTTGCTGGTCTTGAGCTGGGGAAACATCTCCTGGGCGTAACGCTCCGCGCCCACCAGCACTTTCCAGATTTTGTTCACAATTTCCTTCAGAAACTCCAGGTTGCGCTGTTCGGGCGTGATCACCCGCTCCCAGTCCCACTGGTCCACGTAAACGCTGTGGTCGTGGTCGAGGAAGTAGTCCTTGCGCACGGCCCGCATGTCGGTGCACAGGCCTTCGCCCACGCCCATGCCGAACTGACGCAGGGCCATGCGTTTCCACTTGGTGGCCGCCTGCACGATCTGCGCATCCACCGGATGCTGCTCGCGGTCATTGGAGATGTGGAAGGAAATGGGCGTGCGCGAGCCGTCGCGGTCGAGCAGGTCGTTAACCCCGCTCTCCGCGTCTACCAGCAGGGGCACGGTGACCATGATCAGGTTGAGCTCGCGGCAGAGGTTGTCTTCGACGTAGCGCTTGACGGCGAAGACGGCCTGCTGTGTCTGCTTGCGGTCGAGCAGGGAGGTGTAGTCGGTGGGCAGCACCTTCTCCAGTTCGCGATAGTCGCCGATGCCGGGGCCCGCCAGATCGGCCCGCTTGTCTTCCAATAGGGTGGACATAGCTCATCTCCTTGCGGAAGCGGTAAAACACTATGTTCGCGCGGAGATGGGGCAAGACTCTGTAACCACCATCACAGGCAAGTGTGCGCCGGGGATGCAGAGGCAGGTGTTGAGGGGCTAAAGCCGGTGGCCCTCAACGCCGCCTAAACGCGGCGCTAAAGCGCGGCTCCACCCAGAATCCATCTCTTACTCTCTCTCTTCTCTTAAAAACAAGTGAATGCACGTCTGTTAAGAGAGGTGAATAAAGCGGCTACGACGTTTTCGCGGCTTTGGCGGGAATCCAGTAAATCTCTTCTTTAAGATTGTCCTTGGTGAAGCCGACGCGCTGCAGGATGCCCTTGCTGTTTTCGATCATGTGGGGATGCCCGCAGAGATAGGCGGTGGTGGTCTCGGCGGTGAGGCCCCAGAGGTCGGCGTATTTGCGGATGAGGTCGTCCACGCGGCCGTGTTCGCCTTTCCACCCGTTGTCTTCCCAGGGACGGCTGACGGTGGCGACGTAGGTGAGCCAGGAAACCTCGGCGGCCACCTTGCTCACTTCATCGTAGTAGCCGAATTCCCAGGAGCGGCTGGCGCCGTTGAGGAGGAAGAGTTTCTGTCCCTGGGGAAACTTGCCTTCCTTCCAGTCGCGGTAGAGGCTGCGGATGTAGCTGATGAAGGGAGCGATGCCGGTTACGGTGCACACCAGCAGATGGTTGCGCGGGCCGCGGGCGCCATCGAGCACAAACCTGCCCTTGGGCGCTTTGCGCATGCTGAGCTGGTCGCCCGGTTTGAGGGTGTGAATGAGGGGAGTAAGTTCGCCGTGCGGCACCAGCTCGAAGAAAAACTCTAGCTGCTCTTCGTAAGGAGAGGAAACAATGGAGTAAGCGCGCTCCACCAGGCGCGCCGGGCCTTCCACGCCCAGGGTGGCGTACTGGCCGGGGGTGAAGGTGAAAGGGCCGCCGGGGGCAAGGCGCGCCGCCCACAGGTCAGGTGCGAATTCCTTGCATTCGAGAACCGTGGCCCGGTAGAACTTGCTTTCATCCAGGGGCATAAGGCGGCTGTTAGATAAGCGGCCAAAAGTTTAGGCGGCTTCTTTCGTGCCGTTCCTCCCATCGAGAAATATGATCCGCTGCGCCGGGTCGGTAGCCTGGATGCGGCGGGCCAAATCTTCGCCTTCCCCGGGTACTCGGCGCAGGTCCAGCAACACTGCGTCATAGTAACCAGGCTGCCAGAGCACGCCGGCTTCCACCCGATTTCTGGCCCAGTGTACATCATAGCCGGCGGCAGACAACTGTTCGCGGATAATGGCGCCCGTCGTGGGATTATCCGCCACCAGCAGAATCCGGTTAAGGAAATTCTCGGGTTCCAAAGGCACACTTCCAAAATTTGGGTTCTACATTGTGAGATGCGCCCAGGCCCTCGCCGGTTCCAGGCTCGGGTACAGTAATGCCGGAATCAGCGGGCGGGCGGGTTGTGGCAAACGCAGGTACAGCCGGGCAGCGTGCACTCGCCGTGGCGGTCGTTAGCCTGGTCGGAGCAGCAGGGGGAAACCACCGCCGGCCAGGCGCCGGATGCGTAGCCGAAGCAGGCGCTGGTTGGGGCCGGTGCAGCAGCGTGGGAAGGTTCTTCCGGGCTCATAAACGGTTCTCCTGAAGGAGAAGGCTCAAAAGGCCGGGCCGGTACTACCCAACCCTGAGTTCCTTTTGAACGCAACCAGACCTTTTACCACAGAAATCGCGAAGGAGTATTGGTTCTTGTTGATGCTCCTTCGTGTTCTTTGTGGTGAAAAGCCCTTTAGAATAGCGAACCATGCCACAACCACCGGCAGAGCGGGAAGTAATCGAGGCGCTACAGGAGAACTGGCGGGCCGAGCTGCAGAGCGCCCGCATGTATCGCGAACTGGCGGAGCATGAGCGGGACGCAAAGCGTAAAGCGGTTCTGCTGCGCATGGCGGAGGCCGAAGAGCGGCACGCGGCGCGCTGGGAGAAGAAGCTGCGCGAGCATGGCGTCGAGCCCAGTCAGGAAGATACCTGGCGGCAGCGCCTGAGCCGCTGGTTCAGCCGGCAGGCGGGCACGGCGGCGGCCATCCGCCGCATGGAAGCCGCGGAGGAGCGCGACAGCGCCCGCTATTCGGCGCAGCGCGAGCGGGCATTAGGCAGCGATAAGGAGGTGAAGGAAATACTGGGCGGCATCGCCCTGGAAGAGAAGGCGCACCGGCGGGCGCTGCAGTCCATGGTGCCGGTGCTGGGCCCGCGCAGCGTGCTAAACGCCATTCTGAAGCGCGAACGCTGGCATGGCCGCGGCGGAAGCTGGGTGGCCGACGCTATCTATGGCGTGAATGACGGCCTGGGCGCGGTGTTTGGCATTGTCTCCGGCGTGGCCGGCGCCACCGATAACCAGCGGCATTACGTGCTCATCGCCGGCCTGGCGGGCATGATTGCTTCCGCGCTCTCCATGGGCGCGGGCGCCTACCTGGCGGTGAAGAGCGAGCGCGAGGTGTACGAAGCGGAGATCGGGCGGGAAAGGGAAGAGGTGGAGGAGAACCCGGAGGAAGAAAAGGAAGAGATGGCGCTGTTCTACCAACTGCAGGGCTTCAGCGAGCAGGAGTCGCAGCGCATGGCGGAACGGCTGGCCGAAAATCCGGAGCAGATGGTGCAGGCCATGGCGCAGCAGGAACTGGGACTTTCCGAGCACCATTTTCCCAATCCCTGGGTATCGTCGGGGTCGGCGGCGGTCTCAACCGCGGTGGGCGCTTTTATTCCCATCATTCCCTTCTTTTTCGTCGGAGGGTTCGAGGCGGTGGGGATCGCCTTTGCCATCAGCATCGCGGCGCACTTTCTGGTGGGAGCCGCCAAATCGCTGATTACCTCCCGGACTTGGTGGTCGTCAGGGCTGGAGATGACGGTGGTGGGCGTTATCGAGGCGGCGGTGACTTATAGTCTGGGGCTGGCTTTTGGGGCGGTAGGCTAAACCAACAAGAGCTAAATCCATTAGATTCAATGTGAAAAGGATGCCGTTCGCTGGCGTGGAGGTTGCGCCTGCCTGGACCAGCTGCTAGAATCATACCGTACTAAACGGGTCCTATTTTTAGTGTACTGATTAAGTCTGGTTTAGAGTCTAAGCAATAGAGGGCGAAGCGGCTGTAAGGAGCTAGCCACATGATCAGGTTAGGGAAGCTGACAGATTACGGGCTGGTGCTGATGACGCACATGGCGCGGCAGCAGGATCGGGCGCTGTACACCGCGCGCGACCTGGCGGCGGAGAACTCCCTGCCCTTGCCGACCGTGAGCAAACTGCTCAAACAGTTGCTGCAGGCCAAACTGCTGGTCTCGCATCGCGGCATCAAGGGCGGCTACAGCCTGGCTAAGCCGGCGCGAGAGATCACGGTGGCGGAAATCATTGCCGCGCTCGAGGGCCCCATCGCGCTCACCGAGTGCAGCACCGATGTAATCGGGTTGTGCGACTTCGAGGCGCACTGCCCCATCCGCAGCAACCAGCAGATCATCAGCAAGGCGGTGAGCGGGGCGCTGGAGCGCCTGATGCTTTCCGACCTGGTGCAGCCGCTGCAACTGGCGGCCATCAAGGACGCGCAGGGCAAACTGGTCACCATCGGCCCAATTTCCGGGAGAATGCAATGAGCACTAATGTCAATACTATTCAGGACCTGGCTAACCGCGAATACAAGTGGGGCTTCGTCACGGATGTTGAACAGGAAAAAATCGCCAAGGGGCTGAACGAGGACGTTATCCGCCTGATCTCGGCCAAGAAGAATGAGCCCGAGTTCATGCTGGAGTGGCGGCTGAAGGCGTACCGCCACTGGGCCTCGCTGGAGAAGGCGCAGGCCGAGCCCAAGTGGGCGAACATTCACTATCCGGCGATTGATTATCAGGATATCCACTATTACTCCGCGCCCAAGACCAAGAAGAGCAAGGCCAGCCTGGAGGAGGTGGACCCGGAGATCCTGAAGACTTACGAAAAGCTGGGCATTCCCCTGGACGAGCAGAAGATGCTGCAGGGTGTGGCGGTGGACGCGGTTTTCGACAGCGTGTCCGTAGCCACCACCTTCAAGCACAAGCTGGCGGAGGCGGGCGTGATTTTCTGCTCCTTTTCCGAGGCGGTGCAGAAGCATCCTGAACTGGTGAAAAAGTACCTGGGCTCGGTGGTGCCTTATAGCGACAACTTCTTTGCGGCGCTGAACGCGGCGGTGTTCAGCGATGGCTCCTTCGTGTTTGTGCCCAAGGGCGTGCGCTGTCCCATGGAGCTTTCCACCTACTTCCGCATCAACGCCTCGGAAACGGGGCAGTTTGAGCGCACCCTGATCGTGGCCGAGGAAGGCGCGTACGTCAGCTATCTGGAAGGCTGTACCGCTCCTATTCGCGACGAAAACCAGCTGCACGCGGCGGTGGTCGAACTGGTGGCCATGGACAACGCGCAAATCAAGTACTCCACAGTCCAGAACTGGTACCCCGGCGACAAACAGGGCAAGGGCGGGATCTACAACTTCGTGACCAAGCGCGGCAAGTGCGCGGGCGTGAATTCCAAAATTTCGTGGACGCAGGTGGAGACCGGTTCCGCTATCACCTGGAAGTATCCCAGCTGCATTCTGCAGGGCGACAACTCGGTGGGCGAGTTCTACTCCGTGGCGCTGACCAACAACTACCAGCAGGCCGATACCGGCACCAAGATGATCCACATCGGCAAGAACACCAAGAGCACGGTGGTATCGAAGGGCATCAGCGCCGGACACGGGCAGAACACCTACCGCGGGCAGGTGAAGATCCTGAAGAACGCGGCCAGCGCCCGCAACTACACGCAGTGCGACTCGCTGCTGATTGGCGACAAGTGCGGCGCGCACACCTTCCCTTACATCGAGGTGCGCAATGCCAGCGCGCACATGGAGCACGAGGCTTCCACCTCCAAGATCGGGGAAGAC
>DATEJK010000179.1:0-3449 GCA_035278025.1 Terriglobales bacterium | reverse complement strand
CTTGGTGTCCAGCATGTCCAGCGCCTGAATCAGCTTCTTGCGGGTGTCGCGCGGCCGGATGACCGCGTCCACATAGCCCCGTTCGGCCGCCACGTAAGGGTTAGCGAAGCGGTCGCGAAATTCTTCGATCTTCTCCTGCCGCATCTGCTCCCGGTTGGCAGCCTTCTCCAGGTCGCGCTTGTAGACAATATCCACCGCCCCCTCCGGCCCCATCACCGCAATCTCGGCCGTCGGCCAGGCGTAATTCACGTCGGTGCGGATGTGCTTGGAAGCCATCACGCAATAGGCCCCGCCGTAGGCTTTGCGCGTGATCACCGTCACCTTGGGCACCGTCGCCTCGGCAAAAGCGAAAAGCAGCTTGGCTCCGTGCTTGATGATCCCGCCATACTCCTGGTTGGTCCCGGGGAGGAACCCGGGCACATCCTCAAACGTGACCAGGGGGATACTGAAGCAATCGCAGAAACGCACAAACCTCGCGCCCTTCACCGACGCATTGATATCCAGCGTGCCCGCCAGGAACGCTGGCTGGTTGGCCACTATGCCTACCGGACGCCCGTTCAGGCGGGCGAATCCCACCACGATGTTTTTGGCGTAGTGCTCGTGCACTTCGAAAAAGTAGCCGTCGTCCACCACCGCCGTGATCGCGTCCTTGATGTCGTAGGGCTGGTTGGATTCCGCCGGCACCAGCGTGTCCAGCCGCTCTTCCGCGCGGTCAACGGGATCGGCGCAGGCCCGCCGCGGCGGGTCATCCACATTGTTCGATGGAACAAAACTGAGCAGCTCGCGCACCATGGAGAGGCACTCGGCATCATCGTGCGCCAGAAAGTGCGCTACCCCGGAAGTCTCGTTATGGGTTGTAGCTCCGCCCAGCTGGTCCTTGGTGACCTCTTCGTGCGTGACCAGCTTAATGACGTCCGGCCCGGTGATAAACATGTAGGACGTCTTATCCACCATGGCCACAAAATCAGTGATGGCGGGCGAGTACACAGCGCCCCCGGCGCACGGCCCCATAATGGCGGAAATCTGCGGCACCACCCCGCTGTATAGCGTGTTGCGCAGAAAAATATCGGCGTAGCCGGCCAGCGACATCACGCCTTCCTGGATGCGCGCCCCGCCCGAATCGTTCAGCCCGATTACCGGCGCGCCAACCCGCGCCGCCAGGTCCATGATTTTCACGATTTTTCCTGCGTTGGCCTCGGAAAGCGAGCCGCCAAACACCGTGAAATCCTGGGCAAAGACGAACACCAGCCGCCCTTCGACGCGCCCGTAGCCGGTGATGAAGCCGTCGCCGTAATACTTCTGCTCCTGCATGCCGAAATCGGCGCAGCGGTGGGTTACCAGCTTGTCGGTCTCTTCAAAGGTGCCTTCGTCGAGCAGGAACTCAATGCGCTCCCGCGCCGACATCTTGCCTTCCTGGTGCTGCTTTTCCCGGCGCGCCTGGCCCCCTCCCTCTTCCGCCAGGCCGTCGCGCTTCTTAAGTTCTGCCAGCTTCTCTTCCAGCTTCATAGCGGGGATTATATCGAGAGTGGAAGCCTGGCGGACGGTGGATGCCTGAATGCCAACTGATGGGTGCTGCCTCTCCTGCGTTATCATGCAAGTTGCAGGAGGCAACGTGCAACGTCGGCAGAATCCCCTGGTTGTGCTGATGGCTGTTTTCGTTTTGAGCTGGGTGTGCGCCGCCCAGAACACACCGTCCCAATCGCAGAACAAATCCGCCAATGGCCAGAAGAATGCGCCCTCCAATCCCGCGGAGAAGGTGCCGGAAATAAGCGGCAACCTGGGCGGCTGCTCGGTGGAGGTCCGCGTCATTGACTCGGCGGGCAAACCGGTTTACGGAGCACAGGTTTCCGTGCACATCCGTTACGGCTTTGGCGGCTTCCACCGGCTCGACCTGCAGATCGGCACCAATACCGACGGCCTCGCCCGTTTTGTCGGCCTCACCGAGCGCGCCCGCATGCCCCTCTCCTTTTTCGCCGACTATCACGGACGCGAAACCGTGGTCCCGGTGGACCTCAGGCAGAATTGTCACCAGAAGCAAGACGCGGCTATCCCCGATAAGCCGTCCCCGCCGCCGCAGGAGTAGCCAATCCAGCCAGCGGGCAGGATTCAGCCCTGAGGTTGAAGCATGACGCCAGGTGTTGGATGGGAATCAGAAACGGTGCGCAATTAGCTTTTTCACTGACTACTGGCGAAGCTGAGTTTAGGCCGCCAGGCGAGTGCCCGGAACCGCGCTGTCCGCTACAACCGTGCCGAACTGGCGGCCCTGGCGCCACCACAGCAGGGTTCGCATGGCGATGTAGCCCGTCCACAGCAGTACCGCAGCCAGCAGAACGCCGGGAAGCGTGCCCACGTTCCAGAACACGATCAGGGCAGCCAAGGTGACCAGTTCCTGTGCCAGGACGGCGGCGAAAGCCGCCGCAGGACGCGCCCAGCGGAAGAACAGGCCGGACCACAGTACGTTCAGCCCCAGCATGACAAAGTAAAGAATCATTCCCAGGCCGATCCAGGGCGCTCCCCACTGCGGGCCGCTCAACCACACCAGCCAGGCCGCTGCTCCCATCAGCAGATAGACGAACCGCCACAGCCATCCGTATGCCGGCGGCGGCGGTACCTTTTCCGGCCGACTGAAAGCTGCGTACCAGCTCTCAACTCTTTGCCGGGCCAGGGCGGTAGCCACGCCGGCGCTCAGGAACGAGAGCCCCATCAGTGCGGTCAGAGCACCAAAGTGATAACTGTTCATCCTGCTAAGTTCGATTCCGCCGCCGCGCTTTTCGATGGCTCCTCCCGCTCAGGTTTAAGGGGTGGCCAGAGGCGCGGAGACGTGCTCATGCACAATCAGCCACTCCGACCCGTTCGTCTCCCATATTACGGTCCAGCGAAAGTCGCCCGCGCTCTTGCTGCCGTTCTTCATTACATCCACGTGATGGACCGTGGCCGTGCCCCACGCCAGGCTCCCGTGGCGGTGTATTTGAGCGTCGTCGTTGACCGTGGCTTTCAGTGACTGGAAACCGGAGATTACCCCGACTACGCCCTTCTCGTATTCCGCCCAGCTGTTGTACTTGAGGGGGGCGATGTCGTAGAAAACGTGTGGGCCCTTGGCATAATACTTGGCGACGTTGGCAGGATTGCCCGAACTCCACCCCGCCCAAATGGCGTCCATGAGCGCTTTATCGGGCGTCTTGGCGCCCGCAGCCGAATTGGCGTTGGCCTTGATCTTCATGCCTGCGTGTTGCCGGCTGAAGGCTGGTACGATCAAAGCTAATGACACCAGAAGAGTAACGAGGGCCGAACTACGCATGGCAGTCCTCCTCATTTGAAATGTTAGGGCCGTTGGCGGCGCGGATTGTCGCACGTTTTCCGTCTTCCTACCACAAAAACCGCCCCTGAAGACCTCAAGGCCTCCGCGGGCAGTTCCTTCAGCGACGAAATTCTCTGAAACTTGAAACCTG
>DATEJK010000178.1:0-3524 GCA_035278025.1 Terriglobales bacterium | reverse complement strand
TTGTGTAATTGAGTAATTGAAAAGCAACATCAGATACGTCTACGCAGCCTGACTTCCGAAACTACCCCACTCAAGCAAAATCGCTTGAGTGGGTCAGCGGACCCTCCACTACTATTGCACCTCCTCCATGTAGCTGTTCTTGCTCTTGGTTTTTACGGCCACCATTTCCATTCCGCGAGGTGCGCCCAGCAGGGAGTCGGCGAGGGCAATGGTTTCCAGCGCCTGGATTTCGGGATCGGGGATGCCGTTGATGGCCTGCAGCGCGGTTTGCGGCGAAATGCGGGTTGCCAGGGCAATAAAACGGCCCCAGGCAGAGGTGGAAGGCCACATGGCTTTGAAGGCCTGGTTGGGATCGTCGGCGTCGGTATCGGTGGCGTAGAGTTTCTCGGCCAGCTTGAAGCCCTGGTCCACGACCTTCCTGGCGGACTCCGTGTTGCCCAGTTTGAGGTAGTCATCGCCGGCCCCGGCCAGCATATCGAATTGAACGATTTCCCGCTGAATGGAGGGGATCATTTTCATCAGCTCATCGAGTGCATTGGCGGCGTAACCTGGGCTGGTCTTCAAGATTGCGCCCGCCAGTCTTAGCAGTGCCAAGGCGCGCGTGTTGTGAAAGTCGGGCAGAGACATGGCGGCGGCCAGCGCCTGCTTGGGGTCCTTTTCGGATTGGGCGATGATTTGCCGGATCTTAGGCTGCAGTTGATCCTCGTAGCGGTCGTCGGAGGAGGACTCGCCGCTGTCGGAGGGCAGGCGCATGGTGATGGAATCGGGTATGCCATTCTCGGGATCGAGCGATTGCAGGCCGTTGGGATATTGCTTGGCTGCGGTCTGCACATCGCGGCCTTCCTGCAGCAGGCGATCGGCTCGCTCCGGGTCGAGCGCGTGCAACGCCGGCATCAGCTCGAATAAGTTGTAATCATAAATCGAAGTGAAGGAGGCGGAGCCCTTTTCCGCTCCGACAGTAATCTGCATTTTCGCATCGGACTGGCGGGCTTGCTTCAGCGCCTCGTCAATCGCCTGCAGAACCAGATCGGGCGGCAGACCCTGCCAAGTGCGGCTGATAAAGAGGGCAAAATCATCCATGCCGGGATCGCTCTTATGATCGTGCTGAGTGTAGCTGGCCAGCGCTTGAGCGAACAGGTTCTGCTTGTCGGCCGCCATCTCCGGGGGCAAGGCTTGCACTAGATTGCTGCCGATGACGTACGGGAACTCCTCGTCACCTAACTGACCGAGCAAAGCAATCGCCTGGGCGAGCTGCTTCTTGCGTGTGTGGTACATGATCAGCCGGTTTATGGCGGCGCTGCGCGGGTACCCGGCGAGCTGGGGGACGAGCTCTTCGCAGTAGGCGGGGTCCAGTGTGACCAGGCGATCCAGGACCTGCCCCTGCAGCCAGGTTTTGTTGGATGTTTTCGGGTCAGAGTCGTCCTCTATGGACTGGCTGGCCTGGAAGGCGTCGCGGATAATGGCCAGAGCTTTGGGCGGATCGAGCTTCTCATAGCCGCGGGCAATTTCCAGCAGAGCGAAGGTGCGCATGACCGGGGAGAGACCCTTGGCCACGCCGGCCTGCTGGTCAAGGAGCTTGAGGCCGGCCTGCTGCTGGGGAGTGAGCTTGGAGTGGGCAGCGGAGATCGGTTTTGCTTTGGGTCTGGTCTTGGGATTCTGCGCGCTAAGCGGAAGGGCAAGCAGTGTGGCGAGCGCTACTCTGACGAGATGGATGCGGGGCATGGCGACCTCCGCGGAACGTTGGGGCTTAAATTGTAAGCAGAAAGCGGGTTCGGGGCACGATTTTTACAAAGCTGTTCGGGTTTTCCCGGTGCGACGAAACTTCGGAGGAAAATAGCCCGCGGGCGGGGGCGCCCGCGCCACAAGAAGTAAGAGCGAAAACGGGACGTCGGTGCTACGGAAGCTGCAGGCGTGCCCGCGCCACTGAAACGCAAGGTCCCTCGACTCGCGCTGGTCTCGCAAACTTGAGTCGCGCTCGCTCGGGATGACAAATCGCAAATTTTCAATCCCGCAGCTAGCGTTCGACGGCCATGGCCACGGCGTTGCCGCCGCCCAGGCAGAGGGCGGCGATGCCCTTGTGAACGTCGCGGCGGATCATCTCGTAGATGAGGGTCACCAGCACCCGGGCGCCGCTGGCGCCGATGGGATGGCCGATGGCCACCGCGCCGCCATTGACGTTGACCTTGCCGGGATCGAGGTTGAGTTCGCGCAGGATGGCGACCGACTGAACGGAGAACGCTTCGTTGAGTTCGTAAAGGTCCACGTCTTCGTTCTTCCATCCGGTTTTCTTCCAGATCTGGCGGATGGCGTCCACGGGCGCCATCATCACCCACTTGGGGTCCACGCCGCTGGTGGCCTGGGCGACGATGCGCACCAGGGGCTTGGCGCCGAATTCCTTAGCGCGGCGGGCGCTGGTGACAACCACAGCGGCGGCGCCATCGTTCACGCCGGGAGCATTGCCGGCGGTGACGGTGCCGTCTTTTTTGAAGGCGGGCTTGAGGGCGCGCAGGGCTTCGATGCTGGTATCCTCGCGCGGCGATTCGTCCTTGTCGAAAATTAGCGGCGACGCGCCTTTCTTTTTGGCGGGAAGTTCCACGGGCAGGATTTGCGATTTGAAGCGGCACTCCTTAATGGCCGCCACGGCCTTGCGATGGGAGTTGAGGGCGTACTCATCCTGCTCTTCGCGGGTGACGTGATACTTTTCGGCCACGTTCTCACCGGTGTTGCCCATGTGGTAGTTGTTGTACACGTCCCACAAACCATCGTTAACCATGGAATCCACAATCTGGGCATTGCCCAGGCGATAGCCTTTGCGTGCCTGGGGCAGCAGGTAGGGAGCGTTGGTCATGGACTCCATGCCGCCGGCCACTACGATATTGCTGTTGCCGGTCTGGATGGCTTGGGCGGCGAGAGCCACCGCTTTCAAGCCGGAGCCGCAGACCTTGTTGATGGTCATGGCGCCGACTTCCGGCGGCAGGCCGCCGAAGAGCGCCGCCTGGCGGGCGGGATTCTGGCCGAGACCGGCGGAAACCACGTTGCCCATGATGCACTCGTCCACCTGCCTGGGATCCAGATTGGCGCGCTTCACCGCCTCGCGCACCACCATGGCGCCCAGTTGTGTGGCGCTGAAATCTGAGAGGGAGCCCTGAAATTTTCCTACCGGTGTGCGAACTCCGGAGATGATGACGACCTCTTCGAGCGCAGGCATACAGTGCTCCTGGAACGAACTTGCGAACTACACATTATAAGATGCGAGGCAGGCGGAATCGAAGCAGCGGAGCAGTGAAAGAGGCGGCGCGGGGAAAGAAAAGAGCAAAGAAAAGTTTTTGGAACTGGTTTTGGCGTTACCAAGGTACTTGGAATCGTGGTCATCTACTCACATCAATGTGATTTTTCTCTTGACATCGTTTTTCAATGACTCTATACATCAATCAGTTGCAACAGAGCACCGTTGCAAATTCCATGATGAATGGAAGGGAGAATAGTTCAATGGCAGCTAAGAAGAAAGCAAAGAAGAAAGCGAA
>DATEJK010000177.1:0-82006 GCA_035278025.1 Terriglobales bacterium | reverse complement strand
GGGCGACTCCGGGGGCGGCCTGAAATCTCTGGCGCGGAGCGCCAAGGACGAAGCCGAAGCCGAGGCCATTACCCAGGCCCTGGAACAGACCAACTGGAACCGCAAGCAGGCAGCCGTCATGCTTAAGATCAGCTACAAGGCGCTGCTGTATAAGATCCGGCAGTACGGAATCGCCGAACCGCAAAAACACCACAAGCTGACCGCCGGGGCGTAAGGGCCGCGCTGATCACCGCGGCCGGGCGAATCTCAGCTCTGTGCCTCCTAGAAACGTGAAGCGCTCCTGATCGGAGTAACAGGCCAGCACGCCAATTTTTTCGTTATAGGTGGCGTAAGGCTCTCCATTCAGGCCTACAACGGTGATGCCGGCGCGGGGATCGTTCTGGGTGGCTTCCCATTCGATGGCCAGCCGGCTGCCATGAGCAACCGCGATGGAGGGTTTCTTGCCATCTATGGGCGGACTCACCTCGAAGTCAGCCACAATTTCGCCCGCCGGCGAGACTCCGTACACCCGGGCCGGTGTGGTCCAGCGGACGACATAGAGGTTGCCATTGGAAGCGCGGACCACAGCTCCCCGGTGTACGGCATAGTTGCCGGGGATGGTGTTGCCGGGTTCGGTAAATTCGGCGTCGCCGCGATTGGCCGCCTGGGTGTGTTGCTCATCCCCGGGAAAGACAATTCTCTTCACCATTTTTCCACTGCGATCGAAGATGCCGGTGTAAATAGCATGCGGGCGGGGGTCGTCCGCGCCCGAACCGGTGACAAGAAATTCGCCGGAATCGAAGACGGCGAAGTGATAGGGGCTGAAGCCGGCCTGCAGCCTGATTTTGGATGTGATAGCGCCGTTCTGGTCGAACTGCACAATGTAGGTCCCTTTTTCGCTCACAGCTAACTGATAGACCTCTCCATCTTTGCCCAGAGCGAAGCCCTCGCCGCCCTTGAATTGGCCGGTGAACTCAGAATCGGCGGAGGCCCTGTAAACAGCCACGCGTTCGCCCTGCGGAGAGAATTTGTAGATGGGGGACCGCAACGGGCTTTTTCTCGACTCGTAAGGGCGGAAATAGACATTGCCTTTTGCGTCGCAGGCGGGCGGCAGCACAGTGTTCTCCCCCGCCAACTGCTTGAGGGTTGCCGTTTTGAAAACCGCTAACGTTCGTGCCGCGTTGATTTCGGGGGTGAAACTCGCAGGTACATCCGGGGGCTGCTGAGACAGCGCCACAATGGAAGCGGCAACAACCAGCATGAGCAGGTTTCTGATCGTGTACATGAGACCTCCAGAGAAGGTTCCTGGGGCCGGGGTGGGGTGCTGAATGGAGAACGTTCTTAGGGGAGAAATTTGCGCCGGGATTCGGCAACTGAACAATCCCGCACTTCACAAAACCGGGGAACGTTCCGTCCGCGAATTCAGTCTTACTCAAGCCAAAAGCAGGCTTGAGTGGGCCACCCGCCCAGTTGGCGGCGATCAGTTTTTTTGCCCGGCATGGATTCCGGATTTCAGGGGCTAAAGCCCGAGTCAGTTTTCGCGCCATATTCCCCGGACTAAAGTCCGGGGCTTCCACGGTGGGTGAAGTCTTTCCCCCACTTTCCCACTCAAGCCAAAGGCGGGCTTGAGTGGGCCACCCGGCGAAATCGAGATATGCCGGTGGCTGGCTAAATGCTAATTACTAAATGCCAATGGCTGCCTTTCAGTACTGCACAATCGCCGCGAATGACTTGGGATCCAGGCTGGCGCCACCCACCAGGGCGCCGTCAATTTCCCCCTGTGCCATCAGGGCCTTGGCATTGTCGGGCTTGACGCTGCCGCCATAAAGGATGCGCAGGTTGCGGGCCAGTTCCTCGCCCAGCGCCTTGGCGGCCTGCTGGCGAATGACGCGATGAGCGTCGGCGGCCAGCTCCGGCGTGGCGGTGCGGCCGGTGCCGATGGCCCACACGGGTTCGTAGGCGACCACCAGGCGCGCGGCTTTTTCGCCGGAGATGGTACGGAAAGCGCGGGTGCACTGGCGGCGCAGAACCTCCTCGGTGAGGCCGGCTTCGCGCTCCTGAATGACTTCGCCCACGCAGACGATGGGCGTAAGCCCGGCCTCCAGCGCGCGCTCCAGCTTTTTGTTCACCGTGTCGTCGGTTTCGCCGAAATACTGGCGGCGCTCGGAGTGGCCGATGATGACGTGGGTGCAGCCGCAGGCCAGCAGCATGGGGGCTGAGACCTCGCCGGTAAAGGCGCCCTCCTTCTCCCAGTACATGTTCTGGCCGCCGATGGCGATGTTGGAACCTTTGGAGGCCTTGACCGCAGCGGGGATGCAGAGAAAAGGCGGGCAGACTGCGATTTCGTCCCGGGTATGGTTGGCGACCAGCGGCAGAAAAGCGCGGAAGAAGTCCCGCGCCTGGTCGGGCGTTTTGTACATCTTCCAGTTGGCGGCGATCAGTTTTTTGCGCGGCATGGATTCCGGATTTCAGGGGCTAAAGCCCGAGTCAGTTTTCGCGCCATGTTCCCCGGACTAAAGTCCGGGGCTTCCACGGTGGGTGGATGCTTCCTCCCACTCCCCCACTCAAGCCAAAAGCGGGCTTGGGTGGACCACCCGTCCTCCCACTCTTGCCAAAAGCGGGCTTGGGTGGGCCACCCGTCCTCCCACTCTTGCCAAAAGCAGGCTTGGGTGGGGCACCCGTCCTCCCACTCTTGCCAAAAGCGGGCTTGAATGGGCCACCCGTCCTACGGCGCGACGGTCAGCGCTTCCACCCCGGGCAGCTTTTTGCCTTCCATGAACTCCAGCGACGCGCCGCCGCCGGTGGAGATATGGGTAATGCGGTCGGCGACGCCGGCGTCGTGAACGGCGGAAACGGTGTCGCCGCCGCCCACGATGGAAGTCACGCCCACATTGTCGGCCACGGCGTGGGCGATTCGCCTGGTGCCGTGAGAGAAGGGCTCCACCTCAAACACCCCCACGGGCCCGTTCCACACAATGGTGCGGGCGCGGGCAATTTCCGCGGTAAACAGCTCCACCGTTTTGGGGCCGATGTCGAGCGCCATCTGGTCGGCGGGAATCTCCGCGACCGTGCGGGTCAGCGCCGCCGGATCAAGCTTCTGCGCCACCACGTGGTCCACGGGCAGCAGGAACTTCATGCCCTTGGCTTTGGCGTCCTGCAGAATGTGGCGGGCCAAGTCGAGCTTGTCTTCCTCCACCAGCGACTTGCCCACCGGGTGACCCTGGGCCTTGAGGAAGGTATAGGCCATGCCGCCGCCGATGAGCAGGGCGTCCACTTTGTTCATGAGGTTGCGGATGACCGCGATTTTGTCGCTCACCTTGGCGCCGCCCAGAATAGCCACGAAGGGATGCTGCGGGTGCTGCATGGCGCGGCCCAGGTATTCCAGTTCCTTTTCCATGAGCAGGCCGGCGGCGGATTTCTGCACGAACCTGGTAATGCCCACGGTGGAGGCATGGGCGCGGTGGGCGGTGCCGAAGGCGTCGTTCACGTAGAAATCGGCCAGGTTGGCCAGCTGGCGGGAGAACTTTTCATCGTTGGCTTCTTCTTCGGGATGGAAGCGCAGGTTCTCCAGCAGCAGGGTCTGGCCCTTCTCCAGCTTGCCCGCCATTTCCTCGGCCTGAATGCCGACGCAATCGGTGGAGAAGCCGACATTCTCGCCGCGCCCCAGTTGGGTATCAAGCAACATGCGCAGACGCTCGGCCACGGGGCGCAGGCTCATGCGCGGATTGGCCTTGCCCTTGGGCCGGCCCAGGTGCGAAGCCAGAATCAGCCGCGCCCCATGCCGCAACGCGTATTCGATGGTGGGAAGGGTTTCACGAATGCGCGTGTCATCGAGCACGCCGCCATCCTCGGACAAGGGCACGTTGAAATCCACGCGCATGAAGATGCGGTGGTCGTTCAAGGGCAGGTCGCGGATGGAAAGTTTGCCGATGCCTTCACGGTGCCCAACAGCTTGGCGATGAGTGCTCACAACGGACTCCTTGCCGAGGCGCCTTGCCGATTTGGCGCGGGCGCATTCAGGTTTAAGCACAAGGTCCCTCGACTCGCGCCCCTCTCCCGCAAAGCGGGATCAGTTGCGCTCACCCGGGATGACACAGGAAAAAGAGTACTGCTGGGGCGCGGCTTAAGCCGCGCCCTTTCCAATCGCCTACAGGCCCTTGCTGCCGATGAAGTTGATAAGGTCGCGGACCCGGCACGAATATCCCCATTCGTTGTCGTACCAGGAGATGACCTTGACCAGGTTGCCGCCGATCACGCGGGTCATGGGCGCGTCCACAATGGAGGAGCGGGAATCGCCGCGGTAGTCCATGGAGACCAGTTCCGCGTCCTCATAGCCCAGGTAGCCCTTGAGCGGGGCGGAAGTGGAGGCCTGCTTCATGGCCGCGTTCACCTCCTCAGCCGTGGTCTTCTTCTCCACCCAGGCCACCAGATCCACTACCGAGACGTTGGGCGTGGGCACGCGCATGGCAAATCCGTCGAGCTTGCCCTTGAGTTCGGGAATGACCAGGTGCAACGCCTTGGCGGCGCCGGTAGAGGTGGGAATCATGCTCAAAGCGGCGGCGCGGGCGCGGCGCAGGTCCTTGTGGGGGAAATCGAGAATGACCTGGTCGTTGGTGTAGGAGTGGATGGTGGTCATGCTGCCGCTGACGACCTTGAAGGAATCATTGACCACCTTGGCGATGGGGGCGAGGCAGTTGGTGGTGCAGGAGGCGTTGGAAATGATGTGGTGCCGGGCGGGGTCGTAAACCTGCTGGTTCACCCCCAGCACGATGGTGACGTCCTCGTTCTTGGCTGGGGCGGAGATGATCACCTTCTTCACCGGGCCGCGCAGGTGCTTTTTGGCATCTTCGGCGTTGGTAAAGCGGCCGGTGGATTCCAGCACCACTTGCGCGCCCACCGACTCCCAGGGCAGCTTGGCCGGATCTTTTTCGGCAAACACGCGGAGGCTGCGGCCGTCCACGCGAATGCAGTCGGCGCCGGCGCTGATGTCGTTGCTCAGGTTGCCGAGGATGGAATCGTACTTCAGCAGGTGGGCCAGGGTTTTGGGATCGGTAAGGTCGTTGACCGCCACGAATTCGATATTGCGGTCATTGAGGGCGGCGCGCAGCACGTTGCGTCCGATGCGGCCGAATCCATTGATCCCTACTTTGATTGCCATGTTGCCTCCGTATGAGCGCGAAATAAAGGAATGTTGCGGGCCGATAGCCCAACCAAAAAGCGTAACACCCGCATCGGCGGAGGAGCAAATGCGGAAACCGCCAGCGAGACACGGAAGGACGTTCTTACAATTGTTAGCTGGGCGCGGCGAAGGACCTGCTTTCCGGCGATACACCGGACTATAGTGGCGCGTTCTTCGGCAAGCCCAAGGCCGGACATTGCCCGCGATGGGCGTGTATCACTAAGCACGACAGGAGCACAATACATTGCCGATAAAGCGAGGGATGTGTTACAAGGCGGGAGATGGGCAAGTGGATACGTGAGCGCATGCGTCGCCGCCGGAAAGGCGCGGGCAGCAGTGCGGGGCAGGAGCAAAATCCGCCACCCTTGCAGCCCAACTTCATAACTGATCAGTTGCCGCCGCGCGCGGCGGAAGCAGAGGAGAAGGCGGCGGTGGAAGCGGAAGCGCCCGCGGCCGCTTCCGAAGCTGCGCCCGCGCCCGAAGGCGTGCCTAAGACCGGCGACGGACAACGCCCTGCCGCCAAAAGACGGCGCCGCAGAGGACGCCGCGGCCGGGGCGGCCGAAGCCCTGCACCCGCCACTTCCGCCAGCCCTTTGCAGCCCGCGTACCCGGAGGCGGGCGAAGCCCCGCCTGCCGCGGTCGAGCCTTCCCCTCCGGCTGCCGAAGCGGAAACGCCTGCTGTCGCGCGCGGGCATCGCGCCGCTCAAGCGCGAAAACCGAAGGGCGTGGTGGTGCTGGCCATCGGCCTGCCCGGGTCCGGCAAGAGCACCTGGTTCAAGCGCCGGGGCGCGGTGCCCCTCTCCAGCGATGTGATCCGCTCCATGCTGTTTGACGATGTGACCGAACAGCGCTTCCAGGACCTGGTGTTCTCCACCCTGCGCTCGCTGCTGCGCGCCCGCCTGGTGGCTCGCATGGGCTTGAATTATGTGGATGCGACCAACCTCTCGCCCCACGACCGCCGCGGCTGGATCAAGATGGCGCACGATTTCGGCTACGAAGTGCAGGCGGTGTTTTTCGACGTGCCCACGGAAGTGTGCATGGAACGCAACGCGCGCCGCAATCGGGTGGTGCCGGAAGAGGTGATGCAGCGCATGGCCGGCAAGCTGAAGCCGCCCAAGTTCGAAGAAGGCTTCTCCAAGATCACCGTGGTGCGGGTGAAGCGGGCGCTGGATGGCAGCCCGGCTGATGCGGAGGCGCAGGAGATTTAAAGGCGCAGCAAAAGCATAGCTGTGAAGCCCTGCGTTTCGCTCACTTTCGGCTCATCCTCAAGCCCCGGGTTGGCATCAGAACAGTGGGCGCACTGCCCTCATCCTTCCAATCTTCCGGGGCTTTAGCATGTCTGCACTCACCATCACTCGTTCGGAACGTGTCCAATACTTTTTTGTCACCGGCGCGGTGGCGGTCGCCCTGCTGCTGATGTTCCTGAGCGGTTGCGGGGATTCGAACGGAATGGCCGGCTCTCCAACCCCCGGGCTCTCCAATATCCACCTGACCCGGATTGCCGCGGGACTTAATGCTCCTCTCGACCTGCAGCAGCCGGACGACAACACCGGCCGCCTGTTTGTGGTTGAGCAGGGAGGCACGGTGCGCATGGTGCAAAATGGCGCCCTGCTGCCGGGCGCTTTTCTCGATATCACGGCCAAGGTCCACATGGAGGGAGAAAGCGGGCTGCTGGGCCTGGCGTTTCATCCCCATTACGCGCAGGACCCGCGCTTCTTTGTGAACTACGTTCGCCAGCTGGACAGCGGCCAACTGCAAACCGTTATCGCTGAATTCCGGGCTTCCGCCGATGCCAACCGCGCCGATGCCGGCAGCGAGCGCCAGTTGCTGGTGGTGGACCAGCCGTTCTCGAATCACAAAGCCGGACAGCTGGTTTTCGGTGCGGACGGCTATCTCTATTTCGGCCTGGGCGACGGTGGAAGCGGCGGCGATCCTTTCGGAAATGGTCAGAACCTGCAAACCCTGCTGGGTAAGATGCTGCGCATTGACGTGGATTCCCCGCACGGCGCAGGCCTGGCCTATGCTATTCCGCCCGACAATCCTTTCGCCGGCGGGGGCGGCCGGCCCGAGATATGGGCTTATGGTTTGCGCAACCCCTGGCGCTTTTCTTTTGACCGTCCCAGCGGACGCATGTTCATCGCGGACGTGGGCCAGGACCGTTACGAGGAGGTGGACCTGGGGCATAAAGGCGCCAATTACGGCTGGAACATCATGGAGGGACTGCACTGCTTTAATCCTGCCAGCGGCTGCGACCAAAGCGGGCTCACCCTGCCCATTGCCGAATACGACCACAGCGTGGGCGAAGCCGTCATTGGCGGCTATCTCTACCGGGGAGCCATTGCCCAACTGCAGGGGAAGTATGTCTTCGCCGATCTCACCGGCAAGGTCTTTACCCTCACCGAGGATCCGCCCGGCACCTGGACTCGCGCCCTGCTGCTTTCGCCGGGCACGGAAATCAGCGCTCTGGGGCGGGACCAGGCCGGGGAACTATATGTCGTCGAAATCAGCAACGGCAGCCTGATGAAGCTGGTGGCGGAGTAGCCGCGGATGGGCAGTTGCCGAGCGCTGCCTCTGGCGTGTGCCCCCGCCCACGCTGTATCCGCGGCACCACGCCCGCTGACCGACCCTTTTCTCTAAACCCTGTGGCTTCAACGTCCTCTCTTTGGCCGCTGCTTTGCCATGTGCTCAGTGGACCCAAGGAGGGACCGAATATGAAGCCAGCAAGCAACGCATTGTCAGTTCGCAACCGCCGGGCGGTGATTGTGCTCGGCACGCTCGCCGCCCTGGTGGCGACGCTCGCCTGCTCCAGCAAGCCGCAGGCGGTAAGCTCACCCGTTTCCCAAAACGCAACCCTGAAGCCGGTGGCGCTTTCCACCGTGGTGCCGGTGGCTTCGCAGCCGGAGCACGAATCGGTAAAGCCGAAAAGGGTTGACCTGGTTAAGGGCGGCAGTTTCCGCAGCCGGGATTACGGAGTCGGGTTCCACTATCCCTGGCAGTACGCTTTCCTGAACGCGCGCGCGGTGGCCAACGGCGATGCCGCGCTCAAGCCGAAGTCCGACGGCCACGACGGGCAGTTCACTCTGGCGCGGGTGGAAATCCCGCAGGGTTTTTATCCTGACACCGATTTCGAGAGCGGATACTTCACCCTCAGCCTGAATGAAAACCTGAACGAGCAGGAGTGCCAGCAGACGCTAAGCTCGGCCAAGGACGCCAAGCTGGACACCGTTTCCATTCAGGGACAGGACTTCCACTGGATTGAAAGTTCCAGCTCCGGCCACGGCCAGACCGCGACCATTCGCAACTACGTGGCTTTCGAGAATGGAACCTGCTACGAAGTGGAAATGGGTGTGAAGACGGAGAACAAAGATGGCATGGCCAGGGAACTGGATCCCGAACTGGTCATGAACCGGCTGGATTCCATTCTGCAGACGGTGAAGGTAGTGCCGGCTACCGAGCAGCCCGCCCCGGCGGTGGTGGAAAACTCGGCCCCGGTGGTTGCGCCCTCAACTTCCCCCAAGTAGCGCCGCTTTTTCTCCTCCGGCGGCCCGCGCCCCTGCTGAACGCCAACTCAGCGGGGGCGCTCGCCGTTGCGCACCCGGTTTTCTCCCAGTTCCGACTTGGAACGAAGCAGCTCCAGCACGTGCGCGCGGCTCAGGATCCCCGCCATGCGTCCTTCTGACATCACCGGGAGCTGGTTGACGTCCTCCCGACCCATCATCTCCAGGGCACTCATCACCGGGGTGTCGGGGGTGACGGAGTGAATCTTCTCCAGCGGCTTCATAGCCGCCTGCACGCTGGTGACGCTCCAATCGTCCCGCGGCACCTCCCGCACTTCCGCGGGCGTAATCAACCCTAGCGGACGTCCATTGTCCGCCACGATGAAGCAGCGCCGTCCGGTGCGCAGCAGAAAATGGTCCACAAAGTCCTGCAGAGAAATGTGTCCTTCCACGGTGGGACAATCGCTTGACATCAGCTGGCCCACCCGCACGCCCTGGAAAGCCTGGGTGGCCATAATCTGCATGTAGCTGGCGCCGGCCGCGTTCATCAGGAACCAGCCGATAAAGGCCAGCCACAGGCCGCTGAATCCGGCCCCGCCAAAGAACTGCAAGATTCCGTACAGGATGAATCCAATTCCCACCACCTGCCCGATGCGGGCCGCGATGCGGGTGGAGCGGTCGGCGCTTTTGGTGATTCCCCAGATGATGGCGCGCAGCACGCGGCCGCCATCGAGGGGGAAGCCGGGAATCATATTGAACGCGCCCAGCAGGACGTTGACGTAGCCCAGCGACACCAGGATGGCCTGGCCCGGGGTCGCCGGTTTGGAGGCCCAACTCCATCCCGCAAGTATGGCCAGCCCGAAAAGCGCGCAGCCGATGACAAAGCTGGTAAGCGGCCCCACGATGCCCATCCAGAATTCCGTGCTGGCGCGCGTCGGCTCCTTTTCGATCTGCGCCATGCCGCCCAGGGCGAAAAGGGTGATTTTGTGAATGGGCAATCCCCGCGCCTTGGCTACCAGAGCGTGCGAGAGCTCATGGGCAAACAGGAAAACGAAGAACAACACGCCGGCAATAATGGAAATTCCCCAAACTACCGCGGTGCTCCATTCCGGGTGGATGCCGTGGAAGTAGTCGGCGGCGGAAAAGGCAATCAGCACTGCGATGATGAGCCAGCTGTAGTGCAGGCCCAGTTCCACTCCGAACACCCGCGCCAGCTTGATTTGCGCTCGCACGTCCGCCTCCCCTTGCCGCGCCTACGTTGCTTATGATGCCGCTGACGCCCTATGCGGAGCAATGATGCGCCAGCTGGGGAAAGGCTGCCAGGGTTTTGTGAACCAGGTTGGCAGATTTGAATTTCCCCAGGCGGCAACTCTGCATCTAAAATGAGCGAGATCCCTTCTTCAAGTGGCGAGGTTTTTATGAGGAGAGCTTTGACTGCGGCGGCCGTGGTGGTGGTGGGGTGGGTGGCGCTGGCGGGCGCCATAGTTCCCCCTGCCCAGTCCTCCAATACGGCGGTGGCGCGCATCACCCAGGGGCCCACCATCGAGTATGCCGACGATCAGTTTGCGGTGGTCACCTGGACCACCGACGTACCTACGGAGTCGCGGGTTTACTATGGCACCAGCGAAAAGAACCTGAACCAGGTCTCGGAGAACCGCAACAGCCGGACGTTCCATCGGCTGGATCTGCAGAACCTGCAGGCTTCCACCACGTATTATTTCCGCATTGATAACGGAACAAACTCCACCCTGGCCAGCAACAGCTTTCAAACCGTAGCCATCGGAGCCAACGCCGAGCGCGATCTGCAGCCGGCGCGGCTCAACCAGCCGGTGGCGGCGGCGATTACCAAGGGGCCGAGCATCCAGTATGCCGGCGACACTTCCGCGGTCATTACCTGGTCCACCAGCACTGCTTCGCCCAGCAAGGTCTATTACGGGACCAGCCAGGGAGCGCTCTCGCAAACCGCGGAGGAGCCGGGGGCCAATACCTATCACCGGGTGCATCTTTCCGGCCTGCAGGCCGGCAGCACTTATTTTTTCCAGGTGGATACGGGGCAGGAGACGCGCAACCAGGAAGCCCGCTTTCAGACGGTGGCAGCGGGAGCGCAGCCGGTTTTCGACCAGTCCCCACAGGCGCTCGCCTCCGCCGCTCCTCAGCTGCAGAACCGTCCAGCCGCCCGTGCTACCAATCCGGCGGCCCAGCCGGCGGCTGCGCAGCTGACCGTGCCCGCGGGTACGGAAATAGACGCTACCCTGCAGGACGCTCTCTCCAGCAAGAGCGCCAAGACCGGCGACACCTTCACCGCCGTGGTGGCGCAGCCGGTGCACGCCGCCAATGGGGCGGTTGCCATTCCCGCCGGCACCGTCATCAACGGGGAAGTCACCGAATCCGAGCAGGGCAAGACCCTGCCCATGGTGCGCGGCAAAGGACGGCTGGCGTTTCGCTTTAAGGACATGACTCTGCCCAGCCACCGCTCTTTCCCGCTGGAAGCCACGCTGCTCTCGGTGCACGACAAGAAGGCGGGCAGCGAGGGCGAAGTCACCTCCAGCACCGGGGGCAAAACTGTGGCCAAAGATGTGGGAATCGGCGCCGGTCTGGGCACGGTAGCGGGTTTGATTTTTGGCAGCGCCTTGAAGGGATTGGCGATTGGGGCCATCGCCGGGGGCGGCTATGTGCTGGCTACGCAGGGCAAGGACGTAGAAATTCCGGCTCAGTCGGGGATGAAGCTGCGCCTGGACCAGGCCCTGAGCATTCCGGCGGGCGCGGTTCCGGCCTCTCCGGCGCCTTAGCGATGCGTCCCAAAAGCTTTCATCACAGAGGACACGAAGGAGACAGAGGAAGATTTGGGAGAGTGCAGGATTGATTTCGGAGGAGTGGAAGGCCAAGGCTGTCAAGAGGAGCGGCCTATGAAATCGGGCGCAAGTTGTTCCTAAGACAGGACAAAGGCGAGGAGGCGGAAGTCACGGAATAGGTAGTGGATTTGCTATCCTGAAAATAGAGAGCAGAAGCCGGGGGATACGCCGAGAGAGCGTGTCCCCTTTTTGTTTTGCCGGCAGTGCGGGCGGGGGCCCCCCGCGTGGGAAGCCGGCAGGGAGACATGGACCCGCGGGATTGGCAGGGGAGCGAGAAGAGTATGGCGAAGATACGCCGCCGCACAGGGCGGGTTTTTTGCTGGCTGCTGGTGATGGCGGCCATGAGCGCGCGCGGCAGCACGCCGGCGATGACGACGATCAACGACGTGCTGTACCGGGCGGATGGAAGCCCGGCGCGAGGCATGCTGCTGATTTCCTGGCCGGCCTTCACCACCGCGGACAATAAGCCGGTGGCGGCAGGAACCATGGACGTGGCCCTGGGAGCCAACGGGGAAGTGCGGATTGAGCTGGCGCCGAACGCGGGAGGGAATCCGGCAGGAACTTACTACAAAGTGGTGCTCAAACTGGATGATGGCACGACGGACACGGAGTACTGGGTGGTGCCGGCGAGTTCGCCAGCGGGGATAGCGGCGATTCGCAGCCGGCTGGCGCCAAGTTCGATGGCGGTACAGATGGTCACGCGGGAGTATGTGGACAGCGTGGCGGCGGGGAAAGCGAACGACGCGGCGGTGGTGCACCAGGAGGGGGCAGAAGTCATCAGCGGGTTCAAGCAATTCACGATAGCGCCCAGCGTGCCTGCCCCGGTGGAAAACGCGGATGTAGTGAACAAGGCATACGTGGACGCAGCGGTGGTGAATGTGGGAGAGGGCTCGTACGTGAGGAAAAATGGCGATGCCATGACCGGTCCGCTGACGCTGGCCGCCGATCCCACGGCACCGCTGCAGGCGAGCACGCGGCACTACGTAGATGTAACGGCGGCGGGGCTGGTGCCGAATACGGCGCTGAGCACGACGCCCTCGGCGGGGCTGGTGCCACAAGCGGGGAGCAGCCCGGTGCTGGACCTGGGATGGCTGGGCAGCTCCGGAGGAAGCGGCGACAAGCTGCTGGGCAAGACGGGAGGCAGCAGCGGGCCGGCTTCCTGGTGGTCCCTGCCAACCACGGGGACCAACGGGTGTTCGGGGAGCGGCGACAAGCTGCTGTACAACTCCACAAGTCATGGGTTGACCTGCGGAAGCGACCAGACAGGAGGAGGAGGGGTGAGCTGGCCGCTGCTGCCGCCGAACGACAACCTTTCCGATATTGGCGATGGCGCGCACCGGCTGCGTACGGTGTTCGCTGGGACTTCAGTGAGCACGCCCAAGATTACGGGGATCAGCGACAGCACTGTGGTGAGCAATCTGAATTCCGACCTGCTGGACGGCAAGCACGCAAGTGATTTCCTGAGCTCATTGCCGGCGCTGACGGCGAGCACGCTGGGCGCAGTGAAGGGGACCGGCAGCGCGCTGCTGTGCAGCGGGAGCGACAAGATGACGGGGTTCGGAGCGGACGGAGCCATGCAATGCGGTCCGGACCAGAGCACGACGGCGAGCTGGCCGTTGTTGCCGCCGAATGACAACCTGTCAGATATCGGCGACAGCGCGCACGAACTCCGCAACGTGTATGTGGGAACATCTGTGGCGGTGGCGGGGGGAGCGGCGGGAACGCTGACCATTAAAGCCAGCCCAAGCACGCTGGACATCGGGGTGCCGGGAAAGGCGCTGCGGCTGGGCACGTTTACGGCGGGGACGAGCGGAGCACCGGCAGACGCGAGTTTTCAAATATTCAGCAATTCGGCCTCATCCTTCAAGGGCAGCCTGTATTTTGACGCGGGCAACGATGCAGCCTCGTCGGTGAACTTCCGCATTGGGCAGGGGGGAACGGTGGTGAGCCGGTTCTCGATTGCGAACAACGGGGCGGCAACGTTCTCCAACGGAGATGTGACCATTTCCGGAGCGTACAAGCTGAACACGCCGAAAATAGCGGGAGTGACGGATAGCGGGGTGGTGACGAATCTGAACAGCGACCTGGTGGACGGGAAACATGCCAGCGCGTTTGCGCCGGGCGGGTTCAGCAGCGTGGCCTACTCGGCGACACCGAGCTTCGATGCGGGAACGGCGAGCACATTCAAGATGACACTGACCGGGGATGTGACGGGTTCGACGCTGGCCAATGCGGCGGCGGGACAGATGATGAGCTTTGTGCTGTGCCAGGATGGGGCGGGAAACCATAACTTCGCGTGGCCAAGCAATGTAAAGGGCGGGATGGCGGTGGGGCTGCAACCGAGCAAGTGCTCAGCGCAGGCGTTTGTGTATGACGGGACGCAGGCGTGGGCGGTGGGGGTGGTGAACCAGTAGCTCAGCTTTTTGCGTCGCGGCAGCTGAGGAAGGTCCCTCGACTTGCGCTTCCATCGCAAAGCTCGGTTGCGCTCGCTCGGGATGACAGGGTCGAAGAGAATAGAGGGCGCCGATCCCTGTCGAACTCAGAAAAAGCAGGTTCTTCGTTGCGCTCACCGCGCGAGCGCGGCTCGCACTTCCTCAGAATGACAAAATCAGCTTAGGGGCGGGGACAGCGACACCGTGTGTAGCGCCACCAACCACGGGGGCTAAAGCCCAGTTTCTAAGCCGTCCTGTTCGCCCGGCTGAAGCCGGGCGCTTCCACGGTGCGTGTGGCAGGCGGGCGAGGGCGCCCGCATCAAAGAATCAAAATCAAAACCTGCCACGGAGACACGGAGAAGAGGCAGGTCTCAAAGTTTCAAGGTTTCGCAGGTTTCAGAGAAAGGTTGGCGGGCGAGGGCGCCCGCGCCTATTTGGTTACGCGGGTTGGGCCCTGGGGCCCGCCGCCCCTGTGCCCGCGAGGCCGGCGTTTTCCTGGTTGAGTTCGCGGGCGGCCTTGCGGCCCAGAGCGGTGAGCGGGGAGCGCGTGACCCGGGTCTCGCTTTCCCGTCCCAAATGACGCTCGCGGCCATGTCCCTCGGCCTGCGGCAACAGCCGGTTCACCAATCCCAGAAGATCGGCCGTGGTCCCCGGAGCCACGCCGTGGATGAAGGCCAGGGCTTTGGCTTGCGGGGTCAGGATGAGTTCTGCCTGGCCGCGGCGAATGGCGGCCACCATGCGGCGGGCTGCCCGGCGCGCGCTCATGGCCGAAACCGGGAGCGTGGCGCCCAGGCTGAACCAGGTAAACTCGTCTTCGTTCTTGCCCTTGAAGTAGGCATTGAGGTGGGAGCCGGTGCGCATGAGGCCGGGCACTACGGTGGTCACCTTGATGCCGTGCTGGCCCAGTTCCGCCCGCAGGCCCTGGGAAAAACCCACGGCCGCGAACTTGGCACAGCTGTAAGGCAGCAGGTGGGGTACGCTGACTTTGCCGCCAATGGAAGTGACGTTGGCGATGTGGCCGCTGCCCCGCTGCTTCATCTGCGGCAGCACCGCCAGCGTGGGATACACCGTGCCCCAGAACATCACGTCCATGGCTTCCTGGAAGTCCACGAGGGTTTGCGCTTCCAGCGGGCCCACCTGGATGACGCCGGCATTGTTGACCAGCACGTCAATGTGCCCGAAGCGCGCCGTGGCTGCGTTGATGAGGGATTGCACCTCATCCTGCACGCCTACATCGCAGGTCACGGCCAGCACCTCAGCGCCCAAAGCTGCCAGCCGGGCGCGGGCCGCCTCCAGTTCGCGCTGGTCGCGGGCGCAGATGACCAGGCGGGCACCCTGCGCGGCAAATTCCTCGGCCAGAGCAAGGCCGAGGCCGCGGGAGCTGCCGGTAATCAGCACCACCTTTCCCGCCAGGTTTTCTCCGGAGCGCACCCGCTGATACAGCTTCCAACCCGCCAGCCCCATGCCCAGGCCGGCCAGAGTGGCCATGCCCGCCGCGACTCCCGCGCCAATGCCCACCGCTCTCTTTAAACGCATGATTGCCCTCCGCGGGTAAGATGCGGGGTTGGTGTGGTACGCACAGATGAAATTTAAGGGCGCACAGCGACACCGAGGCTGAAGCCCAGTTTTAACACCCGCGCATTCACCCGGCTGAAGCCGGGCGCTTCCACGGTGGCGTTTGAAGTCGGCGCGGGCGAGAACGACCGCGCCACAAGGTGCGGCATGGCGCTACGTTGAAGGATGCAGGCCGAAGCCGGTACAATTTTTCTCCACATCGAGTGCTTGGGGGAGAAATGGCAAGTTCGGGGAAAGCGGCGCAATTAGACGAATCGAAGCTGAACGCCTTCATGCAGAAGGCGGTGATGGACATGGGCGCGGCCATGCATGCCACGCTGGTGGTGGTGGGCGACAAGCTGGGGCTATATAAAGCCATGGCGGGCGCGGGGTGGCTGAGTTCGGCGGAACTGGCGGAGAAGACCAACACCGCCGAGCGCTACGTGCGGGAGTGGCTGAATGCCAACGCGGCCAGCGGCTATGTGGTATATGACGCCGCCACCCGGCGTTACCAGTTGCCGCCGGAGCAGGCCTTCGCCCTGACGGTGCACGACCTGCCGGGAGCGTTTCACATCATCTCCTCCTGCTTCAAGGACGAGCCCAAGATCACACAGGCTTTCCGCACCGGGGAAGGCGTAGGCTGGCACGAGCACGACAGCAACCTGTTCTTCGGGACGGAGCGCTTCTTCCGGCCCAACTACGAGGACAACCTGCTGAGCTCGTGGATTCCGGCGCTGGAAGGGGTAAAGGAAAAGCTGAAGGCCGGGGCGGCGGTGGCGGACGTGGGGTGCGGGCATGGCGCATCCACCACGCTGATGGCCAAAGCCTTTCCCAAATCGCGCTTTTACGGATTCGACTACCACAGCGGGTCCATCGAATATGCGCGGCACGTGGCCGGGCGCGACGGTCTGCTGGACCAGATCAGCTTCGAAGTGGCCAGTTCCAAGAGCTATCCGGGGAACGGCGGCTACGACCTGGTCACATTTTTTGATTGCCTGCACGACATGGGCGATCCGGCGGGCGCGGCCAAACACGTGCTTTCCACTTTGAAAGCGGACGGAACGTGGATGATCGTGGAGCCCTTCGCCAATGACCGGCCGGAGGAAAACCACAATCCCATCGGGCGAGTGTTCTACTCGGCTTCCACCATGATCTGCACGCCGGCCTCGCTGGCGCAGGAGGTAGGCGCCGGTTTGGGGGCGCAGGCGGGCGAGGAGTGCATTCGCAAAGTGGTAACCGGAGCGGGCTTCAGGCGCTTCCGCCGGGCCGCGCAGACGCCTTTCAACCTGGTGTTTGAAGCCCGGCCCTGAGGCGTGGGGAATCCTTTGTTTTTGGCCGGTTGAGTGGTGAACGATCAGGGGAACCAGGGCGCTAATCCATAAGCGCGAAAGCCTGGTCACAGCGAAAGGCGATGGCGTATTTGCGCTGGGGGGTGATTTCGTCCACCCACCTTACCTCTCCGGTGCCGCTGAGGCGGATGCTGCGCTCCAAGCGGGATTCCAGGACCAGCACCAGTTCGGTGCGTATGCCGACGGGGAGCGACTTTTCGGCCAAGAGAAGGACGCCATCCTTGCTGACGTTCTGAGTGACCGCGGAAAAGGAATCACCTTCGCCCTCGAGTGGGCGGACGAAAGCGGGCTGCTTCAGGGGAAAGCGGCGGCTTTTGCGTCGTTCCGGTTCGTGCATGTGAGCTGTGCCGCACTCCGCACCGTACACGGGCCAGAGTTGTACATCATGTTCCCGCGCGGGGTACGGCGTCCAGTACTAAATTGCACCACCACATTATCTTGCAAGGCCAAAAGGAATGTAAGTGATTTGCGAGGTACCGAAAAACCAGTGAAGAGATGGGGAAGCGGGCGCGGAGGCAGGCTTACTCAACGACCAGGGTGCCGCGCACTTCTTCGGCATGCTCGCGGGAAGGATTTTTGCGCGCCGGCTGGGGAGCGGGCGGGGGGGGATTTTCCGCTTCTCCTTCGCGATGGCTGAGGGCGTAGAGAACCAATTCGACGCGGCCGGAGATGCCGAGCTTGTCAAAAATGCGGAAGAGGTAATTCTTAACCGTGTGCTCGCTGAGGTTGAGCTGCTTGGCGATTTCGCGGTTGGTAAGGCCCTCAGCGACGCAGGAAACCACCTGCTCCTCGCGCTTGCTGAGCAGGCTTTTGCCCTTGGCGTTGACAATGTGCAGTGGCGCCACCTGGCCCAAGGCTTCCAGGACGAACTGCAGTTCGCCATTGTTGGCCCAGATCTGCCCCTGGTGCACGCACACGATGCACTTGCACAGCATTTTGAAAGATTGGGAGCGGCAGAAAATGCCGCGGGCACCGCCGCGGAAAGCATCCACCACCAGGTCACGGTCGGAAGAATCCAGCAACAGAATGGTGCGGGTACGGGGATGAGAGGCACGCAGCTCGCGCAATAACTGAAAGCCGCTCATGGGACCATCCTGCAGATTGGCGCTGATGACCGCGACTTGCGCTTCTTCCTGGCGCAGGAAGCCCATTACCTCGCTCATGCTGGTGGCGCAACCCACCACCCGGAAATTGTTGTTGCGCTGCAGGGAGCTGGTAAGCAGCTGGCATGCCATGCGGTTCTCATCGGCCACCAGCACGCTGATGGCTTTCTCCGATTGTGGCACTGCGTGTACCGACACCTGACCGGCTCCTGTTGCTGCGAATTGTACTGGCGCTGGCCTACGCCCTACAAGGAAATTGCCCTATCCGGCAGCATGTACCAGAAAAATTAACAGCTAATTTCAACGACGCCAGCTACATGGACAACGATATCACGGCAGTAAGGGCGCACAAGGTTACTATGGTTCGCCTAACTCCGCTAACTTTAGCGCCTGTAACTGGTTGCAAACTCTGCCATTGCCCATGGCAAGGGGAGACCCTAGAGAAGCCGGACTTAACCGCGGGCCCGCTTAAGGCTATTCTTCTCTAGTCCAGTGGACTCTATTCTCAGCTGAAGCGAGGGCGATTCTTGCCACAATTCGCGTGCCATCCTTCCTGCTCCGAGAGCCGTACCCAGCCGACGCGAGTTTGGAGACAAGCATCCAGTTGTAGGTAGATGCGCAAACGGGGTAGTTTAGTGAAGGCGGGAATCGTCTTCGACAACAGGGCGGCAAGGGCATTGAAAAGGGGCATGGAGAAATGAGTTCGGCAGTCGGGTTGCAGCTGGAAATCCCGCATATCGAGCGCGAGGATGAGAGCAGGGTGGGGGCGTCCGCAGCCGCGCAGACGCAGTGGTATGCCGCTTACACCCGTTCGCGACACGAGAAAGTGGTAGCGGAGGCGCTGGAAAAGCGAACCGTGGAGCATTTTCTACCGCTCTATGAAACGGTGCGCACGTGGAAAAACGGGCGCTTCAAGGTGGAGCTGCCGCTTTTTCCCGGCTACCTGTTCGTACACATAGCATTGCGCGACCGTTTGCAGGTGTTACAGGCGCCCGGGGTGGTGCGGCTGGTGGGATTCAACGGAGTGCCGGCGGCGCTGCCCCAGGATGAAGTTGAAATAATTCGCAGTGCGCTGCGCAAAGGCATTGAAGCCGAGCCTCACCCTTACCTCAGGGTGGGACAGCGGGTGCGCATCACCAGCGGGCCCATGGAAGGACTGCAGGGGATTCTGCTGCGGCGGCGAGGCAGGCCGCGCGTGGTAGTATCTGTAGATCTCATAATGCGCTCGGTGGCTCTGGACATTGATGCCGCCCAGGTTGAACCGGTGAAATGAATCTGCCCGCGCGCGCTGCTCGCTGATCAAGAGCATGTACCTGAAATTCTACGGCCTGCGGGAAGAACCGTTCGGAGCAACGCCGGACCCGCGCTTTTTGTACGCCAGCCCGACCTACCAGGAGGCGCAGGCGACGCTGGAGTACGGGATCCGTTCGGGGCGGGGGTTCACGGCGCTGATTGCCCGGCCGGGCATGGGCAAAACCACGCTGCTGTTCCACCTTCTGGAGCGCTATTCCACAGCCGCGCGCACGGCCTTTATTTTCCTCACGCAATGCGATTCGCGGGAGTTCCTGCGCTACCTGATGACGGAACTGGGAGCGGACACGGGGGAGACGGATTTTGTGCGCCTGCAGGAGCAGTTCGGACAGTTGCTGGCGCGCGAGGCGCAGGCGGGCAAGAAAGTAATCGCGGTGGTGGACGAGGCGCAGAACCTGGACGTGAGCGTGCTGGAGACGGTGCGGCTTCTTTCCGATTTTGAAACGCCGCGGGCCAAGCTGCTGCACATCATCCTCACCGGGCAGCCGGAATTGGCCGACCGCCTGGCTTCGCCCGCGCTGCTGCAGTTGCGGCAGCGCATTTCCCACCTGGTGCGGCTGGAGCCGCTGACCGCGGCCGAGGTGAACCGCTACATTGACCACCGGCTGCAGGTGGCGGGCTATTCCGGGCCGCCGCTGTTCACGGCCCCGGCGCGCGCCCTGCTGGTGGAGCGCAGCGAGGGCATTCCGCGCAACATCAACAACCTGTGCTTTAACGCGCTTTCGCTAGGCTTTGCCATGTCGCGGAGAACCATTGGGCCCGACATTCTGGCGGAGGTTTCCGCCGACCTCGACTTCGAAGGTGTGAGCACCCAGAAGGCGGAACAGCTGAGGTTCAGTTCGACAGCGGCGGAGGTGGCCAGTGCACCAGCGTTGGCCGCCACCATGCCAGCGGCCCCGGTGGCCACTCCGCCTGCGCCTGCCAGCAGCGTGCCACCGGTCCCGCTCGCCAGTTCGCCGGAGCCCGATGCAGCCGCAGCGGCGAGTTCGCCTTCAGTTCCGGCGCAGGAAGCGGCAGAGGAAACGGCGCAGCAGGAGCCGGGAGGGGATGAAGAAGCGCCTTCGTCCGAAGATCTGCCGATTGCGGCAGCAGCCGCGGCGAGGCAGGAACTCCCGGTTGAGGGTGCTTCCGGGAACCATTTGAGGAGAGAAGAGCCGGCGGCGGCGATACCGGCGGGTGCTGTGCCGGCGGGTCCGGTGCCGGCGCCCGATCCGTCACCGGCGGCGGCGGTCGCCTTGGCGGCACAGGCACAGGAAGTGGCGAGCGCCGGGAACCTGGCGCTGCGTATTATGCCGGCGGAGGCGGAGGCTCCACCCCGAGCGGCCGCCAGAAGCGGCTCCGGGAATGGCTCCGGGGGTGCGGCCGCCGCGGCGGTGAAATCGAATGAAACCGCGCCCGCTCCGGCCAATGGCACAGGCACGGCGCCAGGGGCGGAAAAAAGCAAGATTGACGTGGAAGCGCTGGCTGCCGATTGCGCCCTGTTCGGCATGGAAGCTCCGAAGCGGTGGAAGCGGCCGGCAGGAAAGATTCCGCTGCAAGGCGCGCGTCCGGCGGTGTCATCGAGACCGACTGCGCCGACCACCGCGCCCGCTCGAGCGGCGGCGAGTCAACCGGTGGTGACGCCGCTGCCCAGTCCCGGAAACGGGACGCCGGCAAGGCCGGTGCCGGTGAACGGCGGCACGCGAGCGACGGTAACGCGCATGGCTCAGCCCGCCGGTCCGGTGGCGGTGAAGGCTTCGAACGGCAAACTGTGGCCGGCGCGTCCGGCAGCGGCGGCAAATGGGCGCAAGAAGCACAGCCAACGCAGCTTGTATCTGGCGGCGGGAGCCTCCGTACTGCTGTTGGTTATCCTGATCTGGTTGTTGGGGAGCAGTTCGCCTTCCACTCCGGCGCAGGCGGCGGGATCGGCTGCGGCGCAAACCACCAGCCCGCAAACCGACTCTGGACCCGGCGACGCAGCCGCCACTTCGGGGGACAGCTCGGTGCTGGACGTAGTGGAAGAATTGCCGCGCGCCGGCGAAGGGGACAGCGAGACGAGGCCGGCGGTGGTGATGCGGGGCAAGCGGGAAGGAGAACAACTGCTGCACCGGGTGGATCCCGCATATCCGGCGGCGGCCCGGGCCAACCGCATTCAGGGTCCGGTAGTGCTGGAGGCCACCATCGGCACGCACGGCTTTCTGCGCCACATACGCGTGGTCAGCGGGGACCCGCTGCTGGCCGACTCGGTGCTGGACGCGGTGCGAGGCTGGCGTTACCGCCCGCGCACGGTGCGCGGACGCGCGGTGGAAAGCGAAACCCGCATTGTGGTGAATTTTCAGCTGGCCCCCAACAATTCGCAGCAGAATCGCTAGCCTGGCTTTCGCGCGCTGGGGCGGCGGCGCCACAAACCACGAGGGCTAAAGCCCAGTCTCTAAGGCACCCCGTTTCGCCCGGCTGAAGCCGGGCGCTTCCACGGTGGATCGAAAGCACAGATTCGCAGGCGGGGGCGGCGGCGCCACAAAAAAATCAAAACCAAAAACCTGCTACGGCGCTGGCGATTTACTTTCCGGCGCGGGCCGAGGTGGCGCGAATCTTCTCTCCGGAAACGATGGCGCGGGGATTATCTACCACCAGAGTGCGAGCCCGTTCCTCGCCGTGCCACAAAGCCACCGCATCGCGGGCGGCGGAGAGGATAGGCACGCGGCGGCGAAGGTCATGGGCGTCAGTGGCCAGCACGTGCACCAGCTGCTGCTCCAGCAGGGAACGGGCGCTGCGCCGCGCCTGCTCCCCCCAGAACCCGGTCAGGGAATTGGCAGTGACCTGCACCAAGCAGCCGTCATCCACCCACTCCAGCAGGCGGTCGAGATTGTGCTGCAGGAGGGGATTGCGCTCGGGATGGGTGATCACCGGCGTGATGCCCATCTCGATAAGGCGCAGGAGCGCGCCGGTAATCTGCTGGGGGATGGAGTAATCGCTGAATTCGACCAGCAGGTAGCCGGTTTCACCGATGGTGTAGCGACCGGGATGAGCGAAGGCATCCTCGAGGTTATCGTAGGAAAGGTGAAAATCGCATCCCAGGGTAAGGCGAGGCGCGCCACCGGTAAGCTGTTGCAGGCGGTCAAGGCGGGCGGCGAGCTCTTCGCGATGATAGGGGAACTTGAAATCGGCATGAGGGGTGGCCACGATGTGCTCAATGCCATCGTGCACGGCCATTTCACACATCTCCACCGCCATATCCCAGGAGGAGGCGCCGTCATCCACTTCCGGAATGATGTGGCAATGAATATCTACCATGATGATTTCAGGGGCGTTGGACGCTCTTGCGGCGGCCGGGTAGGGCCGCCAAAGGGCAGAATTTTGCGCACGCACCTTCTATCCTAATCGCGGAACGCGTGGCCCACAACCGGCTTTCGGGGCTCACAAAGCCGGCCATCTCAGGTATACTCTAACCCATTGTGAAGGTGCTGTTCCTCACAGCTTTCTTCAAATTTGCTGCAACCCGGAGCAAAAAAAATGGAATGGGCAACCCCGACGTTTGAAGAAATCACCTTGAGCTGCGAAATCAACTCCTACGTAAACGCCGAACTATAATCCGCGAATGCGGATCAAATTGCTGGGTTCCGCGGCGGGAGGAGGTTTCCCGCAGTGGAACTGCGGCTGTGCCAATTGCCACGGTCTGCGCCAGGGCAGGCTGCGGAGTAAGGCGCGCAGCCAGGCGCAGGTGGCGGTGAGCGCAGACGGCGAGGCCTGGTTTCTGCTGAACGCCTCTCCCGACCTGCGGTCGCAGATTGAAGCCACACCGGAGTTGCACCCTCTGCCCGGTGGGCGCCATAGCCCGATCGCGGGCATTGTGCTGAGCAGCGGCGATCTGGATAACGTACTGGGGCTGCTATTGCTGCGCGAGTTCCAGCCGCTGAAGATTTTTTCGACCGCAGCCATCCGCCAGATCGTGGGCCAGGGCAACAGCTTCTTCCGCCTGCTGGAGCGGATGCCGGGGCAGGCGACTTGGACGGAGGTTCGCCCGGGCGCTGTTTTTGAACTGAAAAGCGGGGAGCGGCCGGGCGCGAGTATTTGTTGCCGGACGATTGCGCTGCCGGGTTCTTATCCTGGATACGTGAGCGAAGGAGAGCGCGGCGGGCTGGCCGGCGATGAGGCGGTGCTGGCCCTGGTGCTGGAAGGTAAAGGCGGGAAAATGCTGTTCGCGCCCGCGTTGCCCGCCATCACCGCGGAACTGCAGGCGGCGATGCCGGAGTGCAAGCTGTTGTTGTTGGACGGCACCTTCTGGTCCGACGATGAACTACGGCAGACGCGCGGCGGCGGGCCCATGGCGCGGGAGATGGGCCACCTGCCGGTGGGCGGGCCGGGAGGCAGCCTGGAGCGGCTGGCCCGGCTGCAAGGGCCGCGCAAAATATATATTCACATCAACAATACCAATCCCATGCTGGATGAGGAGAGCGCGCAGCACCGGCAGGCGCGGGCCGCCGGCTGGGAGATGGCCGAAGATGGCTGGGAGTTCGAATTGTGAGCGCCACTGCCAGCGCGCCCCTGCTGAGCCAGGATGAATTTGTAGTGCGCTTGCGCAAGATAGGAGAGGAGCGCTATCACCACCGCCACCCCTTCCACCTGCTGATGCACGAAGGCAAGCTCCGGCGCGGGCAACTGCAGGCGTGGGCGCTGAACCGCTACTACTACCAGAGCCGGATTCCCATCAAAGACGCGCTGATCGTGGCACGCAGCCAGGACGCAGAATTCCGCCGCGCCTGGCGGAAGCGCATTGTGGACCACGATGGCGAAGAGGGACGACCGGGCGGGATCGAAAAGTGGATCAAACTGGCCGAAGCTACGGGGGTGGAGCGGGAGCGCGTGGCGGGGGAGGGGGAAGTGTTGCCGGGGGTGAAGTACGCCGTGGACGCCTATTTACGGCTGGTGAGCGAGCGCTCGTTCGTGGAGGCGGTGGCTTCATCGTTGACCGAACTGTTTTCCGGAACGCTTATCGCCCTGCGCATGGATGCACTGCGCAAACATTATCCATGGCTGAGCGGCGGGCTGGATTACTTCCAGGCGCGCCTGTCACAGGCACCGGCAGACGCGCGCTTCGCGCTGGATTGGGTGACGCGCCACGCCGAGAGCCGCGAGCAGCAGGAACTGGCGTGCGGCGCGCTGCGCGCCAAGTGCGACATACTGTGGGCGCAGCTGGATGCGCTGTACTTTGCTTATGTGCAGCCGGGATGGGCGCCGCCGGGGGCGTTCCAACTGCCGGAGAGCAGGTGAGCCGCCCCGCGCCCAGTTCGCGGCCGCGCCTGGCGCGCGGCTGCCGCATCAGCGAGCAACAAGGTCAGGAATCCACGCTGCTGATGCCCGAGGGCGCCATGCGCCTGAATCCGCCAGGGCTGAAAATTCTGCAACACTGCGACGGGCAGCATACCTTCGCGGAAATTGTAAGCGCGCTGCAGGGGGAATTTGCGGCCGCCGCTCCCGAGCGCGTCGCTGAAGAGACCGCCGTGTTTCTGGAACGGCTGCAGGAACGGCGGGCGGTGGACTACGAATGACCGGACCGCTGGCACTCATCGCCGAACTCACGCACCGCTGCCCGCTGCACTGTGTTTACTGCTCCAATCCTTTGCAGATGAAGGCGCGGGCGGCGGAGCTGACAAGCGCGCAGTGGAGCGAAGTATTTCGCCAGGCGGGAGGGCTGGGCGTGATGCAGGTGGACTTCACCGGGGGGGAACCGCTGGTCCGCGCCGACCTGGTGGAACTGGTGGGGGCGGCACGCCAGGCCGGTCTCTACGTCAATCTCATCACCTCCGGGATGGGGCTGAATGAGGAGCGGCTGGAGGGGATAGTGGCGGCGGGGGTGGACCATATCCAGCTCAGTTTTCAGGATGTGAACGAAGCGGGGGCGGACGAAATTGCCGGAGCGCGGGCGCACGGGCACAAGCTGGAGCTGGCGCGGCGCATTCGCGGGCACAATGTGGCATTCACCATAAACGTGGTGGTGCACCGGCAAAACCTGGGGCGGCTGCCGCAGATGATCAGGCTGGCAGAAGAGCTGGAGGCGGACAAGCTGGAAGTCGCCAACGTGCAGTATTACGGGTGGGCGCTGGAGAACCGGGCCTCGCTCCTGCCCAGCGAGCAGCAATTGGAGGAGTCTCTGGCCACGGTGAAGGCGGCGCAGGAGCGGCTGAGAGGCCGCATGCGCATTGACTTTGTGGTGCCCGACTACTACGGCAAGTATCCCAAGCCCTGCATGGGCGGCTGGGGGCGCAAGCTGATGCTGGTGGATCCCGCGGGGGAAGCCATGCCCTGCCATGCCGCGGCGGTGATTCCGGGCATGCACTTCGAAAACGTGACGGCCAGGCCGCTGCGCTGGATCTGGGAGGAGTCGGAGGCGTTCCAGCGCTTTCGCGGGGAAGGGTGGATGCCTGAGCCCTGCCGAAGCTGCGAGCGGCGCAGTCAGGATTTTGGCGGCTGCCGCTGCCAGGCGCTGCTGCTGGCCGGAGATGCCGGGGCGACCGATCCGGCGTGCTCGCTGGCGCCCGGCCATCAGGTGGTGGCGGCGGCGGTGGCGCAGGCCAATGAAGCGCAAGCGGCGGCGGGTTTTGGTCCCACTCAAGCCAAAGGCGGGCTTGAGTGGGGCACCCAGCAACCCCGGACGAACTGGGTGTACAGGCCTAATGTGCGGTGAAAACGGGTTGCGGTCCCACTCAAGCCAAAGGCGGGCTTGAGTGGGGCACCCCCGTTGGGTGTATCGTGCTAATCCACAATGAGAACGCCCAAATTTCTATCAGTGATTCTTGCGGCCGCCGTGGCAGTGTTGTGCGCGCACCCAGCGGCGGCTCAGACGAATAGCGGAGACACGCCGCAGCAGGAGTGGTTTCGCGACGCCAAGTTCGGGATGTTCATCCACTGGGGGGTTTACAGCGTGCTGGGCGATGGCGAGTGGGTGATGAACAACCGCCACATGCCCATTGAAGACTACGAAACCCTGCCGCAGCAGTTCAATCCCGTGGACTTCAACGCCGCCGAATGGGTGGCCATCGCCAAGGCGGCGGGCGCGAAGTACATCACAATTACCAGCAAACATCATGACGGCTTTGCCATGTTCGCCACCAAACAGACGACGTGGAACGTGGTGGACCGCACCCCGTGGAAACACGATCCGCTGGCGGAGCTGGCGCGCGAGTGCCACAAGCAAGGCATCAAGCTGTTCTTCTACTACTCGCAGTTGGACTGGCATAATCCGGACTATTACCCGCTGGGTGGAACCGGACAGAGCGCGGGACGGCCGCCGGGAGGAAACTGGCAGCGCTACCTCGATTTCATGAACGCGCAGCTCACGGAGCTGCTGACCAATTATGGCTCCATCGGCGGGATATGGTTTGACGGCTGGTGGGACAAGCCCAACGCCGACTGGCAACTGGAGCGTACTTACGCGTTGATCCACAAGCTGCAGCCGGGGGCGCTGATCGGCAACAACCACCATCGGGCGCCGTTTCCGGGCGAGGACTTCCAGATGTTCGAGCGCGACCTGCCGGGCCAGACCAGCGCGGACTGGGACAAGAATCCGGTGATCAGCAAGCTGCCGCTGGAAACCTGCGACACGGTGAATGATTCCTGGGGCTACACGCGGGGCGACCATCACTGGAAGACGAGCACGCAGATGATCCGCTACCTGGTGGGGGCGGCCGGACGCAACGCCAACCTGCTGCTCAACGTGGGCCCGCTGCCCACGGGCAAAATTCAGCCGGAAGCGGTGGAGCGGCTGAAGGAGATGGGGGAGTGGCTGGGGAAATATGGCGACAGCATTTATGGCACGCGCGAGGGGCCGGTTGCGCCGCGCAGCTGGGGCGTGACCACGCAGAAAGAGAACCGCATTTTTGTGCACCTGATGGACTGGCAAGATTCAGCGCTGCTGCTGCCGAAGCTGCAGATGCGGGTGACGCGGGCTTACCTGATGCAGACGGGCGGGCCGGTGGAGGTGAGCGAGAGCGAGGCGGGGACGCTGCTGCGGCTGCCGAGGTATGACAAGGCCGCGCCCGACAATATTGTGGTGCTGGAGACGGGGCCTGGCAATTGAAAAATAGGACAGGAGCAGACCCGCCGGGTTGGGGCGAAAATGCCCAGATTTCTGATAGCCAGAATAGTCATAGTCCTGCTTTCCTCGCTGGTGTTTTACTTCGGAATCGCTGGGCTACAATCTGGCCAGATACGATCGAGGGGGTACACGTTGCACCAGGATGAGAATCCTCTCGGCTACTGGTTAACGGTTTTGACCAGCCTGGCGGGGCCGGTGGCCATCATTTATCTGATAGCAACCAGATGAAGACTAGGAGGAGCTCCTTCGCTGCGCTCAGGATTTCGGCAGGCGGCTCAGACGCCGCCTTAGCGCCTCAACTTCGACTCCGCAGGCCGATCCCGCAAAGCGGGAATCGGCCTCCTTCGCTCAGAATGACATTCAAAAATAAAGCGCGAATTCGCAAGGGATTCGGCCGGCCGCGCTTAGGATGACATGAAAAACAAATCAGGTTGTGCGGCGGAGGGCGGCGTCGAGGGCGGCGCCCACGGCGCTCAGCTTCTCCGGTGGAAACAGGCGCTGGCAAGCTTCGAAGAGCTCGCGTTCTTCCTTGCGGATGTGAGCGGAGAGGGTTTGGGCGAATTCGCGCAGGCTGGTGGAGTTGAGTTCGCGGGCTTGGGCGCGAGCAAAGTATTGGCGCAGCGTGGCGTGCTCGGCCAGCAATTGCTCGACCAGCGGCTGGAGTTCGGGGAAGGCGGCGGCCTGGGGAAAGAGCGTCTCTTCCTCGGCGGCGAAGTGCCAGCGGATTTCCAGGTTGAACATGGTGCCGACCTGCGCCTGCAAGGCATCCAGGCCGGCGGCGCCGGCCTGCAGAGAGCGTTCAATCTGCACGCAGAGGGCGAGGGCGTGCTGGTGTTGATGGGAGAGCGGGATAAGGTTGCGGTCGCGCAGCATGTGTCGTCCGTGAAAACCCAAAATCTACCACAGAGACCTGAGGAACCGACAAAGGCAAGGTTTCAAAGTTTCAAGGTTTCGGAGGTTTCAGAAAAGCGTTCGCTGGCGAGGGCGCCTTCGCCACCAACCACAGGGGCTAAAAGCCCAGTTTTGAAGCCATCCTGTTCGCCCGGCTGAAGCCGGGCGCTTCCACGGCGAGTTGAAAGCATAGGTTCGCGGGCGGGGCGCGCGCTTTACTAATGTTTAGCCGCCGTAGAGAATACTTGTTTGCCCGGTCAGCGGGCAAAGAGCAGGGAGACTTCATGGCCGCAACCGGCGAACTTATACGCTTGATGAATTACGTGGACGACATTTCCACCACCTTGCGGCGCATTGTCGCCACCATCCCCATGATGGATGACGAGGAGCGCAAGCGCCTCTCCGATTACATGCGTAAAGTTCAACCCAACTACGATTCCGTGCTGCAGCAACTGGAGAAGGGCGGGAAGTAGTGGGCGAAGTCCGCACCGTGGCCGTGATTGGGGCGGGCACTCTTGGGCGGGGCATCGCGCAGACGGCGGCGCAGGGCGGCTATCGCACCATCCTGGAAGACATTCTTTCCGCCGACCTGCGGCAGGCGGAAAGCGAAATCCGCGGCCGCCTGGAGAAGGCGGTGCGGTTGGGAGAGGTGGTCGCGGCCGAGGCGGCGGCGGTGATGGGGCGGCTGGAATTCGCGCGCTCGGTGGAAGAGGCGGCGCGGCAGGCGGAGCTGGTGATTGAAGCCATCCCCGACGAACTGGAATCGAAGATTGAAATTTTTACCCTGCTGGACAAGATTTGCCGTCCCGCCACCATCCTGGCTACGAATACCTCTAGCCTGAGCGTCAGCGAGATTGCTTCCGTCACCTATCGCGGAGCGTTGTGCGTGGGCATGCGCTTTTTCAACCCGGTGGACACCGTGAAGCGGCTGGAGATTGTGCGCGGAGTGGAGACCAGTGAAGCCACGCTGGCCACGGCGGTGGAGGTGGGGAGGCGCATGGGAAAGGAAACGGTGGTGGTGGAGGAAGAACCGGTAGTTGGGAAGCAGCACGCGCAACCTCTTTGAGGTTTCAAGGTTTCAGAAAAGCGCTCGCGGGCGAGGGCGTGCGGGCCAGAAACCACGAGGGCTAAAGCCCAGTTTCTAAGCCATCCTGTTCGCCCGGCTAAAGCCGGGCGCTTCCACGGCGAGTTGAAAGCATAGGTTCGCGGGCGAGGGCGTGCGGGCCACAGAGTCAAAACCAAAACTTGCCACGGCGTGGAGAAAGCAACTGTCTTTGCAGTTCAGTGATCCTGCAACAAATGCATAGGTCCTTCGGTTGCGCTCCCCTCACAAGTTCGGGTCGCGCGCCCTCAGGATGACATGGCTAAGATTAGAGCTGAGGGGAGACATTTGCCGGATTAGAGCTTAGGCTTTTCAACCCGCAGGTCCTGAGAAGCTTCGATACCATCCATGAAACCATGGAACCTTGAAACCCTGGAAACCTGGAAACCCTGAAACCTTCAAACACTGAAACGTTGAAACCCGCGCCCTCCTGCTATCCAACCCCCTCAGGCTTCGTCACATACCTGTAGCGTTCCGGCGTATCACAATAAGGGTGGAACTTAGGATTTGTCCGCCGCGTATCTGAAGGTGTGCAGGTCTGCGCCGGAGGGGCCCCATCGCGGCCAGCCTATGAATCTACTGAAGGAAATCCTGCGGCAATCGCTGCAAACCCTGTGGGCGCACAAGCTGCGCTCGTTTCTTACCATGTTCGGTATTGCCTGGGGAGTGGGCTCGCTGCTGCTGCTGGTGGGGCTGGGGGAGGGCTTCCGTTCGGGACAGGAAAAGAACCTGGCGGAGCTGGGCCGCAACATCATGTTCAGCTTCCCGGGCCGGATTCCGGCGGTGGAAGGCAGCCTGGCCTCGGCGCAGCCGTACCACATCACCTACGGAGATTACCTGGCCATCCGGGGGGAGGCGCAGCACATAGGCGCCATTTCGCCGGTGCTGGAGCGGGACGACATCCGCGCCAGCAGCGACTACCGCAGCACCAACGGCCAGGTGTTCGGGGTAACCCCGGATTACAACCAGATCCGCAATGTGCCGGTGGGCAACGGACGCTGGATTAACGATGAGGACAACAACGAACGGCGGCGGGTGGCGGTGGTGGGCTGGGAACTGCTCAAGGACATGTTTCCCGGGCGGGCGGCAGTGGGCAACACCATCCTGCTCAATGGCGCGGAGTTCAAGGTAATCGGGGTGCTGGCGCAACTGGGGAAGGAAGGGCACAACGGCACCAACATCCGCATATTCATGCCGCTGAATACGATGCGGGTGCTGTTTCCGCTGAAGGAGCAGAACAGCGAAGACGCGGTTTCGTTTCTGAACTACCAGCCGCGCACGCGGGAAGAGCACCTGGCGGCGAAGCAGGAAGTGCATCAGGTGATCGCGCGGCGGCACAACTTCAGCGCGAAATCCGAGGATGCATTTGAAGACTGGGACACGATTGAGGGCTCGCGGCGGGTGGGGCTGATTTTCGACGCCATGGATTCATTTCTGGGCGCGGTGGGGCTGGTGACGCTGGCCCTGGGCGCGATTGGGATCATCAACATCATGCTGGTGTCGGTGAGCGAGCGCACGCGGGAAATCGGGCTGCGCAAGGCGCTGGGGGCGACCCGGCGCGACATTCTGATGCAATTCTTTCTGGAGGGCGCGTTTCTGACGGGGCTGAGCGGCGGGATTGGGGCCACGATCACTTACGGGCTGGTCACGGCTCTGGGCACGCTGCCGGCGCCGGAAGGATTCGATACGCCGCGCATTGTGCCGCTCTCGGCGCTGGCGGCGATTCTGGCGCTGGCGGCGGCGGGGATCGCGGCCGGCCTATATCCGGCGAGCAGGGCGGCCAGGCTGGAGCCGGTGGAGGCGCTGCGGCAGGAATAACATGACCGGCGATCTGCTCAAACAGGCGTACGGGGCGCTGCGCTACAACCGGCGGCGCAGCCTGCTCACCATGCTGGGCATGGCGTGGGGCATCGCCACGGTGGTGCTGCTGCTGGCCTACGGCGCGGGTTTCGAGCGCGGACTGATGGTGGCCTTCGAGACTTTTTCCGGCAACATGGTGGCGGTTTTCCCCGGCCACACCTCCATGCAGGCGGGGGGCAGCAAGGCGGGAGTGGAAGTGAAGCTGACCACCGAGGACCTGGAATACCTGCGCAACGAGGTTCCGTTCCTGAAACGGATTTCCCCGGAGGCGGCCAAGCAGTGCACGGCGGCGTATCTGAACCGCTCGGCGCTGTTCCAGGTGGCCGGAGTTTATTCCGCGTTCCAGCGCATTCGCCGCCTGGACGTGGCGGAGGGCAGCTTTTTCAGCAACCAGGACGACTACACGCACACGCGGGTAGCGGTGCTGGGGGCGGACGTAAAGAAGAAGCTGTTTTCCGGGCGCGAGGCACTGGGCGAGACCATTCGTGTGGACGGCATCTCCTACACCGTGATCGGGGTACTGAGGCGGCTGATTCAGAACGGAGACGACAACACCAACGGCAAGATCTACGTGCCCTTCAGCGCCGTGGGCGACCTGCGGGACAGCTACCACATTGACGACATAGTGCTGGAGTACGAAGGGCCGGAGCACGCGCGGGTAGCCAAGGCAGTGCGGCAATCGCTGGCTTTCCACCACAACTTCAATCCCGAAGACCGGCGGGCGGTGTTTGTTTTCGACAGCATCGAAGAATTCAAGGAACTGCGCATTATCACCGTGGGCATCAAGGTGCTGCTGGGATTTATAGGGCTGTTGACGCTGGGCATTGGGGGCGTGGGGCTGATGAACATCATGCTGGTCTCGGTGACGCAGCGCACGCGGGAGATCGGGGTGGAGAAGGCGCTGGGGGCGCGCAAGCGGCACATTCTGGTTCAGTTTCTGGCGGAGGCGCTGGCGATCACGCTTTTGGGCGGGCTGGCGGGAGTGGCGCTGGCTTATCTGGTTTCATGGTCAGTAGGCTCGCTTACCTTGTGGAGCGCGTTCATCGAAGACGCCTCCGAGGGCGACATTCACCTGACCATCAACGCGAGCACGCTGCTGGCGGCGGCGCTGATATTGGGGTTGGTGGGCATCGTGAGCGGGATGATTCCGGCGGTAAAAGCGGCGCGGCTGGATCCGATTGAGGCGCTGAGGTATGAGTAGTTTCGAGTTTCCAGTTTCGAGTTTCGAGCAGAGTGCGGTGGACGCGGCCATGGTGTCTCAAAGCGTTCGCGGGCGGGGCGCCCGCGCCACGAAAGTTTGATTTTCGATTGACGATTCTCGCCCCGCGCTGGAGCAAGCACAGCGTCCTTCGACTCGCGCTCATTTTGCTGCGCTCGATTCCGCTCACTCAGGATGACATTGCTTCCGGAAATGAGAATGGCGAGGGGACCGCGGCTACCTTGGTAACCGTTCCTCGTTCTCTCCTCGCCCTACAATCCCTCTAGTCACAGACAACCCAGAATGGCCAAGGACCGAGTGCGCGCCGCCAACCTAAGCCTGGGCGCACCTTTGCCCGCGGAGATGCGGCGCATCGAGGGCCGGGAGTGGTGGCTGTGGGTGTTCGCGGTGGGCGTGACCCTGCTGCTGACGGCGGGCATCATTTCTTTTACCTTCCCGTGGTTTCCCTTCCAGCCCTACAACACCTACTGGTCGGATCTGCACGATTGGGTGCGGGCGCTGGCGGCGCTGGTGCTGATGTTTGATCTGTATACCATTTACCAGCACCGGCAACTGCAGCAAACCCGCTGGCAGCTGGCGGAACGCGAGCAGTTGTTCCGGCTGATCAGCGAGAACGCCGCCGACATGATCGCGCTGGTGGACAAGTCGGGGCGGCGGCTCTATAACAGCCCGGCGTACAGCAAGGTTCTGGGCTACTCGTTGGAGGAACTGCAGACCACTTCTTCGCTGGAGCAAGTACATCCGGATGACCAGCAGCGGGTATTGGAGGCGGCGGAAAAGGCGCGCAGAACGGGGAGAGGGCAGCAGCTGGAGTACCGCATGCGGCACAAGGACGGGACGTGGCGGATACTGGAGTCCACGGCCAGCGCCATCCGCAATTCCAAGGGCGAAATCGAGCAACTGGTGATCGTGAACCGGGACGTCACCGAGCGCAAGCGGGCGGAGGAGGCGCTGGCTCACAACGCGTTCTACGACGGGCTTACCAACCTGCCCAACCGGGCGCTGTTTCTCAGCCGCCTGCAGCACGCCCTGGACATGGCCAAGCGCCATGCCACTTACAAATTCGCGGTGCTGTTCATTGACCTGGACGAATTCAAGGTGGTGAACGACAGCCTGGGCCACAGCGCGGGCGACGAGTTGCTGGTGCAGATCGGGCAGCGGCTAAGCAAGTCATTGCGCCGGAGCGACACGGTAGCGCGCAGCACCGGGGGCGATACTTCCAGCGGCGCTGACGAAAGCCTGGCACGGATTGGGGGCGACGAGTTCACGGTGGTGCTGGATGACATTGGGGGACCCAGCGACGCGGTGCGGGTGGCGGAGCGAATCCAGGGCCGGCTGGCGATTCCGTTTTTGGTCAACAAGCAGGAGATGGTGGTTTCGGCCAGCATTGGAATCGCGCTGAGCACGACCGCGCGCAGCGCCGCAGAAGAAGTGCTGCGGGACGCGGAAATCGCCATGTATCGGGCCAAGCGGGCGGGCAAAGCGCGCTGTGAAGTCTTCGACACCGCCATGTACGTCACCGCGGTGCAGCGGCTGCGGCTGGAAACCGACCTGCGCAAAGGGTTGGAAAGGGGCGAACTGATCAACCATTACCAGCCGATCGTGTGGCTGCAGGGAGGCACGATCGCCGGCTTCGAGGCGCTGGTGCGGTGGCGGCGGCCGCAAGGGCTGGTGGCGCCCGGCGAGTTCCTTCCCGTGGCCTGCGAAACCGGGCTCATCAACGCGATGAACAAAGTGCTGCTGCGCCAGGCATGCGCGCAGCTGCGGTCGTGGCAGACGGAGTTTCCGGCGCAGCCGCCGCTGGTGATGAGCGTGAACATTTCGCCGCCGGAGTTTGGCCGGCCGGAACTGCCGGCGGCCATCCGCTCCACCTTGCAGCAGAGCGGCCTGCAGTCGGGCAGCCTGCAACTGGAGGTGATGGAGACCATCGCCATGGGCGACGCCGAAGCCGCCGACGTGCTGGCCAAGTTCAAGGCGCTGGGGGTAGGCCTGAGCATTGACGATTTCGGCACCGGCTACTCCTCCCTCAGCCGCCTGCAGCGCCTGCCGGTGGACTCGCTGAAGATTGACCGCAGCTTTATTTCCGGAATGGATCGCGACAAGGAAGCGCTGGAAATAGTACGCATCATCATTACCCTGGCCCATAACCTGGGGCTGAAAGTGGTGGCGGAAGGGGTGGAGACGGCGGAGCAGGCCAAGCAGCTTACCGAATTGGGGTGTGAACTGGCGCAAGGTTATTACTTTGCCCATCCCGCCGACCCGGCAACCATCACGGAGCTGTTGCGGCGGAGGCTGGTGGGGGATTTGAAGACAGAGGCAGTGGTGACGGCAGCGGGCAAGAGTTGACGCGGGATTGCCCATAAAGGAACTGTCTGCTGCCCGACTGTTCCTGGCTGTTTAGCTGCTGCTAGCAGCTGGAAGTTCAGCGCCTAGGAGCTGAATTAGCACTTCGGTAACTGGAGCCAAGGTCAGGAGTCGCGGCACAATTGAGCTGCCATGGGTTCCGTAACCACAACTCCGCCGGTCCCAGCCGGCGCTTCCTGGCAGGCATCCGCCCAGGGCGCACTGCAACGAGGCATTACCCTTATTCGCAAGCATCCCGTGGGTTTTGTAGGCAGCACCGCCGGGGCCGTATTCGTGATTGCATTGCTGATGCATCTGGCGGGGGGCAGTGCCACGCTTAAAGTGCAGATGCAGCACAGTTTTCGTTCCGCCCAGGTATCGGTATGGGTGGACGGGGATCTGGCGTGCTCGGAGCACGTTGTGGGCTCGGAGCGGCGGCGGTTTGGACTGCTGCCCGCGGGGATTGGAGGCAGCTTCTCGCGCATGATGCCGGTCTCCGCCGGGCGGCATACGGTAAAGGTGAGGGTGACCTCCGACGAAGGCTACGACAATAACGGCATAGTCACCGGAGATTTTCCCCAGGACAGCCAGGTGAACCTGCAAGTGATCCCGCGGCGCAGCGGCGACCTGGGCATGAACTGGCAGGGAATGAGCACGCTGGTGCCTGATTCCGGACCCGCCTGGTATGTGAAATACGGCAGCTCGCTGCTGATGACGGCGGTGGGGTCGCTGGTTTCGGCGGTGACGGCGTACATCGTGAAAGAATTGCCCAACCTATTGCGGCGGACTAGCGCGCCCAAGGCTTAGTTCAAACGATATTTTTCACCACAGAGGACACAGAGGCGTCTGGAGCCGCGGTGTCATCCGTTTGGGGTCGCGGAGTCATCCCTGGGGGTGTTTCCGCACTGATAGGACGAATCTGTGGGGCTCACCAGGAAAAACCCTACTCTTCAGAACAGAGCGTCACTCACCAAAGGGTGGGTTCAGCGTTCCACCAGCACGCCGGGGTGGTGTGCCGCCAACTCCCGCGCCACCGCCAGGCCCAGGCGGCGAATGCCTTCGCGGATCTGCTGCGGCGTGGAGTGGGAGAAATTCAGGCGCATGTGGCGGTTGCCCTCATCGCCGCCGGGGTAGAAGCAGTCGCCGGGAACGAAGGCCACGTTTTCCCGCACTGCCGCCTGGAACAGATGCTGCATATCCATGCCCTCGGGCAGGGTGACCCACAGGAAGAGGCCGCCGTGGGGATGGGTCCAGGTGACCTCGGGGGGAAAATATTCCGCCAGGGCAGCCAGCATCACGTCGCGACGTTCACGATAGATGGCGCGAATTTTTTTTACGTGCTCGTCGAGAAAGCCGTCGTGCACAACTTCGTAGGCGACCATCTGGTCGAAGGTGCTGCTGTGCAGGTCCGCGCCCTGTTTGAGCTGCACCAGCTTGGTGATCACATCCGGGGGGGCGACAATCCAGCCCAGGCGGATGCCGGGCGCCAGCGTCTTGGAGAAGGTGCTCAGGTAGATTACGTTACCCAGCTTGCCGTCATCGCGGCGCAGGTTCTCACGGTCCAGCACCAGCAGGGGCGGAAGGTGCTCGCCTTCAAAGCGCAGCTGGCCATAGGGGTCATCTTCAATGATGGGAATGCCGTATTTATCCGCCAGCAGCACCAGTTCGTGGCGCCGCGGTTCGCACAACGTGACCCCGCCAGGGTTCTGGAAGTTGGGCAGGATGTACATGAACTTGGGGCCGGAGCGCAGGGCCTCATCGAGGTGTTCGGTGCGCAGGCCGTCCTGGTCAATGGGGACAGTGACGTACTCGGAGCCATAGACGTTGAAGGCCTGCAGCGCTCCCAGGTAGGTGGGGGCCTCCAGCAGGACGCGGTCGCCGGGATTGATCAGCAGCTTGCCGATCAGGTCGAGGGCCTGCTGTGAGCCGCTGGTGATAAGAACGTTGTCCACGCCGGCGATAATGCCGTAACGCGCCATTTTCTGGGCCAGGTACTCACGCAGGGGGGTGTAGCCCTCGGAGGCGCTGTACTGCAGGGCCATGGCGCCTTTGGCCTGTAGCACGCGCTGGCAGGCATTCTGGAAGCGCTCCACCGGGAAGACCTCGGGGGCAGGCAGGCCGCCGGCGAAGGAGATTACTTCCGGCCGCTGCGTGAGCTTCAGCAGTTCCCGGATGGTGGAGCTTTTGACGGCTTTGGTGCGCTGCGCGAAGCGGTGCGCCCAGGGCGTGGACATGCGTCTCCTCCGTATTTCTTCCCTACTTTATTTCAGATGCGACCGGGCCGGCTGTGACGCAGGTTACGTGCTTTTGTGGCGAGGGTAACAGAGGCCGGTGGCCACCGGTGCCCGCCACGCCGCTTCCAAAGCCCTGCGCGTGGAGTAGCTGTCGCGACAAAAGCAGGTCCTTCGCTGGCGCTCAGGATACAACCGTCAAAAGGGATTGGGCGAATGATCTGAGAACTGACAGCTGAGAACTGGTTTCTAGCCGTTGCCCACAAACTCGCAGCACTGCTCCAGTTTGACATCCCAGATAGAGTTTTCCGAGGGCAGGCTTTTGATGCCGACCTGGGAGCGCATGCCATCGGACGATTCCGAGATCCAGACCACGCGAAACTCGGCTTTGCGCCCGCTGTACTGCAGTTCCAGAATTTCGCCCATGCGCACCCGGTGGCGCATGCCGGTGAGCAACGCGCCCTCCGTGCTTACGTTACGCGCGGAAACAATCTGGCTGAAGGCCTGGTCGTAGGCGTCAATACCCCAGACGCGAACCGGAAGAGCGGCTGTTACCCGTGGTTCCCGACGGCGGTCCATAGTGGCCCTGAGTTTCTGGGGGATGACAATGGACTTCTGGGGAGTGTTGCGAAAAAATGGTAACCTGCGCGCCGGGCAGGGCCAAGTTACGGGCGAGAGCGGGTTGCGATTCCTTCGGTAACCGGAGGTAAAACAAGGCGGCGCCGCCACTTGCGGGCTGCAGCGCGGAGGCGGTCAGTCCAGATCGGGAAGGGAGCAGGCGCCCGCTCCGCGCGGGTCGCCGCAGGTGCTGCAAGGGGCGGCACCTGTTGCGGAAGTGGAACCGCTCTTGCTGCTCACCGCGAAGACGGAGAGCTGTGTTTCCAGTTTGCGGCCGCCGCAATGCGGGCACTCCGGCTTTTGCGCGCCATACACCAGGGCTTCAAAACGCTGGTTGCACTCGCGGCATATGTATTCGAAGATGGGCATAAACAACTCCAGCTATATTTTAAGGGGGAACGCGGGAAATTAAAATATGGATGAAGCGCCGCAGGTCTTGCCATCCCATTTGACCGCGCGCCCGCTGCCAGCTGAAGCACTGCGCGCGAGCGATCCATTCCTTAATGTGCCCTGGGCGCCATTCCGCCCGCGGCGGGGTTTGCGCGGGCCTCACCGCCAGACTCTGGCCAGCCAGTTTCTGATTCGCCGTATTCACCTGCCGGCCGCCGAGAAGCGGCTGTTCCAGGTTGAGCCGGAAGTCCAGGTGCTGTGCCGCTGCCATTGGCAGGAGGAGCGGGGGCAGGCGCTTACCCTGCTCATTGTGCATGGCCTGGAAGGTTCCAGCGAATCACAGTACGTTCTGGGCTCCACGGCGAAGGCGCTGGCTGCCGGCATGAATGTGGTGCGAATGAATATGCGCAACTGCGGCGGCACAGAAGCGCTGGGGCCCACTCTGTACCACTCCGGGCTTTCCGCCGATGTCGGCTTCATCGCGCGCGCTCTATTGGCGGAGGAAAATTTGCCGCGCCTGGCCCTGCTGGGATTTTCCATGGGCGGCAATCTGGTTTTGAAGCTGGCGGGCGAATGGGGCAGGGAAGCCCCGCCGCAGTTGCGCGCCGTGTGCGCGGTTTCGCCGGCGGTGGACCTGGCGCCCTCCGCCGCGGCTCTGCATCATCCGCAAAACTGGGCTTACGAGCAGTATTTTCTGTGGAACCTGCGCCGGCGTTTGCGGCGCAAAGCAGGGCTTTATCCCAACCGCTATGAGATGCAGCGCCTGCGCCGGGTGTGGACGCTGCGCCAGTTTGATGACCGCATCACCGCCTATTATTGCGGCTTCGCCGGCGCGGACGATTATTATGCAAAGGCCAGCGCCGCGCGGGTGGTGGAGCGCATTGCGGTTCCGGCGCTGCTCATTCACTCCAGCGACGATCCCTTCATCCACATCCTTCCCCAAACCAAGGCCAGGCTGGAGGCGAACCCTCACGTGCGTTACCTAGAGACCGAGCACGGCGGCCACTGCGCCTTTCTGGCCGACCCCGACGGATATGACGGGCGCTGGGCGGAGCGCACCGTGATTGAGTTCCTGGCGCGCTTCTGAGCTCCGGCCAATTCGCGCTTCATTTAGGATGGATTACGTGCAGGCCGAATTTTCCGTTGAATTGGGCGCCGACGATCCCACGCTGCAGTTGCCCTGGACATCCTCCGACCCGCGGGTGCAGTACTATGACCTGCGCTCCCATCCCGAGCTTCTGCCACACATAGTGGAGACGCAGGATAATGAGCCGCTGGCGGAGTTTCTCGCCGCCATCAATTCTCCGCAATCGCTGCTGCAGACCGCCAAATGCGACACCTGGAGCACACGGCAGATGGATGCCGACGACGAAATATTCGGCGCGGATGTGAAGTACGAATCCTACATTGACCTGGCCCCGGTGGCGGAGGGGCCGCGTTATGGCTTCGCCGAGATGGAGGACCTGGGCAAAAAAATAGCGCGCCTGCTGCAGCGCGCTCCGGAGATTCCGGCGGCTGCCGATTTCGTGGTTCGCCGCTGTTATTACCGCGGCGAGTCACACCCTGATCCTGGGCGCGAGGGCTTTTACCTCACCTTCTATCTTTCCGGCTACGGCGAACAGGAAACGCAGGCGCAGGAGCGCTGGGGCATCGCGCTGCAACTGGTGGCCAATGCGTTGTTGCAGCTCTCCGCCGCGGAATCAGTTCGCGCCCGGCAATGACTTCCCTTCTTCCACCACAGAGGTTACAGGGGACGAGAAGATCAAGCGCACAAGCCGGCAGATTAAGCGCAAATAAAGGTATTGCTCACGTTGCGGAGAATTTTTCTGCGCGGGCGGCGAAGGTTTTCCTCAACTGTGGCACCTCCGTGCCATTTTGCTTTGATGGGGGAACGGTTATCTTGCAGTTCCCCAGGGCAATGGAGGCGCGTGATGCAAATGTCGGCGGGTGAAAAGGTGGCACGCGCCGGGGTATACCGCGTCACGCACAAGAGCCACCGCCAGAATCACCTTTCCATCCTGCAGGCGGGGGAAGCATTTCCCAAGTGCCGCATTTGCGGGGTTAGCGTGCGCTTCGAGTTCATCCAACCACTCAGCGAATCCGAAGAGGTGGAGCACATCGGTTACGATCGCGATTTTATGGATGCGGTTCTGGGCGGGGCCCGCACCGGGGCCTAGTCCGCGGGCGCGGCAGGGTCGCCTTTCCGGATGAGCCGGGAAATGTGCTCAAGAAGAACGCGGGGATTTTCTCCCTTGGTCACATAGGCATCAATGAAGCCGGCCGCATCCGCGGGGGGCTCAAAATAGGCGGAGAGCATAATCACTGGCACTTGCGGTTTAATGGCGCGCATTTTTCTTGCTACTTCCGCGCCGTTAGGCGCGGGCATTTGATAATCGAGCAACACCAGGTCCACGGGGCGGGCAGCAAACAATTCCAAGCCTGCGGTCCCATCGCTGGCGGTGAGGACTTCGTATCCCTCGTGCTCCAGGATCAATCTGCGGACCTCCAGCGAAGCTAGCCGGTCATCCACACACAACAGTACCTTTCGCGACACAATAAACTTCCTGCCGGGCGCAACCATGCCCGCATGGTCCGCAAACTCGGAACACCCACCCCGGAACGTGGCAGAGGGAATGGGCGGATTATTACAGAGCCGAGCGCGAACGGGAACAGTTCTTAGCGGATATCAGTGGAATCGGGGCAGGGTATAGGCGCAAAACCTTAGAACCTGGGCGGTGGTTGTCTCATAGTGATTCATACGAGCGCAGGGAGAGTAAACGATGGTTTTGTGGCCGCGGATGTGAGCCGAGGCACAGGGGGCGCTGGCGGCTGATACCACGCACCTGTTTTCGAATTACAACTTCCTCGCAATTGTTTGCCGCTGCCAGAGTCTCGCCGCGCCCTTGCTTCCCCCCCTCGCAGCCGGCCAGGGGACAAGTTGCACTGCAACATAAATGCAGCAACTTGCAAACCGCGCGCCGCGCTCGTTCATCGGCCCGCCGCGACTAGATCCCTGTAACTGATGGGGAATGAAAGCGCAACGTGCGGCTTGGGGCTGAATCGCGAATGGCCCGGCATTTGCAATCTTAGCTGCTCGAATTGGCGGATTGCCGCGCCCAGAGCGGCATTCGGGGAAGGCGGCATCTGCGGAATGCGCAGGAACTTGCACCTGGGGAGGTTGGGGCGAAACATGAATTTGGGAAGAATTTCAAGACTGGCATTGCTGTCAATTGGCGTGGTTTTGATGTTGGGGACAGCCTTTGGCACCACGATTTCCTTTGTGCCCGCGGTCTCCGGTCCATTTTCGCCGCCGGGGCCAACGAGGACCTTTGGCGGTCTTATCGTAGCCAACGGCTACTACTACAACGGAAGCGCCTGGTCGCAGACCGGGGTTGTATTGTGGGGCCGGAATGAATCAGATGATCATGGGTTAGGCGTCTGCAATCCCAACGAGGGCACGAAGTGCGGGACTTCGGGCTCGTCGGGGAATGGGGATTGGAACGAGCTTTCCAATGAAATCAGCCCTGAGTTGATCGTGTTGCAGTTGCCTGCAGGTTACGACTGGACTTCCGTGCAACTGTCCTCTTTAGACAACAACGACGGAGGCACGGCTCCGCTGGAACGAGGAATACTTTGGGCCAGTGCCAGCGGCGACCCCAGCGGCCCGCGGACGCTAATTTGCGATTTCGTGGCCGGAGGCGGCGGAGCGAGCACCTGCTTTGGCAGCACATCCTCAGTGGAACCGAGCATCCAGTTCTCCGGGCTTCTGGCGGGATTCGCCAACAGCAGCTATCTGGTGTTCCAACCCTATGACTGGAGCGGCCACCACTACACCAACAATGACTTCCTGCTGGCAAGCGCGGTCTTGAACGCGGTGCCGGAGCCATCCAGTATGCTGCTGATGGGCGCCGGGCTTCTGGGCTTGGCCGGTGGGGTGCGCCGGAAGTTCTGTATCTAGCTCACTCTCCGTAGGTGGAAGGTCAATTCAGGGCTGGCTGCGGAGGAGAGCGGGCCAGCCTTTCAGCTTCCAAATGGTTTCGAAGTTCAGGAACCGCACCCACTCGCACCTTGTGATCTGAGGCGCAAGAAAGAAGCAGAGAGGATAAAGCGAGAGGTGTCACCGGTAAAGGCAATTGCCGGGGCATGAAAGCTGCGATGACCGGTTGCCAAACGATCCAGTTCCCATATCTTTGCCTGGTTTTATAAAATGAGGACGTTGCCTTGCAACATGGGCGCGTAGCTCAATTGGACAGAGCATGGGATTTCTAATCCCAGGGTTGCAGGTTCGATTCCTGCCGCGCCTACCAGAAACCCGAGGTCCTTCGCTACGCTCAGGATTTCGGCTGCGGGCTTCCGCTGCGCTCACGCCCGCAAAACGGCTCAAGTTCGATTCCTGCCGCGCCTACCAGAAACCCGAGGTCCTTCGCTGCGCTCAGGATTTCGGCTGCGGGCTTCCGCTGCGCTCACGCCCGCAAAACGCCTCAAGTTCGATTCCTTGCCAGTTTCCACGCTATTTGCCGCAGCATGCCCAGCCAGATCTCAATGTCGTCGGCGGGCATTTCCAGGCGCCGCACCAGGCGCCGCACCTTCTGTTCGGTGGAAGCGGAGGTGCTCGGCTTTACGTAGCCACTGGCATCCAGCGCCTGAAACAGCAGGGCGGTAACGCGTTCCAACTGTCCGGCGGTGGCGAGTTTCGGCGCCTCTGCGGCCGGCGTGGAGGCGGGCAGGCGCGCCAGTTCGTAGAGGCAGACGGCCACCGCCTGTCCCAGGTTCATGGAAGGATGTTGAGCACGGGTGGGAATACGCAGCAGCCAGTGACAGTGGCTCATGTCCTCATTGGAGAGGCCGCGCTTCTCGGAACCAAACAGCAGCGCCACTGCTCCGGACAGCAGTTGCCGGCGAAGTTCGCGCGCTGCTTCGTGCAGGCCTCGCGGAGGCTGAGTCAAATCGCGGCGCGCGCCGGAGGTGGTGCCTACCACGAGGGTGCAGTCGGCGACGGCCTGGGCGACGTTCGTATATTCCTCAGCCTGGCGCAGCAAGACCTCCGCTCCCACCGCCGAGCGGGCCTCGCGAAAAGCTATCTGATAGGGATTCACCACGCGCAGGCGCAAGAAGCCGAAGTTACTCATGGCGCGCGCGGCCGCTCCCAGGTTGAGGGGATTGCGCGTGGCCACCAGAACCACGCGCAGGCGGCCGAATTCGGAGGCAAGCGGCAAGCGCCTATTTTAGGACACCTCTGCGTATTGCCGTCTTTCCCGAGCTCGTCGCCGCTCAGCTGATTCCGTAGAGTTTGAGCAGCTTGGCCACCTTGCAACGGTAAGCCAGCGCAAGAGCATGCAGACGGTACAGATTAGGCGTGTGCCCATGCTTCTCAATATCGGAGAGCCGGCTGGGGGAAACGATGTAGTCGCTGTTGTGCCGCTGTTTGCCGACTTTCCTGGTCACACGATGGACATCGCGCATGGTAAGGCCCAGCTGATCACGGAGTTCGCGCATCCCCCGTCCTGCTTTTCGATTCATGTATGCCATACGCGTCTTTCCACCCTGGATGGAGTAACCGATGGTAGCTGCAACCCCGCGTACCTGGAATGAGAGTGTCGAGAAGGCAGCACGGGTACCGACACGTCTCGTCGCCAAATATATACCAGACCCTGCATACCGCGGCTGACATAATTAGTGACTTTTTCGCTACCGTCCAGCAGCAGCGACGATTCGGGTTGCCGCGACCCGCACGCTACTTATACCACTGCGCGGAGATTCCGGCTGCTCTGTTGTGCCGGTGCTCTGTCCCGGCTGACCACTTCCGGGGCCCGGGTTGGCATCTTAATAAGCAATTATTGTGATTCAGTATTCACCTGCAAAGGGAGGTGGCAATGAGACGTAGCCTTGTAAGCCTTGCAGCATGCTTTGCTCTTGGAACTGCCATCTGCGCTCAAGCGGCAAGCCGGCCGGCCAGGCAGGATAAGGATAAAGACAAGGATGCTCAGGCAAAACACGCGCAAAAAGCGCCCCAAGTGAAGATCATTCACGGCCCGGTGGTCGAATCAGCCAAGCCGACGACCGCTACCATTGCCTGGTCAACCAATGTCAAAGCCAGCACCATTTTGAAGTACGGCAGCAATCCCGGCAGCCTGAACAAGGCGGCGGAAGCGCGCTGGGGAGGGACAACCCACCGGGTGTACCTGCATGACCTGAAGCCCGGCACCACCTACTACTACCGGGTGGAATCCACGCAAGCGCTGGGCACCGGCTCGCAAACCCTCAGCGGGGTGGAGCATTTCCGCACCGAGGGAGGGGCGGCGGCCGCCGCGCCAACAGCGGCAAAAGCTGCCGATGTGAAGCTGACCCATGGGCCGGTGGTGGAGGGAACGAGCGCCAAGGGGGCGACCATCGCCTGGTCCACCAACGTCCCCGCCAGCAGCATTTTGACATACGGCACCAATCCGCAAAGTCTGAACCAGACGGCTGAGGTGCGTTGGGGCGGGCTAACCCATCGCGTGAACCTGCGCAACTTGCAACCGGGCACCACTTACTACTACGAGGTGAAATCCACCCAGGCGCAGGGTACGGGCACGCAGGCGGCAAGCGGCGTGCAGACGTTCCGCACCAAAGGCGCAACCGCTACAGCCGCAACTCCAGCCCAGGCCGCCGATGTCCGCGGCCGTGACATGGCGCTGCGCAACTTTCACCAATTCCTGGTGAGCCATCCCAACGTGAAGGCGGATCTGCAAAAGAATCCCAATCTGGCGGTGAACGGCCGCTACCGGACGCAACACCCGGGGTTCAACCAGTTCCTGCAGACTCACCACGCGGTGCAGGCGTACCTGTCGCAGAACCCGCGGTCGTTCCTGCAAAGCGAGGACGCGATGCGCTGAGCGGTTGAACACACATTTGCAACAGAGCTGGCCTCAGGCCAGCTTTTTTTTTTGACCTACAGCCCGACCAGCGTCTGAATCCAGGAAGTCATTCCCCCTGCCCAAGCCAGCAAGATACGCTGAATCTGGGGTTTCTGATGGGATGGGCGGCTTGAAATCGTCCAGCAGAGCGCCGGTGCTGGGATTATTGCCGGGCGGCATTTTGCTGCTGGCGGCGGCTTTGCCCTTGAGTTTTCTCTCCTTGCCGCACTCCAGCTACCTGCGGGTGCAGTTCGGGTTTTATATCGTTTTGTGTGCCGGAGTGCTGCTGGCCTGGCGCTTTCGTTCTACCCGAGTGCTTTTTTCATTGGTGGTCCTGCTGCTGGTGGAAGAGGCTTCTTTCGGTCCTTCTTACCTGAGCACCGATCATGTGCGCGTGCTCATCGCCGCTTTCCTGCTGCCCATCAGCCTGCTGGTGTTTTCATTTCTGCCGGAGCGAGGCTTTACCCTGGATGCAATGGTGCCCCGGGCCGCGCTGGTGCTTATTGATTTTGTCGCACTAGGCGTGGGAGGCGAGCTTCATGTGAGCCACGGTTTCAGCCTGCCCTGGCCCGCTACCGCGCTCTGCGCCGCGGCCGCGTTGGTTTTCCTGTTGCGGGCGTTCTTCCAGCGCAAGAACCTGGAGAGCGGCTTTTTCTGGGGCCTGGTGGCGGCCTGGCTGGCATTGAGCCATGGGGGAGTCGGAGTGGCCGCGACGGCTTATCTGGGCACGAGCGCGCTCATCCTGGGCGCCTCTCTTATCGAGACCTTCTACTTTATGGCTTATCACGACGAGCTTACCGGCTTGCCCAGCAGGCGCGCTTTTAATGAAGCCGCGCTGGCGCTGGCCGAGCCCTACAGCATTGCCGTGGTGGATATTGATCATTTCAAATCTTTCAACGATCTCTACGGGCATGACACGGGGGACGAGGTATTGCGCATGGTGGCGGCGCGGCTGGCGCACGTCAGCGGCGGGGGACAAGCTTTTCGTTGTGGCGGCGAGGAATTTGCCGTGCTGTTTCGCAGCCGTCCGGCAGTGGAGACCCTGCCGTACCTGGAGGAGCTGCGGAGGGATATACAGGAGTCCGTTTTTTGCTTGCGTGGCCCCGATCGCCGGCGGCAGGCGCGTGGGGCAGACCGTCGCGACTCAGAGCGGCGCGCTTCCCGACCGCGCAAGCCCAAGGCGGAATCGCCGCCCGCCGGCGCGGAAATCACCTCGGTGACCGTCAGTATTGGAGTCGCCGATCCTGCGGACGTCAAGCAGGGCACGGTTCAGCAGGTGATTGCGGCCGCGGATAAAGCTCTTTACCGGGCCAAGGCGGGAGGTAGAAACCGGGTGGAAACGCCGGGAGGGCGGTCACGCCCTTCCGCCAAAATGGCTGCTGCGACGCGGTAAAGTGAGGTACGTGGCCTTAACCTGCTCTGCCTTAAAGGGATATTTTCGAACGCTGGGGATCGGCCGGGGCTTGGGGGGCATCCACCCGAGGCTCGATCTGCCGCGGACGCACCCGAGGCGCCTCGCGGCGGGCGTAGGGCTTGGGATGGGCTTTCTCAGCGTTGCGCTTTTGCGCTTCATGTCCCTTGATGGAGCTGAGTTCCACGCTGTCGCTAAATAGCTGTTTAATCAGCAATCTCTGTGTTTCTATGGTATTACTCTGCTCAACAATGAGCGCGGTCATAATTCCATAAGCCACCAGGAACAGCACCGTAAGTACTGGCAGCAAGGTATTTTTCCGTTTTGGACTGGGCGTGCTGTTCTCGCTCAAGAAGCACCTCGTTCGCTGAATAACTTAGACGCTTCCTGTTGAGCACCTGCTGAGCCAGCGGAGCAAATTTCGTATCGAGTTGCAAAGACTGGGTTTAAGCCTGAGTTAGGCTCCTGCTGCCATCCTCAGAGTGCAATCCTATGCACATAAGCGGAAGCGGGAGATGCATTGGTGATTGGCACGTAACCGGTCAATTCCTCAGCCGGAGGGGGTAGCCCCCTTGATTGCTGGTTTAGGCTACTTTCCCCTGTTCCGCCGCGGCTGGGAGTTCCACGGTAAAGGTTGAACCCCGGCCGGGCTCGCTGTGGAAGCTGATATTGCCGCGCTGTGCGAGCAGCATCTTCTGTGCCATCGAAAGGCCCAGGCCGGTGCCGGTGGGCTTGGTGGTGAAATAGGGCAAGAAGACTTTTTTCTGCTGCTCGGAAGGAATGCCGGAGCCGGTATCCTGCACGCTGGCCAGTACCTTGCCGGCATGCTCCTCGCAATGCAATGTGAGCTGGCCGCCCTGGGGCATGGCCTGAATCGCGTTCACGAGCAGGTTGGTGAATACGCGGCGCAAGTCGGCGGCATTGGCCCGCACCGGGCTGACCGGCTGGAACTCCGTAATCACGGAAAGACCATTGACGCCGCGCCACATGGGGCGGGTCAGTTCCAGGGCATCCTGCATAAGCTGGCGCACGTCCACGAGTGCGGTTTCGCCGCTGCCGCCGCGAATATACTCGCGCACCCGCTTGATGATCTCCGCCCCGCGGCGGGCCGAGTTGTCAATCATGCCCAGATACAAGCGCTGCTCATCGTTCTGTCCAGGTCGAGACTGAAGCAGGGCGGTCGCCTGGGTGATGGTATTGAGCACGTTGTTGAAATCATGGGCGATGCCGGAAGCCATCTGGCCGATGGCCAGGTGGCGTTCGGTATCGGACACTCGCCGCTGCAACTGGTTAATCTCGCTGACGTCGCGAACCACCAGCAGGGCGCCAATGATTTTTCCATCGCCGGCGCGCATGGGACTAGCGGAAACCAAGGCCTCGAGGACAGAGGCATCGGCGGGATTGGAAAAGCGGCGGGCCTCATTCTGCACGGTTTCGCCGCGCAGAGCGCGGGTGACGGCCAGGCTGGAAAGCTCCGCCGGTTGTTCGTGCTTATAGACGCCCAGGTGGCGGGCGAGAAAATTCAGGTGCGCGCCGGTTAGTTCCTCGCGGGTGCAGGCGGATATCTGCTCGGCGGCGCGGTTCACGTCCGCCACGCGCGCGTTGCGGTCGAAGATGAACACCGCCTCCGGCATGCTCTCCAGCAGGGTGGAGAGTTCCAGCAGTTGCTCGCGCGCGGCTTGCCGCTCCCGGCGGCGGGTTTCCATGAGGTAGATCACGGAGATCGCGACCACTGGAAAAATCGCCAGCTTGGAGTAGTTGTGCAGGTGCTCGTTGACGATAACCTGGCCGTTCATAAACCAGAACGAGCCCAGGATGCAAATGGCCACACTCAGCAGGGCAGGCCCCAACCCGGCATAGGCCTCAACCAGGGCGACGAAGGCGAGGAAGAGCAGAGGGATGTAGCCCACTACGCTCTCCAATCCCAGAACGACGCCCAGGGCCACGCCGCCCACCGCCGCGGCGAAGAGATAAGCCAGCAAGGGCCGATTTCGCAGCCAGGAATGCATACAGTTGCCTGTCTTTAGTTAGATGAGCGGGCTAGGCCGGCAGCACCCCGTAAAAGGCGAGGGCAAGCGCTTGCATTCCCGAGGCGGCACGGGTGGAGGGCGGGAGCCAGGCGGCAATTCATTGAAAACGCGGAAAATCGAGTCCTTGACGGAAATTGCAATTAGCGATATTAATATTGCGATTTGCAATATGACGCTGGGCGAGAAAATCCGCTACCTGCGCGAGGTGGAAGGCACGCTGCGCGGCTACGGCCGGACGCTGACCCAGCAGGAGACGGTGCGCGCGGTGAAGAAGGAGATGGGCAAGAGCATCAGCCAGTCCTACCTTTCGCAGATCGAGAGCGGGGCCCGCCCCCATCTCACCAATTCCAGCCGCATGCTGCTGGCGCATTTTTTCAAAGTTCATCCCGGCTACCTGGTAGACGATCCCGAGGGCTTTCACAATGAATTGATGTCCGACCTGGGGGCGCTGGAGGACAAGCTGGATCTGTGGCTGATCAATGGCGCGGAGCGTTTTCGCCGGGACCTGGAAGTGAGCCAGGCGCTGCTGGAAGCGGCCAAGCACGAGGATTCGCGGCGCTGCCTGGTGTTGCTGGGCGCCATCCTGGAGACCCCCAATCTGGTGGACCGCCTGCTGCAGGTGTTGAAGCCGGACAGCCGCCGCCACGGAGTTCCTGTTGGCGGCGCCCTGGCCGGCAAGGGCGAGGGGCAGGGGAGGCGGGAGTTATGACCTGGGAGAATTTTTATCTGGTCTGCTTCGTGGTGGGCTTCGCCTTCAGCGTGCTGTCTTTCCTGGGCGGCGGCCCGCGGTGGCATCTGCCGTTCAAGTGGCACGCGGGCCACGCGGGCCCGCATGTGCCCGCGGGGCACACGGGCGTTACCCACGGCGGAAGCGCCCAAGTCTCAGCTTTCAATTTTCTGACCCTGACAATCTTTCTGGCCTGGTTTGGCGGCACCGGCTACCTGCTCTCCCGCTATTCCAGCGTGTGGTTTGTGCTCGGACTGGCGGTGGCCGTCTTTAGCGGTGTTGGCGGAGCGGCGATTATTTTCGCCTTTTTGAAGGCGCTGATGGCCAGCGAGCATCCCATGGACCCCGCCGACTACGAGATGGTAGGCGTGCTGGGCAAGGTGACCACTCCCATCCGCGCTGGGGGCACGGGGGAAATTGTGTACACGCAGGGCGGAACGCGGCACGCCACGGGCGCGCGCAGCGAGGATAGCGGCGCTATCGCCAAAGGTTCAGAAGTGGTGGTTACCCGCTACGAGCACGGGATCGCCTACGTGCGCCGCTGGGAGGAGATGGCGGGCATGGAAGATGCGCCGCCGCAGCCGGCCTCCAGTTCCGCCGCCGGCGGCAAGGAAGGCAGCTAGCCACCATGTCCCGCGCCCTCTATCGGCTGTTCGGTTTGGCTATCTGGCTGGTCCTGCCGGTGGTCGCGCTGCGCCTGTTCATGGTGTGGGAGCGGTTGCCCCTGCGCCTGGCTACCCATTTTGATCTGGCGGGAAGGCCCAATGGCTGGATGTCGCCCAACGCCTTTCTGGTGTTCATCCTGGTCACGCTTACCGCAGCGGCCGCGACCTCGACGATTGTGGTGTACCGCGTCTCGCAGCCCGACTTATCCGCCTGGACTTTGCTGGGATTTCTTTATGTGTTGACCGGGATTCTCTATGGCGCGGCCGACGGCATCGTGAATTACAACCTGTACGGGCGGGGCGTTCACGTGCTGCCCTATCTGATTGCGGGATTCGGCTCGATGTTCGTGGTGCTGGTGGTGTATATCGGCACGCGGCGCGGTCCGCAGTTGCCGGCTGAAAACCTGATCGCCGATGAAGTACATGCCTCGCGGTTATGGGCGATGGTTATGGCGCTGCCCATCGTGCTGATGGCCATGCTGGCGGTGTCAGCTCCCAACCTGGTCGTCCGCCTGGTCCTAGTGATCCCCATTCTGTTGCTGCTGATGGCGGTGATCATGGCCTGGAGCGGCTTTCATTACATCTTCAGCAACTCTGGCCTGGAGGTCCGCACCCTGGGCTTCCGCCTGCGCACCATTCCGGCGGCGCAAATCAGGGATTATGGCGTGGACAACTGGAGCGCGGCCGGAGGCTATGGCATTCGCGGCGTGGGCAATAAACGCGCCTACGTGTGGGGCAAAAAGGGCGTGCGCATTCATCTGTGGGACGGGGAAGTGTTTCTGGGCCACGGCGAACCGGAGCGGCTGGTGCGGGACCTGGATGCGGTCATGAGTTTTGCGCATTGATTGATTGCGGTTCTTAGGAGGCGTTTATGCAGTTGGCATTTGGAGTCTGGATCATCGTGGGACTGATGGTGCTTGCCGTCATGCTGCTTATGAGCCTGCTGGCAAGGCTGTATCGCAAAGCGGGTCCGCATGAAGCGCTGGTGGTGTATGGCTTCCGCGGCACGCGCGTGATCAAGGGCCACGGCACCATCATTTTCCCCATGGTGGAAAACTGCCGCGGACTTTCGCTGGAATTGATGTCGTTCGATGTGGCCCCGCAGCAGGACCTCTACACCAACCAGGGCGTGGCGGTCACGGTGGAGGCGGTGGCGCAGATCAAGGTGAAATCGGACACGGAATCCATTCTGACCGCCTCCGAGCAATTCCTGACCAAGACGCCGCAGGAGCGCGAAGGCCTGATCCGGCTGGTGATGGAAGGCCACCTGCGCGGCATCATCGGCCAGCTCACGGTAGAGCAGATCGTGAAGCAGCCGGAGATGGTGTCGGAGCGCATGCGCTCCACCTGCGCCGACGACATGAACAAGATGGGCCTGGAGGTGATTTCGTTCACCATCAAGGAAGTGCGCGACAAGAACGAGTACATCACCAACATGGGGCGACCCGACGTGGCGCGCATCAAGCGTGACGCCGATGTGGCCGGAGCCGAAGCCGACCGCGACACCGCCATCCGGCGGGCGCTGGCCACGCGCGACGCCGCCACCGCCAAAGCGCAAGCCGACCAGGAGCGGGTGCTGGCCGAAACCCTTTCGCTGGCCAAGCAGGCGGAAGCGCAGCGCGACCTGGAGATCAAGAAGGCCCAATACCAGGAGTCCACCAAGCGGCAGCAGGCGCAGGCCGATAAGGCCTACGACATCCAGACCAACATCATGCAGCAGCAGGTGGTGGCGGAGCAGGTGAAGGTGCAGCAGGTGGAGAAGGAGCAGCAGGTCAAGGTGCAGGAGGCCGAGATTAACCGCCGCGAAAAAGAGCTGATCGCCACCGTGCTCAAGCAGGCGGAGGTCGAGCGCCAGCGCATTGAGACGCTCGCCGAAGCCGAAAAGCAGCGGCTGATGATGGAAGCAGACGGGCACGCAGCCTCGATTCGCGCCCAAGGCCAGGCGGAAGCGGAAATCATCTTCAAGAAGGGCGAGGCCGAAGCCAAGGCCATGAACGTGAAGGCCGAGGCCTACCAGGAGTACAACCAGGCGGCGGTGGTGGACAAACTGATCACCAGCCTGCCGGAAGTGGTGCGCGCCATGGCCAGCCCGCTGGCCAACGTGGACAAGATCACGGTGGTTTCCACCGGCAACGGCGACGCCGCCGGCATGAGCAAGGTGACCGGCGACCTGGCCAAGATGGCGGCGCAGGTGCCGGCGCTGTTCGAGACGCTTTCCGGCATGCAGATGTCGGAGCTGTTCTCCAAGGTGCGGCTCATCGGCGATAAAACGCCTAAGCCGGACGCCCCTCCGCCCACGCTGGACGGCAAGGGCACGGCGCCCCAGGCGCAGGCGGCAGGAAAGTAGGCTTTGCCTTGCTGGCCGGCCGTGGTTCGCTCTCGGCCAGCCAGCCAGGCAGCTAGTCAGCTAGACAGCGGTTCCGGGCTAGCAAGGAGGTTCATCATGGCACTACTGGAGCGGGTTTCCACCCTGATTCGCGCTAATCTCAACGACCTGATTGATAAGGCCGAAGATCCGGAAAAGATGATCAAGCAGGTAATCCTCGACATGCAGAACCAGTTGCTGCAGGTGAAGACGCAGGTGGCCATCGCGCTGGCCGACCAGCATCTGCTGGAGAAGAAGCAAAAGGAAAACGAGGAGCGTGCGGCCGACTGGATGCGCCGCGCCGAAAAAGCTGTGGACAAGAAGGAAGACGACCTGGCGCGCGCCGCCCTGGAGCGTTCCATGAGCTACCGTGGGATGGGGGAGAGCTTCCAGCAGCAGGTGGCCGACCAGAAGACCGAAGTCGAGAATCTCAAGGCGGCGCTGCACAAGCTGGAGCAGAAGCTGGCAGAGGCGCAGTCGAAGAGCGATTTGCTGCTGGCGCAGCACCGGCGTTCGCGCGCCGTCACCAAGGCCAGCGAGGCGCACATGGCCATGCGCGAGCACGACCACGGTGCCGGCTTTGACCGCATGAAGGAGAAGGTGGTGCGCGCCTCAGCGGTGAGCCAGGCCAAAGCCGAACTGGCAACCGACAGCGTGGAAGACCGCCTGGCCGCGCTGGAGAAAGAAGACGAACTCGACCGCCTGCTGGCGGAACTGAAGGCGAAGCGGGGAGCCATGGCGTAATTGACGGTAAAGCTGGGCGATCGCGGCCGGCTGTGGAGTCGCAGCAATCAGGTTATAAGCGAGTCTGAGCGTCTACCGCCACTCAAGCATCTTTTGCTTGAGCGGGGCATTTGCGAGTACGACCTCAGGGCCAAAGCCCGAACTCAAAGAGGCATCTGATTTCTCGGGACGGAAGTCCGGGGCTTCCACAGTCAAGCGTAGCGGTGCGTTATCCCACTCAAGCCAAAACGGGGCTTGAGTGGTCTACCAGTAAATGCTGAACCTATTGCCGAATAGCCTCACCGCTGTTCACGGTGTCTCCAGTTTGGTCACCATCCGGGCTACTATCCAGGATGAAATATCCATTGCCATGCCCGTAGATCACCGACGTGTGGATGCTTCCCCCCCACTCGTCGGTGACGATGCAATTGGAATCGACGGAATAGGTTCCTGTAAGTTGTATTGGTCCTAAAGGGCTGGCTGGTAATCTTCGAAACAATATCGCGGTCAGACCGCCCTTCCCGTCGAACGTGAAGCGGGCGACGGCGGCGAACCGTTCTCCAGTAGCGTGGAAGGCGTAACTGCCATGCAGGGTCTCGTTTGAGCATATGCCTCCATTGTCTGCGTTTAAGGTGAGGGTGAGGCCTAGCACCACTAATGCGAGCGTAGTGACGAAACTGTTTCGCGGCGACATGGTTGGCTCCTTTCAGGTAAGCGAGGTACGAGGCCGCTTGGGTTTTTGCCGAATGGGGATTCTGCTGGGTTCGGAACCAGGGTGAGCGATCCGCCTCACAAGGTGGGTGGCGGGAAAAAACGCAATATTGCAGCTCCCCAAGCGAGCCGCGAGTCTAATGGGCCGAAATTTTGTTCCGTAGGACGGGTTAAGTCAACTCAATTTCTTAAAGTTTCCTATCCGCGCGGGCGCCTGTTCGTGGGACATGAAGGAAGCCGGGCTTATCGAAACCCGCCGGGAAGGGTTGTTTGTATACAGTTGCGCCGTGCCCGGCGTGATTGAAGACTACAGCAAAGCCTTGAGAAAGATGGTGCGCAGCCACCCCGCGAAGCACAGCCGGCGCAATTGAGCCAAGCAGAAGTGCTGCGTTCCTACGCGGCGGCGCTGGAGGCCCGTCCGGCAGCGGGTTTAGCCGGGGCGAGCGCGAGCAGGGCCACGCCGATAAAGGCGAGTACACCCACGGCTATCAGAAGCTCTACGCGTTCCTTCGGAATCTGGTAAGCCATCACCGCCATCACCGCGCCGTGAGCGAAGCTCGACCAGGCGGTGAAGGCAATCAGGCTGCGGTGGGCGGCGGGGTTACGCACGGCTAAGAGCACGAAGACCCCGAGGGTCACATAGATGCTCAGCATCATGTTGTCGCCTGAGGCGGCGCCGGTTTCCGCCTTTGCGAGAGATGTCACCAGAGGATAAATTCCCGCCACAAATAGCAATCCCACCAATACCAGCAGAATTTTCAAAGCTCGATCTCTGGTCATAATCGTTTTCTCCTAAGGCGACATATTTTGTGTCCACTCAATCCAAAAACAGACTTGAGTGGTGCACCGCCCTTTCCCTTTGGGCCGACGGGAAAGAATCTACTGCCGGTCGTGCGCTTCTCCCAGCATGATAATTTTCGTGTTGCTCCCGAACTTCCTGTAATCGCGGTCAGTAATGTCTACGTTGAAAGCGAAGTTTTTGAGCAAGGCCAGGCGAAAGTCCGCATTCAGAGCGATGTGCTTTTGCAGCCACACCTCGTTGTTGACCCGGGTTTGCTCAATCACGATGCGCGAGCCTTTGTGGACGCGGAGCAGGAACAGTCCAAAGGAAACCGTGTCAATGCACTGTATGTCCAGCTTCCGCCACTGAGTCTCATCCTTGTCAATCCAGGCACGAAAGCGGAACTTGGGCAGGATTTTGGCATCTTTGAGGTGAGGTTTGTAATCGGGCCTGGGGTCGGCGTCAATGACGTAGTTTTCGCGTCCGTCGAGAGATTCCATGCCCACGTAGCGGAAGTTATAGGCGTCGGCCACCTCGCCGACAAATTTCCTGCCGTCCTCGCGGTCTTTTTCTTCTTTCTGCAATCGCTTCTCGCGATCCGCCGCCGACTCCTTGCGGCGCTTGTCAATCAGCTTCTGGATTTTTTCGTCCTCTTTCCTTGCCTCTTTTGGGGAAAGCGGCTTGTCGTTTTTGGAGACCAGCTTCTGCACCTGCTCTCCGTAAATCTCCATCACATCGTAGGTTTTGATCTCCGTGGACTTCACCCGGCCTTTGCCGTCTACACGGTGGTCCTCTTCGCGTTCTACGTAGGTGTAGTCGCGCTGCATCTTGTCGTTTGCCATGTCGTGGTCGGCGGATTCGCGAATAAGCTGGCGAATCTGGTCCTGGGAGAGAGGGATTGCCTGGGAGGCGGGAGCTGAGCCGGTGTGAGTTGTTGGTTGCGAAACCGAGGGCGCTTGGGCAAAGGCTAAGGTGGAAAGAAGAGTCGCAAGCAGCGCGCATTTGAACCGCATGGTCATAACTACGCACTCAGAAGCGACGAAAGTTCCATGAAATACTGGTGCAGCCAGGTGCCTGGTCCCGTGAGTGCAAACAAAGGCCCACCCGCTGCTGTTTGCAAGTAGCTGAAGACATAACGAGATACGAGCGCGCGGTTGGCCGGCCCGGAGGGAAAACGTCCGAATCCGAACTCCCCTGTTCGAAAGCGCACAGTGAATTAATCGGACTTCAGTGAAAACTTTCCCCTGCTAACCAGCGGCTAAAGCCAGCTTGGCTAGGGACTAAGTTGCGGCACGTCTAAAGACGTGCCCTGATACAAATCGCACCCGTCACTTGCCGCCCAGCACCAGCTTGGCGATGGTTTGCAGCTGCATATTGGAGGTGCCTTCGTAGATCTTTCCGATTTTGGAATCGCGGAAGTACTTTTCCACGGGGTAGTCCTTGGTGAATCCGTAGCCACCGTAGATTTCCACCGCCAGCGAGGTCACGCGCTCGGCCACCTGCGAGCAGAACAGCTTGGTCATGGCCGCTTCCTTCACGAAATTCATGCCCGCGTCCTTCATGCGGGCGGAGTTGTAAACCATCATGCGGGCGGCTTCGATTTCGGTGGCCATCTGCGCCAGCTGGAACTGGATGCTCTGGAAGTCAGCGATGGATTTGCCGAACTGCTTGCGCTCCTGAGCGTATTTGGCGGCGTATTCCCAGGCGCCGCGGGCCACACCCGCCATCTGCGCGCCAATTCCGATGCGGCCTTCGTTCAGCGTTTCAATGGCGATCTTGTAGCCCTTCCCCACCTCGCCGAGCACGTTGTTTTTGGGCACGCGGCAGTCTTCCAGGATCAGCTCACAGGTGCTGGAAGCGCGGATGCCCAGCTTGTCCTCTTTTTTGCCCACCGAGAAGCCGGAAAAGTCGCGCTCCACCAGGAAAGCGGTAATGCCGCGGTAGCCGGCTGCTGGATCCACAGTGGCGAAGAGCACGAAGAGGCCAGCTTCCTTGCCGTTGGTGATCCACAGCTTGCGGCCGTTGAGCACGTAGTCGCCGCCGCGCAGCTCCGCTTTGGTCTGCAGCGCGAAAGCATCCGAGCCCGAACCGGCCTCGCTGAGCGCGTAGGCGCCCGGCCATTCCGAGGCCAGGCGCGGCAGGTAGCGCTTCTTCTGCTCTTCATTGCCCCAGCGCAGCAGGGCGTTGTTCACCAGCGTGTTCTGCACGTCCACCACCACGCCGGCGGAGGCGTCCACCCGCGACATCTCCTCCACTGCCAGCACCGCCTCGAAGAAGGTGCCGGCCCCGCCGCCATATTGCTCTGGAATCTCGATGCCCATCAGGCCCAGCTGGAAAAACTGGCGGATCAGGTCCTTATCGAAGACGCCCTTTTCATCCATTTCGCGTACCAGGGGGCGGACCTTGTCCTCGGCGAACTGGCGGATGTTGTCGCGGAAAAGAACCTCGTCTTCCGTCAGCGCAGTCAGGGGGGCAGGCGCGGCGGCTCGTTGCAGGGTGGTCTCAGGCATGAGGACACTTCCTTCGGCACAAAGATAGGAAACTGAGAATTGTACTCAATTGAAGGAGAAAGGTGGGAGTGGGAAGGCATCAGTCGGAATTCCCGCTTCGCGGCTGAGCCCGGCAAGGCGGCGGCAAGGAACTCCCCGGGGCAGCAGTGGTGATGGGGTACAACCGCAAGGTCCTTCGACTCGGACGCGCATTGGTATTGCGCGTCCTCGCTCAGGATGACATTGCGTGGATTGAGGGGTCAGGCTTTGCCGCGGTAAACGATTTTCAGCGCGTCGCTGGTCAGGATGCGGCGCACCTGGTTGCGGGCGTGCACCGACCATGGCCCGGTGCTGTCCAGGCGTACGTAGGCGCGCCAGTGTCGCAGGGCCTTGCGCGGCTGCTTCATCTTTTCGTAGGCCAGCGCCAGGTTGTAGTGGGCGTCGCCGTAAGTGGGGGCCAGCAGAAGCGCGGTGCTATAGGCCTTGATGGCTTCCGGGACGCGCCCAGTTTCGTCGAGCACATTGCCCAGGTCGAAATAGGCGAGGGCATAGCGGGGATCGGCCTCGATGGCGGCGCGATAGTGGTGCTCCGCCTTTATGTAGTCCTGGCGGTTGTAGAACAGAGTGCCCAGGTTGATGTGGGCGGCCGCGTGCTGCGGCTCGATTTCCAGCACCTTCTCGTAAAGGGCAATGGCTTCGGTTTGAGTGCTGGGCTCCTCTTCCAGAGCGATGCCGCGTGCAAACAACTCGGCTATGCCTTCGTCGGTGGGAATGGCGCGCACTTTGGAGTCGGCCGCCACCACCCTGTCGGAGGGGTCGAAATCCATGACAAATTGCCCGGCAATCGGTTCCAGCGTCTTGCCTTCGTGGCGGAAGACCACGCGCGCTCCGGTAGAGTAAGCGCCCGCCTCCAGCAGCGGATTTTCCATGCCCGCCACCTGCTTCTGCATCGCCTGCAGCGACTCGCGGATAACCGCCGGTCGCACCCGCCGGGCGCACAGGTCACGCACTTTTTTTACCTGCAGAAGATCGAAAAAGGAGTAAGTCTCGGTGGCGGCAAGAAGGCCGGCTTTTTCCCATGCCGTCAGCTGTCGCGCCGTTAAGCGAAGGATGCGCAGCAGGTCGGTTCGACTGTATCGGTGCACGGCGTTTAGGTTTCTTCCTGCGCGTATTATGTTGAGACGGCCAGCCATTTGGCAATAGGGAACTCAGCTTAATTGTGGAAAATCAGTACCTTGTGAGCCAAGAGTGGAACGGGTTTTGCACATGCAGCAGAGGAAATCCGGAATTCGAGGGCAATTACCGGATGGCCGGCGCGGGCTGACGCCGTATATAGCTATAGCATCATCTGCTGAGGAGGGTAGTACTGCTGTGGTCGCGCCTGCTCCCGAGAGTACCCAGCCTGAGGCCGCCACGCCGGCCGCCAAGTTAAGTTCCAGCATTGCGCAACGCATTCAACAACTGGATTGGGAGGCGCTGGATATGGCGCTTTCGAATCAAGGTTACGCCCGGACCGAGTGTGTGCTGACGCCCGCCGAATGCCGTGAGCTCATAAACCTGTATGGCGATGGTGCCCGCTTCCGCAGCCACATTGATATGGCGCGCTACCGCTTCGGGCTGGGGGATTACAAGTATTTTGCCGACCCGCTGCCCAGGACAATTCAGCAATTGCGAAACGCGTTTTACCCGCCGCTGGCTGCAATCGCCAACCGCTGGATGGAGAACCTGGGAAGCGGGGAGCGCTTTCCCGGACGGCTCGACGAATTTCTCAAAGTCTGCCACCGGCATGGCCAGCGCCGGCCTACTCCCCTGCTGCTGCGCTACACCGAGGGCGGCTACAACTGCCTGCACCAGGATATTTACGGAGAAGTGGCTTTCCCGCTGCAGGTAGCCTGCTTTCTAAGCCAACCGGGGCGGGACTATACCGGGGGCGAGTTTCTGCTGATGGAGCAGCGGCCGCGGGCGCAATCCAGAGGTGAAGTGGTGACCCCGCGGCAGGGCGAGGCGGTCATCTTCACCACTCGCTACCGGCCGGTGCGCGGCAGCCGCGGCTGCTACCGGGTGAACATCCGCCACGGCGTAAGCACGGTGAGATCAGGCGAACGCTACACCCTGGGCGTCATCTTCCATGATGCGAACTGAAGTCTCGAAGGCTCTCTACCGCCCGCTTCCCGCGGTTCCCGTGCCTGCGGTGGTGGAGGCAAACTCCTCTCCCATCCAATGCTGGAAGGCGGTCATGTTTTGCGGCCGGCCCAGGAAATCCCGCACCAGCGTGTTGGCCGAGACGGAACCGCCCGGCTCCAGCACCTGGCGGCGGTAGCGCATGGACGCTTCGCTTGCCAGCAGGTTGGCGGGATCAAACTGGGCAAAAAAATCTTCTGCAATCACTTTGTCCCAAAGATAGGTGTAATACGCGGATGAGTATCCGGCCAGGTGGCCAAACGCGGCGTAAAAATGCACACCGGGGAGAGGAGTGAAGTGGGTGTAGGTGCGGGTGGCCTGCGGACACACCGCCTCGATATCAATCTCCTGCGGCCTGGTTCGATAGAACTGGTAGGACATAGCGGTGTAGGAGTTCTGCTGCTGTACCCAGGTGGCGCGGCCGAAGGCGGAGGCGCGATTCATGCGCGCCACCAGTTCAGCGGGAATGGGCTGGCCGGTCTGGTAGTGGCGGGCAAAGGACGCCAGCACCTGAGGGCTGCGCATCCACTCCTCCAGCATCTGCGAGGGCGCTTCGCCAAAATCGGCCTCCATGGTGATGCCGCTGATTCCCGCCCAGGCCTGCTGTCCGCCCAGAATCCAGTGCATGAGATGGCCAAACTCGTGGAAGAATGTCACCACGTCGCCGTATTCCATGAGGCCAGGGTCGGTGGCGGTGGGCACGGCAAAGTTGCACACCAGGATAGCCTCCGGCAGCTGTTTTCCGCGGATACCATCCAGCACGGGCGCCATTTCCGCATGGCTGTATTTGCCGGGGCGGGGATGCAGGTCGAGATAGAAGCGCCCGATCATTTTTCCGCCGTCCAGCACGTCCCAGGTTTCCACGGACGGGTCCCAAGCCGGCACGCCGTTCTCCTGCCGGAAAGTAAGGTGAAACAAGGTAGCCGCGGTGTCGAGAATGCCCTGCTTAACCCGGGCGAAGGGCAGGTATGGACGCACAGATTGCGAATCAAAGTTGTATTCCGAGCGCCGAACCTGTTCCGATAAATAGGAGACCTCATAGTCGTCAACTGAGCTGGCCTGGGGATCAAGCTTCTTTTTCTGGGCCAGCAGCATGGCAAATTCGCGATGCGCGACCGGCTGCGAGGCGCTGTTTACCTGCTGGATGAAATCGGCGATGTTCCCGCCTTTCTGGATCATTTTGTCGGCGGCGTTGTAGTCGGCCCAGGAGCTGTAGCCCAGCAGGGAGGCGATCTGGTAGCGCGTCTGCATCATATTGCTGAGAACATCATGATTCTTGGGATAGGCGCGGGTAGTAAAAGCCTCCCATGCGCGCCGCCGCAGCGGGTCGCTTTTGGCGAACTTCATTACCGGAATCAGGTCGGGATAGTCGGTGGTGATGCGTACCTTGCCGTTGGCGCCGGGCTTGTGGCGGTCAATGTAGTCCTGCGGCAAGCCTTCGAGTTCCCTGGGATCAGCCTCCACGGTTTTGGTGCCGTCGGAAATGTTGCGGTCGTACATGGACTGCTCTTCGGTGAGCTGATCGTTCAGTTGCTTGATGCGGGCGCGGGTAGCATCGTCCTTGTCCACGCCGGCCAGGCGGAACTCGAGCAACTGCCGCTGCACGTAATAGCGGGTGGCGGCATCGGCGCGGGAAAGATCCAGGGCCGCGAGAGCATGGTAAACATCCCGGTTCAGGGCGAGCGCGGTCTGCGCGGCGCTCACCTTGCGGACCATCTCCGTGGCATGGTCGCGAAAGCCGGCGTCGGGATGCACCTGCTGCATAAGTCCGGCAAAATAGGCGGCGCTGTTCAACTGCCGGCTGGCCTCGTCGAAGGGCGCAAGGGTATTGTCCACGGTGCGCGCTCCCTTCAAGGCGACCAGACGGTCCACGGCTTTCTGGGCGGCGGCCAGATGGTCATTTTCTGTTTTCTCGAACGCGGCAACATCGGGTTTTGCACTCCACAAAGGCGGCTGCATTTTGCTCCAGTCCTGGGCTCCGGCAGAGATGACGAGAAAGGGCAGCAACAGCAAGCTGGCAAGACGCACACAGGTAGGCATGGAAATCCTCACGTTCGGCAGAGACTATCTAAGCAAAGACGAAGATAGCAGGCAAATGTTAGCGGCCGGGGCCGCCATATTCTTCTCGAAAACCTCGACCGGCTCAGCAGCTTAATGGACGCTTGCGCCCCGCTGGCGGCGTGCTGGCGGCTGGCACCTTCCCCGCGCCTTTACCACGCCTGCGCTTCAATTTAGAATCAAGCTCGGGCCGAGATAGCTCAGTTGGTAGAGCAGCTGATTCGTAATCAGCAGGTCGCCGGTTCAAGTCCGGCTCTCGGCTCCAGTTTCCCCTTTCCTCTCATTAGCGCAAGCGGTTCGCGCCGTCCAACATTCTGCAAAGAATCCAACCGCCTGGCAGCCGTGAAGGTCGTCTTGCGGGGAGCCTCGGCTTAGCAGCAGTCTTGAATCGGGGGAATAGCCTAGACGGTGTTAAGGCGCGAAATATGCCGGACAAATGAAGTGGTTCAGGTATATTGGACAGCAATTCTGGCCTGCCCAGTTATCCTCATGCGAATTGCCACTTCGGTCCTCCTAGTTCTGTTTGCCGCCTCGTTCGCCCAGGGGCAAAAAACCTACAACAATATTGACGACCTGCAGAGCGGGTGGGGTTCGTGTTCCACTTGCGCAGGCGGAGCTAATGCCGCGGACGTGTGGTGGATGGCGCAGAACCAGAGCACGCCCTCGCTGGACGGCGCCAGCACGCAGCTCTACATGTCGGCCAGCAAACCCTATGCCGATGTGCTTTTCTACAACAAGCTCGGCGCCAACAACTCGGTAAGCCAGTTCAAATGGGACTTCTGGTTCCGGGTGGATTCCGCCTCGCAGAACGCGGAGGCGCTGGAGTTCGACATTTTCCAGTTCATCGTGCCGACGGAGTACATGTTCGGCTCGCAATGCACATATTCCACCGGCAAGTGGGACGTGTGGAACGCCGGCTCGCACCAGTGGGTGCCGGTGGCGGTGCCATGCCCGCGTTTTACGGCCAATGTCTGGCACCACATCATCTGGCAGGTACACCGCACGAAAAATAACAAGATGATGCACTACGACGCGCTGACCATTGACGGCACCAGGTACACGGTGGGCGTGGCCGAACCTTCGGGCGCACTGCCCTCGGGCTGGTCAGACATGATGGGGGTGCAGTGGCAGCTGGATGGACCAGGCAATCCCAGCCTGCTGCCCATCTCCTTCAATGAGTGGATTGACAAGGCCTCCTTGACGGTCAGATAGCCAGGGTTTCTCGACATCGGGGCCGTCAAACGGCCGCCGGCGGCAACTATGCCGCGTTTTCCCCTCCTGCGATAAGCTGGGAAGAGCGCCTGCGTTCACCATAAAGGCGCGTGCTGAGGGACTCCATGGAACCTAAGCTATCTCCCGACCAGATTCTGCGCGAAGAATTCAACCGCTGGGCCGAGGCCGGCCGCGGTGAGGAGATGGAGCGCCATCACCTCGACATCACCGAAAAAACCATTCGCCTAATGGATTTGCGTCCCGGCGAGCGCGTGCTCGACCTGGGCTGCGGCGCCGGTTGGGCCACGCGCCTGCTGGCCCGTCTGGTGTCGGACGGCCCGGAAGGATTCGGCCAGGTGGTGGGCCTGGACGTTTCCGATGAGATGATTCGCCGCGCCCGCGCCGCCTCGCGCGAGTTCGAAAACATAATGTACGTGTGGGGCTCGGCTCAGCAGATTCCCTGGGAGGAGAACTTCTTCGATAAGGTGCTCTCGGTGGAGTCCTTTTATTACTATCCCGACCAGGGGCGGGCGCTGGCGGAGCTATTTCGGGTGATGGCGCCGCACGGACGGCTGTTCATTCTCATCAATCTGTACAAGGACAATCCCTACTCGCTGCGCTGGGTGGACGAACTGCAGGTGCCGGTGCACGCCCTTTCCCAAGCCGAGTACGTTGAAATGCTGACGCGGCACGCCTTCGAGAAGGTAGAGGCGCGGCGCATTCCCGACGACACGCCCACCCCCGACGAGTACAGCGGCAAATGGTTCAAGAGCGCACAGGAACTACGCGACTTCAAGCGCGTTGGAGCGCTGCTGCTCATGGCCACCAAGCCGGACGTGCGCGTAGCTGCGCCCGGGTACCAGGTTTATTGAAGCAGTACTCCACCCGCGCCGCAGGGGCTCCGTTGTAATATGAAGCTTCGCCCGCATGGCACCCGGTTCACGCCCCGAAACCGCAGAAGTGGCGCCCTCCATCCAGGAGATCGCCCGGCTGGCAGTACTCCCGCCGGTGCAATCCGCATTTCGCTGGTTCGCTGCCCAGGAATCCCAAATTGCCGAGTGGCAGATGCAGTTGGCCGGAATTGCCGGACCACCTTTCGGTGAGGGCGAGCGCGCCTCCTGGCTGGCGGAGCGTTTTCGCGAATTGGAACTCGCGGACGTGCACATTGACGAAGTGGGCAATGTATTCGGCATCCGACGCGGTACGGAGCCCAGCAATCGCTTTCTTGCCATCAGCGCCCACATAGACACGGTATTTCCCGCGGGCACCACGTTGCGACCGCGGCGCGAAGGCAGCCGTTTGTATGGTCCGGGTATTTCCGACAATGGCGCCGGAGTGGCCGCGCTGCTGGCCACCGCTGGGGCGCTCCAGGGGGCCGGCATCCGCCACCTGGGCCCGCTGGTATTCATCGGCAACGTAGGCGAGGAAGGAGAAGGCGACCTGCGCGGCATGCGCCACATTTTCTCCGACCCGCACTGGTCGGAGGCCATTAAGGCCACGCTGGTGCTGGACGGAGCGGGTTCGGACTCCATCGTGGCCGAGGCCCTGGGCAGCCGGCGCTTCGAAATTGTGGTGCGTGGCCCGGGGGGTCACTCCTGGAGCGACTTTGGCGCGCCCAATCCCATCATCGTGCTGGCCCGCGCTATCGAGCGCTTCACCCAGGTGCGGGTGGCGGCCGTGCCTAAGACCACCTTCAACATCGGAGTGATTCGCGGCGGCACTTCGGTGAACTCCATTCCGGAATCGGCCAGCATGCGGGTGGACCTGCGCTCCACTTCATCGGCGGAGATTGACCGCCTGGAAGCGGCGTTGCGCGTTGCCCTCGACCAGGCGTTGATGGCAGATGCAGGCCGGGCGCGCAACGGAGCTCTTGCCTATGAGGCCAACGTGATCGGCAGCCGGCCGGCGGGAGAACTGGACTCCAGCGCCCGCATTTTGCGCGTGCTGCGCGCGGTGGATTCGCACCTGGGCAATCCCTCGCAGGTGCAGCGTGCCTCCACCGACGCCAACATTCCCCTGTCCCTGGGCCGCGACGCGGTGGCCATCGGCGGTGGCGGCGCGGGGGGCGGCGCCCATACCCTGCAGGAATGGTTCGACTGCTCCGGCCGCGAACTGGCGCTGAAAAGAATTCTGCTGGCCACTCTGGCATTGACCGGGGTCGGGGCATGAAACCGGCGGTTGTTGTTGCATTTCTGGCTGCAGCCATGATGGCCGCGCACGCTCAATCCGCTTCCCCGGATACGATTTATCTGCACGGAAACGTCTACACCGGAGCGGTGCAGACTTTTTCGCCGCCCTACGTGGAAGTCAAACCCCGGGCCCAGGCCATAGCGGTGGGCCAGGGCCGAGTAATCGCCGTTGGCTCCGATGGGGAAATCTCCAAACTCAAGGGCAAACGCACGCGGATGGTGGACCTGCAAGGACGATTTGTGATGCCCGGCTTCAACGACGCACACACCCACCTGGCGTCCGCCGGTTTCGGCAGAATGAATGTGGACCTGACCGGCACCCGGTCGCTCCAGGAGATGCAGGCGCGCATCGCCGAACGGGTGAAAAGCGCGCAACCGGGGGAGTGGATTCGCGGGCGCGGCTGGGATCACACCATGTGGCCGGGCGGAAGGCTGCCCACGCGTCAGGACCTGGACGCCGTCACCGGCGATCACCCGGCAATTTTCGGACGCGTGGACGGCCACATCGCGGTGGCCGACAGCGCCGCCCTGCGGGCTGCGGGCATCACGCGCAATAGTCCCGATCCGCCGGGTGGCAAGATTGATCGCGATGCCGCCGGCGATCCTACCGGCATCCTGCGGGAAGATTCCGCCATGGAGCTCGTCAGCTCCAAAGAGCCCAAAGCTACGCCGGCGCAGCATCTGCGGGCCATGCAGATCGCGCTGCAGGATGCCGCCCAGTCGGGCATCACCTCCGCCCAGGATTTCTCCGCCTGGGACGATTTTCTGGTGGCGGAGGAACTGGAGAATGAAGGCCAGCTCAGCTTGCGACTCTCCGAGTGGCTGCCGTTTGTGGATTCGCTCGACATCCTGGAAAAGCACCGCGCCTATCATTCCCAGTCCGATCCCATGCTGCGCACCGCCATGCTGAAGGGCTTCATGGATGGCTCGCTGGGTTCGCGTACAGCGGCGCTGCTGGCGCCCTATAGCGATGATCCGCAGAATTCCGGGATCCCGCGGCTTGAGCAGGCCAAACTCAACGCTATGATGGACGAGCGGGCGGCGGCGGGTTTCCAGGTAGGATTCCACGCCATCGGCGACCGCGGGGTGGAAATGGCGCTGCAGGCCTTCGCCGAGGCTGAACGCTACCTGCAGGAACACCAACCGCAGGCGGTGCGCACTCAGGACCATCGCTGGCGCGTCGAACATGCCCAGGTGCTCGATGCCGCGCAGTTCGCCCGTTTCCGCGAACTGGGCGTGATCGCCTCCATGCAGCCCAACCACCTGCTTACCGACATGAACTGGGCGCTGGCCCGGCTGGGAGCGCAACGCGCCCGCTATTCCTATGCCTGGAAGAGTTTTCTGGAAAACCGGGTGTGGCTGGCCTTCGGAACCGATTACCCGGTAGAGCCGATCACGCCCTTCCGCGGTTTGTACGCCGCCGTTACCCGCAAGAATGAAGCGGGCACGGCGGAATATTTTCCGCAAGAGAAACTGACCATTGACCAGGCTATCGCCGCCTACACCACCGGCTCCGCCTACGCTCAGTTCGCCGAGCACGATAAGGGCATGTTGCAGCCAGGCATGTGGGCGGATTTTGTGATCCTCGACCGCGACATCACCCGTGTTCCGCCGGCCCAGATTCTGCACACACGGGTGCTGCGCACAGTGGTGGCGGGCAAGGCGGTTTTCGAGGCCCAGTGACGTGGTTTCCGCCATTAACCTGGCGCCAGCGGGAGAAGCTTTTCTTTCGCGGCGCCGCGCTGGCCATCGTTTCGGCTTTAGCCTTCCTGCCCGCATTCGTCTTTTTAATTCTTGCCCCGCGCCTGCAGCATTCCTACGTTCTAGCCGGGTTAGCCCTGCCCGTGCTGGTGGTGCTTGAACTCTGGGGATTGTGGAAGCTGGTGCGCTGTTGTGTGCAACAGGTGTTTGACCTGCTCACCGTGCTGGCGTTCGGGGCTTTGGTGATAGTGGGAGCGATTGCCGCCTATACAGGCATCTTTCTGGGGGTGCTGGCCGGCCAGATAAATTGAGGATCGGAGATAGATGTGGCCGGCAGCGGAGCGGGGCACTTTACACATCGCCGCCAGGCCACAAAAAAGCGGCGCTTTTGGCGGCCCCCCGATAACGAATTTCGGCTTTCCTGCGTCTAATGCCTAGGTGAGTTCCAGTTTGCACAACATCATGGGTTTCCCCGCGCTTAACAGCGGCAGGTATAATCTCCTTTTGCGCACTATTCCCGGAGGCAACGTATGAATGCCCGCTCGTTTTGGGCAAGGCTGACGGCGCGTCGCCCAGCCTACGCTTTGACCATTCTTGTAACCCTGGCGGTCGGAATCCTGATCGGCACAGTGGTGTCCTACGGCGTCAGAGGACAGGAAAGCAAGAACTCCTCGGCCGATGCGACCCCCTTGCAGGTGCCGTCGCCGCGCCAGATGTCGAACGTTTTCGCCACTATCGCCAAGCAAATCGAGCCCAGCGTAGTGAACATCAACACCGAGACCACCATCAAGAATCCCCACCGCCGTATAGGCCCTCCGAGCGGCGGTGGGGATGACGACCAAAATCCTTTTCAGGATTTTTTCGACCGCTTTTTCGGCGGGCAGGGCGGCCAAGGTGGGCAGGGGCAGGGGCCAGATACGTTTGGCGGTGGCCCAGATATTCGCGAGCGTTCGCTGGGGTCGGGCGTAATTGTGGATTCCAAGGGCTACATCGTGACTAACCGGCACGTGGTGGAGAAGGCTGACCGCATCCGGGTGCGGCTCAAAGACGATCCTCCAGGTGTGAGCTACGATGCCAAGGTAATCGGCACCGACCAGGAAACCGATCTGGCGGTCATCAAGATTGACTTGAACCGCCCGTTGCCGGCGGCCAAGCTGGGCAATTCCGAAAGCATGGTGCCGGGCGACTGGGTGCTGGCGATCGGCAGCCCCTTCGGCCTGCAGGAAACGGTGACCGCCGGCATCGTCTCGGCAACCGGCCGCAACATCGTCCCCGCGCGGCAGTTTCAGAATTTCATCCAGACCGACGCCGCCATCAATCCCGGCAACTCCGGAGGTCCGCTGGTCAACATGTCGGGCGAAGTGATCGGCATCAATACCGCCATTCTCACGGAGACCAACGCCTACGCGGGCGTGGGCTTTGCCCTGCCCTCCAACACCGTCATCCATGTTTACGACCAGTTGATCGGGCCGGAGCATCGCGTCACCCGCGGCTCCATCGGAGTGGAGTTCAATGCGCAGGCGATTCCCGCCATCGCGCGCGTCTATGGCGTCAGCTCGGGCGTGACAATTTCCAATGTGGTTCCCAACGGTCCCGCGGCCAAGGCGGGCGTGCAGGTGGGCGACACCATTGTGGCGGTAGATGGCAAGCCGGTTAAGACCGGCGACGAACTGGTGGCCGACATTGCCGGCCGCAAACCGGGCACCAAAGTGGAGCTGGGCATCGTTCGCAGCAGCAAGAAAATTACCCTGCCGGTTACCGTGGCAGACCGGCAGAAACTGTTCGGCGCCCGCCTGGGTGAAGAGCCGGAAACTGGCAATGAGGTGCAACCCACCGAGAGCAAGCTGGGCGTTACCGTGCATGATTTGAGCAAGGACATGGCCGACCGCCTGGGGCTGAGCAATACCAATGGAGTGGTAGTTACAGACGTCAAACCGGGCTCCTTCGCCGACGATACCGGGCTTAACCGGGGCGACGTTATCCTGGAAGTCAATAAGCAGAAGGTGAACAATGAGGAGGACTTTAACCGCATTGTTTCTGGACTTAAGAGCGGTCAGGATGTAGTCTTCCTGGTCCATCCGCGGGGTGTGGGTCCGCAGGGTGGAACGATATTTATGGGCGGTACACTTCCGTAACCAGCGGAAGTTCCGAAAGAGTGCTGGCGTGCCAGGGTCAAATCGGCGATGATGCTGGCAGCCAGTACTGCGCGGCTTCCCCAGCCGGGGTCGCTGGTTGCACTCCAGGCAAGGATTTTGCTGGAAGGCTTGGGACCATAACTTCTTGAGGTGAATCACTTGCGGGGTAACGGATCGCGGAGCATACTCGCTACCTTTTCGGCGCTGCTGCTGCTGACCAGCTTAGCGGCCGCTAAAACCAAAAAAGCTATCCACAAGCACGCCTCGGCCGCGCACCACTCAAGCCGGCACGTGAGTTCCAGCCACTCCCGGCATAGCCGCGGCGGGCGCCACAGCCGCAAAATGGCGTGGAAATACCGCGGCCAGCAAAGGCCTGATGCCGAGCGCACCCGCGCCATCCAGGAAGCCCTGGTGCGCCAGAACTACCTGCATGGAACGCCCAGCGGAGTTTGGGACCAGATGACCCGCGACGCCATGGCGCGTTTCCAGGAAGATCACGGCTGGCAGACCAGGATGGTGCCTGATTCCCGCGCCTTGATTGCTCTGGGTCTGGGGCCCAGCAAGGACGGACTTATCAATCCGGAAACAGCGATGACCAGCGCTCCGCCGGATGCGGGTGCCGGCGATCGCGATTCCTCTACCGGAACATCATTCCGGCAGTAAAGGTTTTTGAGATTGAATTTTCGGGTACGGCCTTGGCGCCGTGCCCTTGGTTTTTGTGGGTAATTTTTTGTGGCGCGATTGCTCTCGGCAAGGCCAGGGCAGGTTCCCGCCGGGCGACTGACCACTGACTCCTGACTGCCCGGTTCCTGCCGTTAGTCAAATTCCTGCACCGCGGCTTCCTGGGCCCGGCCAACGCGGCCGGCTTCGATTCCAGCGCGGAAGTAGTTTTCCCCGCGTATAGGTGCGCCCGCCATGCGGCGCAGCATTGCCAACTGACCCACATGGGTGAGCGCGTCGGCGATAGGCCCCTGAAAGAGCTTTTCCGCCGGGAACCCCAGAGGCTGGCTGGAAGCCAAGCGCGTGTCGAAAGTTTCCAGTGCGCGATGGAAGCGCACAATTTCTTCCTCCCAGGGGAGCGGCCTGGAGTCGTGCCAAACGTGTTTGCCGTCGGCCAGGGCTAGGGCCCAGTCCAGCAGGTCGCAAATATGAGCCAGAATTTCCCCGGGCGTGCGCGTGCTCGGACCTGCCTGGAAGCGCTGGAAGCTTTCCGGGGCGTTGCGTACCGCTTTGCCGCCGCGATAGGCGAGGGTGGCTACCGTGTGGCGCAGAAGTTGAAGGGTGGGATCAGGAGTCATTTTCCGTAGCTCCAGCCAAAGCCCAAGAGTGTAACGCAAGAGGCGGCTGTTTGCCGGTAAGAGCGCCCGCGCCACAAGTCAGGTTTTTGATTCGCCAGGTTGTATCTGTGCTTCTAAAGCAATGGTCGTATCAGTGCTTCTACAGCAATTCCATCACGTTCTTAACGGCGCGGTTCTGCGACTGCGCCACCGCGGGATAGGTGACGTGTCCCTGGAAGGTGTTCACGCCTTCGCGGATGGCGTTTTCCGCCTTGATGGCCTTGTTCACGCCCAGCTGCGCCAGCTTCATCACGTAGGGGAGGGTAGCGTTGGTGAGCGCCAGGGTAGAAGTATGCGGCACGGCGGCCGGCATGTTGGTCACACAGTAGTGCACCACGCCGTCCACCAGGTAGGAAGGATCGCTATGTGTGGTGGGATGGGCGGTGGCGATGCAGCCGCCCTGGTCAATGGCCACATCCACGATGACCGCACCCTTCTTCATCGCTGAAACCATTTCCTTGGTGACCAGCTTGGGCGCGGAGGCGCCAGGAATGAGCACGGCGCCAATCACCAGGTCGGCGTGCTGGGTGGATTTGGCGATGCTGTAGGAGTTGGAGGCCAGGGTGTAGACGCGCCCGTTGAAGATGTCGTCCAGTTCGCGCAGCCGGTTGAGGTTCAAATCAACCAGGGTGACGATGGCGCCCATGCCCAGGGCGATCTTGGCGGCGTTAGTGCCCACAATGCCGCCGCCGATAATGCACACCTGCGCCGGGGGCACGCCGGGCACGCCGCCCAGCAGCACTCCGCGCCCGCCGCGTTCTTTTTCCAGATAGGAAGCGCCTACCTGCACCGACATGCGTCCGGCGACTTCCGACATGGGGGTCAGTAGCGGCAGCGAGCCGTGCCCGTCGCGGATGGTTTCATAGGCGATGCCGGTAACCGTGTGCTTCAGCAGTTCGTTGGTCAGTTCGGGCAGGGGCGCGAGGTGAAGATAGGTGAAGAGCGTCAGGTCCTTGCGCAGGTGCTTGAACTCGCTGGCGATGGGCTCTTTGACCTTCACCACCATGTTGGCTTTTTGCCAGACTTCGGCGGCGGAGGCGGCGATTTCGGCGCCGGCATGCTTGTAATCATCGTCCGACATGGACGACTCTTCGCCGGCATGAGTTTCCACCAGTACCTTGTGCCCGGCATCGGTGAGCGCCTTCACGCCGGAGGGCACAATGCCCACCCGCGATTCGTGGTCCTTTACCTCTCTAGGAACGCCAATAATCATGGTTGTGCTTGACGATCTCACTCCGGCCGGTCAATCTGCGCTTTCTGCAGCTTGTCCGAATAGTCCACGTAAACCGACTTCCACTCGGTATAGAAATCAATCGCCCCCAGGCCGCCTTCGCGGTGGCCGTTGCCCGTCTGCTTGACTCCGCCGAAGGGCAGGTGGACCTCAGCGCCGATAGTGGGCGCGTTGATATAGGTGATGCCCGCTTCCAGGTCGCGCATGGCGGCGAAGGCCTTGTTGACATCGCGGGTATAGATGGCGGATGACAATCCATACTTGATGTTGTTGGCGATCTCGATGGCGTCTTCCAGGTCGTCAGCCGGCAGCAGCGAAACCACCGGGCCAAAAATTTCTTCCTGGGCGATTCGCATTTTGCGGTCCACATCGGCAAACACGGTGGGCTGCATGAACCAGCCGTGGGCCCAGGCGCCGGAATCCAGACGATTGCCGCCGCACAGCATCTTGGCGCCTTCATTCTTTCCGATTTCCACGTAGTCGAGGTCGGTTGTGAGCTGTCCTTCGTTGATCGCCGGGCCCATGTCCACGGACTCGTCCAGCCCGTTGCCGACCTTCAATGCTTTGGCGCGCTCTACTAACCGGCGGGTGAACTCGTCGTAAATGCCTTTCTGCAGGATGATGCGGCTGGTGGCGGTGCAGCGCTGGCCGGTGGTGCCGAAGGCGCCCCATAGCCCGCCCTCAATGGCCAGCTCAAGATTGGCGTCGTCGAGCACGATCATGGGATTCTTGCCGCCCAGTTCGAGCGAGCAGCGTATGAAAGTCTTGGCTGCGGCTTCGCCCACGATGCGGCCCACGTCAGTGGAACCGGTCAGGGAGACGGCGCGTACTTCAGGGTTGTTGAGCAGAGGCCCGCCAATGCGCGAGCCGAATCCGGTCACGACGTTGATAACGCCCTTGGGCAGGCCAGCATCCACCAGAGCGCGCACAAAGTTGAAGACCGAGAGCGGCGTATCCTGCGCCGGCTTGATTACGCAGGTATTGCCGGCCACGATAGCCGGGAAGAGTTTCCAGGAGGGAATTGCCATGGGGAAATTCCAGGGCGTGATCATTACGCATACGCCCAGGGGTTGCCGTACAGCCATGGCAAACTTGTTGGGCAGCTCGGAAGGCACGGTGGGGCCGAACATGCGCCGGCCCTCCCCGGCCATAAAATAGCCAGTGTCAATGGCCTCCTGCACGTCGCCCCGGGTCTCCTTGATGACCTTGCCCATCTCCCGGGTCATGTCACGGGAGTACTCTTCTTTGCGTTCGATCAGAATTTCGGAGGCGCGATAAACGATTTCCGCCCGTCGCGGGGCGGGCACCAGACGCCACTTCTTGAAGGCGCGCTTGGCCGCGTCCACTGCCGCATCCACATCTTCCTTTCCCGATTTCTGGAAGATGCCGACGATTTCCCGGGTGTCGGCGGGGTTGCGGTCCTCGAACATTTCCCCGGTTCGGGATTCGACCCACTCGCCGTCAATAAAGTTCTTATATACCCTGGCACTGGAGCCGGTGCCGATGGATGCCGTAAGCGTGTCGGTGGCCATACTCATCTCCCCTTATTTATTAAGCAAACCAGCCATCGTACAAGGCGGCGCTGTGGCGTCGCAAGTGATAGGCGCCACAAGCGCGGGTGATGGCTGCTGCCTGGTGCCCACTCATCTCGCGAGAAGGGCTGTTGGCTGTTGGCTTTAGCAAGGCCGGCCTACGACAGTGGCCGGCAGCCTAGGTTGAGAGCCAAAGGATAAGAGCCGCAGCCAGGAGCCTTTTGCCTCCCGTAACACCAAGGTAATTACCTGTTTTCGCCCTCTTGGGGTTATGGTACTCTCGCTGGAAATCCCCAACTTCAGAGCCTTTTGCCGAGTTCGTGGCACACGACCGCAATTCGAACATCCACATTGCGTGGAAAACGGTCACCTATCGCAGCGTAGCGGTAGGTGTTGCCGTCATTTTGTTGCTGGCGGGAGCAATCATCAACCTCGTCTTCCCGCAAGCCACTCACGCCGGCCTGCAGGCGGTGAACACGCTGCTGGAGAAGGTGGCGGGCAATGCCGGCGGGGGCGATGACAGCAACGCTCCGGTGGCCCAGCAGGCCCACTTCACCAATTACGACGGCACCGTCCGGGTGAAGAAGGCAAACAGCAATACCTGGGTTTCGGCCGACTATAGCCTGCCCCTTGAGAAGGGCGACGTGGTGCAGACGGGTTCCGAGGGCATGGCCCGCATCGTGTTCAACGATGGCACCAGCTACACCATCAAAGAGGATTCCCTGATCGTGATCGAGGAGAACTCGGCCACCGCGCAGCAAACCCAGGTGGCCGTGAATGTGACCACCGGCACGGTGGACCTGGCCACCGCTACTTACAGCCAGGGCTCGACTTCGCGGGTGATGGTGGCCGGGGCCACCGCCTCGCTGGCGCCGGAATCGGCGGCCATGGTGCACAACGATCCCCGCGCCGACCAGCATGAGATCCTGGTCAAAAAAGGATCCGGCGAGGTGAGCCGCGACGGGCAAGTGGTTCAATTGACCGATTACGAGAAGGTCAGCTTCCGCTCCGAATCAAAGGCTCTGGTCAAGACTAAGGAGATTGGGCCGCCTACCCTGATTGCTCCGGCCAACATGATGCCTTTGTTTAGCTCCGGCAAGGCCAAGACGGTGGAGTTTTCCTGGACGCCCATGACCAATGCCACCGCTTACCGGCTGCGCATCTCTAAGAATCCCTATTTTTCCTCCACCGTTTATGACCAGCAGGCGGGGGGGACGGATGTGCAGGTAACGGGTTTGAGCAATGGCGCTTACTACTGGGCGGTGCAATCGGTGGACGCGCGCGGCAAGGAGTCTATTGAGAGTGAAAAGAACCGTTTTACCATCATCCCCAAGGGCAGTGAGGCGATCAGCATGAGCCTGGAGCTCGATCCTTTCATCCAGCACGGGCACGTGATTGAAGTGAGGGGCAAGACCGAGGCCGACGCGCGGGTAATGGTGAATGGCCGGGAAGTGCCGCTGATTGCCAACGATGGCACCTTCCATTACTTCACGCCGCCTTTGCCCAACGGGGAGAGTGTGATAACCATCACCGCGCAAAATGCGCGAGGAGGAGTAAATACCCAGCAGAAGACGGTGGTGATTCAGTAGGTTCGCCGGGGGTGCCGGGACTTTCGTGCCCCGCCACTACAGAGGAACTTCACATAGAATCCAGAGTAGCGCATGCTGAAACCAGCACGCGCGCCGGGCGACCGGCAAAATCGCCATCTCCTGTTGCTCCTCGCCGGCGCGAGGGCCCCAGGTCGAAGAGAGCAACGTATGTCATCATCCAACGGCTTCCACAAGAACAGTTCGTGGTTCAGCAACATTCGCTCCCTGGCCAGCATGTTTTCCAGCGATCTGGCCATTGACCTGGGCACCGCGAACACACTGGTGTATGCCCGCGGCAAGGGCATCGTGGTCAACGAGCCCTCCATCGTCGCCATCAACAAGAACAGCGGCGAGGTCGAGGCGGTGGGCAAAGAAGCCAAGGAAATGCTGGGCCGCACCCCGGGCAACATCGTGGCCATCAAGCCCATGAAGGATGGCGTGATCGCCGACTTCAAGGTCACGGAGAAAATGCTCAACTATTTCATCCAGAAGGCGCACAACCGCAAGATGCTGGTGCACCCGCGCATCGTGATCGGCGTGCCTTCCGAGATCACGCAAGTGGAAAAGCGCGCGGTCATGGACTCCGCCTACCGCGCCAAGGCCAGCGAAGTTCACCTGGTGGAACAGGCGATGGTGGCGGCCATCGGCGCCGGCCTGCCCATCACCGAACCCAGCGGCAACATGATTGTGGATATCGGCGGCGGCACCACCGACATCGCCGTCATTTCCCTCAGCGGCATCGTCTACTCGCGTTCCGTGCGCATGGCCGGCAACCAGATGGATGAAGCCATCATGAATTATCTGAAGCGCAAGTACAACCTGCTGGTGGGCGAGCGCACGGCCGAGCAGATCAAGATCGAGATCGGTTCCGCCTACCCGCTGGAGAAGCCGCTGACCATGGAGATCAAGGGCCGCAACCTGATTGAAGGCGTGCCCAAGAGCATTACAATAGATGACAGCGAAGTCCGCGAAGCGCTGAGCGAGTGTATTTCTACCATCATGAACGCGATTCGCGTGGCTCTGGAACGCACCCCGCCCGAGCTCTCCGCCGACATCAGCGACCGCGGCATCGTGCTCACCGGCGGCGGCGCGCTGCTCAAGAACCTGGATAAGCGCATTCGCGAGGAAACCGGGTTGCCGGTTTCGATCGCCGACGATCCGCTGTGCAGCGTGGTGCTGGGCACGGGCAAGATGCTGAGTGACTTCAAGCTGCTCAGAAAGATTTCGATCGAGTAGCTTTATTGCCGCGGAGTGCCGCGGATGAATACGGGTTCAGACGTTGCAGCCCCGCCCACCGGTTCCCAGTAACTGGGTACCAGGTATCAGGTACTTGCAACTGACAACTGACCACTGGCAACTGGACTTGATGTGGAAAACCTCCTCACCCGCCACCGTAACGTCACCATTCTGGTGGCGGTTCTATTTGCTGAAGTAGTCGGGCTTGCCGTGCAGGTCAAGCGCACGGCCGATACCGATTCCACCCGCCTGATACGGGTGTGGACAGTGAGCGCGGTCACCCCGCTGGAAAAGGCCTTCGCGGCCGCCGAGGGAAGCATCAGCGGCGCCTGGCACAACTACTTCGATTTGCGGGGAGTCCGCGCGCAGAACCAGAAATTGCAGGATGAAATCGAGCAACTCCGGCTGCAGCAGGTCCGGCTGGCGGAGGACGCCGGCCAGGCCCGCCGCCTGCAGCGCCTGCTGGGCTTCAAGGAGCAATTCATCGCCAGGACGCTGCCGGCGCAGGTCATCGGCTCCAGCGGCAGCGATATGTCGCGGGTTGTGTACATAGATAAGGGCGAAGGCGACGGTGTCCTGCAGGATATGGCGGTCATTACCGCCGACGGCGTAGTGGGCAAGATTCTGCGCGTGTTTCCCAACACCTCGCAGGTGCTGCTCATCAATGATCCCTCCAGCGGCGTGGGGGCCATTTTGGAAAAGTCGCGTCTCCAGGGAGTGCTCAAGGGAACCGCCAACGGGGAGCTGGTGCTGGAAAAAATGATGAGCGACGAGCGGGTTGAGCCGGGCGATCAGCTCCAGACCAGCGGCGGCGACCAGATTTTTCCCAAGGGCCTGCCCATTGGCACGGTCAAGAGCGTTTCTCCGGGACGCGACGTCTTTCTCAAAATAATCGTTAAGCCGGCGGCCCAGCTCAATCAATTGGAAGAGGTGCTGGTCATAACCCAGGTGGTGGAGCGGCAGCCCACGGCAAAGGAGGCGCAAACCTCCATGCGCGCGGCCGACATTCTGGCGGCGCGTCTGCCTTCCGTGCCCGAGAATACGGGAATGCCGGCCACGGGCGTGCCGTTGCCGGTGGGCGTGAAGCCGCCCGGCGCCAAGCCTGCAGAAGCCAAGTCTGCTGCCGGAGCTAAGGCGGTCACGAAGCCGCATGCGAGTACTGCCGAAGTTAACTTGCCCGGCGAGGTCAGGAAGCTGCCGGCGGCGACGCCCAAGACCGCCGTCCCTGGCGCGCCGGGGGTACTCCCGGCAGCCGGGGCAGGCGGCGCTTCCGCCGGTTCGGCAACCAGGGTGACGAAGAAACCGCGTCCCACGAAGCCTGTCTCTGGATCCACTGCCCAGGCGACCAGCGGAACCACGGACCAACAGCCGGGAACGTCCTCCCCGGCCGTGACCAGCGGCGCGGGCGTTGCCGCACCGGCTCCTAAGGCCACAGCGCCAGAGCAGAAGAAAGCGCCCGCGGGAACAGAGCAGAACCCCCCGCAGGCGGAGACACCGCAGCCGTGAACGTCTCCTACACTTCGCGGGAACAGATTGAGGTTTACCGCTTCAGCCTGCCTGCCGCTATTTTGATTCCCTTGCTGGCGCTTTTTCTGCAGGCGTTTCTTCCCCTGCGGCTGCACTTTTTCGAAATCTTCGATCTGCCCCTGCTGGTAACAATTTTTCTGTCCGTATCACGCCGCAACCCGGTCACGGGACTGCTCACCGGCAGTATCATCGGCCTGCTGCAGGACAGCCTCACCCACCAGCCCATCGGCATTTACGGCATCGCCAAGACCGTGGTCGGCTATGGCGCCTCATCGCTGGGAGTGAAGCTGGATGTGGAAAATTCCGGTTCCCGCTTTCTGCTCGTATACGGGTTTTACATCGTGCACCAGATCATTTATCTGGTGGTGGCGCGGGGCATGGTGGGGCAGGATTTGGCCTGGCGCTGGGGGCACATGGCTGTCGCCGGTTTTGCCAATGCGGCCCTGGCCGTGCCGCTGTTCATGATCCTGGACCGATTCAAGCAGAGAGGGTGAGGGGGATTGGCAATTTCCGATTGACCAATTAGTCGTCAGCTCTCAGCCATCAGCTATTAGCGAGAGCCAGAAGCAAGAGCTGATAGCCGAGAGCCAACTGACAACTGAAAACCGGCCACTGCTTTCATGAACCGCGACGACAGAATACCGCAGCTTCGGCTCACGGTTATCCAATACGTGATCCTGGGGGTCTTTCTGACCCTGGGCTTCGGGCTCTGGCGTCTGCAGGTAATGAGCAGCCAGTATTACGACGAACTGGCGCAGCGCAACCGCATCCGCACGGTTCCTATCCTCGCCCCCCGGGGCAAGATCCTGGACCGCGAAGGTCGCATCATCGTAGATAACTATCCCTCCTTCACCGCGCTTCTGCTGCGCGATCAGTCGCGGGATATTGACGCTGACGTGGATAGAATTGCGGCCGGCCTGCATATGTCCCCGGAGGAGGTGCGCGACCGCATCCGCAAGTTTCGCCACATGCCGCAGTACCAGCCCATCTACCTCAAGGACGACATCACTCCCGACGAGTTGGCCTTCATCGAGGCCCATCGCACCGAACTGCCCGAACTGGAAACCATCATGGCGCACCGCCGCCTCTACCCGCGCCGCGGCTTCATGGCCAACCTGATCGGCTACGTGGGCGAGGTCAGCGAAGACATGCTCAACCAGCCGCAGTGGGAGCTTTATAGCCCTGGCGATGTGGTGGGCAAGTCCGGGGTGGAGCTGTACTACAACGACATGCTGATGGGCAAAAACGGCTCGCGGCGCGTGATCGTCAACAGCCTGGGGAAGGAAGTAAAGCCGCTGGATGAAGTGCCCGCCGTGCCCGGCCAGCCCTTAAGGCTGACCGTGGATATTGACCTGCAAATCGCCGCCGAGGAGGCGCTGGGTGACCGCAACGGCGCCGTGGTGGCCATGGACCCGCGCAATGGAGAGGTGCTGGCCATGGTCAGCCGTCCCACCTTCGATCCCAATGATTTCGCGGTGCGCATCTCCAAGGAAAATTGGACCCGTCTGGTCACTGACGAGAACCACCCTCTGCTCAATAAGGCCATCCAGGCGCAGCTGGCGCCGGGCTCGGTATTCAAAATCATCATGGCCACGGCTGGGCTGCAGGAAGGCATTGCGCAGGACATGAAGGTCAACTGCCAGGGTGGCGCCGTGTTTTATGGGCGCTACTTCAAATGCTGGGTGACGGCCGAGCACCGCGTGCACGGTGTAGTGGACATCAGCAAGGCCATCTACCAATCCTGCGATGTGTTCTTTTACACCCTGGCGCAAAAGCTGGGCATTGAGCGTATTGCCAAGTGGGCCATAGCCTTCGGCTTGGGCCAGAAAACGGGCATTGATCTGCCTCAGGAAGCCTCGGGCCTCATGCCTTCGGAGGCGTGGAAGATCAAGAATTTCCACCAGAAGTGGTTCCCCGGCGAGACCATTTCGGTGGGCATTGGCCAGGGTGCGGTGGCGGTGACGCCCATTCAACTGGCGCGCGCCATCGGCGCCATCGCCAGCGATGGGGCGATGGTGCGGCCCCATGTCGCCTTTCCCAGCCAGCTTCCGGCTTATTACCGCCAGATCATGGATTACAGCCAGGAAACGCACGTACCCATTGACCCCAAGAACTGGGAACTCATCACCGATGCTATGGCCAACGTGCCTACGCCCCTGGGGACCGCCAACAGCGCCCACCTGGAGGGGATAGATTTTGCCGGCAAGACGGGCAGCGCCCAGACCATGAGCAATGCCCTGGCGGAGCGCATGGGGCATGCTCATTCGATGAAGGATAATGCCTGGTTTGTGGGCGTTACCCCGCGCCGCAATCCCACCCTGGTGGTGGCGGTGTTGTTTGAAGGTGGCGAGCACGGCCAGTTTGCCGGCCGCATTGCCGCCCAGGTAGTGAAGGCTTATGTGGAGAAGCAGCGGCGGCTTCCCATCAAGGTTGCAGCCGTGAACAGGTCCGGCCGGGCGGAAGTGGCGGCGGTGTGGAACGACCCCCACGGGAAGGACGCAGATAACATTCAGGGCGGGAGGTTTTACATAGATGTACCGCGTACCGCTCCGCGGCCGCCAAAACTTCACGTTTCGAGTTTCAAGTTTCAGCCCGGGCTGACTGAGAACTGATAATTGGTTTTATGGCACGCAACGTCTCATACCGCGATTTTGACTGGCTGCTGTTGGCCTTCATGCTCCTCATCTGTGCCTTAGGGGTGCTGGAGATCTACAGCGCCACCTATCACACCAAGTTCGCGGGCGTGCACATCAAGCAGATGTACTGGATTGCGGCCGGCATCATGGCCATGTTCCTGGTCAGCCTGCTGGATTACCAGTTGCTGCTCGACAACGTGCACTGGATGTACCTGGTTTCCATTGGCTCGCTGCTGGCGGTTCTGGCGTTTGGCCAGAAGTACCTGGGGGCGCGGCGCTGGATCAAGTTTCCAGGGGGACAGCACTTCCAGCCCTCGGAGTGGGTCAAGCTCATATTGATTCTGGCCATGGCCAAGTACTTCGCCGACGCGCGGCGGAGCGAATTGTCTTTCTTTGACATGATCAAGGCCGGACTGCTGGTGGGCGTGCCCATGTTGATGGTCTTGGCCCAACCCGATCTGGGGACGGCCCTGACCTATTTGCCCATTGCCCTGATGGGAATATATCTGGGCGGGCTGCGGGCCAAGCACGCGGGTATAATCCTGCTTGCGGCGGCCATGGCTATGCCCGCGGCCTGGCACGTGCTCAAGCCCTACCAGCGCGACCGCCTGACCAGCTTCATGCAGCCTGAGGCCGACCGCCAGGGGTCCGGCTACCAGGTGATTCAGTCCAAAATCGCGGTAGGAGCCGGCGGGATCTGGGGCCGGGGCTTCGCCAAAGGCACCCAGACTCACGGCATGTTTTTGCCCGTTCCACAGACCGACTTCATTTTTGCCGCTTTTGCCGAAGAACATGGTTTTGTGGGCGCAATGGGGGTACTGCTGCTATACTTCATGGTGTTGATGCGCCTGATCCAGAACGCGCAAACGGCGCCCGACCGTGCCGGAGCGTTCGTGGTCATGGGTGTGGTGGCGGTCCTAACCTTCCACATCCTCATCAACATAGGGATGGTGGTCGGCTTCATGCCGGTCACCGGCATACCCTTGCCGCTGATGAGCTACGGCGGATCGTCGGTTTTGTTTACGTTTCTGGCGCTGGGTATCGTGATGAATATTCGCATGCGTCGGTTCGTGAATTAGAGTGCATTGGTAGCAGGGGTTAAGGGCTACGCCGTGGGGCGTGGCAGGTTTCAAGTTTTGTCACATTACGAGAGCCCTCGCGTTAAAAGGGCACTTTGCCGGCAGCAACAGAGGCCGGACAGGATTGCAGCGGAAAGCATCGGGCGGCTAACGGCCCCCTCCCTTTGGCAGTTACTGGCCCTGTGGCCAGGCGGAGAGAGCGGTCACAAACCCGGTGACAGAGTGTTATAGGTGCAACGATTTCTGAGCTTAGACAAGACTGCAGTGCGCGGGTAATCCTCCCGGGCCTTGTTGTTCTCTGTTCCTAGCTGCCTATATCGCCAATCCTTCCATCTCTGTCCAGGCGCCGGGGAGAAGTGTGCTTCCCGCGGGAAGCACATCCGGAGTCAGCATGACAAAAGAACTATTCGTCTCTACCACCCCGCACGAAACCAAGGTGGGGATCGTAGAGGATGACCAGCTCGCCGAAGTCTACTTCGAGCGCGAAAATGAATACACCTTAGCCGGTTCTATTTACAAAGGACGGGTTACTCGCGTGCTTCCCGGCATGCAGTCCGCTTTTGTGGATATCGGCCTGGAACGGGACGCGTTTCTCTACGTTTCCGATTTCTTCGAACTGCAGGATGAAGAAGGGGAATTTCAGGAGATCACGGTGCCTCGGCAGCAGTTCGAGGCGCCTTCCACAGCAGAAGATGAGGCGGCCACGGAGACACCGCTGGAACCGCTGCCCGGCCCGGAGGGGCAGCAGGAGGTGACGACGGAAGGAGGTCTCGAACCGGCCCAGGCTTCTTCGGCTCGCGAGCGCGAGAATGACCAGGGCGGACGAGGCTGGCGCAACCGGCGCCGCCGCCGTGGACGTCGCGGCCGCGGCCTGCCCGAGTCCAAATTTTCTCGCGGACCGGAGCCCCATGCGACCGCTCCGGCAGAGCCGGTGCGCGAAAGCCGCGAGCCGCGGGAAAGTCGCGAATCCAGAGAGAGCCGTGAGCCGGTGTACGAGCCCATCATCCTGCCCGGTGAATCCATTTCCAAGTACCAGAACCGGTCTCGTCCGGCGCGGGAGCCGGAATCGCACCCGAACTCGGCGGAGGCCGCTCCCGCGGATGGGACTGCCGGCACCGAACAAGAGCACCCGGGGCCCGCGGAGGAACGTCAGGAATTAGAAGAGCGCGACCAACGGCGCTTTGAGCAGATGAATGTGGCCGCCGCGTTCGGCGGCGAAGCTGCTGAGCGCGAGCCGGAGCGGCAGGAGGAGGAAGACCAGCCGAGGGTCCGCTTTGTAGAGCCGCAGGCGGAACCGAGCCATTCCTTCGAGCGCCAGGAGCAGAAAATGCAGGCTTCCGAGCCTGCCGCCGGCACCGTGGAAGAAGAGGAAATCGAGGACGAAGAGAGCGACATGCCCTCCTTCGCCGAAGAACTGGAAGATACCGACTTCGAGGAACTGGAAGAGGAGACCCACGAAGCGGGTGATCTACATGATTCCGAGCACAACCACATCGGAAATGGAGTTGAACTGACCGAAGCGGTGGAGGAGACAGACGCGGAGCGAGCCGCGTTTGCGGAAGAATTTGCCGAGAACGGGGA
>DATEJK010000176.1:0-5914 GCA_035278025.1 Terriglobales bacterium | reverse complement strand
TGTGCTGCGGCAGATAGTACCGCGGGGCGGGCGGGACGCCCGCCCGACAGCCGGCGAGACGCCGGCGCTACGAGCGAGGCCGGAGCTGCGCCTGACAGCGGTTGGCAGGAAGATGAGCTCTTCGAATTGGTACGCCGCGCTTATCCCTACCGGGAGCTGCCGCGCGAGCAGTTTGACGAAATCCTCACCATGCTGTCGGAGGGTATTGCAGCCCGCCGCGGACGTTATGGCGCCTATTTGTTCCGCGACCGTGTTCACGGCAGGTTGCGCGCTCGCCGTGGGGCACGGCTGGCGGCCATTACCAGCGGTGGTGCTATTCCGGAAAACGCCCTGTACACCGTGGTGGCCGAGCCGGAAGGCACCGTGGTGGGTACCGTGGATGAGGATTTCGCGGTGGAGAGCAACAAGGGCGACATCATGCTGCTGGGCAACACCTCCTGGCAGATTCGCCGCATCGAGGGCGCCTCCGGCCGGGTGCTGGTGGAAGATGCGCATGGCGCGCCGCCCAGCGTTCCCTTCTGGCGCGGTGAGGCGCCGGCGCGCACCAGCGAGCTTTCCGAGCATGTGGCGGAACTGCGAAAACAAATCAGCGACATGCTGCCCAGGACTTCTCCCATCGGCATCTCGCAGAATCAGCCGGAGGTGGCGGAGGCGGTGCGCTGGCTGAAAGAGGAATGCTGCCTGGACGATTCCGGCGCCGAGCAGGCCATCGAATACGTGATCCAGGGACGGGCGGTGCTGGGAGCCGTACCCACACAGAAGACCATCATCGCCGAACGCTTCTTCGATGAAGGCGGCGGCATGCAACTGGTGATCCATGCGCCCTTCGGCGGCCGCATCAACAAAGCCTGGGGACTGGCGCTGCGCAAGCGCTTTTGCCGCAGCTTCAATTTCGAGCTGCAGGCCGCGGCCACCGATGACGGGCTGAATATCGCGCTGGCTGAGCAGCACAGTTTCCCGCTGGCGGACGTGTTCAACTTTCTGCAGGCGGAGACGGTGCAGCCGGTGGTGGAGCAGGCGGTGCTTACCGGCTCGCCGATTTTCGGCACGCGCTGGCGCTGGGACGCTATGCGCTCGCTGGCGCTGCTGCGCTTCCAGGGGGGCAAAAAGCTGCCGCTGCAGATTCAGCGCATGCGCTCCGACGACCTGATGGCTTCGGTGTTTCCCGACGTGGCCGCCTGCCAGGAAAACATAGTGGGCGACATCCAGATCCCCGATCACCCGCTGGTGCGCGAGGTGATGAAGGATGTACTGACGGAGGCCATGGACATTGACGGTCTGCGCGCGGTCCTGCGCGGCATCGAGGATGGCAGCATCCGCTGTTTGGCGGTGGACACACCGGTGCCCTCGCAGTTTTCGCACGAAATTCTGAACGCCAATCCTTACGCCTACCTCGATGACGCTCCTTTGGAGGAGCGCCGGGCGCGCGCCGTGCAGATGCGCCGCCTGCTGCCGGAATCGGTGCTCGAGGAGGTGGGGAAACTCGACCCCGCCGCCATCGCCCAGGTGCGGGAAGAAGCCTGGCCCGACGTGCGTGACGCCGACGAACTGCATGATGTGCTGCAGACGCTGATTGCGGTACCCGAGGGTTCAGCCGAAAATTGGCTGCGTTATTTCGAAGGTCTTGCTTCTTCCGGCCGCGCTGGCCGCGCTATTCAGGGGGGCAAGGCATTCTGGGTCTGCGCCGAACGGGCCGCGAGCTTCGAACAAATTTATCCCCATGCTCAATTCGAAGCTGCGCTGCCCAAGCTCGATGGCTCGGTGCCTGCGGCTGACGACGCCCTGCTCCAGATGGTTACGGGCTGGATGGGACATCTGGGCCCGACCAGCGCGAGCGAACTGGGGAGGATCCTGGACCTTCCGCCCACCGAAATTGACAAGGCGCTGCTGCGCCTGGAGGCTACAGGCGCGATTCTGCGGGGAAATTTCACACATACCCATCCGGAAGAAGTGGAATGGTGCGAACGCCGCCTGCTGGCGCGCATTCACCGCCTCACTCTGGGCACACTGCGCAAGCAGGTGGAGCCGGTCACAGCGGCGCAGTTCATGCGCTGGCTGCTGCGCTGGCAACACATCGCGCCCGGAACCCAAACCATTGGCGAGCGCGGCACGCTGGAGGTGCTGCAGCAGTTGCAGGGCTTCGAAATTCCCGCCAGCGCCTGGGAGCGGCAGGTGCTGGCCCGCCGCATTGCCAACTATGATCCCAAGGTGCTCGACCAGCTCTGCCTGACTGGCGCGGTGGGCTGGGGACGGCTCTCGCCGCATCCCGCCACCCTGGAGGATTCCGCTGAAGGCAAGCGGCGAGTAATTCCCACCAGCGTGGCGCCGATTACGTTCTATGTGCGCGAGGAGGCCGACTGGCTGCCCCCTCATACCGACCACCAGGATGGCCGCGGCCTGAGCCACGGCGCGCGCCAGGTGCTGGAATTTCTGCGCCAGCACGGAGCTTCGTTCTTCGCGGATATCGTGCGCGGGACGGACAAACTCAAAGCGGAAATCGAAACCTCACTCTGGGAACTGGTGGCGGCCGGGCTGGTCACCGCTGACGGCTTCGATAACCTGCGCGCTCTGATTGATCCCAAGCGGCGCTCCGGCCAGGGCAGCGGGCGCATGAACCGGCCACGCCACAGTTCAGGGCGCTGGGCGCTGCTCTATCCCGGCGAAGCGGCCGAGCGCACGCGCCAGGTGGAGGCCGCCTGCTGGATGCTGCTGCGCCGTTATGGCGTGGTCTTCCGCGACCTGCTGGCACGCGAAGCCATTGTGCCCAAGTGGCGCGAGCTGGCTATGGCTTTCCGCCGCCTGGAAGACCGCGGCGAGGTGCGCGGCGGGCGCTTCATCGGCGGCTTTCTGGGCGAGCAATTCGCCTTGCCGGTCGCAGTGGAGTCGCTGCGGGCCATGCGCAAAACCGAACCGTCGGGAGAGAGCATCACTATTTCTGCTGCCGACCCGCTGAACCTGGTAGGAATCATCGTACCCGGCGAGCGCGTGCCCGCCATCTCCGGCAAGACCGTGACCTTCCGCGACGGCGTAGCGGTCCTGCCGCAGGAAACTAATGCGCAGACCGCCACCGGCGACTAGGCGCGCCTCGCTCGGGACCGTTGCAAAATCGCGAAAGTCGTGCTGGAAGTGAAGGGTCAATTGGGCTCCTATCGCATCCACCTGGGGTGGGGAAGCGCCGTGCTTCAGACTGAATCGGGTCCACGCCGGCTGCAAATACCGTAGAAGGTTTGGAATGCGGTGGAACTCGCACTGCAGGACGTCCCCCTTGATTTGGATTATCGCAGCGAGATGATTTTGCGCCGAGCCTATGTTCTGGCCAGCGACTGGAAAATTGATTCTCCTGAGCTGGTCGAGCAACTCATGCCCAGGTAAGGTTTCGAGGGTGGCAGGACGTTCTCGATGCACCTTCGTAATTTTGTGCTTCTCTTCCCGCCCTCTACCATGGGCGAGAGGCATGTTGATGTCGAGTACGGTGGTGGGAGAGAAGGTCATCTTTCCAGTGGCGCGGCGCTGGACCCGCCACAAACTGGATGTTCCCGTTCGGGTGATCGTCCACCTTGAGGACAAGAGCCGGGTGATCAGCGGACGAGGCAAGGAAATCAGCGAAGGCGGTATGGCGGTATTTGCGGGAGTGGAATTGCGCCTGGGAGACAAGATCGAGGTGGAGTTCACGCCGCCTTACGGCGGACCCATTCGTGTGCAGGGCATAGTGAGGAACCGGCAGGGATACAGCTACGGCGTGGAGTTTTTTGCCGTGAATCCGGAGCAAGCCGCGGAGCAGGAGCGCCTGCGCGCCGCACTCAACAGCGCCACGCTGGGCGGGTAGTGGGCGCGCCAAGTCAGCACAATCAGGAAACCCTGTCGGCGTTCCGTTGCTTGGCCGCATCTTCCTCGGCGGTGCTTAGCGTAATGCGGGTGGCTCGCCGCATTTCGCGGGTCATGCCGTCAGCCAGGCGGTCGCCGGCCATGACCGAACCTGCCGCCAGAGTAAAGCGCAGAGCGTCGCTTGGATCTTCGAAATAGAGGATGACTTCTTTCGCCGCCATACTCGGTTGTGCTCCTCCCCGTTGACGCTAGCCGTGCGTTCCGGCTACCAAGTGTGCTCTTGATTTTCGTGAACTTGGGTGCGGAGGGGAAGTAATCCCCTTGGTTCATGGGGGAATCTCTGTGGATTTCCGGGTTGATATGGCGCATTCCGGGCGGGGATGGGGCTCAAGCCGAGGCGGAGGAGAACTGCACTGTCTTAAGTTGCCGGAACATCTTGGGATCAAAAGGCCTAACAGGAATTAAAGACGGGGCCAGAAATTTCGGGTTTCATCCAAACCTTGGAGTACCCTGTTGAACGTTTCCCGGGAGGAGAACTCATGGCAGCCAAAGAGAACGTGGCTCTGATGCGCCGCTGGTTTGAGGAAGTGTGGAATCAGGGGAAAATTGCGACCGTCAAAGAACTGCTGGCCAAGGACGCTGTGGGAATGGGCCAAGGCGAGCCTGGAGCCAAGATTCGCGGACCGGCGGACTTTATCCGTTTCGTGGAGCGGATTCGCGGGGCATTTCCCGATGTGAAGGTAACCGTCGAGGACGCTTTCGGAGCACGCGACAAGGTGGTGGTGCGGTGGTCGGCAACCATGACCCACCGAGGCGCTCACCTGGGGATTCCTCCCAGCGGCAAACCAGTCCGAATCACCGGAATGACGATGGTTCGCTTTCGAGACGGCAAGATCATTGAGGGCTGGGACAACTGGGATCAGCTGGCAATGATGCAGCAGATTGAGGCGTACGAACACCCCAAAACAACCCTTGTTGCCCACACCGCATGAACTGCCCGCAATCGTGCAGACGGATGCACCCTTGGCGGTTAGGCATAAAAGAGAGTTTGGTGCCTGGTCGGGAAAACCGACGACCTCCCCGGCCAGCCGGGGCGCGCTCACCCCTGAGCTTTGGAAGCCTGTACTAGTCCCCGGACCGAACGATGCGATTTCCAGCTCTTGAGCTGTCGCTCGCGCTGTCGCGCCTCAGTTTCACTCTGCAGGATGTAAGCCACTGGCATAAGAGAAGCTGGTGGACCTGGTCGGGATCGAACCGACGACCTCTTCCATGCCATAGAACCAAAAACGAGCAATTTCAACGACTTGCATGGCACAGATGGCAACCGTAAGTCATTGATAGGAATGGATGGGAACATGGAGCTGTTCCCCAGTTGTTCCCCGAATATTTGTGCAGTTTCGCTTTTTGTCTCCTACGTGGGGAATTCTTGGAGTATAGAAAAAAGCATATGGGACTCTGAAGAAAGCAATCTCTGAAACAAAAACAGCGATGCAGCATCGCTGTTTTTGTTTCAACTTTTAAGGCACTCGGGTCACAGCTTTGTCGCTATAACTCGGGCCATGCCGATAAAAAATTGTCTTGGCGGGGAGCAGGGGATTCAAGGAAATTGATGCTTTTCGGAAGGGTCTCTTTCGATCTGGGCGGGAAGCTCCTGTGGAACGCGTGTGTACGAAGTATACGCGCAGCAGCCGGAGGCGTACGAGGCCTAGATTAAGCCGCGCCCGCTCCCCGCCAGATTCTTTTCGTTCTTCAGGTATTCAGCAGAGGAGAATCGCATCGGTTCCGACAGCCGCAGTGATTATTCCGGTTTAATGTCCGGATATTCGCCCTTGCGTTCCATTTCGGCGTCATGCAGCGCATCGGAGATCGCGTTCACCCAGGTATACGGACCGTCGCTGCAGAAACTGCTTATATATTTCTCAGCCATGCGGTAGTGCCTGTCGGTGAGATTCGATATGCCGATTTTTTCCGCGATATCATCGACATCCTCTTTCGTGAGCGCGTAGATGATGTCATCGTTTTTTATCGCCATAGGCACGCGCGACTGCCGTCCCGGGCGATTCTCCTCGGCTCAATGCCTGGTGGGGAA
>DATEJK010000175.1:0-12444 GCA_035278025.1 Terriglobales bacterium | reverse complement strand
ATGTGTTTTTCGGAGATGGCCAGAGCCTCGGAGAAATCCCGTTGCATGAGGGCTTCAATGGCGTGGTCGCGGTGAATATGCTCCAGTTGCAGGATGTTGGCCACAATCAGGGCGGCGGACGGCAGCACCACCGCCAATTCCAGCGTCAGCAGTAATCGAGTGCGTTCGTTCCAGCGCCAGCGCTTTTTCATCGCACGCTCCTGCCCGGCTTGTCCCCTGAACTCGGCCACCGGGTAAAACAGTACTTTAAACCTGCTGAGTGTGTGTTATGGCCAAGTAAAAAGCTGTAAAAAGTTGTGAACTCACCGCGCACGCGGAATGCCACGGCTGCGGCGGAGCCCAATTGACTGGACAAAGTGTCCGACGTATGAGCCTGGGAGGCTATCCGAATCCTGCTTTTGAACCCGGCCTGCAACAGCAATAGACCCCGTCTCGGAGTTGTCCTCATCGAATTCACCCGTTCCACCTGGCGCGAGGTCCGACCTGACGCAGTCTTGCCTCGAATGTGGAATAAAACTTCGCATTTCCAGTTATCAGCAGTACGGGGCGTGCGGATCCGCGACCCGAGCAGACAGCGATTATTCAAGTAACCGGCGGAGGTTATATGCGTCATACGAAGACTGGGAGCGATACCGTCAAGAAAGCGCAGAAGGGTGACGGCGTGGACCGTCGCGGATTTCTCAAATGCATGGCCTGGGCAGGGACCGGTTTGGTGTGGACCATGGCTGGCGGCGTGCCCGTCTCCCGGCTTATCGCCGGGGCAAAGCAAAAACGTGGTGAGGACGGCAGTTTCATCTTCGTTCAGATCAGCGATAGCCACATCGGCTTTGATAAAGGAGCCAATCCCGACGTGACCGCCACCTTCCAAGCCGCGATAAATAAGATTAACGCCCTGCCCGCCGAGCCCGATTTGATCCTCCATACCGGGGACCTGAGTCACCTTTCCAAGCCGCAACAGTTCGACACGCTTGACGAGGTGCTGAAAGGAGCGAAGCGGAAGCAGGTGTTTTATGTGCCCGGCGAACATGATGTCGCGCTCGATAACGGCCGCCAGTTCCTGGAGCGTTATGGGAAGCACACCCAGGGCGGTGGTTGGCATAGTTTCAACCACAAAGGAGTCCATTTTGTCGGTCTGGTCAATGTGCTCGACCTGAAAGCGGGCGGACTGGGCCAGCTCGGCCACGAACAACTGGAATGGCTGGAACGCGACCTGCGCGGTTATAGCAGCAGCACCCCCGTGGTGGTGTTTGCGCACATACCCCTGTGGACGGTGTATCCCGAGTGGGGGTGGGGCACGCAGGAGAGCGCCCAGGCGCTCTCCTATCTCCGGCGATTCGGTTCGGTCACCGTGCTCAACGGTCACATCCATCAGATCATGCAGAAAGTGGAAGGCAATGTGACCTTTCACACCGCCCTGTCCACTGCCTTTCCCCAGCCGGTGCCCGGAACCGCGCAGGCGCCCGGCCCGCTCAAGGTGCCCGCTGAACAATTGCGGCGTGTGCTGGGCATAGCTGACGTTAATTACGTCGGTGGTGAGCACCACCTGGCCGTGGTGGATGCAACCCTGGCCGGAACGCGGCCGGCAGAGGTCAGCGGCATTCTTCGCCAAGCCGCGGCTTCCGCCGCACACAGCCAGGCCGGCAGCTCACCTGCCACAGGAGCGGCAGGCGCGGTGGTCGCCGCTGCCATAGGAAATTTCTCCTTTGCTCCCAGGGAATTGTCGGTGCGGGTAGGCGCAGCGGTGGAGTGGACCAACAAAGACGACACCCCGCACACCATCACCAGCGACGAAGATCTGTTTTCTTCGCCTCTGATGGATACCAACCAAACCTTCCGCCACACCTTCGCTGCGGCGGGCAGGTTCAGTTACCACTGCAAGCTTCACCCCACGATGACGGGGGCGGTGGTGGTGGCATGAAGCCGGCCATAGCAAGTCTTTCCAGGAGCGGCGTGATTGAAACTGCCATCCCGTAGTGTGGCGCAGGAGACGGAGGCAAACACGGAACCTGCTGCGGAGATAGCCGGCGACACCGGCTCCTTTGAAGCGCTGGCCATGCCGCTGTTTGCGCCGCTCTACAATTTCGCCCACTGGCTCACGCAAAACCGCGAAGAAGCCGAGGATCTGGTACAGGAGGCATACGCCAAGGCCCTTAAGGGTTTTTCTTCGTTCTCTCCCGGAACGAATTTCCGCGCCTGGATGTACCGCATTGTGCGCAATACATTTCTGAGTTCGCGCAGCGGGCTGCGGGTCACCGCGATGGTGCCGCTGGAGGAAGAGGAGAACGACGAAGCGGCGCTGCCTGCCATCAGTGAAACCCCGGAATCGCTGCTGCTGGCGCGCGCCGACCAGGAGATGATTCGTGCGGCCCTGGAACAATTGCCTGCGGCCTTTCGCGAGATCATCCTGCTGTGCGACCTGGAGGAGATGAGCTACCGGGAAATTGCCAGCTCGCTGCAGCTTCCCCTGGGCACTGTAATGTCGCGTCTGTCACGGGCGCGTGCAGCCATGCGCGCGTTGTTGCAGCGGGAATTTGCGGAGAACATCCCATGAACTGTGAATGGCGAGTCCGTCTCGACGGCTACGTGGATGGAGAGCTTTCGCCGCAAACAGAGGCGCAATACGAACAACACCTGCGCGATTGCCCCTCCTGCTCCAGCACCGCTCTCAGCCGTTTGCAGATGAAGCGGGCAATCCGGACTGCCGCTGCCGGCCGCTACAGGCCATCTGCGGAACTGCGCTCCCGAGTGGCTCGAATGGCCAGTCCACGGCCCCGGGTTTCACTCCCCTGGCTGCCGCAATTCAGCCTGGCTGCAGCCGCGCTGGTGCTGGTGATGGTTGCCGCAGCGCTCTGGCTGGCGCGCCCACGGCCGGCGAACTTCGCCAGCGAACTTGTGGACCTGCACGTCTCTACTTTGGCCAGCGCCAACCCGGTGGACGTGTTCTCGTCCGACCGGCATACGGTGAAGCCCTGGTTCGAAGGACGGTTGCCCTTCGCGTTCACTCTGCCCAACCTGCAGGGGTCGCCCTTCCGGCTGATTGGGGGGCGGGTCGCGTACTTCCGGCAGAACCCAGGGGCGCAACTGCTTGTCGGCGTGGGCAAGCATCAGATCTCCGTCTTCATTTTTCAGCAGGAGGGGAGAGGACTGGAGTCCTGGCCGGAAACTCACGAGTTGGGATTTACGGTTGAGACCTGGAGCCAGGATGGACTGCGCTACGCCGCAGTGGGTGACACTGAGCCGTCCCAGATCCATGCTCTTCGTCAATTGTTCCAGGCCACGTATTCCGGTAAACCATAAGCGCCGTTTGACGACGCCCAGGGCTCGGCCCGAAGTGTGCCAGAGCTCGAATGGCTAAACAATGTAGGTCGTTTTGTTGATATATCTCCGACTGGGGGCGTCGTTTGGCCGACCAGCTTACGGCAAAGTCGGCAGCTGAATGGAAGCGCGGCTTTGTTGCTTCTGAATTTCATAACATCGCGTTTCCCAAATTTCATAGATTCGGCCGACTCACCTTAGAGGGGTGTTTGTCTTCTGCTCCTAACCAGTTAGTTTCCTACGGCAAAACACCATCTTTTTGAACTCCTCGCGAATGGACAGGAAATTGCAGTTACCGGCTGTTAAGAACGGCCATTATTTTCAATCTACAAAACAATATTTGTGTGGTCGGAGGTGTTATGCGTGTGTGCTCGGGTAAACATTTGTTTGGGGTGATTGTGTTCGCCGTATTGGCAGTCACGTTAGCGGTTGGACAAGGCATCGTGACTGGGTCCATATCCGGCACCGTCACCGATGAGAGCGGTGCTGTGGTGGCGGGCGCCACCGTACACGCCGTCCAGGTAGAAACCAATCGCGCCTTCACTGCGGTCAGTTCCAATGCAGGCGTAGTCTCCCTGCCTTCTCTGCCGCCGGGAACCTACACAGTCACCATTTCTTCCAAGGATTTTGCCGCTTATGAGGCCAATCACGTTGTGGTGCTGGTGGCTAAGGACACTTCTCTGGGAACGGTCAAACTGAAGGTAGGTCCGACAACGGAGAGCGTGACGGTTACAGAGACGGCGCCCCTGGTCGAAAACACTACAGACCAGATCTCCGCCAACTTCGAAACCAAGCAAGTCACGAGCATTCCTCTGGGCAACACCTACGATTCTTTCGCGCTGTTCACTCCGGGCGTAGCTACCGCGGGCAGCACCGGTTTCAGCAACAACAACGGAGCGGAAATTTCGGTCAACGGGCAGCGCTCGCGCTCCAATAACTTCCAACTGGACGGGCAAAACAACAACGACAACACCATCGGCGGCCCGTCCATCTTCTTTGGCAACCAGGACAGCATTGCCGAGCTGCAGATCATCAGCAACTACGACGCCGAGTATGGCCGCAACCTGGGTTCGGTGGTCAATTACATCACCAAGGCGGGCACCAACGCCTTCCATGGCACGGCTTACGAGTTCCACCAGAATTCCGCCTTCGACTCGCTGGCCAACCAGGAAAAATCGCCCGACTTTACCGGGACGAACGGCAACCCCTTCTGCGCTCCGGGGCAGACCTCGACAACCGCCATTCCCTGCGACAAGCCGGCGGTATCGAAATTCATTGATAACCGGTTTGGCGGGACCATGGGTGGCCCCATTAAGAAAGACAAAATCTGGTTCTTTGGCTCGGGCAATTTCGAACGGCAGCGCTCCGCGGGTTCGCCCAGTTCCTCCACTCCTGCGACCACGCCGACCCTGACCGGCATCAAGCAGCTGCAGGCGGCGTTTCCCAACAATCCTGCGGTCGCCGCTCTGGCCCAGTTCGGGCCTACCGCGGTCACGGCCGGCAATCCCACTTTCGGCAACATCGCGACCAGGTTGGTTTCCCCCGATGGCATAACCACAGTTCCGGTAGAATTTGGCTCTCTCACCCGCTTCTTACCCTCGATTTTCAACGATTACGAGGCCACTGGCCGGGTGGATTTCCAGATCACTTCCAAGGACCGGCTGTTCGTCCGCTACATTTTCCAGCAGAACATTAACACCAACCAGCAGTTCGACGGCGCCTCCGCCGCTGCCGGCGGTGATTTCGTGGATGTACCGGGGCGGTCCCAGCAGATTGGCCTGGATTACACCCGCACCATTACCAACAACTTTTTAAACCAGGTACGCTTCAGTTACTCGCGCGCGGGCTTCGGTTTTGAAGGTGGGTCCTTCCCTAACTGTACGCGAGCCAACATCACTTCCTGCCCGCCGCAGGTCTTCCTCGATGCCCCCGACGACCTGGGCTTCGGCCCCAATATCGTCTTTCCCCAGGGGCGAACAATCAACGTCTACCAACTGCAGGACAATGCTTCCTGGGTGCGCGGCCGGCACGTGATTAAGTTCGGCGGCGAATACGACAAGCAGCGTTCTCCCAACGTCGGCCTGTTCTTCGTCAACGGCTTTTTCGAGTACCCCGATTTCAACGCCCTGCTGGCCAACCAGTCGGAATTCACGGCGGTAGCTTATGGGCCGCCAATTCTGCGCTTCAAAGAGAACGACATAGGCCTGTATTTCCAGGATGACTGGAGAGTCAAAGACAACCTGACCCTGAACCTGGGCCTGCGCTGGGATTGGTACCAGCAGGCCAGCAATCTGCTGCACGATGAGAGCGTGGCCCAGCAAACCGGCCCCAACCCTCTCTGGGATCCAAACCTGCCCTTGAGCCAGACCACGGTGGCCAAGGTCCCCAACCACTACCGCAACTTTGGGCCGGTGGTCGGATTCGCCTGGACCCCGCGCCTTCTGCCTCGTCTGTTCGGCAACGACGACACAGTTATTCGTGGCGGCTTCCGCATGGCCTACGACTTCGCCTTCTACAACCTGGCGCTCAACGTGGGCGGATCAGCCCCGTTTGTCAACCTGGCTAACTTCTTTACCCCTGGAAGCATTCCCGGGTTGCCCAACGTGACCGACTTTACCGGCGCCAACGTCGCGGCCGCGCTCTTCCCCTTCGCCCCCAAGGGCGACCCCGGATTGGCGGCCCAGACCGCGCTCGACCCGAACTTCCGCAACCCTTACTCGGAGCAGTGGAACCTGGGGATTCAGCGCCGCATCGGCCACCGAATCGCCGCCGAGGTGCGCTACGTCGGCAATCACACCCTGGGCAACTTCCAGACCGTAAACGGCAATCCGGCTCTGCAGCCGCTGATTGCCGCCGGCTTCGGCAACCTTATACCTGCAGGTCTTACCCCCTGCACCGATCTCAATCAGCCCGGCTTCGTCGCCGGCTATGCCGATTGCACCCGGCAGAACGTGCTGGAGTATGCCAATAGCGCGTTCTCCATTTATCACGGGCTGCAAAGCCAGTTGCGGGTGCAGGGTTGGCATGGTTTCACTGGGCAGGTGTCTTACACTTTCAGCAAGACCATTGATAACGCCACCGAGGTGTTCTCCACCGCCACCGGCGGCAACACCAACTCTTTCGCCCAGAACCCGTTCAACACCGCCGCCGGCGAGCGCGGGCTCAGCGGCCTGGATTATCCGCACGTCCTCGGCCTGCTGTGGTCTTACGATCTGCCCTTTGCCAAGGCACAGCAAGGTTTCCTGGGGCATGTAATGGGCGGCTGGCAGATCAACAGCACTTACCGCTACACTAGCGGACAGCCCTACACGGTGGTGCAGTTACGGCCGGATTCCGGCTCGCTTTGCGACCCCACCGACTGGACCGGTTCGCAACGCGACGCCTGCCGTCCCATCGTCTCCAACCCTGGTGCCCCGTTCACCTCTGTAGGCCAGTGCACCAGCGCCACGGCGCCCAACTGCGGCCTGGTGGACCTGGTTACCCGCAATCCCATGGCGCTCAATGGCGCTCACTGGATCATCAACGACCTCAACGCGGCTCAGTTCTTCGGCTCTCCCTTCCTCGGGGTGGGACGGAATACCGGGCGCGGGCAGGCCATCAGCACCGCCAATCTGGGTATTTTCAAGAACACCAAGGTAAATGAACGCCTGACTGTGCAATTCCAGGCGGAAGCCTTCAACGTCTTGAATAATCAATGGTTAGGAGTGCCCGACCCGATCGTCGATGACACGGCGAGCAACGCCTTCGCCACCACCCGCTTTAACCAGAACGGCGGCGATACCTTCGCCGGCAATACCGTTACCGACGGAATTGGCCGCCGCCGCCTGCAGTTCGGGCTCAAGCTGATCTTTTAGGGCAGTTTGGCTGCTTGAAGGACCGCCTGCGGGCGGTCCTTTTTTTGTTCCGCCTGGGCACCTTCACGGATGAGAGAAAGCAAAAAAATTCCCGGCCGGGGATGAGATTTCAACCAAAAACGTTATACAGTCCGAGGAGTTTAGCGTAAGCGGGCTAGGTCCCTTCCCTGGGCCGGAGTTCGGAGGCAGTTATTACCGAAGGCGGCAACCGCCGTGCATGCTTCGAGCAGGAAGCTATGCCCCACGTGCGCTCGCTATTGCGAACGGCGATCCGGTTGTGTCGGAGGCAGGAAGCGGCTGAGGACCTGGTGCAGGAAACCATGCTTCGTGCCTGGAAAGGCTTTAGCAAGTTCCAGCCGGATACCAACTGCAAAGCCTGGCTGTTTGCTATCCTCATGAACCTGTGGAATGAGCACCATCGGAAGCCGTGGGTCCGTCATGAGACGGCGGTGGAGGAGGAGTTCGACTTCGACCAGCAGTCCGTGCCCGGCAATTTCGATGATCACATTTTCATGCAAGAGGTATTGGCCTGCATTGACCTGCTGCCAGAGGAGCAGCGGTGTGTGCTTCTGCTGTCGGTGGTGGAGGGTCTGGCTCTGCGGGAAATTGCGGAAATATTGAAGATCCCCATAGGAACGGTGATGTCCCGGTTGGGACGGGCGCGGGTGACATTACGGCAACACGTGCGGCCCAATCCGGGGCCGATTATGAGCGACAGAGAACGCAAGCTATGCGATGCCATGAAGCCGAAGGGCTATTAGCGCCCCAATTTTCGGAAAACCTCGAGCCCGCCATTCAGCGCGAATTGGCTTTGCACCTGGATGGGTGCGCCGTTTGCCGGGCGCGGCTGCAACAGGAGTACGAACTCGACCGCCTGATCACGGGCGCGGTAAACCGGGCCACACCGACTGCGGATGATCTGGTGGCGCGCATCGAACAGAGGCTCGAGGGCAAGCGGGGGTGGCGGTTTTTGCCCTGGCAATGGCGGTGGCCAGCCCTGGCCGGCGCCGCGGCGGTAGTCCTTTTATGCGCCGTTGTCCTTACCCGTTTTAGCGCCAGCAACAGCATGCATGCGCTCTGCCTGGATGCGGTGGACGACCACCGCACCGAGGTGGTTCTGCACGAACCCAGGCGGTGGCACAGCAGCAACGAAATCAACGATTTGGTCCGCCGCACTGTTCCCGAGGCGCAGATTCCGCAGACCATTGCCGGTCTGCCTTTGCAAAAAGGCAGGATTTGCGGTCTGCTGCAGGCCCAGGCTCTTCATTTGGTTTACGGCAATGGCGCGCAGCAAGTCTCGGTGTTTTTCATGCTGCGCCGGGACCTGCCTTCCGATTCCTTACCCGTGCCAAACTCCGGTAAACGCCTTCACCAGGAAAACGATGGCGGAATTGGTGTCGCATCCTTCGCCGGCGATGGTCTGGGTGTAGTCGTAGTGGGAAATCCGGACCTTGCCCGCAATGTCGCCGACCAACTGACGCTCTCCCTTTAAATCTCCGCGGCAAGTTTCAGCAACTCCCTGAACGGTTCCAATCAGCCGTGCCGCTTCATTTGTGAATTTTGCACCGGCATGGATGAAAGACGGTGTTTGCCTCGTTTTACTCACTTAAGGGCGGATCTGACCGCAGGTGAAAGGGCTGGAGCGCCGCATCCGGCCAGCGAATCTGCGGTGTGGGACGGAAACTATGGCAACCGCAATAAGAACCCCGGCTGTCCCGGCCAACGGTGAATTGCTGCTGGTCAACGCCGCCCGCGCGGGCGATGTCGAGGCTTTTGGCGAACTGGTGAAGCGCTACGATCGCCAGGTTTTCCGTGTCGTTCGCTCCCTCACGGAGACTCCGCAGGAAGCGGAAGACGTGGTGCAGGAGGCTTTCGTCAAGGCGTTCTGCAATGTCAAGACCTTCGAGGGCCGGGCGGCGTTCTCCACCTGGCTTATACGCATCGCCGTCAACGAGGCTCTGGGCCGGATCCGCCATCGCCAGAAATTCCCGCTTTCCCCGCTGGAATTCACTTCCTCTGATGAGGAAAGCGTGGTTGAGCTGCAGATTGCCAGCTCGGGACCCAACCCCGAGGAGTTGTGCAGCGAGGGTGAGTTGCAACGGGCCTTGGCCCGGGCAGTGCACCGGCTTCGGCCGCGGCTTCGGGCGGTGTTCGTTTTGCGAGATGTGCAGGGTATGTCGGCGCAGCAGACGGCGGAAATCCTGCGCATCACCGTAGGCACGGTCAAAGCCCGGCTCTTCCGTGCCCGTCAAAGGGTGCGGCAAATGCTGATGCCTTACGTTGCCGGCCCCGGGCGGACGGGCCCGAACCCGATTCGAGGACAGCAGCGCGCGCCCGCTGGGCTGCGTCTCAGTGGGCCGGCGGTCGTCTGAGGCTGTTGTTCTCAAACTCCGCCAACCCTCGCGCACTACGACTCTGGGAGGGCAAGAAAATCAAGGGCACGGTGCCCGCCGTGCCCCTACTGACAACTGACCACTGATTTTAAGGCGCTTCGATCAACTCCATCTTGCCGTCCTTGGTGCGGTGCAGCACCATGACTTTGCCGTTGGGATCGCGGAAGACAAAGACGTCGCGATCGCGGAATTGGGCTTCCTTGACCGCCTCCTCCAGGGTCAGCGGCCGCAGGGCCACCCCGTCACGCGAGCGCACGATGTGGGGCTCGGTGGCGCGCGGCGCGGCGGGATAGTTATGGGCCACCAGGGGCACCGCCGATTCCGCGGAAGCGCCCACCGCTACCAGCATTTCCTCCTGGCTGCCCTGCCCGTTCCACTTGTCTTTGGGCTGGCGCTTTCTGGTCCGCCAGCGGGCCTTGTACTTGACCGCCTGCTGCTCAATGCGCTCCATGGCCGCGTTGATGGCGGCCACCATGTCAGGGGCTTCCGCCAGGCCAACCAGGGGATGATTGCGCGGGCTGATGGTGATTTCCGCCTTGTGGCGATGCTTCTCCACGGTCAGAATCACTTTGGTTTTGAAATTGTCGCCGAGGATTTTTACCAGTTTGGCTAAGCCGGTTTCTACTTCCTGTCGAATGCGGGGAGTGATTTCGAACTGCCTGCCGGTGTATTCCACATTCATCGACTGCCCCTCCTGATCGGAATACCTACAGTTGCCGGGAAACAGCGACTGCAACTAGCTTTTCACTCTGCGCTGGTGGGTACTCGGGATGCGCATATCCTCCCGATACTTCGCGACCGTGCGGCGAGTGACCTGGATACCCTGCGACTGGAGGATGCGGGTGATCTGCTCGTCGGTCAGCGGTCTGGCGGGATCTTCTTCCTCGATAAGCTTCTTGACCCGGCGTTTGAGGATGAGCAGCGAGGTGGCGCCGCCCTCCGGCCCATTCACGCTCTCGCTGAAGAAGTAGCGGAGCTCGAAAACGCCCTGGGGTGTGTGGCCGTACTTGTTGGCAACCGCGCGGCTGACGGTGGAGGGATGCACCCCGATCTCCTCCGCCACTTCCTTGATCATCATGGGCTTGAGCTGGTCTATGCCCTTTTCCAGAAAGTCGCGCTGCCGCCCGATAATGGCGTAACAAACTCTGAGGATGGTTTGCTTGCGCTGCTCGATATTCTTGATCAGCTGGATGGCGGACTTGTAGCGCTCCTTGACGTAGTTGCGCACATCCTTTTCGGCGGCGTCGCGCTGCAGCAGCCGGCGGTAAGCCGGGTTGAGGCGGAGCTGCGGCACGTCGTCTTCGTTCATCAGGACGAGCCACTCGTCCCCCTGTTTGACGAAAGCCACGTCGGGCTCGATCAGCCGCGGCTCGGTCTTGTTGTAACGCTGGCCGGGGCGGGGGTCGAGTGTCTTGATGAGTTCCACCGCCTCCATCACCGCCTCCAGCGGACGGCTGATGGCCCGACCAATTTCCTTGTACTGCTTGCCCTGCAATTCGCGCAGGTGGTTGTCCACAATGGCCACCGAGTCGGCAATCAACTGAGAGGCGGCGGCAGATTCGCCGTTTTTGAGCTGCTTGTGATCCGCGGCCTGATGGGCAAGCTGCACCAGCAGGCATTCGCGCAAGTCCCGGCTGGCTACTCCCACCGGATCAAGATGCTGCACCACTGCGATCGCTTCCTTCAGCGCGGCAGTATCGAACAGCGCCGGCCCCTGCTCATTCACCTGCGGGACTTCGGGCTCGGCACTGGCCGTGGCCACGGGTAAAGTCTCCCGCGGACCGGCCACAGATTCATCACTTGCTGCAGGCGCAGCGGAGGTCTGAGCTCCCAACTCGTTGCCGCTCCCCGAGGCCGCGACGTTTGGCAGGGTAGCGCTCTCCGGTAAAGAGACTACTGGCGCGGCGTTGCCAGCCCCGTTGCGCGACGGCGAACCGGCAACAGGCATGTGGCTGGCGGAGAGCAGTTCCTCGTCACTCGCAATCAGGTAGCCATCTTCATTCAGGTTACCAATCACCAGTTCGGCTGCCGCGGCCACCTCTGGGCGGAGGGGCAGCGACCCCAACTGCCACATGAGATGGTCGGTCAAGGTCGAAGGCCGGGAGAGGAAGTTCTCGAAAGAGGGCTTCTCCACCGACTCCATTTCGCCCTGGCTGCGGTAGCCTGGGTCGAGATAATCCTGGAAAAATGAGCCAAAATCTATTTCGTCGAAGGGATCCTTCTTTTCCGCCTGGACGATAGGTTCGTCAGCTGCGGCTACCCGGTCCCTGTCCTCTTCCCGGCTGGCTACCTCATCCAGCAGGGGAACGGTGGAATCCATCTCCTCCAGCACCGGGTTCTCCACAATTTCGGCATTGATCATGTCCTTGAGCTCAAGCTTATTGAGCGCAAGCACGCTGACCATCTGGACCAGGCCCGGAGTCAGAATCTGCTTCTGCGTGACCTTCAGGTTCAGTTTTGGCTGGAGTAAGACCATAACGGCCCGAGTTGGGCTAAATTCAGATTACACCCATTCGAGGCTCCCACCCAAGAAGTTGGCAAGCAAAATGCGTGACCTACGTAACCCTTGATTTTCAATATGATATGAAATGCCGGAGAAGGTCTTTCCACTTTCAACAGCCGCAGGTTAACTCATCTGTAACCCCAGGTTGTGCCGGCCTGCCGTCAACCCGGCCTACACCAGGGAAAAACTCTCCCCCAGGTACACCCGCCGGACCTCCGGGTCGCTGCCCAGTTGTTCTGGGGTGCCGGTGCGGAAGATGCGGCCTTCGTTGATGATGTAAGCGCGGTCGGTGACGGAGAGGGTTTCGCGTACGTTGTGGTCGGTTACCAGGATGCCGATGCCGCTGGATTTGAGGTCGAAGATGATTTTCTGAAGGTCG
>DATEJK010000174.1:0-59023 GCA_035278025.1 Terriglobales bacterium | reverse complement strand
ACCTCGCGCGCCGCCGAAAGAAAGCTGCGCGCGTCACCCACCGACTCCATGTACATCACGATGCTGTGGGTGCGCGGATCATTGCCCAGGTAATCAATCAGGTCGCCCCAGTCCACATCCAGCATGGAGCCGATGGAGACGAAGGCGCTGTAGCCCACCATCTCCCGCTGGCTCCAGTCCAGCACCGCCGTGCACAGCGCTCCACTCTGGCTGATGAAGGCCACGTTGCCCGGCCGCGCCATGGTCTGCGCGAAGGTGGCGTTCAGCCCGCTCAGCGGGTTCATCACCCCCAGGCAGTTGGGACCGATCACCCGCAGCCGCGTGCCCCGCATCCGTTCCAGGATTTGCCGCTCCAGGTCCTTGCCGTGCTCGCCGTGCTCCTTAAAGCCGGCGGAAATCACGATGGCGCCTTTCACGCCCGCTGCAATGCACTCTCCGATCACGGCCGGCACCGTGTCCGCCGGGGTGACGATCACCGCCAGCTCCACTTGCTCCGGCACCGCTGCCAGGGAGCGGTAGGCCTTGATGCCCAGCACGCTGCCGCGGGCAGGATTGATGGGATACACCGTGCCCCCAAAAGGCGTGCTCAGCAGGTTCCACAGGATGGTGCGGCCCACGCTGCCCTGGCGCTCGGTGGCGCCCACCACGGCCACGCTCTGGGGCTTGAAAATCGCATCCAGGGGATGCCCTTCGGCCCGCAATACATCCTGGGAACGGTCGCGCGCCGCCTTCGGCTTGGCTGGTTTCATGACTGTCATATCCATAATGAGGCCAGTCTATGGATTTGGGCGGTTATACCGATGTGCCCGCCGTCACATAATAAGCAGCAAAATTATATGCCCCTAAGTAGCTGTTATGTATGTACTTACCGTCATGCTCCCGGGGCAATCCCATTTCAGTCCGGCCCTTCTGGCCGGCCAATAATTTTGCGCCTGGCCAGCAACTTTTGTTGGGCGGTGAGGTTTATATCCCTTGAGGACAACCACCTGCGGTCCCAAGCAAGTGCGTCCTGAATGCCCGTAAATCTCTAAGGAGAGTTTAGGAAAATGAAGAAGCTGCTCACACTGTTGTTCGCTGCCTCGATGTTGCTCGGTGTGGCCGTTGCCCAGCCCCAGGCTGATTCCAGCGCCGCCCCGCAGAAGATGACCAAGTCCGAAAAGAAAGCTGCCAAGAAGGCGAAGAAGGCCAACAAGAAGGCGGCAAAGAAGGCCAAGAAGGAAGCGAAGACCCCTTCGCAGAAGTAGTTAACCGTCTCTTAGACTCTCCCCGGCTTGCGGGCCGGGGATTTTTTTTGCCCATTTTCATGGGCGGGGAGGCGGTTTTAGGCGGTTTTTAGGGGGTTTTTGGGGGCGCGATTTTGGGGTTCCTCGGGCAGCACGGGAGTTCGCGCAGCTCGCGATTTTTGTGATTTGAGGGTGAAAAACGTAGTAAAATCCGCGCATTATTGCTGCCGATCCCGGGCAGCGGTGGGGTATTCATAATCGCCCGTTCTGGGCGCGTTCTATGTACGGCCGATTTCGGCCGGGGGCTCCAAGGGCCGAGTCCGATTGGGTAACCCAATACCGATCACATAGCAACCGGGAGGTAGTGTCTATGCAACAACAGGCCACTGGGACTGCTATTCCAGCCGCCGCCAGCAACAAATCAGACTGCCGAAAGTTGTGGATTCTGACCGGGTACGGGATTTCGTTCCTGGCCATGTGCGGCGTGCTGGCGTATTACTTTTCCGCCTACATCACTCACTAGTTGAGGCTCCGCTCGCCATTCGCCCCGCGGGGCGAGTAGAGGGAAGAGTGTGCGCCGGGGCTGAAGCCCCGTCTTAACTATTGCGTTTTTTCCCCGGACTAAAGTCCGCGGCTTCCACTGCTTCCCCCTATCCTCCGGTTGGAAGGCTTGCTCCATATTTCCCGGGCCACTGAGATGCGGGGCGCTTGGCTTTCGCCAGCTCCGGGGCTCACTCCATCTGCGCTTTTACCCACGGCTCACGCCGTGGGCTACATTCTTGTGCCGCTCCGCGGCTGAGGAGCGCCAGGCGGGTCTGCGACCCGTGCCGGCAGGCCAGAGCCTCGTTCCCATAGCGGCCATAACGTTCGCGCGCGACTCGTGATTTTGCCCCACCGAGGCGGTCGGCGGAGCGGGTGGAAGGCGGGAAAGGGAATCATGTACACTTGCCTGCCGTACTTTATTAATTTCAAGTAAGGTTTGGAGTGGATGCCGCCGCCTTTCCGTACCAGCCGCCGGGGATTTCTGATCAAGGGACAATGGAGAGAAGAGGGCAGGGAGGTGGAGATCCGCTCGCCCTGGGACCAGCAGGTGGTGGGGCGGGTGTGGGAGGGAACGCGGCAACACGCGGAAGAAGCGATTGCAGCGGCGGCGAGTGCATTTGAAGCGACACGGCAGCTGCCGACTTACGAGCGGCAGCGGGTGCTGCGGGCGGTGGCGGGGGCCCTGGAGGGGCGCAAGGAAGAGTTCGCGCGCATCCTCGCGCAGGAAGCGGGCAAGCCGCTGAAGGCGGCGCGAGTGGAGGCGGAGCGCGCGGTTCTGACCTTCACGCTGGCAGCGGAGGAGGCAGGACGCATTTACGGCGAGTGGCTGCCGCTGGACCTTCTGCAAACGGCGGCAGGGCGCTGGGGCATGGTGCGGCGCTTTCCGGTGGGCGCAGTGGGCGCGATCACGCCCTTCAATTTTCCCCTCAACCTGGTGGCACACAAGGTGGCGCCGGCGATGGCGTGCGGCTGCAGCCTGGTGCTGAAGCCGGCGCCGCAAACACCGCTGAGCGCGCTGCTGCTGGCGGAAGTGGTGGAGGGGGCGGGCTGGCCGGCGGGCGGGCTGAACGTGCTGCCGCTGGCCAACGAGGACGCGGCAGCGCTGGTAACAGATGAGCGGCTGAAGCTGATCACCTTCACCGGCAGTTCAGCGGTGGGCTGGCAAATCAAGAGCCGGGCAGGCAGGAAAAAGGTCGCCCTGGAACTCGGCGGCAACGCGGCGGTGATCATCCATAGCGACGCCGGCCTGGAGCGGGCGGCGGAGCGCTGCGCGGCGGGCGGGTTCTCCTACGCCGGACAGAGCTGCATTTCGGTGCAGAGAATTCTGGTAGAGAAGAGCGTGAAAGAACGCTTCCAGGAGCTGCTGGTGGAGCGGGTGCGGGAGTTGAAGGCGGGGGATCCGCTGGACGAAACGGTGGACGTGGGGCCCATGATCCGGGAGGAGGATGCGCGGCGGGCGGAGGAGTGGGTGCGGGAGGCGGTGGCGGGCGGGGCCAAACTTTTGAGCGGGGGGCAACGCGCAGGCGCTCTGCTGCAACCGACAGTTCTGACGGGGACCCATCCCAAGATGCGCGTCAACTGCCAGGAGATATTCGCGCCGGTAGTGACGGTGGAAGCCTACGACGATTTTGAGGAAGCGCTGCAGCAGGTGAACGATTCAGCCTATGGGCTGCAGGCGGGAGTGTTCACGCGGGAGGCGGCCCGGCTGTTCCGGGCTTACGAGCGGCTGGAGGTGGGGGGAGTGATAGCGGGGGACATTCCTTCCTTCCGGGTGGACGCCATGCCGTACGGGGGAATCAAGGATTCGGGGCTGGGGCGCGAAGGGGTGCGCTACGCGTTAGAAGAGATGACGGAGCGGAAGTTGCTGGTGATGGCGGTGTGATATACTCCGACACTTGCCGGAAATATATCGCAATACGACATTAATCGGGCGCGAGGCGCCCGGCTCCGCGCCCTCATAGTTAAAAAATTCAACAGCCGAAGCAAATAAAGTGAGCCGGCGAAGGCGCGGCAGTTGGGCAGCGCGTTGGCGAATGCTATAATCACAAGTTTTCGTGACTCAAGTCACAGCTTACTGGTGACGACGGTCGTGGCAGTGGTGATGTCCGGCGTTAATCGCAGCAGCAGAACGGGAACGCCAGGGAAGTGTTGGCGTTCCACTTGCGCAATAGATGGCCCAGATATTTCATCGCAGCACTAATACAATCTCACGCTTCACAATCTTTGGGTCCCTGGTGGTGGTAGCGCTGGGGTTGTGGGCGGCGCTGCAACTGGAGCGCTCGCCGTACACGACCTTCGCGGGGGTGGCGCGGCCGCAGCCGGTGCCCTTCAGCCACGCGCATCACGTGGGCGGGCTGGGACTGGACTGCCGCTACTGCCATACCTCGGTAGAGAATTCCAGTTTTGCCGGCATCCCGCCCACCAAGACCTGCATGAACTGTCACTCGCAGATCTGGACCAACGCGCCGATGCTGGAGCCGGTGCGGCAGAGCTTCCAGACGGGGAAGTCGCTGGAGTGGTCGCGGGTGAACGACCTGCCGGACTTCGTTTATTTCGATCACAGCATTCACATCAGCAAGGGAGTGGGTTGCGACACCTGCCACGGGCCGGTGGACCGCATGCCGCTGATGTACAACTACGCCTCGCTGCAGATGGAATGGTGCCTGGACTGCCATCGGCGGCCGGAGAAATACCTGCGGCCACGGAGCCAGGTATTCAACATGCGCTACCAGCAGCCGACCGGATTCCAGCCGGTGGAATTCGAAGGCAAGAAATACTACGACCAGCTGGCGCTTGGGGGAGTACTGGCGAAGAAGTATCACCTGCGATCGGTGCAGGGCATAACCAGCTGCAACACGTGCCACCGCTAAACCGGGGCGGCCTAAGGTAACGAAGAGAAGACATGGGAGCTGAAGAAAAAGCGCATCACGCGGTTTGCCCGGGCAAGAAGCACAACCTGGAGGAACTCCGGGAGAAGCTGGCAAGCGAAGACGGGCCGCGCTACTGGCGCAGCCTGGAAGAGCTGGCGGGCGACCCGTCATTCCAGGAGCAGGTGAAGCGGGAGTTTCCCAAGGGGGCCTCGGAGTGGCTGGAGGGTTTCTCGCGGCGGGGTTTTTTGCAATTGATGGGGGCGTCGCTGGCGCTGGCGGGATTGACAAGCTGCACCAAGCAACCTCTGGAACCGATTGTGCCTTACGTGCGGCAGCCGGAAGAGCTGGTGCCGGGGCGGCCGCTGTTTTTTGCCACCGCGATGGAGATGGGCGGACATGGGCGGCCGTTGCTGGTGGAAAGCCACGAGGGACGGCCGACGAAGGTGGAAGGCAATCCCGACCATCCCGCAAGCCTGGGGGGCAGCGACATTTTCTCGCAGGCTTCGGTACTGGAGCTGTACGATCCGGACCGCTCGCCGGCGGTGACCTATCAAGGGGAAATCCGCTCCTATCCGGCGTTTCTGGGAGCGATGCAGAGCCAGCTGGCGGCGCAGCGGCTCTCCAAGGGCGCGGGGCTGAGATTCCTGACGCGAACGGTGGTTTCGCCGACGCTGGCCGACCAACTGCAAACCGTCCTGCAGGTATTTCCGCAGGCGAAATGGCACCAGTACGAGGCGGCGAATCGGGACAACGCGCGGGCGGGAGCGCTGATGGCGTTCGGCGAGCCGGTGGAAACACAATACCGCCTGGCGGAGGCGGACGTGGTTCTGTCGCTGGACGCGGATTTTCTCTACCCGACGTTTCCGGGAGCGGTGCGCTACGCGCGCGACTGGGCTTCGCGGCGGCGGCCGGAATCGGAGCGGCCGATGGGCCGCCTGTACGTGGCGGAGACCACCTTTACGCCGACCGGGGGCAAGGCCGACCACCGGCTGCCCTTGCGGCAAGCGGAGCTGGAGCAGTTCGCACGCGCCCTGGCCAAGGAGTTGGGGGTCAACGTGGGCGGAGGGGCCAGCAGCGGGATGGCAAGCACGTGGCTGCCGGCGCTGGTGAAGGATCTGCAGCAACACCGTGGAAACTGCGTGGTGATCGCCGGCGAATATCAGCCGGCGGCGGTGCACGCTCTGGCGCACGCCATGAACGCGGCCCTGGGGAACGTGGGGCGTACGGTGTTCTACAGCCAGGCGGTGGTGGCCAATCCCGTGGACCAGAACCAGTCGCTGAACGAACTGGTGGACGACATGAAGGCGGGGAAGGTGCAGCTGCTGGTGATCCTGGGCGGCAACCCGGTGTACGACACGCCGGCGGAGCTGGGCTTCGGGCTGGTCATGAAGGAGAAAGTGCCGCTGCGGGTGCATCACGGGCTGTACCAGGACGAGACGGCGGAATTCTGCCAGTGGCACATCAACGCGGCGCATTACCTTGAGACGTGGGGCGATACGCGGGCCTATGACGGCACGGCCACCATCATGCAGCCGCTGATCGCGCCGCTGTACAACGGGAAAGCCGACACCGAGATACTGGCCATCTTCACGGCCCAGGGTGAGACCAAGGCTTACGACATCGTGCGCGCCTACTGGCAGCGGCAAATGCAGAAGCAGGCGGCGCCGGAGCCAGCGGCCCGCGGCAAAGGCAAAGCGACGGCGGCGCCGACGGTGGACTTCGAGAGCTTCTGGCGTCCGGCGGTGCATGACGGGTTCATCGCGGGCACGGCCTACCAGCCGAAACAAGTACAGCTGAAGAACATTGATTTCGGACCCGGACCACAGGGCAATCAACCCCAGCTCGAGATCAATTTCCGGCCCGACCCTTCGGTTTTCGACGGGCGCTTCTCCAACAATGCCTGGCTGCAGGAACTGCCCAAGCCGGTGAACAAGCTGACGTGGGACAACGGGGTGCTGGTGGACGTGGAAACAGCGCGCCAAATGGGGCTGAAAGCCAACGACGTTGTGGAGTTGAAGATCGGGGAGCGGACGGTGCGGGCAGCGGTGTGGGTGCAGGCAGGGCAGCCGGGCAAGGTGGTGACCGGATTCCTGGGCTACGGGCGAAGAAGAGCGGGACGGACGGGAACCGGTTTCGGTTTCGACATGTACCGCATCCGCACCATGAAGGAGCCCTGGAGCACGGCGGTACAGATGCGCAAAACCGGCGATACCTACCTGCTGGCGAGCACGCAGGGCCAGCAGAGCATGGATACGGAGCTGGGGACGCGCGATCTGGTGATTTCGGCGACGGCAGCGGAGTACAGCAAGGATCCGAAAATGATCCTGCGGCACCACGAAACCCCGGACAAGGACGAGACGCTTTATTACAACTACGAGTACAAGAACTACGCCTGGGGAATGTCCATTGACCTGAGCGCGTGCGTGGGCTGCAACGCTTGCATTATCGCCTGCCAGTCGGAGAACAACATCGCGGTGGTGGGCAAAGACCAGGTGAACAAAGGGCGGCACATGCACTGGATCCGGGTAGACGCCTATTACCAAGGCGGGCGGGACAATCCCAAGGCGTATTTCCAGCCGGTACCATGCATGCAGTGCGAGAACGCGCCCTGCGAGTACGTGTGCCCGGTGGGAGCAACGGTGCACAGCAGCGAGGGTCTGAATGACATGGTTTACAACCGCTGCGTGGGGACGCGCTATTGCTCCAACAACTGCCCGTACAAGGTAAGGCGGTTCAACTTCATGCTGTGGCAGGACTGGAACACGCCGCAGCTGAAGATGATGCGAAACCCGGAAGTGAGCGTGCGCAGCCGGGGGGTCATGGAGAAGTGCACGTATTGCATCCAGCGGATCACGCAGGCGCGAATTGACTCGGAGCGCGAGAACCGGAAGGTGCGGGAGACGGACGTGGTGACGGCATGCCAGCAGGCGTGCCCGGCGGACGCCATTGTGTTCGGCGACATCAACAACGCGCAGAACCGGGTGAGCAAGCTGAAGGAGACGCCGCGGAACTACGGACTGCTGGCGGAGCTGAACACGCGGCCGCGGACGACGTACCTGGCCGCGATCAACAATCCCAACCCGGAGCTGCCGCCACCGGCGGAGCAGAACTAAGGCATGGAGCAGAAGGATCGAGTTGAGGAGATAAGCGAGCGGCACGGGCGGCCGCCGGTGATGGCGCCGGGGCACACCTTTGCCACCATCACGGACAAGATCAGCTCCATCGTTCTGACCCGGCCGGTGTCGCTGGGCTGGCTGCTGGGGGTGGGGCTGGCCAGCTTTTGGGCCTTCATCCTGCTGTTCGCGGTGTCCTATCTCTTCTACCAGGGCGTAGGCATCTGGGGAGTGAACGTCCCGGTGGCGTGGGGATTCGCCATCGTCAACTTTGTATGGTGGGTGGGAATCGGGCACGCAGGAACGTTGATTTCGGCCATTCTGCTGTTGCTGCGGCAATCGTGGCGCAACTCCATCAACCGCTTTGCCGAGGCGATGACGCTGTTCGCGGTGGCTTGCGCGGGCATGTTCCCCATCCTGCACCTGGGGCGCCCGTGGCTGGCCTACTGGCTGTTTCCCTATCCCAACACAATGAACGTGTGGCCGCAGTTCCGCAGCCCGCTGGTGTGGGACGTGTTCGCCGTCTCCACATATTTCACGGTGTCGCTGCTGTTCTGGTACCAGGGGCTCATTCCCGACCTGGCGACACTGCGGGACCGGGCGATGAACCGGTACGCGCGGACGATTTATGGATTCCTGGCCATGGGCTGGCGGGGTTCGGCGCGGCATTGGAAGCGGTATCACACGGCATACCTGCTGCTGGCGGGCCTGGCCACGCCGCTGGTGCTCTCCGTGCACACGGTGGTGAGCTTCGACTTCACCATCGCGGTGGTGCCGGGCTGGCACAGCACTATCTTCCCGCCTTTCTTCGTGGCGGGCGCGATTTACTCCGGCTTCGCCATGGTGCTGATCCTGGCGATTCCCATCCGGCACTTTTACGGACTGGAAGACTTCGTGACCATCCGGCACCTGGAGAACTCGGGCATGATCATGCTGGCCACGGGCCTGATCGTGGCCTACGGCTACATCATGGAGCCGTTCATGGCGTGGCTGGGGGGCAACAAGTACGACATGTACCAGTTCTGGGACAGGGCGCATGGACCGTACTGGTGGGTGTTTCTGTCGCTGATCACGATGAACGTGGTGATTCCGCAGCTTTTATGGATTCCCAAGCTGCGGCGGAATCCGGGATGGCTGTTCCTGATTTCGCTGGACGTGCTCATCGGCATGTGGATCGAGCGGGTAGTGATTGTGATCGTCAGCCTGCACCGCGACTTTCTGACCTCCTCGTGGGGCATGTACTACCCGACGCGCTGGGACTGGTTTACGTTGCTGGGGACGGTAGGGTTCTTCTTCATGTGCATGCTGCTGTTCCTGCGGGTGCTGCCCATGATTTCAATTTTTGAGCTGCGGGAGCTGTTGCCGGAGGCGGAGGTGAAGGTCGAACCATGAGCCTGGTACCGGTATACGGCTTGCTGGCCGAATTCGACAATCCCACCGACCTGCTGCTGGCGGCGCGCAAGGCGCACGACGAGGGCTACCGCAAGATGGACGGGTACAGCCCGTTTCCAGTGGAAGGACTGGCGGAAGCCATGGGCTTTGAGCGCGACCGCATGCCTCTGGTGGTGCTGATAGGCGGGCTGCTGGGGTGCGCGGGCGGCTACCTGATGCAGTGGTGGATCAGCGCCGTGAGCTATCCCATCAACGTGGGGGGAAAGCCGTACAACTCCTGGCCGGCGTTCCTGGTGGTGACCTTCGAGGTGACGATTTTGTGCGCGGCGCTCTCGGCGCTGTTCGGAATGCTGGGACTGAACGGACTGCCCATGCCCTACCACCCGCTGTTTCATTCGCCGCGTTTCGAATTTGCAACGCGGGACCGGTTTTTCCTGTGCATTGAGGCCGCCGATCCGCGCTTTGAGCTGGGGACGACGCGGCGTTTTCTGGAGGGATTGGGAGGGCATGGCGTGTCGGAGGTGCCCTATTAAGCGGCAGAAACTGAGCAGCGTAGCCGGGGTGCTGCTGGCACTGGGGCTGGCGGCGGGATGCCGGCTGGACATGCATGACCAGCCGCGGTTCAAACCGCTGCGCATGAGCGATTTTTATGCGGACCTGCGGTCTTCGCGGCCGCTGGAGCCAGGGACGATAGCGCGCGGGGAGCTGCGCGCCGACTCTTATTTCTATAGCGGGATGATCAACGGCAATCCAGGAGACGAGATGCCGTTTCCCGCCACCAAGGAAGTACTGGAACGGGGACGGGAGCGGTACAACATTTATTGCGCGCCCTGCCACTCGCGGCTGGGGGACGGCAACGGAATGATCGTGCAGCGCGGGTACCGGCGGCCTCCTTCGTACCACATTGACCGGCTGCGGAACGCGCCGCTGGGACACTTCTTCGACGTGATCACCAACGGATTTGGAGCCATGCCCGACTATGCGGCGCAGATACCGGCGCGGGACCGGTGGGCGATCATCGCCTACATCCGGGCGCTGCAGTTGAGCCAGCAAGCGCCGCTGAGCATTGTGCCGCCGGCGGACCGGGACCGGATGCTCTCGCAGCCAGCGCAGCCGCCACAAATACCCGCCACACCAGGAACGGGCGCGACTACGCCGGACGGGACGACGGGGCAGGGGGTGGAGAAGTGAGCACGGCGCCGCGCACGGAACTTAACCTTACCGCACCGCCGGCGGCGGCTGTGATTCAGCGGCGGTCGCTGTGGATAGGAATCATTTTCGGCATTGCCAGCATTCTGGGATTCATTTTTACCCCGGCGCAAGCCATGCGCTCCTACCTGCTGGGCTACATGTGGTGGCTGGAGATGACGCTGGGCTGCCTGGCGCTGCTGATGACCCAGTTCCTGACGGGAGGAAGCTGGGGCATGGTGCTGCGCCGCTTCTTTGAGGCGGGAAGCCGGTGCCTGTGGCTGATGGCAGTGCTGTTCGTGCCCATCATCCTCGGCATGCACCAGCTCTACTTCTGGACCGATCCGGCCAAGGTGGCGGAAGCGGGGGCGCAACACCAGGCGCAGATGTATTTGTCGGGGAAGCTGTTCGTGCTGCGGGCGGTGATTTACTTCGTGGGCTGGGGAGTAGCGGCTTATTTTCTGCTGCGCTGGTCAGGTTTGCAGGACCAGCCGCCGGACCGGGAGTTTGGAGCGCGTTTCCGGGGGGTGAGCGGACCGGGCGTGGTGGTGTACTTCTTCACCATGACGTTTGCCTCGGTGGACTGGGTGATGACCCTGCAACCGCACTGGGTGTCCACTATTTACGGAATGATTTTTGTGGCGGGGCAAGGGCTGGCGGGACTGTGCCTGGCGACGGTGATGGCCATTGTGATGGCGAAGTACGAACCCATGCGGCGCATCCTGAAGCCGAGCAACCTGAACGACTACGGCAACCTGATGCTGACGTTCATCATGCTGTGGGGGTGGTTCACATTCTCGCAGTGGCTGATAGATTGGGCGGGCAACGAACCGGACGAGATCAGCTGGTACCTGGCGCGCCTGCACCATGGCTGGAGATACGTGGGATTCTGCCTGTTGATGTTCTACTTCGCCGTTCCATTTTCGCTTCTACTTTCCAAGAACCTGAAAAGGAATCCGCGGGCGCTGGTCTGGGTGGCGGTGTGGATGCTGGCGATGCGCTGGCTGGATCTGTTCTGGCAGATCGAGCCGGCCTTCAACAAGGATGCTTTTCATATCAGCTGGCTGGACCTGGTGATTCCCATCGCCATGGGGGGACTCTGGGTGTGGCTGTTTTACCGGAACCTGAGAGCGCGGCCGCTGGCGCCACTGCACGACCCGCGCGCCCGCGCCATATTGGGGCCTGACATTGACTGATGAACTGAACAAACCGGAGCCCGAAATCGAGAACCCGGAAACGCGCTACGAACGGCGCGACCTGAGCCCGCACGGGGTGCTGCTGTTTCTGGTGGGGCTGGCGGTAACGTCGGTGCTCATCTATTTCGTGCTGTGGGGTTTCTACTCCTATCTGAACGGGTTCCAGCGCAAGCAGGCGCGGATGCCGTCGCCGCTGCAAACGGCGCACGACAATGCGAACACGGCGGGGGTGGTGCAGGGCTTCCCGCAACCGCGGCTGCAGCCGAATCCGGCGGCGGACCTGAACAAGTTCCGCGCCCAGGAGGAAGAGATACTGAACAGCTACGGCTGGGCGGACCAGCAGGCGGGGATAGCGCACATTCCCATCGAGCAGGCGATAGACATAATGGCGCAGCGGGGCTTGCCGGTGCGACAGGGGGGCGAGAGCCCGGTGACGGCGGCGCAAGCTGCGCAGGTACAACGCGGCCCCACAGCGACGCAGCCGGTGGGCGGAGAGCCGCAGGAGAAGCGGTGAGCCGGAGAAGGAAAATTCGGGGAAGAACGGGGCTGTGGGCGATGACGGCGGCCGTGGTCCTGTGCGCGGGCGCGTGGGGCCAGACGCTGGATCCGCTCTCTCCGCCGGCCAGCGCTCGCCCTCCGCAGTTGAAGCACGTGGGCATCCAGCAGCGGCTGGGCAAGCAGATTCCGGCGGACCTGGAGTTCCGTGACGAAACGGGGAAGCAGGTGCGGCTGGGGCAGTATCTGGGCAACGGCCCGGTAATTTTGAATTTCGTTTACTTCCACTGCCCCATGCTGTGCGGGCAGGTGCTGCAGGGGCTGACGGGAGCGCTGCGCGCCATCGGCTACTCGGTGGGCAGGGATTTCACGGTGCTGACGGTGAGCTTCGACCCACAGGAGACGCCGGAGATGGCGGCGGCAAAGAAGAAGGCGGTGCTGGCCACCTATGGACGGCCGGAAGCCGAAAGGGGCTGGCATTTTCTGACCGGCAGCGCGGCCTCGATCGCGGCCCTGACGCAGGGGGCGGGGTTCCAGTACCAGTACAACGCGCAGAATAACCAGTTTGCGCATCCCACCGCGATCCTGGTGCTGACGCCGGAAGGTAAGATTTCGCAGTATTACTACGGGATTGAGTACGCGCCGCGCGATCTGCGGCTGGGGCTGGTAGAGGCCTCCAACGGGCAAATCGGAACGCTGGTTGACGAGGCGCTGCTGTACTGCTACCGCTACGACCCGCAGACCGGGAAATACGGCGCCATCATCAGCCGGGTGCTGCGCATCTCAGGCGCGGTTTGGCTGGCCATGGTAAGCGTGTTTCTGGTGGTGATGTTCCGGACGGAGCCAAAATACAGGGTTCAAGGACGGGCCAAGTAAGTTATGTTTCCGAATTTTCCAATCTGGCCGGTGCGGGCCGCGACCTCGGCAAGCAATCTGGACGCACTGTTCATCTTTTTATTGCTGGTGACCGGCATGGTCACCATCATGATCTTTATTCTGGTAACGCTGTTTGCCCTGCGCTACCGGCACGACCGGGTGGAAAAGGCGACGCCGATTCTGGGTTCGCTGGCGCTGGAGACCACGTGGTCGCTGGTGCCCTTCGGAATTTTCCTGATCTTCTTCGTGTGGGGAGCGGTCATCTACTTCGGGGAGCGCACCGCGCCGGCGAACTCGATGGACGTGTACGTAGTGGCCAAGCAGTGGATGTGGAAGCTGGAGCACGCGGACGGGCAGCGGGAGATCAACGAGCTGCACGTGCCGGTGGACCGGAACGTGAAGCTGATCATGACCTCGCAGGATGTAATCCACAGCTTCTTCGTGCCCGCCTTCCGGCTGAAGCAGGATGTACTGCCCGGGCGCTACACCACGCTGTGGTTCCACGCCATCCGGCCGGGAACCTACCACCTTTTTTGCGCGGAATACTGCGGGACGCAGCACTCGGGAATGATTGGCAGCATCATCGTGATGAATCCGGCGGCCTACGAGGCGTGGCTGTCGGGAGGGGGAGGGGAAGGCTCGCTGGCTTCGACGGGACAAAAGCTGTTCCAGCAACTGGGATGCGGCAGCTGCCATCGCTCGGACACGCAGGGCCGGGGCCCCAACCTGATGGGAGTATTCGGCAAACCTGTGCTCCTGGAAGACGGGCGGACGGTGACGGCGGACGAAAATTATGTGCGCGAGTCCGTCCTGAACCCGGGGGCAAAAATCGTGGCCGGGTTCAAGAACATCATGCCCAGCTTCCAGGGCGTGGTGAATGAGGAGCAATTGCTGAGCCTGATTGCGTATGTGAAATCGCTGCAAGGCTCGCAGCAGGGCGAGCCGGTGAGCAACCGGCCGGCCGTGCCCAACGTGTCAGTTAGACCAAGGGTGAAGTGATATGGCGAGCGCAAGCACAATAACCGCAGAGCGCGAACACTACCTGAACGCGGATTACGGCTTCCGGTCGTGGCTGTTGACCACCGACCACAAGCGCATCGCGTTGCTGTACCTCCTTTCGATCACCTTCTTCTTTTTTATAGGCGGGTTCTTCGCGCTGCTGATACGGCTGGAACTGCTGACCCCGCAGGGCGACCTGGTGCAGGCGGACACCTACAACAAGCTGTTCAGCATGCACGGACAGGTGATGGTCTTTTTCTTCCTCATTCCGGCGGTGCCGGCGGTGTTGGGGAACTTTCTGGTGCCGATGATGATCGGGGCCAAGGACCTGGCTTTCCCGCGGATCAACCTGCTGAGCTGGTACCTGTTCATTGTTGGCGGCGGGGTGATGCTGTACACCATGCTGACCGGGGGCGTGGACACGGGCTGGACCTTTTACGTGCCGCTGAGCACGGCCTACCTGGGCACGCACGTGGTGCTGGCGGCGGCTTCCATCTTTATTGCAGGGTTTTCCTCCATCTTGACGGGTCTGAATTTCATAGTGACCATCCACCGAATGCGGGCGCCGGGGATGACGTGGGGACGGATGCCGCTGTTCCTGTGGTCGAACTACGCAACCAGCATCATCTTCGTGCTGGGCACGCCGGTACTGGCCATCAGTCTGGCGCTGGTGGGCCTGGAGCGCATGTTCCACCTGGGAGTATTCAACCCGCAGTTAGGCGGGGACCCGCTGCTGTTCCAGCACCTGTTCTGGTTCTACTCGCATCCCGCGGTGTACGTCATGATCTTGCCGGGCATGGGGGTGGTGAGCGAAATCATTCCCTGCTTCTCGCGCAAGCGCGTGTTCGGCTATGAATTTATAGCTCTGGCCAGCATCGGGATTGCGGTGCTGGGTTTTCTGGTGTGGGCGCACCATATGTTCGTGGCGGGCATCTCGCTGTATTCGGCGATGGTGTTTTCCTTCTTCAGCTACCTGGTGGCGGTGCCTTCAGCGATCAAGGTGTTCAACTGGACGGCCACCATGTACAAGGGAAAGATTTATTACTCCACGCCCATGCTGTACGCCATGGGATTCATCGGGCTCTTTACCATGGGCGGGATGACAGGGTTGTTTCTGGCCTCGCTGGGCGTGGACGTGCACGTGACCGACACCTACTTTGTGGTGGCCCACTTCCACTACATCATGGTGGGGGGCATGGTGATGGCCTACCTGGCGGGCATGCATTTCTGGTGGCCGAAAATTTCCGGACGCATGTACCCCGAGGCCTGGGGCAAGCTGGCGGCGATGACCATCTTCATCGGTTTCAATCTGACGTTCTTCCCGCAGTTCATTCTGGGATGGACGGGAATGCCGCGCCGCTATCACGCGTATACGCCGGAGTTTCAGGTTCTGAACGTGCTTTCGACGGCAGGATCCACAGTGCTGGCGGTGGGCTACCTTCTGCCCATGGTGTACTTCCTGTGGTCGCTGCGCTACGGGAAGGCAGCCGGGGATAACCCCTGGGGCGCAGCCGGTCTGGAGTGGAAGACGGCCTCTCCGCCGCCCACCTATAACTTTGAAGAGACACCCGTCGTGACCTGGGAGGCATACAACTACGACGAACTTCCCGAGGAGGTCCCCGTTGTCGGATAGCAGCCAAGCCCTGGCCACCCACGAACTGCGGCACCATTTCGAGGACATGGAGCAGCAGCGGGACGCCTCCTCCATGGGCATGTGGGTATTCCTGATCACCGAGATCATGTTTTTCGGCGGCATGTTCATGGCCTACCTGCTGTACCGCTATGAGTATTTCCAGGCGTGGCAGGAAGGCAGCCAGCACATGAACTTCTGGATCGGCACCATCAACACCGCGGTGCTGATTTGCAGCAGCCTGACCATGGTGTTGGCGGTGCTGGCCATCCAGCAGGGACGGCGGCGGCTGACCTCGGTGATGCTGACGATTACCATCTGCTTCGCCATCACGTTCATGGTGCTGAAGGGAATCGAATATCACGAGCACTGGCTGGCGCACGAGTTTCCCGGTTCGGCCTTTCATTTTGCCGGAGTTGACCCGCGGCACGTGGAGATGTTCTTCGTGCTGTACTTCGTGATGACGGGTTTCCACGCGCTGCATGTGCTGATCGGAATCGGGCTGGTGTCCACCGTGCTGTACCTGAATTCGCGGGGGCACTATTCCGCGGACTACCACAATCCCATCGAAAACGTGGGGTTGTACTGGCACTTTGTGGACCTGGTGTGGATTTATCTATACCCCTTGCTGTACCTGATCGGCCACCATCACGTGGGTTGAGAACGACATGGAAAAGATCATAAGCGGGAAGGTGTATTTCACGGTCTGGGCGGCGCTGATGTGCCTGACGGTGACCACGGCGGCGGTGTCCTATGTGGACCTGGGACAGTTCAGCATCGTGGTGGCGCTGCTGATCGCGACCTTAAAGGGCTCTCTGGTGGTGCTGTTCTTCATGCACGTCAAATACCTCAACGTGAAGACGACGCTGCTGGTGATCGTAGCGGGATTTTTCTGGCTAGCGATTCTGCTGCTGATGACCATGACCGATTACATTACGCGGGCGTGGTCGTAGAAGGCGGGTCCTTCGCTGCGCGCAGGATTCCGGTTGGCGGCTGACCCCAAAGCGCCAAGTTTCGAGTTTCCCAACCATCTGACGGCACGAACTCCGGCTGACCTGCAGGCGCTGCAAAGCCGCGCCCTAAGGTCGGGGGTTTCCTTTTCGATCGAAATGCATAGGTCCTTCATTCGCGCTCGCCTCGCGGTTCGCGCTCGTTCAGGATGACATTCCCGAGAGGGGCGAGGCGCCCGCGCCACAAGGTCAATTTCAAATTGCGAATTTCCGTGCGCTAGCCTGACACGGCCTGCGATGGCCTGAAAGCCGGGCAGGGAGTTGCTTTCGCGGCAGGAAGGGGTTGCGATATACTCCGCGAGAAGTGGTTGCAGAGGTGAGCTATGGGGTTTTGCACATCGTGCGGGGCGACGCTGGAGGGAACAGGGAAATTCTGCACCAAGTGTGGTGCGGCCATAACGGGAGACCCAGGTTTCCAGACTACGTCGGCCGCAAGTCCGGCGGCGGCAGCAGTGAAGCCGGCCATGACTGCGGCTCCGGCGGGAACTCCGGCGCAAGGCGGGGGAGCGCTGAAGGCCATTCTGATCGTGGTGGCGATCATTATAGGAGTCATCGTGCTGGGCGGGGCGGTGATCGGATTTGGGGCGTGGCGGCTGATGCGCAGCACGCATGTTGAGGCGGGCAAGGATGGAGCCCGAATCGAGACGCCATTCGGGACGGTGGAGAGCAATACCAACGCCACCGCGGCGCTGAGGAAGCTGGGAGTGGACGTTTATCCGGGAGCGAGGCCGCTGCCGGGGGCGGCGGTGGTCAGCATGGGCTCCATGAGCACGGTGACGGCGCAGTTTGAGACACCGGATTCACCCGACCTGGTGGAGGCTTTCTACAAGGCGCGCTTTCCGCGGTCAAATATCAATGTGGCCGATCAGAACCAGCGCACCCTGGTGTTCACCACGGCGGAAAAGGGAATGATGACCATCGTGATTGAAGCGCAAGGGAACATGACCCACATTACGATTTCCAATGTGGGCGGAGGAAAGGCAGCGACGAGCGAGCCGCAGCCCAATTGAGCTTGGGGTTGCAGAAGCAGAGGAGCAGAATGAAGGCATGGCGACGAGAGCCATGCCTTTGATGTTTTGGGGAATTTTGCGTTTGTAAGATACTGACATTCTGACGCGAAACGCCAAGTCCGTTCGACTCGGCGCGCTTCTGTATCGCGCGCCTCGCTCAGGATGACAGGCAGAATCATGGAGAGGGGATGGCGGAAGCGGCCAAAGCGGTGAGGATAGAGCCGGGAGCATGGCGGCGCACACAGGTGGATGCGGCCGGGCTGGAGTCGGAGCTGCGGCGCACTCTGGAGGGCGAGGTGCGCTTCGACGCGGGCAGCCGGGCGGCCTACACGGTGGATGGGTCGAACTACCGGCAGGCGCCGATCGGAGTAGTGATTCCGAAGAGCATTGAGGACGTGTCGCGGACGGTGGCGGCGTGCCGCAAATTTGGCGCTCCGGTGCTCTCGCGGGGCGGGGGCACCAGCCTGGCGGGACAGTGCTGCAACGTGGCGGTGGTGATTGACTGGAGCAAGTATCTGCACAAGATCGTAGAGATTAATGCGGCGGAGAAGTATGCGCGGGTGCAGCCGGGGCTGATATGCGACCGTCTGCGGGAGGCGGCGGCGGGGCACGGGCTAACCTGGGGACCGGATCCGGCGACGCATACGCATTGCACTTTCGGCGGCATGCTGGGGAACAATTCGTGCGGCGTGCACTCGCAGATGTCGGGCAAAGCGGTGGAGAACGTGCAGGAGATGGAGGTGCTGCTCTACGACGGCACGCGCATAACGGTGGGCTGGATGAGCGACCCCGAAATGGAGAGCGCGGCGGGGAAGGGCGGACGCGAGGGAGAGATTTATACGCGGCTGCTGGCGTTGCGGAAACGGTACGCGGCGCTGATCCGGGAGCGTTATCCGCGGATTCCGCGGCGGGTTTCCGGCTACAACCTGGATGAGCTGCTGCCCGGGCCAGACGGTCGCTGCAATGTGGCGCGGGCGCTGGTGGGGAGCGAGGGCACGTGCGTCACCATGCTCGAGGCCAAGGTACAGCTGATTCCCAGCAAACCGGCGCGGGTGCTGGTGCTGCTGGGGTACCCGGACATGTACCTGGCCGGAGACGATGTGCCGCGGGTGCTGGAGTTCGGTCCGATCGGGCTGGAAGGCTTTGACGAGGTGGTGGCCATCAACATCCGCAAAAAGGGGTTGCCGCAGCAGGAGTATCTTTCGCTCATGCCGCGGGGAAGCGGCTGGCTGCTGGTGGAGTTTGGAGCGGATACCAAGGAAGAGGCGCTGGCCGCGGCCACGCGCTTCGCGGAGGCGTCCCAGGGGAAGGCGCTGGAGACGCGGGTTTTTACCGATGCGGAGCAGCAGCGGCGAATCTGGCTGGTGCGGGAGTCGGCGCTGGGAGCTAACTCGTTTGTTCCGGGACAGAAACATAGCTGGGAGGGCTGGGAGGATTCGGCGGTGGCGCCGGAGAAGATTGGTCCCTACCTGCGGGAACTGCGGGGGCTGTACGACAAGTATGGCTATACGGCCGCGCTGTACGGGCACTTCGGGCAGGGCTGCGTGCACTGCCGGGTGGATTTCGATCTGGAAACGGCGGCGGGAATTCAGAAATTCCGGGAGTTCATGGAGGAGGCGGTCGCGCTGGTGGTGAGCTATGGCGGGTCGCTTTCCGGCGAGCACGGGGACGGGCAGGCGCGGGGTGAATTCCTCGACCGCATGTTCGGGCCGGAACTGGTGGAGGCGTTTCGCGAGTTCAAATCCATCTGGGACCCGGAATGGAAGATGAATCCGGGCAAGGTGGTGGATCCGTACCGGATTGACGAAAACCTGCGGCTGGGAGCGGGTTACGTGGCGCCGCATCCGGCGACGCACTTTCAGTTTCCCGAAGACCACGGCAGTTTCGCGCATGCCACCCTGCGCTGCGTGGGAGTGGGCCGCTGCCGGAGATGGAACGGGCAGGGCGAGATAGACACCATGTGCCCCAGCTTCATGGTGACGCATGAAGAACGGCACAGCACGCGCGGGCGCGCGCACCTGCTGTGGGAGATGCTGCAGGGAGAGGTCATCCAAGGCGGCTGGCGCGACGAGCAGGTGAAGGAGGCGCTGGACCTGTGCCTGGCGTGCAAGGGCTGCAAAGGCGATTGTCCGGTGAACGTGGATGTGGCCACGTACAAGGCGGAGTTTCTGGCGCACTACTGGGAAGGACGGCTGCGGCCGCTGCACGCCTATGCCTTCGGCTGGATTGATAAATGGGCGCGGCTGGCTGCGGTGGCGCCGGGGCTGGCAAATCTGTTCATCCAGGCGCCGGGGCTGAGCGGGCTGACCAAGTGGGCGGCGGGAGTGCCCCGGCAGCGAACGATTCCGGTGTTCGCCAAGGAGAGCTTCAAGAGCTGGTTCGGCAGACGCGGCGCGCGCAATCAGGGCAGGCCTCGGGTGATCCTCTGGGCAGATACGTTCAACAACTATTTCAAGCCGCAGGCATCACAGGCGGCGGTGGAAGTGCTGGAGGCAGCGGGCTACCAGGTGGTGGTGCCGCAGCAGCACCTGTGCTGCGGGCGGCCGCTCTACGATTACGGGTTTCTGGATATGGCAAAGTCCTATTTGCGCCGGGTGCTGGCGGCGCTGGGCCCGGAAATAGAGGCGGGCACGCCCATGGTGGTGCTGGAGCCGAGCTGCGGCTCGGTGTTTCGCGACGACATGAACGGGCTGATGCCGGAATCGCAACCGGCGCAGAAGCTGATGCGGCAGACATTCACGCTGGCGGGGTTCCTGGAAAAGAACGGCTGTTCGATTCCCCAGGTTGCGCGCAAGGCGATTGTGCACGGGCACTGCCATCACAAGGCCGTGATGCGCCTGAAAGAAGAAAAGCTCGTAATGGCGAAGATGGGTTTGCAGTACCGCCTGCTGGACGCGGGCTGCTGCGGCATGGCGGGAGCGTTCGGGTATGAGAAAGATCATTACGAGATTTCGGTGGCCGCAGGGGAACGAGTGTTGTTGCCGGCGGTGCGCCAGGCCGAGGAGTCAACCCTCATCATTGCCGACGGCTTCAGTTGCCAGAGCCAGATCGAGCAGCAGGCGGGGCGGCGGGCGCTGCACCTGGCGGAAGTGATAGCGATGGGAGTGAAGAGACCGTGACTTTTCCCACATTTGCCGCACCAGAGTTGGTTATGGCCCAGGCTGTGCGGATAGCGGGCAAATGTGGGGCACCCGTCATTGTGCGCAAATGTGGCGTATCCGCCTTGGGATGCACGCCATTCTAAAAGTTTGTTCTGTTCTCGATTCCCACGGTCCTCGCGGCACTGGCGCAGCGTTGGGCGCGCCGGCCTCTAATCAGGCATGTCCTAGGCATACGTGATTGGCATCACTGCAGCCCTCTTTGCAGTGCACAAGAATGGAAATGTTCACCTGTCTCTTGAATGATGCGCCGCCCCCGCCGTCTGGTAAACAGCGTCATTCGCAAGGAGAGTCATATGCGGCGTTTCCTTTTTTCCGGCTTTGCCTTTCTTCTGCTGGCAACCCTCACTGGTTTCTCCCAACAAACCGAAATCACCCAGTACAGCGTCATCACCGGTTACTCCTACCTGGCCACACCGTCATTGAATCTGGCGCAGCGCGGATTCAACGGTGACTTTGCCCAGAACGTGCGCCCCTGGTTGTCGCTAGGTTTCGATTTCAGTTCTTTCGGCGGCGGTTCTACGCTGCTTCCGGCTTATCTGAATTCGGCAACCCAGTTGAAGCTGGTGCAGGCGGTTCAAAGCGGGTTCCCGGCGAGCGCGCTGGCACGGGGAATTCCTTACACTTCCTCCACCTACACCTATCAGGCTGGACCGCAATTCAATTACCGGCGGTTTAGAAAGGTAACTCTATTCATCCGGCCGGCGCTGGGATTGTTGCACGCCAAGGTCCAGACCGCCCCGAACCCTCTGGCTGCGACGCTGGTCAAGGGCCTGATGAAGGGGAAGCTATCGGCCTCTGACAACGCGATTTTCTGGGGCTTCGGAGGGGGAGCCACCTGGGAGATTCATCGCAACTTCGGCCTGCGCGTCGCTGCTGACCTGGCCCGCTTCAACTTTTTCCCCGACATGCTGAACGGAAGCCGCAACACAGTACGGCTGACGGTGGCAACCAAGGTTGGGTTTGGCAGGAACATCGTGCAACCTTATTGATGCTGCGGCCCCCGCCCGCAAAGCGTCTTCCGGTGTTGACGGCCGCATTCGTCTGAGTCCGGACGCCAGTCAGCTGGTTTCGGGAGCTGAAAAGCCGTGAATCGCACCATTAATGACCTCTTTTTCTCGCTTGTGGAGCGCGACCAGGAACGCGTCATGCTCCACAAGCAAGGGAGCCAGTGGCTGCCCGTCTCGGCGCGCGAGCTGTACCGCAAGGTAATGGGAACAGCGCGGGCGCTGAGCGCCTGGGGAATCGGGCGCGCTGACCACGTCGCCATTCTCAGCGAGAACCGGCCGGAGTGGGCGGTGGCCGATTTTGCCACTATGCTGCTGGGAGCGGCTGACGTACCCATCTACCCCACCCTGACCGAGGAGCAAACTCTGGTTATCCTTCAGGACTCGGGGGCGCGCCTGGCCTTTGTCTCCACCCTGGAGCAGCTTAAGAAAATTCTTGCCGTGAAGCATCGGACCGCGATCGAGAAGGTGGTGGTCATGGATGACGCCGGTATTCCCGAGGCCATTCCCATGCACCGCCTGGCGATGTACTCGGGGGAGGGACGCGATCATGAAATGGAGGCGCGCGGGAAATCGGTCGAGCCCGATGATCTTGCGACGCTGGTGTATACCTCGGGGACGACTGGCGTCCCCAAGGGGGTGATGCTGACCCACGGGAACCTGGTGTCGAACCTCTTCTATGCCAAGGACTACTTCGACCTGGGCCCCGGGCAGATCGGCATTTCCTTTCTGCCGCTCTCCCATGTAACGGCTCGCCACCTCGATTACGTATTGTTCGACTGCGGGGTGACGATCGCCTACTGTCCCGCGATTGCATCCATGCAGCAATACCTGGCCGAGGTTCGCCCCACCATTTTCGTGGGAGTACCCCGGGTCTACGAAAAGCTCCGGGATAAAGTGCTGCGGGAAGCCGGCGCGGGATACAAGCGGAAGGTCTATGACTGGGCGCTGCGGGTGGGCGGGGCCCACAGGGCGGAAATACTGGCCGGTAAACAGCCTCTGTCGCCGAACTGGAGACTGGCCAACGTTCTCCTATATTCGAAGATCCGTAACGCCATGGGAGGACGGGTGCGTGTTTTCGTTTCCGGGGGCGCCGCCCTGGGCCGTGACCTCGCCGGCTGGTTCGCGGACATGGGCATCCGTATCCATGAAGGCTACGGGCTGACGGAAACCTCCCCGGTGATTGCCATTAACAATCCCAAGGAACACCGGCTGGGGAGCGTGGGCAGGATACTGGCGAACCTGGAGTGCAAAATCGCCGGGGATGGGGAAATCCTGGTGCGGGGTCCGTCCGTGTTCCAGGGCTATTGGAACAAGCCGGAAGAAACCAGCAGCGCCTTTGATGAGGGCTGGTTCAAGACCGGCGACATCGGCCAGTTGGATGCGGATGGATTCTTGACCGTGACCGATCGAAAGAAAGATCTGCAGAAAACCTCGGGGGGAAAGTTCATCAGCCCGCAGGCCATAGAAATCAAATTGACCAGCAGTTCGATGGTGGCGTACGCGGCGGTTTTCGCGGACGGCCGAAAATTTGCTTCGGCGCTGCTGGCGCCGGAGTTTGCCGCACTGGAAGAGTGGGCGCGAGCCCAGGCAATGAGCTATGGAAGCCGGCAGCAACTCATCGAGGATCCGAAGGTGCAATCGCTGTACGAAGAGATAGTGGCCCAGGTGAACAACCATCTCGCGCAATACGAAACCATCAAAAATTTCGTGCTGGTGTCGGATGAGTTCAGCATTGCTGACGGCCAGCTTACCGCCTCGATGAAGATGCGGCGGCGGGCAGTCGAACAGCGGTATCGGCCACAGATCGAGGCCTTATACAGCAATGCCGGCGGCGGCGCCCGGGCAGAAGCCGCCGGCGCGCGGGCGGAACAGAAGCTGCAACGTGGTTGATGGGAGAGAGGTTCTAATGCGTAAAAACATCATAGCGTTTGCCGTGGTTCTATTGGCAGCAGCAACGTTCAATCTGCGCGCCGACACCCTGGCGGGCGTGACCCTGCCGGACACGGTCCAAGTCGGGGGCGCAAAGTTAGTGCTCAACGGCCTGGGGATGCGAAAAAAATTCGTGGTAAAGGTTTACGTGGCGGGGCTCTACCTGGAACAGAAGTCCTCGGATGCGAACGCGATCATCAAGGCGGACGCCCACAAGCGGATCGTGATGCACTTTGTGCGCGGCGCGAGCAAGGAACAGATGGCAAATGCGTTCGACGAGTCGTTCAGAAACAACGCCCCGGCCGCGAGCAAAAGCATGAAAGCCGACATTGACCGGTTGCTGGCCGCGCTCGAGCCGGTGAAGGAAGGCGACCAGATGATGTTCACTTACGTCCCCGGCACGGGAACTACCCTCGCCATCAACGACCAGGAAAAGCTGACCATTGCCGCTCCGGAATTTGCCCCGGTGCTCTTCTCGGTGTGGCTGGGGCCGAAGCCGCCCAACGCGGATCTGAAAAGGGGAATGCTCGGGCAGTAAGAGAACACCCCAGGCCGGCTCTTCTCCAGGCACCCACCAGCCGTCGTCTGACTCATTCCACCGCGAGTCATATCTGCGGGTTTAGCAGGGGGTGTGAGAAGCTATAGCGACGGCATGAGCGCGCACATCCTGCAACTGCTGCAGGGCTATTTTGCCCGGCATGGCTACTGGACGGTAGCCGTGGTGCTGTTGCTGGAAAACGCAGGCGTGCCGGTGCCAGGAGAGACGGTGCTGCTGCTGGCTGGATTTCTCACCTTTTCCCAGCATCATTTCCGCCTGCCCTGGGTGGTTGCCGTGGGAGTGGCGGCGGCTACGTTCGGCGACAACGCGGGCTACGCCATCGGGCACTACGGCGGGCGCCCGCTGCTGGAGAAATACCGGCGGTTCTTCCACATTTCTCCATCCCAGATTGCGCAGGGCGAGCGACTGTTCGAGAAACACGGGGCGGTGACGGTATTCTTCGCCCGTTTCGTGTTTGGCATGCGCATTATTACCGGGCCGCTGGCGGGAGTGCTGCGCATGCACTGGAAAAAGTTCTCGCTGTTCAATTTTCTGGGAGCGGCGGCCTGGGTGACGGCGGTGGCTTCCGCCGGCTACCTGTTCGGGAGCCACTGGAACCGCCTGGTGCGCTGGGTGGGGGACGCGGATATCGTCATTGCCATTATCGTAGCTTTGATTATCGCCGGGGTGATCTGGCGAGCACGGCAGTCACGGAACACGGCGGAGTGATCCTGTACCATCTGGTGTATTCCCATGCGCACGGCGGCCAAGCGAATAGGAGTGTTGCTGCTGGGCTGGGGGTTTGTCCTGCTGGGCATCGTGGGGCTGTTTCTGCCGGTGCTGCAGGGCATTCTATTTCTCCTGATCGGGCTGGTGATCCTCTCCAGCGAATACGTGTGGGCACACAGGCTGCTGCAGAAGCTGCGCCAGCGCTTTCCCAGCATTGCGGGCAAGGCGGATGAAGCGCAGGAGCGCGCGGCGGCCTGGCTGCGGCGCATGTTTGGCCAGGCGCCACGTTGAAGCGCCGGCAGGCAAGGGCAAGGTCTCCCGAGGACAGCCGGCCAGGAGCCGGCGCCAGCAGTTGATGCGCGTGCTACTCTCGACGGTAAACTGCCATGCCTGAGGTTGCCGCAAACCGCAAAGAGCGCAGTCTGGCGGCGCTGCTGCATCTGGGACTGCCGGAAGTGTGGGTGCGCTTCCTAGTGGCGCTGCTGGGGCTGGGATTGGCGTTTGCGGCCGCGCTGGGCTCCACGCTGGCGCGGGAAGACGGCAATGTGGCTGCCACCGCGGTGCTGGCGAGCGCGGCCTTGCTGCTGGCGGGGCTGGTGGGCCTGACCACGGTGCCTTACCTGGCGCGGCGTGTGGCAGGGGGGCAGTTGCGGGACGCTTTCGACTACGAGGTAACGCGCGCCGGGCTGATTTACATCGGCCTCACCCTGGTGCTGGGACTGGCAGGGCTGAATACGGGCAACAACCTGCTGTGGATTGTGGTGGCAGCCATGCTGGCAGCCATTGCGGTATCGGGGCTAGCATCGGGGCTGGTGCTGCGCGGGCTGGAGCTGGACGTACACACGCCCGACCACGTATTTGCGGGACGCCCGCTGCTGGCGCGGCTGGTGCTGCACAACCGGCAACGGCTGCTGCCTTCGTTTTCCGTAAGCGTAGTGCCGCCGCGGCGCAGGAAGAGAAACAAGCATTGGCAATGGCAAGCGGCGACCTTTGGCTTTCCCTTCAACCGGCCGGCCGAGCAGCAGTGGTTTCACCTTCCTGACCGGGTGCTGCGCCGGGAGGAAGAACATCAGGCGCAGAAGCTGCTGAGCGGCCCGGTGTACTTTCCCTATCTTGCCGCCAGAGCTTCGCTAAGCGCGGACGTGGAAGTGTGCTTCCAGAAGCGCGGGCTGGTGCAACAGGACAGCTTCGGCCTGCGCACACAGTTCCCGTTCTCGTTTTTGCGCAAGACGCGGCGGGTGGCACTGCAACGGCAGGTGGTGGTATTTCCCGCCATTGAGCCGACCGACGAACTTTTCCAAGTGCTGCCGCTGATTACGGGGGAGTTCGAGGCCTTCCTGCGGGGGCGGGGCCATGATCTGTACCGCATCCGGGAGTACGCGCCGGAAGACTCGGCGCGGCACGTGGACTGGAAGGCGAGCGCCAAGGCAGGATCGCTGCTGGTGCGGGAATTCACCCGCGAGGACGAGCGCAAGCTGCGTATAGTGTTCGACAATCCCGGGCCGGGAGCAGTGGCGGAGGCGGCTTACGAGCGGGCGGTGTCGCTGGCGGCGTCGTTGGTGTGGCACTTCGCGGGCGAGAACAGCCAGCTCTCGTTCGTGGCCCCCGGCTACCAGGGCGGCCCGGATGTTTACCGCTTTCTTACCTATTTGGCGATGGTGCAGCCCAACGCGGAGACCTCGGTATTGGACAAACTTCCGCCCAGCAATGACTTCGACGTAATTCTGACGGCGCGCGCCCGGGGCACGATTCCCACGGCACTGTGGACGCAGGGGTACGTGCTGTTTATCGGTAGCTAGTAGCTGGTAGTTAGTAGTTGGTAAAGGCAGCTCTCAGCATTATCAACTGCCGTCTTCCAACCACCGCACCAGGCGCTGAATTGTGCACTTAGCAGGCAACCTGGGTACCTCTTCCCGCCTCTCTGCTTTCAGCATATACTCTGCCGCAATTGGGGCCGAATTCTGGGGCTGCGCCCTTGGGGAGGTGCGCGATGTGCTCGATCTATGACCTGGTTAAGAACCAGGAGATGTGTGTCGCCGAGGTGAACGACAGCGTGATGGAAGTGGCGCGCGCGATGGTGGAGCACAATATCGGAGCGGTTCCCGTGCTGCGGGAGGGAAAGCTTGCGGGGGTGTTCTCCGAGCGCGACCTGATGCGGCGGATGGTGGTGGAAGGGCGCGATCCGGAGACGACAAAGGTGGGCGAGGTGATGACCCGCGAGCCCTTATCGGTGAGCCCTAACGACGAGTTGGAGCACTGCCTGCTGCTGATGCGGAAGCACGGTTTCCGCCATTTGCCTATCTGCGAGGCGGGGAAATTGATGGGATTCGTTTCGCTGCGGGACCTGCTTCTGCGCGATTTGAGCGAAAAAGATGACGAAGTACGCCTGATGAGGGCCTATATTCACTCCGCGCCCGAGCTGTAGAGGCGGTAAGCCGGACATTACGAGCTGGTTACCTTCGGGCCTACGGTCCCCAGCTCAACTTGTAAATATTTACCCTACAACAATTTAGCTTAGCGGGTACCTGTCTAGTTAAGGGAGGCGCGCATGGTTACCAGAGTACATTGACCTTCAGAGCTCGAGGGCTTAAGGTGGCTCTTTCGAGGCTGTGGAAAACGTGTCCGAAATGTGCAAAATAGGGTCGCCGGAGAAGTTGGCGGCAGAGGCACAAACGCAGTGGCAATGAGCCCCATCATCGATTCCGTGTATTACCCGCTGTGGCTCGCCCACCCGGTGATGCAGGTGGTACTGGCGGTGATGATGTGGCGGCGCAAGCTGCTGCAGCGCTACCCGATTTTCTTCGCTTATATCGTTTCCGAGGTCATGCTGTTCGTGGTTTTGTTTCTTAGCCAGAAAAACTACGACGCCTACTTTTATCTTTACTGGGTGGGGGCGGGGATCAGCGCGGCGTTCGGGTTCAAGGTGATTCACGAAGTGTTCACCGATGTGCTGCGGCCATTTCATGCGCTGCGCGACTTTTCTTCCATGATGTTCCGCTGGGCGGGAGCGGTGGTGATGCTGATCGCAGTGATGGCGGCGATGAACAGCATGAAGAGCGGCTTTCCGCTGATTACCGCCGGACTGCTGAGCCTGGAGCGCAGCGTGCGGGTGATGCAGTGCGGGCTGGTTTTGTTCCTGCTGATGTTCTCGCGCTACCTGGGGACTTCGCGGCGTCACCGCAGCTTTGGTGTCGCTCTTGGATTCGGCATCTTTGCGGCAGTGGAACTCGCAGTAATCGGCCTGCGCGTCACCGGGGTGGTGAATCCCACGGTGCTGAACCTTACCAGCATGGTTGCTTACAACGTCGCCGTTATAGTCTGGATCTGCTATTTCGCAATGCCGGTGGTCGAGCAGCGGCGAGCGGAGATACTGTTGCAACCGCAGCGCTGGGACGTGAGCCTGGGCGAATTAACGCACCCGGTGGCGCCGGAGTCGCTGATGCCGATGTTTGATGCCATGGTGGACCGGGCCTTCTCCAAGGCTGGAGCAGCGCCCAAAGGGGCAGAGGAGGTTGCGGCGAAAAGCGCCAAAGCAGTTTCCGATAAAGGCTCCTCGACAAAGGAGGCGCCGGTAATGGCAGAGGCAGCGCTGGCCGCCGCCGCACACCGCAGTTCGTAGCGCCGCAATAATTTCAAGCTTGTGTCTTCCGACCCACCTCTGTTCCAAAATCTCAAATTGCGACTGGGAGCAGGGTTCAAGCACCATACTTGAATTTGTTGCCCTAAAAGACTGATTTTCCACGGGTTCCAGTGCCAGGGGTAGCCCGGCGATAAAATCGCTAACCCTTAGTTAAAAAAGGACTTGCAATGGCGGGTATAATCCTTTCCCTATGCGTTCGCGCGCACAGGGAAAGGAGGTTACATGAAAAACGCTCTGCGTATTGTTGTGCTCTTGCTGAGCGTAGTGGCGTTATACGGATCGGCTGCCGTTCCAGCTGCGATGGCGGATGGCAACCCGATCCCGTCTTGCCCCCCGGGCAGCAGAACTTGCAAATAGCCTCGAGGGTATGGCTAAGAATTGCAAACAATCAGGCTTACGACTAGGTCACTTTAGTAACGTTGACGTAACCCCAATATTTATCGGGATGGCTGCCGAAATGCCTATCGGCGGCCTTTTCTTTTGCTTCTTTTCTGGATGCAGGGATCGCGCCGCGAGTTGGCGGAGGAAATCAGGCCATCGCCTCACGCATGAGCCGCGCCAGTTCCTCCGGGCCGGTGACCGGGGGCTGACAGCTGAATCCGGAACAGACCACCGCGGTTGCAGCCTGTGGGCGGGGCAGGGAAGGAAGGGTTTCCGCCAGCGCGGGAGGAAGATTCTGCGGCGAAACTTCATTGTCGGTGAGTCTAAGGACGGTGTTGCTGAAAGAGAACGGGGCGAGCGCGGCGCGATAAAGACGGTCGGCGAGCTCGCCATTGCCAATCACGACCGCCGAGATGTGCGGCTGCGAAAACATGACCGCGGCGATGCCGTAGGTGGCGGCAAACATGCCGTACTGCTCGGCGACGCCGGCAAAAACGCGCAAGGTACGCTCGGCTTTCTCGCGATAGGAGGAATGGTTGGTGTAGGCATAGAGGCGTGAGAGAGCCATCACAGCGGCAGAATTTCCGGAAGGGGTGGGGGAATCCTGAAAGGGCTTGCGGCGGGTGGCGAGCACGCCGAGAGCATGCTGGCTGTCGCCGGTTTCGGTATCGAAAAAGCCGCCGGCGGCCTCATCGAAAAAGCGCGCGATCATGCGGCCGGCGATGCGCTCAGCAAAGTGGAAATAGCTTAGGTCGGCGGTGGCCTCGTAGGCATCCAGACAAGCCAGGGAGGTGAAGGCGTAGTCATCGAGCAGGCCGGGGAGAGAGTGCTTTTCGGCGCCAGGTTCGGAGTAGGCGATCACATGCTGCAGCCCGCGGTCGGCGTCCCAACCCTCGGCCAAAATGCGGTCGAGAGAACGCAGGGCGAAGTGGCGGGCGTCATCCAGTTGCAGCACGCGTGCGGCCTGGAGGTAGGCGGAGATGCAGAGCGCGTTCCAGCTCACGTAGACGGTTTTGTCAACGAACGGCGCGGGGCGGCGGAGTCGCGCGGCATAAAGCCTTTCGCGGGCGGAAGTGAGCAGGGCTTCGACGCGCTCCGGCGGCATGCCCAGGCGCACCGCGATCTGCTCGATGGGGGCGCGCACGTAAAGCACGTTTTTGGCGGGATTGTGGTGCATCTCGCCGACTTCATTAATGTCGTAGTGAAGCTGCGCGACCTTCAGTTCGTCTTCGCTGAGCGCGGCGGCGGCTTCTGCGAGGGTCCAGGTGAAATAATCGCCGTCATCGTCCATGGAGAAATCGGCGTCCTGAGAGGCGTAGAAGCCGGCGTGTTCGCGGTCGCTGAGCCATTCGTCCATCCAGCGGATGATGTCGCTGGCCACGGCGGCAAAGAAGGGATCGCCGGTAACCTGGGCGGCATGGACGTAGTTCTTCAGCAGTTCGGAATTGTCGTAGGACATTTTCTCGAAGTGGGGGACGACCCAGCGCTCGTCCACTGAATAGCGGTGAAAGCCGCCGGCCAACTGGTCATAAACGCCGCCGCGAGCCATGCGCTCGAGCGTGGTCACAAAGACATTTTTTAACTCTTCGTTGCCGGTGCGGGCATAACGCTCGATGAGCAGGTCAATGACAGAAGGGTGAGGAAACTTGGGAGCGTTGCCGAAGCCGCCCTGTTGTGGGTCGAACATTTTGACGGCGGCGGCGACGATGGAATCAATCACGCGGGGCGAGAATTCCGCCTCAGGGACGGCAAAACCTTCCGACTGAGCAAGGAGATTGCCGACCATGCTGGCCTGCTCCGTGACTTCGGCGCGCTTCTCGCGGTAGGCGCCGGCAATGGCCAGCAGCACGCGCTTGAAGCCGGGGCGTCCCCACTGGTCGTCGGGCGGGAAATAGGTGCCGCCATAAAAGGGCTGGCCTTCCGCGGTGAGGAAGGCTGTAAGCGGCCACCCGCCCTGGCCGCTGATGGCGGAGACCGCGGTCTGGTAGCGGCTGTCCACGTCGGGCCGCTCGTCGCGGTCCACCTTGATGGCGATGAAGTGCTCATTGACGACGGCGGCGACTTCGGGATTGTCGTAGGACTCGCGGTCCATGACGTGGCACCAGTGGCACCAGACGGCGCCGATGTCGAGCAGGATGGGCTTGTCTTCCTTTTTCGCCAGGGCGAAGGCTTCCGGCCCCCATTGATGCCAGCGAATGGGCTGGCGCATGGCGGAGCGGAGATAGGCGGAAGAGGCGCTCGCGAGAGAGTTGGCGGTCTCGGTGGTCATAGCCATTAGTCTATCGCGTCGGCAGGGAGTCGCGGGGGCTGGTGGCTGCAACAGGACTGAACTCCAGGTTGATCGCTGGAAGCGCAAGGTTCCTCCACTTGCGCTCCTTCGCCAAGCTCGGTCGTGCCCAGTCGGGATGAAAGGGGAGAGGAGCAACGCGGAGGTCATACGTCGTTTTCAATAAAAGGCCAGTGTCTATCGCTAAGTGCCGGCTGTAAGCCGCCGCGCAATGGCGCAGTACAGGTTGACTGCCGCCGTGAGCTGGGATTTCTCGATGTGTTCGCGTTCGGTGTGGGCCACGTGGATGGAACCGGGGCCAACGAGCAGAGGATCGCCCCAGCGGGTGAGCGCGGGTATGTCGGTGGTGAAGGCGGCAATCATGGTGGGTAGGGCGTCAAGGGTGCGCAAGCGCATAAAGGGAATTTCGAGGACGAAGTTGGCCTCGGCAAGATCGCCGATGGCGGCGAGGATCTGGCGGCGCAGTTCGCCGGCGGGAGCGATCAGGCGATAGAGCAGGTGGGCGCGGGCAAAGTCAGGGATGACGTTGGGGGCGCGGCCGCCTTCAATCATGCCGATATTGAGGGTGCAGGGGCCGACTTGCGGGTCGGAGGGCAAAGGCATGGCGCGCAGGCGGGTGAGCGCGAGCAGCAGCTTATCAATGGCCGATTCTCCGAGTTCGGGGTAGGCGGAGTGCGCCATGCGCCCGCGGGCGGTCAGTTCAACGCGCAGAGTTCCCTTCGAAGCCAGGGCGAGGCGATTTTCCGTGGGCTCGCCGTTGACCAGGAAACGGGAGCCGCGCGGCTGCTGGTTCGCGACCTGGGCTCCCTGGCTGTCCTTCTCTTCACCCACAAGGAAGAGCAGACCGGCGTGGATGCCTTCGGCACGCAGTCGCTCAGCGGCAGCGATTTGGGCGGCAATGATGCCCTTGGCGTCGCAGGAGCCGCGGCCCCAGATGCGCTCGCTATCCTCGGAGGAGGGAATGAAGGGCGGGACCGTATCCATGTGGGTGGAGAAGACCATGGCAGGGCGCGAAGCTTCGGGCAAGGCGGCCCAGACATTGAAGCGATCGTTTTCGACTGGCATCTTTTCCGCGCGGTAGCCCAGGCGCTGCAGTTCGGACAGAAGGAATTCGCCGACGCGAGTTTCGTTGCCGGTAATGGATTCAATGTCCACCAGTTGGCGGGTGAAGGAGAAGAGTTCCATGCGGAGGTCAGGATATAGTGAGAAGAAGGTAGTTGGTAGCTGGTAGTTGGTAGCTGGTAGCTGGTCGTCAGTTGTTGCTGCTTAGCTCTCAGCTCTCAGCCGGGGCTACAGGGTCCAACTAACAGCTACCAACTACCGCCTACCAGCTACTTGCTCTTATGGAAGCGCAAATACGATCGCTATTTCTGGAAGGTCCGGCGGGGCAGCTGGAGGCGCTGCTGAACCAGGGCGCGGAGACTGCCACACATGCCGCGCTGGTGTGCCATCCCCATCCCATGTTCGGCGGCACCATGCACAACAAAGTGGTGTTCCACACCATGAAGGCGCTGAACGGGTTTGGATTTCCCGTGCTGCGCTTTAATTTTCGGGGCGCGGGGCTAAGCCAGGGTGAGCACGATGAGGGTCGAGGCGAGGTGGAGGATGTGCGCGCCGGGCTGCAGTGGCTGCGGGAGCAGTTCCATCTTCCCATTGTGTTTGCCGGGTTTTCGTTTGGCACGGTGGTGGGCCTGCAGGCGGCGTGTTCCGATCCTGAGGTGGTGGCTATGATTTCCCTGGGTACCCCGGTGGCGGCGGTGGATGGCCGCGCCTACGATTTCAGCTTTCTCCAGAGCTGCGCCCGCCCCAAGCTGTTTGTAAGCGGTGGGCGCGACCAGTTCGGGCCACGTGACAGACTGGAGTCGCTGGTGGTTTCATTACCCGAGCCTAAACGGCTGGTGATTATTGAAGGCGCGGACCATTTCTTTGCCGGGCGGCTGGCGGAGCTGCGCCGGGCGATTGAGGAATGGGTGAAGGAACAGATAGTTGGGAGTCGGTAGTCAGGGTTAGTCTTCGTGGTGATTTAGGAACTCTCTGGGGCAGTCCGGAAAGCCGCGTTCCGCGCAAGGGTGTTTCGACTCGGGCACGCGCCGCCCGCTCAACGATGACAGGATTTTGGGTCTGGTGGATTAGCTGATTCCTGAGTGCTGCGTCCCCACTCCTGCCTCCCGCTATAATCCGCCCATGACAATTTCGCCGGACCGTCCGGCCGATGCTGCGCTGACGCGGCAGATGCGCCAGGACGCGCGCGACATTTTTCTCCATGCCTTGCGCGAGGCCAGCATCGAAAAAGCGTTTCGCCGGCATGTGCACCTGGACCGCAGCGTGCTCCGCGTTGGGGAAGACCTCTACGATCTGAGCGGGGAGCGGCGGGTATTCGCGGTGGCCCTCGGCAAAGCAGCTTATTCCATGATGGATTGCCTGCACGCTCAACTAGGCGCGCGGCTGGCGGGAATCGCGGTGGGCGCGACGGAGGCGGCGGAGCAGCGTTTGGGAATGCAGTACTTTCGCGGCGGGCATCCGGTGCCGAACCGCGAGTCATGGCAGGCCGCCGAAGCCGTTTTGCGGGCGCTGAAGCAGCAGGGTCCGGGGGCGCTGGTGATTTTCCTGGTGAGCGGCGGGGGTTCCGCGCTGCTGGAAAAGCCGATCAGCGAGGATATTTCGCTGGACGACCTGGCGGCGGCCTACGGCAAGCTGGTGCTTTCCGGCGCCAGCATCGTAGAGATTAATGCCATCCGCAAGCATCTGTCGGCGGTGAAAGGCGGGCGACTGGCGCGGGCGGCGGCGCCGGCGCAGCAGGTTTCCATCCTGGTATCCGATGTTCCCGATAACGCGCCCGACGCGCTGGCCTCCGGCCCCACCATGCCCGATTCTTCGACCGTCGAGGATTGCTATCGCGTAGCCGAGAAATACGGGTTCCTGCCGCAGCTGCCGGGGACGGTGCGGCGGTTGTTTACAGAGCGGCGGCTGGAGGAAACACCCAAGGCCGGGGACGAAGCGTTTGCGCGCTCGCGCTGGTGGACAGTGCTGTCGAACTCCGAGGTCCGGCAAGCGGCGGCGGCAGCGGCGGCGCGGGCGGGATTTGCGGTCACCATGGACAATAGCTGCGATGACTGGGATTACGCGGCCGCAGCCGATTATCTGCTGGGCCGCTTGCGCGAGCTGCGCCAGGGAGTGTCGCGAGCGTGCCTGATCTCCGGGGGCGAGATAACGGTGCGGGTGGAGGATGGAGGAGTGGGCGGACGTAACCAGCAGTTCGCGCTCTATTGCGCCGGCGAAATCGCCGGGCAGAATGTGACGGTTTTGAGCGCGGGCACAGACGGCATTGACGGCAACAGCCCGGCGACAGGGGCGGTGGTGGACGGCTCGACCGCGGAAAGGGCGCGCGCGAGCGGGCTGGATGCGACGGCGGCGCTGGCGAGGTTTGATGCGTTTCCATTTTTTGAGGCGCTGGGAGACACGATTGTCACCGGGCCGACGGGGAATAATCTGCGAGATTTGCGAGTGATGCTCGCGTACTAAAAACCTTTTCACCACAGGGCAGGGAGCAATACCTAAAAACCTGACGAGTGAAGATTGATGATTGTGAGGTGGAGCACCCTGAAGCCGCGTCGGCAATCCAAGCGAACGCGGGGTCCTTCGACTCCGCGAACCGGTTCGCAAGCGAACCGGCTTGCTGCGCTCAGGATGACAGTTTCGGAGAACGTTTGGCGGCTTGCTGCGCTCAGGATGACAGTTTCGGAGAACGTTTGCCGGTGGTCCGCAGGATTCCGAGTAGTACAATTGCCGGCTTTGCGGAGGAGAAGATGCGAAAACTGATTACCGCCTGCTGCGTGCTGCTGGTGCTGGCGGCAGGGGCAGTGGCGCAGGAGACGGAAACTGAACGCGAGGCCGGGCGCAATGTGGTGCAGCAGATTCACCAACTGGACCAGTCGCTCAACGTGCCGCAGATGGTGGCGCGGCTGACGGCTCCGGACAAAGGCCGCGAGCAGGTAATCGCGCGGGTCAAGCAGTTGCTGGACACGGAACTGATGCCGATGAGCGATTGGATCACGCAGCATCCGGAGGTCGGCTTTCAGGAAACGCAGGCGGTGGAGAAACTTACGGCCTATCTGCAGGCGCACGATTTTGATGTCACCAAGGGGGTGGCCGGGCTGCCCACCGCCTTTGTGGCCAAGTATCGCCGGGGCACGCCCGGGCCCAACCTGGGCGTGATCGTGGAATATGACGCGCTGCGCGGCACCAAGGGTGCGTTTCACGGCGACCAGCACAGCGCGCAGGGACCGGTGGGACTGGCGACCGCTATCGTCATCTCCGAATTCCTAACCCGCACCCACACGCCGGGAACGGTGACCGTGTATGGCACGCCGGGAGAGGAGATGATGCCGCCGGAAGCCAAGACGGTGATGTACGAAGCAGGCGTCTTCCAGGGCGCCGACATAATCGTGCGCAGCCACTCCTTTAACGTTACCCGCCGCTCGGCCGCGGGCTTCGGCACCTGCTGCATGAACATTGACGGGGTGAAATACACTTTTTACGGAGCGCCGGCGCACGAACTTACCGCCTGGAACGGGCGCAACGCGCTGGAGGCGGTGATCAAGCTGTTCGACAACATTGACGCGGCGCGCAGCACCATGCGGCCGGAAACCCGCATCCAGGGCGTGATTACCGAGGGCGGCGCCGCGCCCAACGTGGTGCCTGATAAGACCGCCGCCGACTTCTACATCCGCTATCCCGATTCGGTTTACCTGGAGCAGGTGACCAACTGGGTGAACGATGCGGCGCGGGCAGCTGCCCTGGCCACGGGAACCAAGGTGAGGATTGACCACTACGGACACGACCGCGACGGCATCTCCCTGGCCACGCTGGAAGAGCTGTCGTTTGCGTATATGAAACAGTTTGGCGCCACCGGGATTGATCCTGAGCCCGGCAAGCCCATGGGCTATGACGAGACGGGAAGCGTTTCCAGCCAAATTCCGGGGCTGGGGGTGGAAGCCAAATCTTCCAACTGGGCGAACCACACTTACGGCATGGAGGCGGATGCGCTGACCGACGTTGGCCACCAGGGTTTTCTGGTAGATGCCGAGACCATGGCGGCAGTTCTGTACGACTACGCCACGCATCCCGAGTTGCGGCAGGCGGTGAACACGGAATTCACGCGCATCAAAGCGCTGTTCGCGGAGTACCAGGCGGCGCTGCAGAAGGCGTATCCGCAGCCGGTGGTGGTAGAGCCAAAATAGAAGTTAGCGACCCCACTCAAGCCCAAAGCGGGCTTGAGTGGGCCACTGAACTCCACGATTGGAAAGCCGGGGTAAACGGCCTGGAGCGCCATCGAAAAGATGAACGAACGCGAGGTCCTTCGACTCCGCCGTGCGATTCGCGAGCGAAACGCACGGCTGCGCTGAGGATGACAGCAGAGATGAGTGCACACAGAAATGTTTGCCCGGCTGCGCTGCGGATGACAGCGGGGAAGAGCTGTTCAAACGAAAATTGCCGGTCCCGCCTTTCGCGGAGCCGGCAACTGAAAACTGGCAGCCGAACCCGGTTCTACACCGGAGAATTCACCAGCACTTTCTCACGCTCGGCTTCGTCCTGGCGTTCCTCATGGGGAGTGGAAGGCAGGGCCAGCGCGAGCACCTCCTCGATGGTTTTGACATAGTGGATGTTGAGGTTCTCCAGTTGTTCGGGGGTCAAGTCCTCGCTGACATTGGTTTTGTTCTCCGCCGGCAGAATGATGTCGTGGACGCCCGCCCGCTTGGCCGCCAGCGTCTTTTCCTTGATGCCGCCCACCGGGAGCACATTGCCGCTGAGCGTGATTTCGCCGGTCATGGCGGTGTAGGGCCGCACCCTGCGGTCGCTAAGCAGCGAGACCAGCGCGGTAACGATGGTCACGCCCGCCGAAGGACCGTCCTTGGGAATGGCGCCCGCGGGCACGTGAATGTGCAGGTCGTGGTTGCTGAAGAAGTCCTCGGCAATGCCCAGCTCGCGCGCGTTCGAGCGTACCCAGCTCAAAGCCGCCTGCATGGACTCCCGCATCACGTCCTGAATCTGGCCGGTGATCTTGAAGTCGCCTTTGCTCTTCATCTTGGTGGCTTCCACAAACAGGATGTCGCCGCCGGAGGGCGTCCAGGCCAGGCCCACGGCCACGCCCGCGCGTTTGGTGCGCTCCGCGATCTCGGTATCCACGCGAATCTTGATTCCGCCCAAAAACTCCTCAATCACTTCGCGCGTTACCACCAGCTTTTCCGACTTGCCTTCGGCCAGGCGCCGCGCCTGTTTGCGGCAAATGGTGCCGATGTTGCGTTCCAGATTGCGAACGCCGGCCTCGCGGGTGTAGTGGCGCACAATGAAGCTGATGGAGTCCTGGGTGAACTCGATGTTGTCCTTGGTGATTCCATTCTCATCAATCTGCCGGGGAATGAGGTATTGAAACGCGATATGCAGCTTCTCTTCCTCGGTGTAGCCCTGCAGTTCGATGATCTCCATGCGGTCGCGCAGGGGCTCGGCCACGGGATCGAGGATATTGGCGGTAGTGATGAACAGCACCTTGGATAAGTCAAAAGGCACGTCCAGGTAGTTGTCGCGGAAGCTTACGTTCTGCTCGGGATCGAGCGCTTCCAGCAGAGCCGCGCCGGGATCGCCGCGGAAGTCGCGGCCTACCTTGTCAATTTCGTCGAGCATGAACACCGGGTCATTGGTCTCGGCCCGGCGCACGCCCTGGATGATCTGTCCCGGCAGCGCCCCGATGTAGGTGCGGCGATGACCGCGGATTTCTGCCTCATCGTGCACACCGCCCAGCGACAGGCGCACAAACTTGCGCCCCAGCGAGCGGGCGATGGACTTGCCCAGCGAGGTTTTGCCCACGCCGGGAGGGCCCACAAAGCAGAGGATAGGACCTTTCATGGTCGGCTTGAGCCGGCGCACGGAGAGGTAATCCAGGATGCGATCCTTGACCTTGGTCAGGTCATAATGGTCGGCGTCCAGAATTTCCTTGGCCTTGACGATATCAACTTCCCCTCCGGAAGACTTGTTCCAGGGCAGCACCGCCAGCCATTCGATGTAATTGCGGGTAACGGAATAGTCGGCGGCCATGGGCGACATGCGTGAAAGGCGGCCCAGTTCCTTCAGAGCCTCCTTCTTCACATCGTCGGGCATACCAGCGCCTTCAATTTTCTGCCGCAGTTCTTCGGTGTCGCGCGCGTTTTCGTCCTGCTCGCCCAGTTCCTTCTGGATGGCCTTCATCTGTTCGCGCAGATAATATTCGCGCTGCGTCTGCTGTACCCGGTCCTGCACTTCGGACTGGATCTTGTTGCGCAGTTGCTGGACTTCCAGCTCCTTGGCCAGGTGCTGGTTGATTTTTTCCAGGCGGGTACGCACGTCCGGTGTTTCCAGCACGTCCTGCTTATCCACCGTGGAAAGCGACGGCAGGGAGCTGGCGATAAAGTCCACCAGGCGGCCGGCCTCTTCGATATTCATAGCGACCGTGGAAAGCTCGTCCGAGAGTGTGGGCGAACCGGCCACGATCTGCTGGAACAGGGTCAGTACATTGCGCTGCAGGGCTTCCTGCTGCGCGTCCTTGGGGCCGATCACGTCCGGGACGGTTTCCACCACCGCCCGCATATAGGGCGTGAGCTGCGTAAATTCCTTCAACATCACCCGGTCCAGGCCTTCGGCAAAGACGAACAGGCTCTGGTTGGGCATTTTTACAACTTTATGAACGATAGCTACCGTCCCCACGTTGAACAGGTCCGTGGGCTGCGGATTATCAATGCGGGCTTCACGTTGCGCCACGACTACGATGGTTTTGTCTTCGCCCAGCGAATTGATGAGCTGGACGGAACTCTCCCGGCCGACCGTCAGGGGAAGAACCGCATGTGGAAAAAGGACGGTGTCCCGTACCGGTAAAAGCGGCAAAGGTCTATTGGTTTGTTCCGTTTCGCGAGGATTTCCTTCTGCGCGCTCGGGTTGCGCCTGGTTCGCCATATTGCTCCTTGAGTGAACCTTACTCAACTTTTGATGACCTCATTGAGCCGAAGGATTCATACCCGCCCGGGTTCGAACCCAAATTGATGAGAATAGTGGCGGAGAAATTGTAAGCCTGTTGCCGAGGGGCTTCAATGTGACGAAAGACACTTAGCTTTGTAACAAGCAAAAACGAGATGACAACCCACCCGCTCACTCGGACTTTCCAACTATACAGGGTTGCGTAACCGAAGAAAGGGTGCCCGCAAAATGCTTTGGATACTATTTATCGGAATGCTGGCCATCTGGCTGCTATTTGTAATCCCCAGCTGGAGCTTTGGGGCTTTCGTGCAAGTGCTGCTGCTGTTTGCCGTGCTGGCTTTCGTATTCCAGGTACTTACCTACCACGATACACGCGCCTAGCTGCCGGCGTTCTCCCGGTTCACACTGGCTCCCGGTACACACCTTGGCCTCGCTGCCATCATCTAACCATTCCAATCTCGTTTTCATAGGCCCTAAGGAGGGTATTGAACATGGACAAAGATGAAGTGAAAGGCAAGGCCAAGGACGTCGCGGGCCGCATCCAGCGTCAGGCAGGAGAGTGGACGGGCGACGAAGAAAGCCAGGCGGAAGGCGCGGCCAAGCAGGCGGAAGGCAAAGTGCAGAACGCCTGGGGGAAAGTCAAGGACGCGGGACGAAAAGCCGCGGATGACGCCGAGGCCGAAGCTGAAGCCCGGCGCAAAGAGCGCGAGCGCAAGCAGAGGGACGAGAATGTAGCCTGAAGTGCACCGCCGCTAAGCTTATAAGAGGGCGTCCTTCGGGACGCCTTCCTTTTTGCCACAGGCACCGAGCAAGGAAGGCCAAAAGCCGTGTTCTTCCGCGACTCGTCCATCTGCCTAGAGTTTTTCCATGATCAGGCTGGCGTTGCGATCTACCCGGAAACGAAAGCCTGGTGGAACCACGGTGGTGGCGCCGTATTCGGTCACGATGGCGGGACCGCGATAGGTCCGGCGCGGAGCCAGGGATGCGCGTTCGTACAGCGGTGTGGAGACGCTGCGGCGGTCAAAGATCACCGGCCGGCGCTGCGGCGCTTGCTCCGATGGTGTCCCCATCCCGGGGAGCGGCACGCTGGGACTGGGCAGGAGGGCGCGGAGCCTGAGAGTGACAATCTCCACCTCGCTGTGGGGGCGGCTATAACCGTAGCGGCGCTGGTGCTCGCGATGAAAGGCGGCCAGCACGTCTTCGCCGAAGGGCACGTTCAACTCGTATCCCTGGCCGCGGTAGCGGAGGTCGAGGCTGAAGCGAAAGCGGGGCGCGCCGGACCATTTTTCTTTGCGAAAGGCGGCCCGGGCCTGGCGCTCAAAGGCGCGAAATTGCCGCCGAAGATCGCTTAGGGGCAGTTTTCCGGAAACCCGCCAGAGCACGGTGCGGGAGTAATCCTTGACCAGGTCGCTGACCAGGATGCCGTAAGCGGAGAGGGCGCCGGGCAGGGGAGGCAGCAGCACCCGGGGAATGCCCAATGCGGCGGCCAGTTCGCAGGCATGCATTCCGCCCGCGCCGCCGAAGGCCACCAGGGTGAAATCGCGGGGGTCGTAGCCGCGCTCGATGGAGACCACGCGCACGGCTTTCTCCATGGTGGCGTTCACCACACGAATCACCCCGGCGGCGAACTGCTCCACGGACAGCGGTGAACCATTCTTGTGCAGCCAATTCTTCACCACTCGCCGAGCGCGCTGCGCGTCCAGGGGGAACTCTCCACCCAGGAATTTGTCGGCCGGCAGTCGGCCCAGCAGCAGGTTGGCGTCGGTGACGGTCGGTTCGTCACCCTTGCCGTAACAAATAGGCCCGGGGTCGGCGCCTGCGGAAAGCGGTCCCACACGCAGAGCGCCCCCGGCATCGAAGCGGGCGATGGAGCCGCCGCCGGCGCCCACGGTATGGATATCGAGCATGGGAACGCGCACGGGCAGGCCCGCGACTTCAGCCTCGTTGCTGGCGCGCGGCTCGCCATCCACAAGGGCCACGTCGGTGGAGGTGCCGCCCATATCGAAGGAAACGATGCGCGGGAAACCGCTGCGGCGGGCCACGGCGGCCGCTCCCACCACTCCTCCGGCGGGTCCAGAAAGCACGGTGCGGACGGGTTCGGCGGCGGCTGCGGCCAGGGAAGTAATGCCGCCGCTGGACTGCATGATGAAAACCGACGATTTCCGGCGCCCGCTCCCGGCGCCGCGGCCCTGCAGACGCTGGGCGAGGTTCTCCAGATAGCGCTGCATCAGTGGCTGCAGGTAGGCATTCACCACCACGGTGCTGGCACGCTCGTATTCGCGAAACTCAGGCAGGACCAGGTGCGCCAGTGAAAGCGGCACCGGGTTCTGGGCCAACCCCGCCAAGGCCCCGGCGACGGCGCGTTCATTTTCCGGGTTCACGAACGAGAACAGCAGCGACACGGCAACGGATTCAGGATGCGCTTGCTGCACCGCCCGCCGCAGCCGGCGCAACTCTGACTCGCTGGGCCGCTCCAGGATCTCCCCCTCGCAAGCGGTGCGCTCGCGCACGCCAAAGCGCAACTCCGGCGGGACCAGCGGCTCCACCGGATCGAAGAAAAAGTCGTAGAGCTTGGGACGGGCCTGGCGGCCGATCTGGATGGAATCCTCAAACCCCTCGGTAGTGACGAAGGCCACGCGCGCCCCCCGGCGCTGCAGCAGGGAGTTGGTGCCCACGGTGGTCCCGTGCAGCAGCACCAGGGCGGAGCCGAGCCCCGTGCGCTCCACCGCTTCCACGATGGCCTGCGACGGATCAGCCGGGGTAGAGAACACCTTCAGCATCTTCAGACGCCCCTTTTCCACCCAGACGCAATCGGTGAAGGTGCCGCCCGTATCCAGGGCGACGGAGGGCGTGTTCCTGCCCGGTTTCGGGGTGGCTGCCGCTCGCTTTGCTTGCCGGCCTGCCATAAGGAAGCAGCCAATGTATCACCAGCGGCTCTGCTTTCCGGCTGCAAGCCGGCAACCCCGTCGCGACCTTGAGTATCGGCATCGGAATGGAGCATGGGAGCGTTGCGGCACTACCTACACGACCCCCTGGCCGTAATCGGCACCGTGGTCGCTATCGCTCTGGCCTGGGTACTCAGTTTTGCCGGCCGGAAGTACTTTGACGCCCATGTTCACGACTCCAAGGAGCACTACCGCAAGATCACTTACCTGAATACCGGGCTGGTGGTGGCGGTGGTCATCGTCAGTGCGGCGCTCTGGTCCCGGCTTTTTCATGCCAAGGGAACCTTCTGGGGCCTGATCGGCGCAGGCCTGGCTGTAGCGCTGAAAGACCCGCTGCTGAGCATTGCGGGGCGCATTGCCATTTTCGCCGGCCATATTTATTCGGTGGGCGACCGCATTGAAATCAGCAAGCTGACCGGCGATGTGGTGGATGTGGGGTTTTTCTACACGCGCATGATGGAGCTTGGCAACTGGATTGGCGGCGACCAGGCTACCGGGCGCCTGGTGCAGTTCAGCAATTCCATTATCTTCGGCAACCCGGTTTATAACTACACCCAGAACTTTTCATACATCTGGGATGAAATCCAGCTTCCGGTCACCTACGCCAGCAATGTGCAGGAAGCCACCCGCATCCTGATTGACGTCGGCAAGCAGTACACGCACGAGTTCCTGGAAGGAGCTCAGGCGCAGATGAAGCGCATGCAGAGATATTTTCTGGTGCCCGAGTTTGAGCTTGAGCCCACCGTCTACCTGAAGGTGACCAGCAATTGGGTGGAGCTAACCTTGCGCTATCTGGTGGAACCTAAAAAGCGGCGTGCCGCTAGCAATTTCGTTTACACCGAAGTATTCAGGCGGTTGCGGGAGCGCCAGGACATCGCCATTGCCTCAGAGACAATGGATTTGAGCGTGCACCCTCCGACTGAGGATACGCAGCGACCCGAAGCCGCCTGAAGGTGCTCCCCTCCATGCGGATAGCCGCTTCAAGGCATTTTGATCATGTATTTGCCGCAGGCCTCAAAAGCGGAGAGCAGGTGGGTCATACCCAGAAGCTGGCGAATCCGCTGGTTCAGATTAATGAGCTGAAGCTGGCAGCCGGCGCTGCGGGCCGAGACATATAGCCCGACCAGGACTCCCAGACCGGAGCTATCCATGTGAGCCAGTCCGGTGAGGTCGAGGACCAGGCGCCTGGTCTGTGGGATGAGGGGCTTGACCGTCTGGCGCAACTGGTCGCCGGCTTCGCGCACCAGGCGGCCGCGACATTCGACCACGATAGCGTCGGGCTCGGTGCGGGTGTGCAAGGTAAGCACACGAGAGGGAACGGGATTAGCGGCCATAACGGCTCCTTGCGGCCGCAAAGGCGGCGGGCTGCATTGTAAGACGGGAAGAGCCGAGAACCAAATTGCGGCCAAGTGATAGTGATTGATATCCACAGATATAGTCAGGCAACCCAGATGTAAGAGGGTGCTTCTCAGTGGACCAGTTGTGCAAGATCGCGGCACTCGCAACCACCGCGATTCCGGCCGGGTACCGAGGCCAACCTGCTCCGTCACCTCGGGAACCCGGCCGGTCCTTTTTGGGGCCGCCCTGCTCCTGCTTGCCAAGCAGGGGCTAAAGCCCGTTGGAGCGCGGGTTCTGTTCGCCGGGCTGAAGCCCGGCGCTTCCACGAAAGGGGACAGATCTTAGTCGCGGGGGGTGCCCGCGCCACAAAAAGCAAAGGATCCCCTAATCGCGGGCGGGCGTGCCCCCGCCACAAAAAAGCAAAGGCTCCCCTAATCGCGGGCGGGCGTGCCCGCGCCACAAAAAAGCAAAAGATCCCGTGATCGCGGGCAAGGGCGCCCGCGGCACAAACCCAGGGAATCTCCGGACCAGCTAGCAATTACCAAACACTAACTACCGGGCGAGATGAGCTTCTTGCCCAGCAGCAGGGCGTCAAGGTTGTTCTTGTAGTAGCGGGGTATGGTCTTGATGAGCTGGTAGCCATGGCGCTTATAAAAGGCGAGAGCGGGACTGTTGTCCACGGCGGTTTCCAGGAAGACGTGGCGGCTGCCCCCCGCCCGCAGGTGCTCCTCCGCGGCCTGCAGCAGGGCGGTTCCCACGCGGTGGCGGCGAGCTTCGGCGCGCACGTCAATTGTAATAATGTGTCCTGCTCCCCGGGTGCTGCCCTCGCCCACGATGAAGCCGGCCAGGCTTGCGCCGGCGGCTAAATCGGCTGCAGGCGCAGTCCCGGAAGCCGCCTTCTTCCCGCTTTCGGCCACCAGCGTAAAGGCGCGGGGCCGGCGCATATAGAAAGCGAGCTCGATGCGGGTGTAGGAGATGCCGGGGGGGAAACATTCCTGGTCAATGGCCCACAGCTGCTCGAAATCGTCCTTGCGGAATTCGCGGATGCGGAAGGCCACCCGGCCATTGTAGCGGCCTGTGAAATATGCGTAAGAGCGGCAGAGGGGGAGAGGCTCCCAGGTGAGATCCCGGCCTTACGACGCGGGGCCACGGGCGCGGCGCCATAAGAGCAGATGGCGTTAAAACATGGCGGCGGAGGCGCCGGTGGCCAGCTCGCGCAAAGCTTCCAACAGCTGGCTGGCGCCGTCGCAGTTCAGGTCCAGGGACTTGAGGGGCAGGGTGGCGGAAAAATGGGGGCTGCGGCGGCGAAATTCCACCCGCTCGAAGTTGCAGTCGCGGGAGGCCAGCAGGCCATTCATCATGTTGGTCAGATCCTGCTGCCAATCGCCCCGGGTAGTGAGCACCACCGGGCCGGTGCGCACCACCACCGCATCGGAGGGGCGAAGGGCGCCCGCTCCGCGCTTGCTCCAGCGGTAGTTACGCACCTCCAGATGAAAGGCGGGAGCGCAATTGAGGTCGGCCTCGAAGGTGAGCATCTCCTGGCGCCCGCGCCAGTGCCACACAAGCCAGTTCAGCGGCATTTCCCGCGGTAACAACTGCACTTTGATGTGGGCTTCGCGAAAATCTTCACCCGGGACCTGCAGGCGAAGGTGAAAACAAGAGGCGCTGATCCAGCGCACACACGCCACCATGCCCTCGCGCCCGCTGGCGGTAGTGCAGATCCAGTGCAACAACTGCTGGGCTTTCTTGCGGTTGTAGCGCAGGAAGCCGAGATACCAGACAGTTACCAGGAGAAGGGCAATCAGCACATCGGCGGCAACGGCCCACACCTGCATCAGTAGAACAGATGCCGGGGGTGGGGTGCGCAGATGTCAATCGAGGTACAAGGAAGTTTTTGGGCAGGGCGTGTGCAAAACTCCGTCCACTGGGCTGCCCCAGAGATGCAAACCGCCTTCGCGACCTTTGTGGGCGGATTTTCGGGCTAGGGTTCGATGGGGAGCGGCAAAGGCTGGGCCAGCGACAGCGCCTGCAGGATCCTGATGACCGGCCAGGCGGGGTCGAATTCTCCGCGCTTCATGCTCAGCTTGGAGGAGGCCGGGTACTGGTGATGGTTGTTGTGCAGACCTTCGCCGCTGGAGAACCAGGCCACCAGGCGCAGGTTGGTGGCGGTGTTCTGGAAATTCTTGTAGCCGATGGCATGGCAGGCGCCATTGATGACGGCGTTCATGCTGATATAAGAGGCGCCCTGGACGATAAAAGTGGCAACTCCAATGAGGGGTCCGGCCCAGCCGCCCTGGAGGGCCCAGAACAGGGCCACGAACATGGAGAGTCCCACCGCCAGGCCCAGGGAGCCGCGGCCGAGCACAGCTTCGGCCGGGGTTCGCGGGATGTCGCGGGTGTACTTTTCAATCACGTCCGGTTTCTTAGCTTCGCGCGCGTAGTAGAACGCGTTGAGGAACAATACCTTCCACAGGCCCTTCAGATAGGGGCTATGAGGATCGCCTTCCTCATCGGTAAAGTGGTGGTGTTTGCGGTGGACCGCCACCCACTCGCGGACATTGATGCCGGTGAAGAGCCAGAGTTCGATGCGCATCAGCATGGCTACGGCGGGGTGAAGTTTCAACCCTTTGTGCGCCATGGCCCGGTGGAGATAAATAGTGGTACAGAAGCTGGAGGCCTGCATCGCGACAAATGCGACAGCCACGGCAATGAGTATGGTGGTCAGCATCGCTCAGCTCTTCTGGAGTGAGAAAAGATTTCCCCGACTTGGAGGCACTGTGTAGTTATCAATTTAAAACTGCTGTGTGGCGATATTGTAGCGAATTTCGGCGGCTCCGCGCATATCCAGGGAACGATTTTTAGGCCATGTACCTTAAGCGGAAGTGCCTTTAACTTCAACACCGGCCCATTTTTCCAGCAGGGCGAGTGTGGCGGCATAGTCGAGGTCGCCCTGGCCCTCATCAGCGGCGATCTCGTAAATCTCCTCCACCGTCTCCAGGGCGGGGAGCTTGATGCGGGCCTCGCGGGCAGCGTCGAGCATGAGGTGAATATCCTTGTGCATCAGCCGTAGAGGGAAGTTGGGGGTGAAGTCGCGCTTGAGCACAAAGGGAGCCTTATATTCGACTACTCCGGAGCGGACCATGGAGGCGTTGATAAGTTCGAGCAGTCTTTCCATGTTGACACCGAGGCGGGTAGCCAGGGTAAGGGCTTCGGCGAAGCCTTCATAAGTTACGGCGATCATCAGGTTCATGGCCAGCTTGGCGGACTGGCCTTTGCCGGTCTCGCCGACGCGAACCATGAGCTTACCCATGGCGGCGAACAAGGGGCGCAGACGGTCCACGGTTGATTCCGCGCCGCCCACAATGAAAATCAGCTGGCCGCCTTCGGCGCCGATTTTGGAGCCGGTGACGGGCGCATCCACATAATCGGCGCCTTTTTGCTTGAGGCGCTCGGCGAAGCGGAGGGTGGCTGAGGGCGCAATAGTGCTGGAGTCCACCACGATTGCGCCCTGCTCCAGGGTGGATTCCGCGCCCTCGGGGCCGAACAGCACCTGTTCGACGGCAACGGTATCGGAAACGCACATCCAAACCACCTCCGCGCCGCGCGCTGCCTCCGCCGGCGAGGCGGCGGCACGCGCGCCCTCCACTTCTTTGCCGGCGCTGCGGTTCCAGGTGCTCACCTGGTGGCCAGCTTTTACCAGATTGGCCGCCATCGGCCGCCCCATAATTCCCAAACCTAAGAATGCCACGCGCATGTTGCCCATCTCCTTATGCTTCCCTGCGATTAGAAATGACGGTTATCCGCATGGTCAAGCAAGCGCGGGCAGGATTCTTCTACAATGGAGAGCAGCCAAGCCCAAATTGCGAGAATTTTTTACGGTCCCTGCGACACGTGGGGCAACATGGGCTTGCATCGTAGGTGAATTCGGCAGCGTCTAAATACTTGCATGCTGAACTTGACCCTCAGGCGCCGGGCGCGACAGTTCACGCGTCTGGTACGGCATTCGGCGGTGACGCCGCGCACCGGCAGGACGCACAAGCCGGTGCTGGCGAGCGACGGCCAGCTGGGAGTGACGTTTATCGGCCACTCCAGTTTTTTCCTGCAGATGGCCGGGCAACGGGTGTTAGTGGACCCCAACTTCGCGCGCTGGTTGTTCGTGCTGAAGCGCTTGCGGCGGCCGGGACTGCAGATTCGCGACCTGCCGCCGATTGATGTGGTGCTGGTAACGCACGCGCATTTTGACCACCTGCACCGGCCATCGCTGCGCGCCATTGCGCGGGCTACGTGGCGGCGCCGCGGGTCCGCGCCGGTGATTGTGGTGCCCAGCCACGTGCGCGACCTGGTGGCCGACCTGGGGTTCAGCAAAATCGTGGAGCTGGATTGGTGGCAGGATTACCGCTATCACGGGCTTACGGTGAGCAGCGTACCTTCGCGGCACTGGGGCGCGCGCATTATCAAGGACGCGCACCGCGGCTACGGCGGGTACGTTCTGCAAGCCAGGCATCACTCCGTTTACCACGCCGGTGATACCGCGTACTTTTCCGGATTCCGCGAGATTGGCCGCAAGTTCGATCCCGAGCTGGCTCTGCTTCCCATCGGCGCATACAACCCTCCCGCTTTTCGCAACGTGCACGCCAGCCCGGAAGACGCGGTACGCGCCTTTCTCGACCTGAAATCACGCTGGATGGTGCCCATGCACTACGGAACCTTCCGCCTTTCCCACGAGCCCATAGACGAGCCGCTGCGGTTGCTGGAAAAAGAGGCGCAGGCCGCGGGTGTGCAGGAGCGCGTGCTGGTGCTGGAAGAAGGCGTGACGCGCTTCTTTTGATCTAAAAATGATGATTGAGGATTGAAAAGCGGAGCCTCGAGCCCTACTTCCTGCCGTTCTCCGATTCCTTATACATGTACTTAATGGAAGGTTTATAAATCATGATGTTGGGCTGCCCGTTGCGAACCAGCTTGAGGCAGTTCCTGTCGTACCACTCGATGACCCCGTGAATTTCCTCGCCGTCGCGGAGCACCACCACCATGGGAGTATGGCTCTGCATCTGCTTCTGGTAGTAAAAGTTCTCGGCGTTGGTCTGTTCCTGGGGAACACTCTTGCGGGGCGCGGGCCCATTGGCACGGTCACGGCGCTCCATGGGCGGCTCGGAGCGGTGGTTACGCTCGTTATTGTGATTGAGGAGAGGGCGAATCAGCTTGCGGTTGGAAAACTCTTCCGCTTCAGGGGCGCGCTCAACTGCTGTCGCATCCAGGCTATCTTTCATGTCGCCACCATCCATGGTTGCAATCGCGCACGCGGTCGCGCGGAATAAACACCCTGTGTTGCTTGCGTGAAGAACAAATAGGGGTGTGAGACTGGACTTAAGCTACCACAGAAAAGCTTGCCGAAACAATCCGGAGGCGGACTTTCGCAAAATGCGACAGGTGACGGTGGTCACCTGTCGAAGGTACCGGGGGCTATTCGAGCCATGGATCGCACACAGATCAGGTTTGGCAGCGTGGGGTTCAGCCGCGCGAAAGGGAACTCGTTGATGAACCGGGCATCAGCCCAGGTGGTTCAGTCCCGCTCCAGGGCGGTGGCGAAGGCGTCTAGCGACAGGGAGCGCAACAAGTTGCGGCGCATGCCGCTTTCCACTTCGCCCAGGCGCTCGCTGGCGGCGGCCAGCCAGGAAAAATCTATTTTCGCGGCAAGGGGCTTCAGTTCCGCGGCGATATCGGTATTGCGCACCAGTTCAGGGGCGCGATTTGTCAAGAAGGCCAGATCCTGAAGCAGGGAATAAAGGGCGCGAATCAGGCGCTGGGTTTTCTCCTGGCCTTCGGCGCCGGCGCGGTAGCTCTCGGTGACCTTGAAAAGCGGGGTGTGGTCGGCGCCGGAAAGAGCGGAACGCAGCAGGACGAGAGCGTCGGCGCGAGCGGCGGAGTAGGCTTCCACATCGAAGTTGCGGGCGCGGCCAATGGCGCCCTCGGACAGGCGGGCCACCAGGGCGCGTTGCCTGGAAGACCACTGCGGGTGTTGGGCCGCCAAATCGCGCTCCAGTTCCTCCGCCGGAAGCCCGGCCAGGCTCAGGGTGATGCAGCGCGAGCGAATGGTGGGCAGCAGTTGCCCGGGATTTTCCGACAGCAGGAAAAGGGTGGCAAACTCGGGCGGTTCCTCCAGCACCTTGAGCAGGGAGTTGGCGGCCTCCTTCATAAAAGCCGACTGGGTGAAAATGTAAACGCGGCGGTGGCCTTCGCCGGGACGGTAGTAGATGGTCTCGATAACCCGGCGGACCTGGTCCACCTTGATGAGCATTTGCGGGGGATCGGGCGGGATGACCAGCACGTCGGGATGGGTCTGGACGAAGATGCGGGTCTCTCTTTTGTCGGTGTCGCGCAGACCCTCGCGGGCTTCGACGGCTTCGGCGAAGCGAGCTTCCAGGTCATCGCCCTGGGCGATGCGTACGCAATTGGTGCAGTGGCCGCAGAAATCGGGCAAGCCATCCGCGCCGAGCGGCTTCTCCAGGCAGTTCATGGCCTTGGCCACCATCTGCGCCAGGGTGTACTTGCCGGCCCCCCGCGGGCCGGAGAGGATCAGGGCATGGGGAAAGCGGTCGCGCGCCAGCATTTCGCGCAGGCGGCGGACGGTTTCAGGGTTGCCGTGAAAATCAGAGAAACCCATATTCACCACAGAGGCACGGAGGCACAGAGAAATTCACTTCGTTCATTTTAAATTCCTCCATGCCTCCGCGTCTCTGTGGTGACATGCCCTATGGAATTGCCGGCACGGGCCTGGGCTGGGGCGCGGCGAAGTGGCGGCCGTACCAGGCAAACGCGCGTTCCATGCTGTCCACCTGGTGCCTGGGCTCGCGCAGTCCGTGGCCTTCGCGGGGGTAGCGCACGAACACGGTTTCCACGCCCACATCCTTGAGCGCGATGTACATCTGCTCGGCTTCAGCGATGGGCACATCAGGATCGTTTTCCCCGTGCATGAACATGGTGGGCGTGCTGACCGCGGCCACATGCTTCAGCGCCGAACGCTCCCACAAGACGTCCATGAGATCGCCCTGGTGCGGGTAGGCGCCCCACTCCATGGCCTCGTACTGGTTGTAGTAGGTCATGTAGTTGTAGGAAATGAAATTACTGATGCCGGCGATGGGAATGGCGGCCTTGAAGATGCTGGTTTGGGTAATCAGCCAGTCGGTGAGCTGGCCGCCGTAGCTGACGCCTTCAATGCCCAGGCGGTCGCGGTCAATCCAGGGATAGCGGCGCAGGGCGGCGTTCACGCCGTAGAGCACGTCCATGGCTTCGTGGCCGTCCTGGTCGGCGAAGACGGCGTCGGCAAACTTCTGGCCGTAGCCGGTGGAGCCGCGATAATTCACGTGGAGCACGGCGTAGCCATGCGCGGCGTACACCTGGTCGCGGAAGTTCAGGTAGGGCCCCTGCTGCCAGTGCGGTCCGCCGTGGATATCAAGGATGAGCGGGTACTTGCGGCCGCGCGTGAAGCTAAGGGGTTTGGTCAGGAAGGCCTCCACGTTCCACTTGAAATCGTTGCTCAGGAAGGTAAAGGATTCAACGGGGGCGATCTGCTTGCCGGCCAGCGCCTGGCGGTTCAGTTCCGTAAGCTGGCGGACCGCGCCGCCTGCCGGCGGTCGCAGGAACAGTTCGGGAAAGTCCGAAGGGTTTGCGAAGGTGTAGGCAACGGCGCCGTCCTTGGCCACAGAGAAATTGCCCACAAAGCCGGTCTCGCCGACCACGACCTGGGGCGGGCCATTGAGGGGAAGGCGGTAGAGGCGGTTGTTGCCGCGCTCCTGCACGGTGAAGTACACAGCGGAGCCGTCGGCAGCCCATTCGGGCGCGCCCTGGCGATTGTCAATCACGGCGCCGATCTCGTGGCGGCCGTTGCCGTCGGAGTTCATCACCCAGACGTGCGTGTCTTCCATGTTGGTTTCGCGGTCGGTGAGGCCGCGCTTGGTAGCGGCGAAGGCGATCATGCGCCCGTCGGGCGACCAGCGCGGGTAATACTCCACGCCTTCCGTGGAGGTCAGTTGATGGATGGCACCGTCGGCCGTTGAAACGGTGAACAGGTCGTAATTGAAGAAACGGTCGGCGTCGGGTCCGTGCTCGGCGGTGTAGAGGATTTGCGTGCCGTCGGGCGACCAGTCAATAGAGTGCTCGTAACCGGTGCCCTGGGTGAGTTGACGCACTTTGCCGGAAGCCAAGTCCACCAGGAAGATGTGCAGGCGGCGGTTGTCGTTGAAGTGGGTGTTTCCTTCCCAGTAGTCGGGCTTGTAGAGATAACGCGTGATGACCATGGGATCGCCGGTGGCCTCCGTGGTTTCCGGGCCGGGCTGGGCGGATACGAAAGCAATCTGCCGGCTGTCCGGCGACCAGGCGAGGGTGCGGCCGACGTGGGGCTCGGGGCTGTTGGTGGATTCAACCGGAGCAAGAAAGCGAACGCCGGAGCCGTTGGCGTGGACGACAAACAGGCCGGATTTGTCGCCGGAATCGCCGCCGTAGGCCAGCCACTCACCGTTGGGCGACCACTCGGGGTTGCTGGAGGTGTCAGCGCCCCGGCTCAGTTGCAGGCTCTTGCCGCTGCGCAGGTCCATGAGCCAGATCTGCTCGTAGGGCCGGCCCGGGCCGTCGTTGTTTTCGACCACGTAGGCGACGTGGTTGCCGTCGGGCGAGAGGGCGACATCAGTCACCGACCGCAGGTGGTAAAGATCAGCGGGCTGAAGCTGGGCGGAGAGGGGCGCGCAAAGGACCGTGAGCAGGAGGAAGAGTCTTCGCATGGAGTGACGATTGTAGATTGATGAATGACGATTGGAAACCAAAACGTGATTGACGCGAAAGGAGCGAAGAGCAGGTCCTCGCCGCGTTCCTCCGCAGGCACGGTCGCGCAACCCTCAGGACGACAAGCCGCACAAGAATCGGCTCACGCAGTTCTGGCGGCCAGCTTGAAACGATCGCGAACGGCGGCCACAATCTCCGGGTGGACAATCTCCGCGGGGCGGCGGGCGTCCACCACAAAGAAGCGGTGAGCTTCGCGGCGGGCGATGGCGTGGTAGGCATTGTGAACGCGCTCGAAGAAGGCGCGGCTCTCGCGTTCAAAGCGGTTTTCGTCGGCTTCGGCGGCCAGGCGGGCGCGATTGCGGCGGCGGGCGCGGCTGACGGAGGCCGCGGGGTCGGAATCCATCAGAATGGTCAGGTCGGGCTGAATATTGCCGCAGAGCACGCGATGCAGGGTGAGCACGGCGTCGCTGCCCAGCTTGCGGCCGCCGCCCTGGTAGGCTTCGGTGGAGTCGGTGAAGCGGTCGCAGAGCACAATGCGCCCCTTCTCCAGCGCGGGCAGGATCACCTCCTGCAGGTGCTGTGCGCGGGAGGCGAACATGAGCGCCATCTCCGCCCAGGGGGAAAGCCCGGTAGTGGCGGAGTCGAGCAGCACGCTCCGAATACGGTCTCCCAGAGGGGTGCCGCCGGGCTCGCGGGTGGCGAGGACATCATGGCCATCGGCGCGCAGGACGGCGGCAAGTTTTTCCAGTTGCGTGCTCTTGCCGCAGCCGTCCAAGCCTTCGATGGTGATGAAGATGCCCTTGCGGGAAAGCACAACCGCAATCATAGCAGCCGGAGGCGTTTGTCCATGTGGGGACAGCCGCCCTCGGCTGTCCGGGCGAGCGCAGCTCGCCTTATTGATCCGCCTTCCCCAGGCGCGCCGCAAGACGCAAGGTCCTTCGACTCGCGCTCCCTACGCAGGCTCGGTTCGCGCTCGCTCAGGATGACACCCTTGAAATAGCGGGAATCGTATAATGCTGGCGCGAGTTCCTCGCCACTCAGGAGTTTCAGAAAATGCACCGTTCATCGTTTCGGCAGTTGCTCCCCGTCCTCAGCTTGTTGGTGATCAGTTCTTGCGCGGCGGCGTTCCTCCTGCTGAGAGGACGGGAACCGCGAGTGGTGCAGGCGGCGGCAATTAAGGCGGCCCACGCCCGGGAAGCCGGCGCCAAGGACCCGCGGCTGCTGAATGCCTACCGCTTCGAACGCGGGGGCTGGACCTACGTTCACCTGGAAGGAACGCCGGAGCAGATCGGATTCCAGCATGGGTACCTGCTGGCGCCGGAAATCGAGGATGCGTTTCAGGCCATTCAGTTGCGGGATGTGCACGACACCAGGCGCGACTGGCAGTTTTTCCGCCAGGCGGCTCGCACCATGCTGTGGCCGCACATCGAGGCTCAATACCAGCAGGAACTAGCGGGCATCGCCGAAGGGCTGAAGGCGCGCGGCGTGGCCCTGGACGTGGATGACGTGGTGGCGCTCAACGCCTTCGAGGAAGTGCCCGACTACTACGTGCCCTGGCTGAATGAAAAGAACAAAGTGGCGAGCGCGCCGCCGCTGCACAGCCCGGGTAACTGCAGCGCTTTCGTGGCCACGGGCAGCTGGACCAAGGACCACGGGATCGTGATCGCGCACAACAACTGGACCAGCTACCTGGTGGGTTCGCGCTGGACGGTGATGTTCGACATCGCGCCGCAGCACGGCTACCGCATCCTGATGGAGGGCATACCGGGCGTGATTACGAGCGACGACGATTTCGGCATCAACTCCGACGGGCTGATGGTGAGCGAAACCACCATCACCCAGTTTCACGGCTGGGACCCCAACGGCATTCCGGAATTTGTGCGCTCACGCAAGGCATTGCAGTACGCCGATTCCATTGACGCCTACGCCAAGATCATGCGCCAGGGAGACAACGGCGGCTACGCCAACGACTGGCTGATTGGCGACCGCAAGACGGGGGAGATCGGCTATCTGGAACTGGGCCTGAAGCACACGCCGCTGTGGAAGACCAAGGACGGCTACTTCGTCAGTTCGAACTTTGCCCGCGATCCGCAGGTGCTGAAGGATGAGACCACATTCGATTCCAAAAACCTTGGATCGTCGCCCAATGCGCGGCGGGTACGCTGGGAAGAGTTGATGAAGGAGAACAAGGGCAACATTGACGTGGCCATGGCGGAGAAATTTCTGGCCGACCACTATGACAGCTATGAGAAGAAGGAAAGCCCGGACGAGCGCACCCTGTGCGGGCACACCGATGCCGCCGCTCATGGCATTCCGGAGTGGGATTGGGGACCGCATTATCCCGGCGGTGCGGTGCAGGGCAAGGCGACGGACAGCCGGCTGGCGGCGAGCATGAGTTTGTGGGCCCGGGCCGGGCATCCCTGCGGGGAGGACTTTCTGGCCAAGGATTTTCTGGCCGCGCACCCGGAATATGACTGGCAGGCCTCCAAGCTGCGGGACATGAAAGCGGGGCCGTGGACGGAGTTCAAGTCTGGCGAACGCCGGTAAACCATCTCACCGCCAAGGCGCCGAGGAGGCCGGGAATTCAGAAAGTATCTTTTTGGGTTTCTCCGCGTCCTCAGCGTCTCGGCGGTGAAAAGATGCTACGTATCGTTTCACGACATATTATTGATTTCGACAGCGCGCGTGCTTAACTGGTATAGTCATGGGTTTTCGCCCCCAGGGCTGAATCCACAATTTTCAGGAGCGTGCGCATGTTCTCCCCCCGCTGTCGTGCGCTGGTCGCGGTTATTGCTGTCCTGATTTTCTCTCTTTCATCTCTTGCACAGCCCAAGGCGCCCAGCATCACGCTGGCGGTGGACGCCACGGAGGCGCCGCGCAAGATTTTTCACGCCCAGCTGACCATCCCCGCTACTCCGGGCACGCTGACGCTCTATTACCCCAAGTGGATTCCCGGGGAACATGCGCCCGACGGGCCAATCGTGGACCTGGCTGGGCTGAAATTCACCGGCAACGGTCAAACCCTGACTTGGCGCCGCGACCTGACGGACATGTACACCATCCACGTGGAGGTGCCGGCGGGGGTGAGCAGCGTGGAGGCATCGCTGGATTACCTGTCGCCGGCGGGTGAGCGCGGGTTTTCGGGGGCGGCTTCAGCCACGGCGCGCATGACCGTGGTCAGCTGGAACCAGGTGCTGCTCTATCCCAGCGGCTGGCCGGCCGACCAGATCACCTATAGCGCCAGCCTGCGCCTGCCTGCGGGCTGGAAATTCGGCAGCGCGCTGCCGGTGGCCAGCCACAGCGGCGACGAGATTCACTTCAAGCCGACGTCGCTTTACACCCTGGTGGATTCGCCAGTGATTGCGGGCGAGTATCTGAAGGTGGTGCCGCTGAGCCCGGCGGGCGAGTATCCGCACCACGAAATGGACATTGCCGCCGATAGCGAAGCCGCGCTGGAAGCGCCGCAGGACGTCTGGCAGCAGTACCGCAACCTGGTGAGCCAGACGTATGCACTTTTCGGCGCGCGGCACTATCGCGATTACCACTTCCTCTACAGCCTGAGCGACCACGTGGCGCACTTCGGGCTGGAGCACCATGAGTCCGACGATAGCCGCGTGGGCGAAGACGGGCTCACCAACCCCGGCGAACGCAAGCTGGTGGCGGGCCTGCTGCCGCACGAATATGTGCACTCCTGGAACGGCAAGTACCGGCGCCCAGCCGACTTGACCACGCCGGACTACGAAAAGCCGATGGTCACCACCATGCTGTGGGTGTACGAGGGGCTGACGTCGTATCTGGGTGATGTGCTTACGGCGCGCAGCGGGTTGTGGACGCCACAGGACTATCGCGACTCGCTGGCCATGATCGGCGCTGCGCTCGACCATCGGCCGGGGCGGACCTGGCGCGACCTGCAGGACACCAACGACGCGGCGCAACTTTTGTATTTTTCCCCCGAGGCATGGGATTCCTGGCGGCGCGGCACTGATTTCTACGATGAAGGCGTGCTGGACTGGCTGTGGGCCGACGTCATCATCCGGCAGCAGACGCACGGCCAGAAATCGCTGAACGATTTCTGCAAGCTGTTTTATGCCGGTCCCACGCCGCAGCCGAACCAGGCGCCGATGGTCAAGCCCTATACCTTTGATGAGCTGGTCAGCGCACTCAACCAGGTCGCGCCTTACGAGTGGCGCGGCTTCTGGCATGAGCGGCTGACCACCCATGCGGCGCGCGCGCCCCTGGGTGGAATCGAGGGCAGCGGCTGGCGCGTGGTGTACACAGATACGCCATCCGAGATGTCGAAGCTGGAGGAGCAGGAGAGGAAAGCCATTGACGCGGAGTACTCGGTCGGCCTGCTGTTGCGAGCCGAAGACGGAAGTGTAATTGACACCGTACACGGCGGCCTGGCGGCGACTGCCGGCATCGGGCCGGGCATGAAGGTGATTGCGGTCAACGGCCGCAAGTTCACGCCCGAAGTGTGGCACGATGCGCTCAAGGCCGGCAAAACGGCCAGCGGGCCGCTGCAGTTGCTGATTGAGAACACCGATTACTTCACCACCTACTCGCTGAACTATCACGGCGGCGAGATGTATCCGCACCTGGAGCGGGAAGCGAGCCAGCCGGACTTGCTGAGCGACATTGTGAAGGCCCTGCCCGCGAAATAAGAGCACCACGGCGACACCAGTTTTATGAGATCCAAGCCATGCCTCTGTGTGTTCGCGCTGAATCAGTCTTCTACAACTCCATCAAACAGGTCCTTTTCTGGCTTGAGCGGACCCGACGTGCTGGTGGCGGCAAGATGAAACTCTTCGCGCGGCCCGCGCTGACGTACTCCATTTTCAAAAATGGGAACCAGCGGCGCCTGGCTGGTGTGCGCCTGGAAGGCGCGAATCTTGTCTTCTAGAAATTTGCCGATATTGATGCTGATGGTGGCGGGCGGCGGGGAGATGGGCTGGCGGTTGGGCAAGCTGAGGGGCGCGGCCGCGTAGTAGAGCTTCTGCGGGCGGTAGAGGCTCGCGCCATCGTTAAGTTGCTCGGGGAAGCGGTTGCTGCGGCCCGCCCACTGAAAGGCCAGACTGGCGAAGATGCCGGCCATGCCGTGGTCGGTATGCCCGGTAATGCCACCGTCAGGGCCGTAGGTCAGAACCACCTGGGGGCGAATCTGGCGCATGCGGCGGGTGAGTTCCGCCACCACGCTGTAAAGGTCAAGGCGGTGCAGGTGCGCGTCGGCGTAGTCGAGCACCTCGGCGCGCGTGACTTTCAGGATCTCGCATGAAGCGGCGAACTCCTTGCGCCGCAGCGTGGCCAGTTCCTGGTCGGTGCGGGCGCCGCCACGGTTGGAAGCAGCCTGGCCGGGGGTGAGGCAGATGACGTGGGTTTCGACGCCGCGCCCGTGGTAGAGCAGCAGCGAGCCGCCAAAGTTTCCGGCTTCATCGTCGGGGTGAGCGGTGACGCAGAGCAGTCGGTGCATGTGTTCAGAATAAATCAGTACCCAGTACCAAGCTCCGAGACCTCATCTCAGAAGCCTTCCATTATGATAGCTGGTGAGAAGAGGGTCTATCGCCAGTTGTCTTCGCCCAACGCAATCGTATTCCGTCCAGAACCGCACACCGGAGTAAGAGACGAAAACACCATTCCGGCGACACGTATCCCTATTTCACGGCAAGTGTTCGTCCCCATACGTCGCCGCTCTGAAGATCGTGTTCGTAATGAAAGTTCTGTGGCAACCAGTCCGGTTGGTCTGCTGCGGTGACGCTGATAGAGTAATGCCCCGGCGGAAGAAGTTTCACGTCGTAGATGCCTCGTTCGTTCGTCGTTGAAACGGCCAAGCCTCGCGGCCCTCTGATCTCGACGCTGACCCCGGCGGCGGCCGGAGATCCTGGACGTTGGTGGACTACGCGACCGATAACTCGAACACCTGCTTTAGGAGGGCCATCCTGGAGGACGAGCAGGTCAATATCGGCGCGCTTCAATGGGGCAGAACGAGAGCAGGTCCCAATTTCGATCAGTGGAACAACGTGCGAGACCAGTCGAGAACGGTCGCCATCCACAAAGTACTCGACTCCCTTTTCAAAGCCACCGTTGCTGAGAAGCACAAATTTGGAACTCCACCAGGGCAGGCCCCAATAACGGTGCTCTACGATTGCGAGAGCCCAGTGGCCCAGTTCGTGGCCGGGGCGATCTTCAGCAGTCCTCCCGATATAGACGGCTCTGGCCACGAAAACGGCCTGATCTCGCGATAGCGGCCTCACAAACGGGGGTCGCTCTCCGCATAGTGGCTGATAAAGCGGCCCCTCAAGTGCCCAAACTGTCAGTGCAACTGCGGACACGATGAATAGCGCTAGGACACCTGTGATTAATGAGAGCAATTTCCGAAGCAAGCTCCGATTTTTGACGATTGGCATTGCTTCTATCCGAACTTAGACGAGTTCCTCCAGTATCGGTCGGCGACCTCTCAGCGCGAATGTAACAGGCGATAACAGCCCTTCGCATCACTATTCTCGGGGTAGTTAGTCCCTAATCACCATCAAATCAATCCCCTGCGATTGCTTCCGCCGCTTCGTCCGCAACTTCCTCGGCCACGCCGGCCAGCATGAACTCCAGCACTTCCTGCGGGGCGGGAGCCATCCACACCGGGGCGAAGGACTGGCGGTGCAGGGGCGAAGGGCCGTACTTGCGCAGGGCGGCAATGTGCTTGGGCGCGCTGTAACCCTTGTTGGAGGCGAGGTCGTAGGCGGGGAAGACGGG
>DATEJK010000173.1:0-5748 GCA_035278025.1 Terriglobales bacterium | reverse complement strand
TTATGAGTCCACTGCTCTAACCGCTGAGCTACGGGCCCGTAGGGCGGAAAGACAGTGTCATTTTACACTGCGGGTTGTTGTCGCGACGCGGCAGTAGAGCCGTAGCCCGTCGCAGTCTGGAACCGGTGAATTTCTGCGCTCTGGGATCTGGATTACGGAGCCAGGCGCTCGAGCTGCGGGTTCAACTGCGTGGCGAAGGCGAGCAGGCGCTGCTGGGCCTGGGCGGCGGTTTCGCCCGGGCGGAGCGCGGTGTTGATGCGCACCAGCACGTTGTCATTTCGATTCAGGCGAAGGGAATCGAGGGTCAGGTAGAAGTCGGCCCAATTCTGGCTGGCCACGCCGCGGCCATGCGCCCAGAACCAGAACAGAACCAGCTGGCGATCGGAGCCTCGGGTCACCAGGTAGCGATTGGCGGTAAAGCCGGGGTGGCCGGGAACCGAAAAACTTGTGCTCCCCGAGTCATCCAGGGACCAGCCGGCGCCCAGCAGACAGTCGGTGGGAACATGGCTGGCCAGGGCGTGCTGGTTGGGACGGTGGGCGAGGTAGACGTCCACGTTGGCCGCGCCGTCCTTTTTCTCCTGGTAGTGGCGCTGCAGGTATTCTCCCGGGCCCAGGACGGCCAGGGTTTGGGGCGAGAACGGCAGGTCGGCGCCAGTCCAGCCGCCAAATTGAAAAGGCAGGGAGGAGAGGGACGGTCCGGGAGGCAGCAGGTCCTGGCGGGTCCGGGTGTGCAGGAACAGGGCGGCGCCGGCCAGAATGACAGCCACCACGGCAAAGCGTGCGTTGGCAGAGATCACGCGTAGCCCTCCTGCCTGGCAGCCGGCAGGCGGCCAGGGAAAACCGCCCGCAGCAGGCGGTGGAAGGCGAAAATCATGGCCAGAGAGCCCAGAAACACCAGCCATCCGGAAAACAGGTGCAGCGTTCCCTCCGCCCTGTCTACGCCCCAGTACTGCACCACAAAGCCGGTGGCGGCGATGCGAAAGGCGTTGGCCAAGATAGAAATGGGCGCCGCCGCTAGAACCAGCACAACCCGCATGAGGTTTTTGGATTCCGCGAAGTAACCGTAGATCACGGCCAGAGTCATCAGGGAAAACAGGAAGCGAATCCCGCTGCAGGCTTCGGTTACTCCCAGCCGGGCGGCCTGCAGCAGGATGATGTTGCCTTCGCGCACCGCGGGCACGCCCACTCCCAGCAGCAGCACCGTCGCCAGTTTGGAGGAGAGAATTTGCAAGGGAAAGGTAAGCTGGCTGGAAATGGTGGCCGAGGGCAGCATTAGCACCAGGAAGGCGAGGGGAAACGCGGCGGCGGCCAGATGCTCCCAGCCGGCCAGGAAAACGATCATGCCCAAAACCAGCAGGAGCAGGGACAGGCGGGGCAGGAAAAACTCCGAACTGGCCACGCCCACCATGAGCGCGAAAATGGCGAAAACAACCATCAGCAGGCCCGACCAGGCAGGTTTGAGCGGCAGCCCCGCCAGCCGTTTGCGGTCTTCCCACAACAGCAGCAGGGAAAACACGGGCACAAAGAAAGCGTAGGTGTAGTTGGGGTCCTGCCAGTACTGCCGCAGCAGGGGCAAAGCAATGGGGGCGTAGAGCCAACCGGTCAGGAGGCAAAGGATTCCCCCCTGCCAGATAAAGCGGTAGCGCGGATGAGAAAGGGTGGGCATGGCTGTCCAAAGCTGCTTTTTAGCCAGTGCTTAGTCCTTCCTGCGGTACTTGCGCACGCGCCAGTAAACGCCCGCCAGGCCGGAGAACAGGAGCAGCGACATGCCGGGCTCGGGGGTTACGGCCAGCGGGTCGGAGGAATGGCCGGAAGCCGGCAACATGCCCACCGGGGCGGCAAACAGGGGCAAGAGCCACCATTTCCTGCTTTTCCCGACCACGGAAGTCGGCAGCAACGGCGCCGGACCGGGGTCGGCGCGGGCCGGATCGGGATCCGGGGCCGCAATCATGGCGGCATAGGGCTGATTGAAGGCCTCCTCGGGCGGTTCCAGGGACGAACTTTTATCCCCGGGCACGCTGGCGACGCGGTTGCCGCAGCGGGTGCGGACGCTGATGTTGCCGTCAGTCACCAGGGTTTCGCCGCGGTGGAGGGCGACCTTTTTCCGCGTCCAGTACACCTTCTGCCCAATGCGGTAGGAAACAAACATGGACTCGTTTTGCGCCACCTGCACCAGGTGGGCGCGCTGGAAGTTAAAACCCTCAAACTGCCGGGCCACAACCGGGTCTTCGGCTATGGCCAGCTTCAGGTCGGCCACGCTCTTAACGCCCCCGGGAATGACCGAATAGGGATAAATGAGTCGATTTTGCCCGTGGCTGTATGACGCGGCGCCAAAAGGAGAGTCTTGCGCCGCCGCAGCCGTGCCTTGCGGCAAGGGGACCGGGGCCGCCTCGGAAGATGCGGAAGAAAGAACGGGATCGGACTGCCGATGAGCCAGTTGCCAGGTGATTACTGCGGTAGCTGCAAATAAGAGCAGGACAAACAATTTCACCCGCATACGCCCACGGCTAGGGCCATTCCCGCGACGGTTAACGACACGTTCCCTGGGATCCGTCACGATATTGCTCCTCTAGTTGATGGGGGGAGGCCAATGAAATAGCACACCGACTGCCAAACGGGGGCTTGGAGAATAGGCTTAGATTCATGCCCAAGCCCGGGGCTGGCAGCCGCAGTAGTGAAAAGAATTGCACTGGAAGCGCACTATCTTACTACAAGGCCGTGAGCAGAGAGCGGTGGAAAATTTCGCCGGATGGGGCGCGGGCGAATGTTCCTTTTCGGCACTGGCAGAATTAGAAATCCTCAGTCCGGCTGAGCGAAGGCTGGGCGGACCACGCCCGCTGACCCCAACAATCGAGTAGAATTCCAGCCTGAGGAGTGAAGGATGGCAAGCGTATCAGATGTGGTGAAAACGCGCGTCACCCACAGCGCCAGTCCGGAAATGAGCGTTCTGGAAGCGGCGCGCATCATGACGGAGCGCAATATTGGGGCGCTTCCCGTGCTGCGCGAGGGGCGTTTGGTGGGGATTTTCTCCGAGCGCGACGTAATGACGCGGGTGGTTGCCGCCGGACGTAGTCCCGGCAGCACCCGGCTTTCCGAGGTGATGACGCCCTATCCGCGAACAGTCTCGCCCGAAGAGACCATCGAAAACTGCCTGTTCATGATGAAGGAGTTCGGATTTCGCCACCTGCCTATCTGCGCCGGCGACGATTTTGTGGGCCTGGTCTCGGTCCGGGACCTGATGCTGTACGACCACCGCGCCCGCCCGGCCTAGGCTGAATCCTTCCTCGCCTGCGCGGGCAATGCGAAGGGGACGAGGTTCTTTTTCAGCGCCGCCCAGGTCGGCTGTGTGAGCGCTTCGCTGACATACTCAAAACTGATAACGTTCCCTTCCGTCGCCGCTGTTGGGGAGAACATGCGGCCGCGATATACTGCGCCGCATGCCAATCCGGCAGCGACACGGATGTTTGACCTCGCTTTTCGGGCTTCTCGTCCTTGGCGTGGGTGTGGTCTATGGGCTGGCGGCCGTGACCAACCCGTGGGCGTTCCACATTGGCGGGCGCTGGACGCCGCTGTTGTACTGGTCGGGCTCGGGCAGGCTGGTTACCACGAGCGGAACCTATCCGCTCTACGTTTATTTTTTCCCGGCTTCTCATTTTTCCCGGCTTCACCTGGACGGCCTGCGCCCCACGGGCGGCTTGCAGGGCGAGGGTTGGCTGTGCGCCTCGCCGGGCGTGATGCAGCGCCTGAAACTGGGCGGCACGGTTTACGGCGGCTGGCGAAGCACCGAGGGCAGCCTGATGGCGTTTCGTCTGAACGAGCCGAAGATCTTTGATGTAGGCCAAAAGCAGGGCTACTTCGATCTATACGGCCGCTGGCAGGGGCCGGAACTCGTAATGAACGATCGCGGGAGATGGGGAGACACCTTCCGTTCCGGCGTGAAAATAGAACACGCATCCGTTACCCTGGACTGGGGTCGTTACTCGGATTTCAAGGCCCTCTGCGCGAACGCGTCCCACTCCCCACCTCATTAGTCACCGGTTTATTGGCAGCGCCGAGCTTTCCCGCCAGCGATCGGCTACAGCGGCCGGCATTTGCCCGTGGGCCGCGGCAGGAAGGGTTAGCGAGTGCCTGTCTTCATCTCCGCCGGGCGCTGATAACTCCCGGGCACGGCGCGGAAGCTGATAGCCAACCGGTTCCAATTGTTGATGGCGATGATGGCCAGCGTAAGATCCACCAGCTCCTTTTCACTAAACTGGCTGCGCGCTAACTCGAAAACTTCGTCGGGCACGTGATCTTTGCCCACCAGAGTGACAGCCTCGGTCCAGGCCAGCGCGGCACGTTCGCGGTCGGTGAAAAATGGGGTTTCCTCCCAGACCGAGACCGCGTACAAGCGCTGCTCGGTTTCGCCCTCGGCGCGGGCATCCTTGGTGTGCATGTCCACACAGTAGGCGCAGCCGTTGAGCAGCGAGGCGCGCATCCGGACAAGTTCCAGCAGCTTCAGTTCCAGGCCGCAATGGCGAACGTACTGTTCCAGCGCGTACACCGCGCGATAACCTTCAGGAGAGAGTTTTCCGGCGTCCACTCTTGGTTGCATTTGGGATTCTCCTTTTCTGCCGCTCAGCGGCCCTAACCATTCATCATTTCTTTCGATGAACGCTCTTCCATCCGAGACTCTGAAATGTCGTAAAACGATAGGCTGTGACTGAAGTCATAGCACGCAAGCAGTATCTCGTCTACGAATTAAAAGATCGGCGCGTACATGGTGAAGCAAACACAGAGAGAAGCAGAGTAGCCCCGTGGAAAGTGCGGATCAAAATTTTGGCGGTGAGCGGGGAGCCTGCAACTCTCCCCGCCAAGTGGTAGTTTAGTCAGTTGCTCAGGTAATGATTATGCGCAACTCCTCCCCCAGGTCCGGCCCGCAACTCGCGCTGGCAACACTGTCGTTTGCCATCTGCTTCGCCGCCTGGGGGATGGTCAGCGCGTTTGCCCCGCGCTTTCGCGAACTGCTCGGCCTGAGCGCCACGCAGACTGCGTTCCTGGTCGCCGTGCCCGTGTTGCTGGGGTCGGTGGCGCGCATTCCCATGGGCATGCTGGCGGATCGCTTCGGGGGCAGGGCGGTGTTCAGCGGGTTGATGCTGGCCGTAGCCGCGCCCGCCTTCTGGGTCACGCGCGCCGGCGCCTACCATCCCCTGCTGGTGGTCGCGTTTTTCCTGGGATTGGCTGGGTCATCTTTCGCGGTGGGCATTCCTTTCGTCTCCCGCTGGTACCCGCAGGAGCGGCAGGGGAGCGCGCTGGGCATCTACGGAATCGGCAATATTGGGCAGTCGGCCGCTGTGTTCGGCGGGCCGGTGCTGGCGGCGGCAGTGGGATTGCACAGCGTCTTTCGCGGCATGGCGGTGCTGCTGGTGGTTTGGGCCATTGCTTTTGCCCTGCTGGCGCGCAACCCGCAGGCAGCGGAGCGTCCCAAGGGCTGGGGGGAAATGCTCACCGTGCTGGGAGGGCGGCCGCTGGCCTGGCTGTTGGCCGCGTTTTATTTTTTGACCTTCGGCGGCTTCGTCGCCTTTTCCATTTATCTGCCCAGCCTGCTGCGCGCCCAGTTCGGGCTGGGCCTGATTGATGCCGGCTTCCGCACCGCGGGCTTCGTGGTGCTGGCCACGCTGGCGCGCCCGGTGGGCGGCTGGCTCGCGGACCAGATCGGCGGCGCGCGCGTGCTCTCGGTGGTTTTTCTGGGCATTGTTCCCTTCGCAC
>DATEJK010000172.1:0-5820 GCA_035278025.1 Terriglobales bacterium | reverse complement strand
CAAATATGCCTGAACTGCCCGATATCTCCGCCTATATCAGCGCGCTGGAACCGCGGATCGTGGGACAGCCGATGGAGAAGATACGCCTGGCGAGCCCATTTCTGCTGCGCACGGCACAGCCGCCGGTGAGCGAGGCGGAAGGCCGCGTGGTGCGCCAATTGCGGCGGATCGGAAAACGAATTGCCATCGGCGTGGAAGGCGATCTCTGGCTGGTGCTGCACCTGATGATTGCCGGGCGCCTGCACTGGCGCGCGCCGGGAGCCAAGCTGGCGGGACGGCAGAGCCTGGCAGCTTTCGATTTTCCCGCGGGCTCCCTGGTGCTGACCGAGGCCGGCAGCAAGCATCGCGCTTCCCTGCATGTAGTGAGGGGGGAGGAAGGATTGCAGAGCACGGATGCGGGCGGAATAGACGTATTCGCGGCCACCCTCGACTCGTTTCGCGAGGCGCTGACAGCGGAAAATCGCACCCTGAAGAGGGCGCTTACCGACCCGCGCATCCTCAGCGGAATCGGCAACGCCTATTCGGACGAGATCCTGCATGCCGCGCGGCTCTCGCCCATCGCCCAGACACAAAAATTAAAGCCGCAGGAGTGGGAGCGGCTATTCGCGGCCACGCGCGACACTCTCCGCCAGTGGATTGACCGGCTGCGCGCGGAAGCGGAGACGGGCTTCCCGGAAAAGGTGACTGCATTCCGCAAAGGCATGGCGGTTCACGGGCGCCATGGGGAACCCTGCCCGAGATGCGGTGAAAAAATTCAGCGCATTCGCTATGCCGACAATGAAACCAACTATTGCGCGCGCTGCCAGACCGGGGGAAGAGTGCTGGCCGATCGCAGCCTGTCGCGGCTGCTGGGTTCAGACTGGCCTCGCACTCTGGATGAACTGGAAGCTCTTAAGCGACGCTAGAAAGGCGTGCAAACGGCGGCGGAGCGCCTTGGTCACTCCTTTGGCGGGGATGCAAACAGATTTTTCCTGCCCCGGTGGATTGCTGTAAGGCTCAGCGGTGATAAAGGAAGAAATACAGCAACATCGCGGCAACCGCCACCGCCAGCAAAAAAAGCAAGATGGAATTGCTGCGCTCAGGAGCGATGGGGGCGCTGCTGATGGTGCCGCCGAGATCCGCGCCCGGGGTTGCCACTCCCGCGAGTTCATGCTCTGCTTTCACTGTCGTCCCTGTGGGCAGCAGATTTTTCCCAAGGCCACTACTGAATTCTTGCGAGCCTCCCTTGAGAGTGAGTGTTTTGCTGCTCACGAGTACCTTGACATTGCCGGAGATACCCTGAGCGGCGAGCGCCTGCCTGAGCTCGGGAGAAAGCTTTTCTGCCACCGTGATCAGCTTTTCGGCAAAGTGGCTCTCAACTTCCTCTTGAGTGCCTTCCACCGGAGACGCATTGGGGTCGGCAGAATGAATGGCGAAGCCACCACCGGGCCTACTTTCGATATGAAAGTTGAATTTTGTTTCCTGGTTCTGCAGCGGGAGCTTGAGGCCGGGAAATTGTGAGGCCAGGCTCGCGCCGATGGCTGCCTGGATCGTCTGTTGCAGCTCCTCGCGGGTGGGCGCCTCCAGCGGCGGAATGTTGGGATCGCTGGCGTGGGCGATAAAGCCGCCTTCGGGCTTGGGCTCGATGCGATAAATGAATTGCGTGATGAGGCGCTTGAGCTCCATGAGGCGCGATTGTAGCGCGGCCTGAAGCCTGGGCGGGGATTACTTTCGGGACTGCCCCTCCCAACCCGGGGCTTGCAGCCGGCTCCGGTCTGCTTGCCAACCCGGTGGCGTCTTATTCGAAGCGCAGCGCGGTGATGGGATTGACGCGGGTGGCGCGGCGCGCGGGAATCCACACCGCCAGCAGGGCCACCGCGCTGAGCAGGAGCGGCGTAGCGATGAAGGCTGCCGGATCCCAGGCTTTAACTCCGAAGAGGAAACTGGTCAGGAAATGGGCGAGCCACAAAGCCCCGCCCATGCCGATGACCACGCCCGTAACCGCGAGCATCATTCCCTGCCGCACCACCATGTTGCGGAGGCTGGAGGCCTTCGCCCCCAGGGCCATGCGGATGCCCAGTTCCTGGGTGCGTTGCTGCACGGAGTAGGCCATGATGCCGTAAATGCCGATCGCTGCCATAAGCAGCGCGGAGCCGCCGAAGACGGTAAGCAGCAACATGTTAAAGCGCTGGCGGGAGGTGGTGAGGACAAGCATCTCGTCCATGGTGCGGATGTGGGCGACGGGAAGGCCTCCGCTGGCGTCGCGCAAAGCGGCGGAAATGGGCTTGACCAACGTGTGGGGCTCAATTCGAGTGCGTACGATCCACCACAGGGGCGCGATACGCGAGTTGAGCGCCGTCACTTTATCGGGCATCTGCGCAGTGGGAATGTACATGGTGGGGAAGGGGTCCTGATTCAGTCCTTCGTCGCGCATATCGCCGACCACGCCGATGATCTGGCGCGGAGGTTCGGCGAAATCAGCGCCCATGTTGGGGCCGATAAGCAGCCGGTCCTGCAGCGGGTCGCCGTTTGGCCAGTATTTCCTCGCCATGGCCTCATTGATAATCACGACCCCGGGGGCGGAACCGTCATCGTGCTGGGTGAAATTGCGGCCGTGCAGAATGGGCACTTTGAAGGCGTCAAAGTAGCTCCAGGAGACGTCAAAGTAGCCGCCCTCGCCAGTGGTAGGGCTGTTGCCTTTGGGGCGGCCGACGACATCAAAGGGCAGGCCAAAGCCGCCCTGCAGCGGCAGGCAGCAGGCCGCGGCGGCGGTCTCCACACCAGGAAGGGCGTTGAGGCGTTCAGTTCCTTCGCGAACGATTTGCGCCACCCCGGCGGTCTTCTGGAAGCGCTCTCCGCCGATTGACATGGCCATGGTGAGCACGTTGTGAGCGTCGAAGCCGGGATCCACAGCCTGCAATTTCATGAAGGTGCGAATCAGCAGACTGGCGCCGACCACCAGGACCAGGGCGAGCGCGACTTCACTGACCACGAGAAGCGAGCGGATTTTCCCGCTGCGGAGCCCGCCGCTGGAGCGGTTACCGCTCTCGTTGATGGCGGCGGCCAGGTTGCCGCGGGCCACACTGAAGGCAGGCGCCAGGCCGAAGAAAATGCCCGTAAGCAGCGCGACAGCAAAGGTGAAGAGCAGGACGTTGTGATCAAGTGTGACAGCAGCGCCGTCCTCGCCGATGCGGGGGATATTTACCGCCGGACTGAAAGCCAGCAGCAAGCGGACGCCGATAAAACCGAGGAACAGGCCGAGCAAGCCGCCGCTGAGAGAGATGGCCATACTCTCGGTAAGCAACTGCCGAATGATGTGTCCGCGCCCAGCCCCCAGGGCGGCGCGGGTGGCCAGTTCGCGTTTCCTTCCGGTGGCGCGAATCAGCAGAAGGTTGGCGACGTTGGCGCAGGCGATCAGCAGGACCAGGCTGACGGCTCCGAGCAGAACCAGGAGAGAATCACGCGTATCGCCGACAATGCTCTCCTCCAGCGGAATCACGGTGAACCCATTTTGCGGGCCCAGGGTGCCGGGACCGGGATAGGTGCGGCGGAACTGGTCGGCGGCGAGTTTCAACTGGGCATTGGCCATGGGCAAGGTAACGCCTGGCTTGAGGCGGGCGGCGACGGCAAAATAGTTGGCCATGTCCTGCGTTGTAAGATCGAACTGAAAGGGCAGCCACAGATCGCCCGCGGGCTCGGTCACGAAGCCGCGTCCGATGATGCCCACCACCAGGTAGGATTGGCCGTCAAGCTGGATGTTTCTGCCGACAATGCTGGTATCACTGCCGAAGCGGCGCTTCCATAAGCCGTAGCTGAGGACGACGACGTTACCGCCGTGCGGGCTGTCCTCCGTGGCGGTGAAGGTGCGCCCCGCCAGGACCGGTGCGCCAAACAGGCGAAAATAGTCCGCCGTGACATGAATGCCCTGGACCTGCTCGGGCTCGGCTCCGCCGGTCAGGTTGAGCCCGGCGCCGCCCTGGTCATAACCCGCCACATACTGAAAGATACTGGTCTGCTGGCGCCAGATGTTGAACTTGGGCACGCTGCCACCAGCGAACCTTCCCTCCGGCGAAGTCACCATCAATTCCACTAGCGATTGCGGATCAGGATACGGCAGCGGCTTCAGCAGCACCGTGTTGATGACGGAAAAAACGGCAGTATTGGCGGCAATGCCGACGGCGATCACCAGAACGGCGATGGCGGTGAAGCCGGGCATTTTGGCCAGCGAGCGGAGCGCGAAGCGGAAATCGCGCCCTGCGTCTTCCAGCCATGCGAGGGGATGGAGCCTCCCGCCAGTCGCACTCTCCCGATCAGCTGTCATCTCGTTGCTCCGCCAGGTGACTGTGGCCAGCTAAATATACTCCGCTTCCCTGTCGGCAGGCAGGGCTTTGCGGCTTGACATACCCCTACTTCTAGGCTATTGTCCCAAGTTGTCTAGGGGTATGACCAGCATGGCAAGAAATGACCTCCAGGGCAGCCTGGATCTGCTGATTCTCAAAACCCTCTTCCAGACCAGGGAGCTGCACGGTTACGGCATCGTTCTGCACATTCAGAAAGCGTCGGATGAGCTGCTGAACGTGGAGGAGGGCTCGCTTTATCCCGCCCTGCACCGCATGGAGCAGAGCGGCTGGATCGGTTCGGAGTGGAAGCTGACCGAAACTGGGCGCAAGGCCAAGTATTACCGGCTGACCGCTGCCGGGCGCAAGCAGCTGCTGGACGCGGAAAGAAGCTTTGAACAGTTGGTAAAAGGAGTGCGTGCCGTGCTGCGGTACGCGTGAGGGGAAGCTCCGTGTCGCTGGTTCGCCGTGTTTTGAATCTGCTCTCCCGCTCGAGCATGGCGGAGGAGATTGAGGCTGAACTCCGGGCGCATCTCGAAATGCGCACGGCGGACAACCTCGTCGCCGGGATGACACCGGAAGAGGCGCGCCGCGACGCACTGCTCCGCTTCGGAAACCCGGCCCTGATGAAGGAGCGGGTAAGGACCGTGGACGCAGCGGTTGCGCTGGAGACGGTATGGCGCGACCTGCATTACGCCCTGCGCCGCCTGCTCCGATCTCCCGGTTTTACCTTCACTGCCGTACTCTCGCTGGCTCTTGGCATCGGAGCGAACACCGTGGTTTTCAGCGTAGTCAATGCGCTGGTGCTGCGCCCGCTGCCGGTCGAGCATCCGGAGCGCCTGGTTTTTGTGGAAACCAGCACCGGCATTACGCAGTCCTTTCCCAATTACAGGGACCTGCGCGACCGCAACACCACCCTGGCGGGTCTGGCCGGCTACCGCATCGTGCCGATGGAAATGGAAGCGAGCGGCGGTGCCACGCGCATCTGGGGCTTGCTGGCCACCGGAAATTACTTTGACCTGCTGGGCGTCCGTCCGGCGCTGGGCCGCTTTTTCCGCCCAGAGGAGGATCTGCACCCCGGAGCAGGCCCCTACGCTGTGCTGAGCTACAGCGCGTGGCGCTCGCGATTCGGGGGCGACCCCGGCATTGTGGGAAAAGCTATTCGCATCAACCGCCTTCCTTATACCGTGCTGGGCGTAGCCGCACCGGGCTTCCATGGCACCGAACTCTGGTACTGGCCGGACGTCTGGGTGCCGATGATGATGGAACCGCAGATCGAAAACCGTCCTGACGCGGGATGGCTGAACAACCGAAACACCTGGGACACGTGGGTGATCGGCAGGCTCAAACTGAGCGCATCCAGGGCACAAGCTCTGGCTAATCTGAATACGATTGCTGCCGAACTCGCGCGCGAGCACCCCAAGGAGAACGAAGGCCTGCGATTGCGGCTGGCGACCCAGGAATAGCCGGCGACTACTTAGGCGGGCCAACCAGAGCGTTCGCG
>DATEJK010000171.1:0-31387 GCA_035278025.1 Terriglobales bacterium | reverse complement strand
ATGCTCAGCGGAATGCCCAGCTCGGCGGCAATGGCCAGCAGATGCAGCACCGCATTGGTGGAGCCGCCGGAAGCGCACACGCTGGCAATCGCGTTTTCCAGCGCTTGCCGCGTGATGATGGCCTTGGGGCGCAAGTCGCGCAGGTAGAGTTCCATTACCTGCGCTCCTGCCCGCCGGCCTACTTCGTGTTTGAGGGGATCGGTGGCGGGGACGCTGGCGCTGCCCAGCGGCGAGATGCCCAGAAACTCCGTCGCCATGGCCATGGTGTTGGCGGTGAACTGTCCCCCGCAGGCGCCCGCGCCCGGACAAGCGCTGTCTTCCAGGCAGGCCAGACGCTCGTTCGACATGGCGCCCCGCGCGTGCGCTCCGACCGCCTCAAAAACATCCTGGATGGAAACGTCTTTGCCTTCGAAGTTGCCGGGCGCAATCGAGCCGCCGTAAATCATCAGCGAGGGAATATCCAGGCGGCAGAGTGCCATCACCGTCCCCGGAATAGTTTTGTCGCAGCCGGAGAGGGCGATCATGCCATCAAACATGTTTCCCCGCCCCACCAGTTCGATGGAATCGGCAATCACCTCGCGGCTCACCAGCGAGGCGCGCATGCCCTCGCTGCCCATAGTGATGCCGTCGGAAATGGAAACCGTGTTGAACTCCAGCGGCGTGCCCCCGGCTTCGCGAACGCCTTGCTTCACGTATTCCGCCAGCTCGCGCAGGTGCAGGTTGCAGGGGCCGATTTCAATCCAGGTGTTGGCCACGCCGATCAGCGGCTTTTCCAGGTCTTCGCGGCTGAACCCGGCGGCGTGCAACATGGCCCGGGCCGGCGCGCGGTTCCACCCCGCGACGAGGGGGGCGCTGCGGCGTTTTCCGTTGTGGCTGGACATCGAACCTTTTCCGAATGGTTGCCGGCTGGGAACGGCAAGGCGTAGGGGCACTATCGCAGGTCAGGATTGATTAGTCAAGCTTATGATTATTATAGAGTTGATAAGTCAGGCTAATAGTATTTGGGGACTACAGGGGTGATTGCGGCCGGGCCAGATAGGCTACTCGGGGAATCCGCTTGTCTTTCGCTTTTCTCCAGCGCTGATCACAGACGGCTTGCGCCGCCCAGCGGCAAATCCCCAACACAATCGGTACCGCGAGCACATCCAGCGGCTTTATCCAGGAGTAGGCCAGCGAGAGAGCTACCGTGGCCCACAGCAGCGGTGTGGCCGCCCAGATAAACCACTGTCCCAGAAACGAATACGGGTCAATTTTCGGATCGGAAACGGGGGAGACAAAGCAAAACGCGGAAAGCGCCGAACCGGTGACCGCCAGCATTACCGTGAGCCAGAAGGAAACCAGGCCCAGTACAGTCGCGGCGCCCTGCACTGTGAGCCACAACTCTGTTGCAATACCTTCAAAGAACATTTCCGGATTGGCATGCACAAATTGCACGATTTCAGTTCCGCTCTGCTTTTTGGCTTGCTCGGAACTAGGAGGCAATCGAGTCCGCAAAGGTGCCTTCCCGGAGGGAGAAGACGCACCCGCAAGTAGAGCGCGGACCGGGAAGGCTCGGGGCCTCCGACCCGGCCGGCAGCTAACCCAACTTCTCTGGCTGTAGTAGGCTTATAGCCTTGCCATCGTGCCCTGGAGCTCGCAGCAGCGGCTGTTTCGCGTAATCTCCAGAACCTGCATCGCGGCTTACGGCCGCTTCCCTGTTTTTGGAGCCCTGCGTGGCTCCGCCGCGGTAATCCGGCGGGCAAACCGCTTTCTTGTTATCGAGCGCAGCGATGGCCTGGGCCTGGCCTTTCCCGGCGGCCTGGCGCTGTTCTGGGAATCCGATGAGGGTACTCTCGCCCGCGAACTGCTCGAAGAAACCGGCCTTCGCCTGACCTCCCACTCTCTCCTGCTCCGCTACTCCACCTCCGTTCCCTATCCCTCTCGGGTTTCTGTTTTTCTGGCGGAAGCGGAAGGCGAGCTGCGCCCCTCCTGGGAAGGCATTCCCTGCTGGGTTGATTTCGCTCAGCTGCGGCAGCGCCTCATGCTGAATCAGCGTCCCATCCTGGAGCGAGGCGTGCTTGGCGCAACCTGATGCTTGTGGCGCGGGATGGTTGTGGCCCGCGCGCCCATTCGCTTCTGCTCAGGGCAGGTTCTCGCCCGCGCTCGTGCCCGCAACCTACGGGACACGAGCGGTTGCGGCGGTGTGGAAGCGTGCGGCTTCAGCCGCACGAACACCGAATCGAAGTCAACGGGTTTCAGCCCCCGTGGGATTCCCCGCGGACTGAAGTCCGCTCGGAATGGAATAAAACAAGCAAGCTTTTCACCCGGCTAAAGCCGGGTGCTTCCACGAAGGCGCGAAACGGAGGCTCGACGCACCCCAAACCCACCCAGACGCACCCCATACCCAACCAGATGACAAACCTTCCATGCTTTCGCTAACCTAGAAATTGACGACATGAAAACTGAAATCTCCTTCTCCTCTCCCAGCCAGGTCGAAACTGAGTGCCTGGTCGCAGTGGTGCTCGACCGCGGTGAAAACGGCAAACCGAATCCCAGCCTGCAAACCAGTGACAAGGCCGTGGCTGCGGCAGCCGCCGACCTGCTGGCTTCCGGCGAAGTCACGGGAAAAATTTTCGAGACCGCTCTGATCCATCGCCCGCAGGGTGTAAAAGCCAAACGTCTGCTGCTCGTAGGGGGAGGCAAGGCCGCAACTTTTTCCGGGTACGAGTTGCGCAGGCTGGCCGGCACCGCCGTCCGTTTTCTGAAGCCCAGGAGCATTCGCGCTTTTGCCTTCATCGCCCCTGAGGGCTGGTCAGGCGGTGATGCCGGCGATGCCGTCAAAGCCGTCGCCGAAGGCGCCTTCGTCGGCAACTTCGATCCCGACACCTACAAGAGCGACCGCAAGGATCAGCGGGTGGAGCAGATGACCGTGGTGGCGCCCGGCAAGCAGGATGAAGCCCGCTTGCGCCGTGCCCTGGAAGAGGGCCGCATCGTCGGCGAATCGCAGAATTTCACCCGCGAACTGGTGAACGAGCCCAGCAACCGACTGACGCCCACGGTGCTGGCCGAGCGCGCCCAGCAGATGGTGCGCGAAATCGCTAAAAATGCCGACGGATTCCGCCTTTCCGTAGAGGTGCACGGCGCCGACAAAATTAAGGAATTGAAAATGGGCGCCTTCTGGAGCGTGGCCCAAGGCTCCGAGGAACCTCCGGCCCTCATCATAATCAAGTACGAGCCCCAAGGGGCGCCGGAAAAGCCGGTGCTCGGCCTGGTCGGCAAGGGCATCACCTTCGACACCGGCGGCATTTCCATCAAGCCCGCCGAAGGCATGGAGAAAATGAAGTACGACATGGCGGGCGGCGCGGCCATGCTGGGCGCCATACGCGCCATCGCCCTGCTTCGCCCCAAAATCAAGGTGATAGCCATCGTCTGCGCTACAGAGAACATGCCCTCGGGGAAGGCGCAGAAGCCCGGCGACGTGCAAATTGCCATGTCCGGCAAGTCCATTGAGATTATCAATACCGACGCCGAAGGCCGCCTGGTGCTGGCTGATGGCTTGCACTACGCCCGCCAATTGGGCTGCACTCACCTGGTGGATGCCGCCACTCTTACCGGCGCCTGTGTGGTCGCGCTGGGCATGGTGAACGCCGGCATCTTCGCCAATGACGAAGAAATCTTCCTGCGCTTCAGCCGCGCCCTGGAGCGTTCCGGCGAAAAGATGTGGCGCCTGCCGCTGGACGAGGAATACAAGGAGCAGATTCGCTCCGGCATCGCCGACATCATGAACAGCGGCGGGCGCTGGGGGGGAGCGGTCACCGCCGCCATGTTCCTCAAGGAATTCGCGGAAGAGACGCCCTGGATTCATCTCGACATCGCCGGCACCGCCTGGATGGACGACAACAAGGCCTGGATGGCCAAGGGTCCCTCCGGCGTGGCGGTGCGCTCGCTGGTGGAGTTTGTTCGTGATTTCGAAACGGATGGGCAGCGCTCAAGCGCCGGCGGGGGTCCCGGCCTTAAGGCTGTGGGCACACAAGCCGCCCAGCGCCGCGCCGATTCCGGCGCCGGTTTGTAGACTTTTTCACCCGCCGAGACGCGGAGGTCTGGGGTGGGTGAGAAGTCTGTTGCGGTCCTGGAAATCCACCTGGCAAGAAGATGCCATGCTGAGGGACTTCAGTCTCGAAGCATCTCGCGTGCACCACCGGACAACTTCGCAACCAAAAAAATGCCGGCTGATCTCTCAGCCGGCATCCCTCCGATCACAAACTGCTTAGCTTTTGGCCCCGGCGCGCTCCAGCGCGCTCTCCAATTGCCGCACCAGCAGGGGGTTCGAGCCGGAGAGTCCGTTCTTGGCCTCGGCCCGCCACAAGTAGCTACCCACCCCGTACCTGGCGCGGTCATACACGGCCAGCAGGTCGGAAGACGGTCGCGCCTGCACTGCCAGAACCATGTCCGCCTGCCAGGGTTGGTAAACCACCACGTAGCCGGCATCGTGAATGGCGTTCTGCACAGCGGAGATCGCCGTCCGGTCCTCGGGAATAAGATTCACGGAGAACTGCGGCCCGTCATAACTGGTCACGTACACGTAACGCGCGTTGCGCATCACTCCCAGTGCGTTCCACCCCTCACCACTCTTGTCTTGCGCCAGCGCTCCCAGTGAAACCAGCGCCAGCAACGCCACTACGCTCAATACCTTCTTCGTTTCCTTCATATGCCAACCCTCTTCCTACCATCTCGACTGTTACTCATTCGATGAGGTAAGTGGGCTGGCGGTCGCGTCCCGCAGCCCGGTTTTACAAGTTTTACCAATCTTTACCAAGCTTTACAGAGGGAGAGGTTGGGATGTTTTACAACAGGGAGTTCCGGTTGGCAGTGCCTCAGGAGCAATGGTTTAAGGAAAGTCCGATTAAGCCAGTCGGCGATTTCCACAGCGGCTAAAGCCGAGGATTTGCCTGCACTTCCGGACGGCCTGAAGGCCGTCCCTTGCAATGCAGGTTCTTAGTCAGAGGCCTGGCTGAAATTAGGATGACGGCTTCCTGGGAGAGCGAGACGTCGCACAGCGAGTGGGCTATAGCGGCGCGATGGTGAATCCCCACATGGTGACATAGAGATAGGCGGTCACCCCGGCGCAAATGGCAGCCAGAATCACCGCTGCCCGCTCCAACTTGTGCCGATGCAGCACCACAAATGCCATCCACAACGACACCATTACGGCTGAAGCTGCGGTCAGCCCTACGAACAATTGCAGCTTGCTGAACTCGGCACCAAACATTGGGCTACCCCACGAGCAGACAACATAATGCCACACTTCGGTCCGCGCTTCTCCCCTTTTTCTCCGGCCGCGCCCGATTTCCCTTTGCCTCGCTTCCCGCACCCAGCCTTGGTTACCACGGTAACCACTCAACATTTGTTGCCTGAAAAATAGTCAACGATGGTATACTTCGCGAACTTCGGCTTAAGGTTGAGTGCCCATGAATCGTTTTTCCCTCGTGCTTTTGCTCTGCTGTTCTTCCCTTTTGCTGGCTCAGAGTCCCAACCGCAACCCCAACAAGAATGAGCCGCCCATCCTCGGTCCACATTGGACCCGGGGACAGGCGAAGGGTCAGCCCGCCAGCAGCAACAACGACCTGCTTTACCACGGCGGTCCCATCCTGCCCAGCACGTACGTGCAGGCGATCTTCTGGGGCTCGAGCTGGGGGAGCTACACCGGGGACAAAATCTCCGGCATGGACCGGTGGTACAGCTACGTGGGCACGGTCAGCGGCGGGTCAGGGTCAGCCTATGAGGCCACGGTGAACGAGTATACCGACAGCGCCGGCCACCGGGTCAGCACGGCTACCACCTACGGCGGCCACATCACGGACGCCAGCAGCCTGCCCAAACATATCAGCACCTCGGCTGTGCTCTCCGAAGTTTGCAAGGTGCTGAACGGAACAGCCAAGCCTAACGGCTACTACCCGGTGTATGTGGACCGCAGACGCGGCGGCGCCAATTACTGCGCGTACCACAGCTGGGGTTCGTGCGGCGGCACTCCGGTGGAGTTCGGTTTCTTCTTTAACCTGGATGGCGATGCCGGCTGCGACCCGCAAAGCACGGTGAGCGGCGAATCGCAGGGCCTGGCGGCGCTGGCCAACGTCAGCGGCCACGAGCTGTCGGAAACCCGCTCCGACCCCAACGGCAACGCCTGGTATGCCTCCAACGGCGAAGAGAATGCCGATGAATGCGCCTGGACCTTCGGCGGGTCTTCTGTGACCTTCCTGGATGGAACACGCTGGAAGATTCAGGGCAACTGGTCCAACGCGGCCAACGACGGCACCAGCCCCAACGGCGCGGGCTACACCACCTCGCTGGGAAAAGGCTGCGTGGACGGCAGCAACTACCCCGGCCCCTACACTAAGTAAGCGTTTGGGGCGAACAACAGCCCAGTTGGCCAGGCGCGCTCTTTTCCAGGGCGCGCTTTTTTTCGTCTCCCGCGCTTCTGGCCACTGCTTCTCAATTCTGTTTTCCGGAACATCGCACAGCTACCCCCCTTGCGCATTTTGCCTACACTTCACTATCACCTGATATATACGGCGCACGAGGTTTCTTGGTTGACTTTTCTAACGCAGGGGTTATGCTTTGCAGGCAACTGGGGCGCCAGAAGGGATGCTGCGGACCATGCGCCGGCCTCATTGCTGCCCACTGTGCAACGATTTCAGCCCGGACACCACTCTGCAGAATTACGAAGTCACCGCCAGGGTCAACGGCGAGAACCGCCACGTGAGCGGCCTGGCCGCCTTCATCTGCCACAAAGGGCATATCTTTTTCCTGCGCCGCAGCGACCTCGTCTTCGACAACGCCCAGCCTCAAGCCAAAGGGAAACTCCCTCCCACCGGCTTTTGAGGGCGGGTTGCCGATTTGCCCGCGCAGGCGAAGGACTTGCTGGCAGAAGATGGCTCGGCTGAAGCTGAGCTCTTCTGAAACATACTGGAGCCGAGAGCTGTCAAGGCCCATTCTGCCAGTTTTCCACGCAAGTACCTGAATTCAGAACAAAACACAGCAAGCCGCAAGGGCGCAGAATAGCCCTCGACTATTCCATACTGGTACTAGAGCATTGAGAACAGGGATGCGGGCACTGGGTAGAGTCCGGAGCAGGTGGCAAATGCTGCTCCGTGTCTGCGTGTCTCTGTGGCGGAAATTACATAACGGGCGGCACGCTGATGCCCATCATGGCGAGCACCCGGGTGAGCTCGCGGCGCACCACAGCGGCGGTGGCGAACAAAAACTTCTGCCGACTTTCGTCGGGCTCGCCGATTATGCGGTGCCGGTGGTAGAAGTTGCTGAACAGCTGCGCCAGCTGACAAGCATGCCTGGCGGCGTAGGCCGGCTCGGTAGTGGCGATGCACTGTTCCACCACCTGCGAGGTCCTGGACGCCGCCAGCCACAATTCCCAAATCTCATTGCCCGCCTCGCCCCCCAGATACTTGCCGAAATCCACCTCCCCAGGCTTCACCTGCTCCGGTTCCACTCCCGCTTTGCGGAAAATGTTGCTGGCGCGCACCACGGCGTATTGCGCGTAGGGCCCGGTATCGCCTTCGAAGCTGAGCGCGTCCTTGAAGTCGAAGGCGATCACAGAGTTTTTGGTGAACTTAAGCATGAAGTAGCGCAGCGCCCCCATGGCGATCTGACGGGCGATGGTGTGGCGCTCTTCCCCGCCCAGTTCGGGATGGCGCGCGTCCACTTCCTTGCGCGCGGAAGTAATCAGCGCGTCCATGAGATCGTCAGCTTTTACCCCGAAGCCCCTGCGGCCGGAAACTTCGATGTAAGCCTTGCCCCACTCATCCTCGGAAAGGGTGTAGCCCAGTTCCTGCGCGCAACGCGGGGTGAGCGCCACCATCTCGTAGGAAAAATGGGTGTAGTGGTCGGCCTGTTCCTTGTAGCCCATGGCGCGCAGCGCCTCCACCACCGTGTTCTGCGCCTCCGACTGGCGGGCGTCAATCACGTTGTAGATGGCGCACACATCGCCAAAATGAGGATGATTGGGCTGGTTGTGCTCGTAATCGGTGGACACCCAGCACTGGCGCCGGTTGGGATAGCGGTAGAACTCGCGATAGCCGAAGTCGCGCCCCAGCAGCCCGAACTTCCACAGGTGGTAGGCGATGTCCTTGCCCACGTAGCCGACGGTGCCGTTGGAGCGCACAATTACTTTCTGGTCCTCTTCCGCGGTTTCAGCGGCGGTTTCCGCCGCGCCCGCGGGTGCAGCCCTGGCCCGCCGCATTACCCAGCAGCCCGCGTTCTTGCCCTGGGATTCGTAGGAGAGCACGCCATGCTCTTTCAGTTTCTGGAACGCGGCCTCCCAGAAGTGCAAGTGGAGGATTTCGCTTTCCCGGGGCAGGAAGTCGTACTCGATCTCCAGCCGCTCCATGGTCTCCAGGTGCAACTTGATAATGGCGGTGGAAATCAGCTCCGCCATTTCAGCCAGCTCGTTGCCGCCCTGCTCGATGGCGTGCAGGACCCTGCCGCGCGCCTGCAGATTTGTTTTGTCCTGCTCGTACCACTGCGAGACGCGGGCATAAAGATCCCAGCAGTAGTAGTCAAAGCGCGGTTTGGGGGCGGCGATCAGTGCCTTTACGGCGCCCTTGGACATCTTCTCCAGCTCGGTGAAGCCAACCACCACGTCCGCCACCTGCACCCCGGTGTTATCAATGTAGTTCTGGATGTCCACCGTGTTGCCGGCGGCCCGCAACAGGCGGACGAAGGTATCACCCAAGATGGCATTGCGCAGGTGCCCGATATGCGCCGCCTTGTTCGGGTTAATGCTGGTGTGCTCCACCAGAATCTTGTCCGGCTGGGGCTCGGCCTGGATCCCCTGACCTTCCATCAGCGCGCGCGCCAGTGCCCCACGGTCAACCCGGGCGTTGATGTAGCCGGCCCCGGCCAGCTCCAGCTTTTCAAAGCCCTCGATAGGACCGATGCCGCCAACGATTTCCTCGGCGATCTTGCGGGGCGGCTGGCGGAGCTTTTTGGCTAGTTCGAAGGCCAGCGGCAGGGCATATTCCCCCAATTCCACCCGCGGCGGCTGCTCAATTACCAGGTTGGGCAAGTCCAGGTCGTAGTGGCGGCGCAGAAAGGCCCGCACGTGCTGGGCAAGGCGTCGTTGGAGTTGGCTGTACAAGGGATGACGAGTCCGTAAATTGTTGAGAGAACAGTGATTATAGCAAAGCCGTGGCGCGGCCACGGTTTGACGCCAACTGTGCCCTTCCCTATGATGAAGGTTTCGGTAATCGCCTGGAATTTCGCTAGATAGCTATGCGCATTGCTTATCTTGACTGCTTCTCCGGCATCAGCGGCGACATGTTTCTGGGCGCGCTGCTGGACGCGGGCGTGCCCGCTGAGCTGCTGGAGACGACCGTCCGCGCGCTGGGGGTAGGCGCCCGGCTGGAGATTTCGCGGGTGAACCGCAGCGGCATTTCCGCCACTAAGGTGGATGTTTACTCTCATGGCGAGAAGGACTTGCCGCGCGAAGAGTTTGAAAAAACGCGGGAGTCAGGAGCCAGAGGAGAGCAGGCAGCCCATCGTCATAATCATGAGCATGAGCATGAACATGGGCATGAAAGTGAAAGTCAAAAGTTACCGGCGGGAGCCTGCCCTGAACCTGCCGGAGGGGTGCCCGCGCCACAAGGGCATAAGCACGAGCACAGCCACGGGCATGGGCAGGGGCGGGGGTTGAAAGAAATTCGGGAGATTATCGGAGCTGCCAAGGAAATTACCGAGGGTGCGAAGCGCACGGCCATGGCAATTTTTGAAAATCTGGGGGCGGCGGAGGCGAAAATTCACCACTTGCCCGTGGAGAGGGTTCACTTCCATGAGGTGGGGGCGGTGGACGCCATGGTGGACATCGTCTGCGCCGCGGTGGGAGCGGAGGCGCTGCAGATCGAAGAGTGGATATTCTCGCCCCTGAACGTGGGCGGGGGCACGGTGGTGTGCGCCCACGGGACATTTCCCATCCCAGCGCCGGCCACGCTGGAATTGCTGAAGGAGGCGCCGGTGTACTCTTCCGGACCGCAGAAAGAGCTGGTGACGCCCACCGGGGCGGCCATCGCCAAGACGCTGGCCACGCGCTTTGCCGCCTTTCCCAGCATGATGGTGAGGGCTACCGGCTACGGCGCGGGCAGCCGTGATTTTGCCGGCTATCCCAACGTGCTTCGCCTGACGGTGGGCGAATCGGGCGCGGAGGCGCATGCGCCCAGGGAGGAAGCCATCGCCGTTCTGGAAGCCAGCATTGACGACCTGAACCCGCAGCTTTTCGGCTACGTGATGGACCGGGCGCTGGCGGAGGGCGCGCTGGACGCATTTGGCACTCCGCTGCAGATGAAGAAGAACCGTCCCGGCATGCTGCTGACGGTACTGGCCAAGCCGAGCGACGCCGAGCGGCTGGCCAAGCTGATTTTCGCGGAAACCTCCACCCTGGGGGTGCGCATGCGGCAGGAGCAGCGGCGCGCGCTGGGGCGGCGCTGGGTGAGCGTGCACACCCGCTGGGGCGAGGTGCGCATGAAGGTCGCCAGCCTGAACGGCAGCATCAGCAACTACGCTCCGGAGTATGAGGATTGCCGCAAAATCGCGGGCGAGCATCATCTGCCGCTTAAGAGCGTAATGCAGGAAGCGATTCGCGTTTACCTGGCGGGCGCGGAACCACCTCAGCATGGATAACAAGTTCTACATCACCACCCCGATTTATTACGTCAACGCGCGTCCCCACATCGGGCACGCCTATACCACCATTGTGTGCGACACGCTGGCGCGGCGAAACCGCATGCTGGGCAAAGACGTATTTTTTCTGACCGGCACGGACGAACACGGCGTCCATGTGGAGCGCGCGGCGCAGGCGGCGGGCAAGCCGGCGCAGCAGTGGGCGGACGAGGTTTCCGCCTCCTTCCGCCAGCTCTGGGACCTGCTGGGCCTGACCTATAACAAGTTCATCCGCACCACCGACGCCGAGCACAAGCGCGGAGTGCAGGAGATGTTTCGCCGCCTGCGCGATAACGGCTATATCTACAAAGGCAAGTACACCGGGCAGTATTGCGTATTTGACGAGCTTTACGTGGATTCCGCCGGCCCGGGCGCGCCCTGCCCGGAATGCGGCCGGCCCACGGAGACGGTGAGCGAGGAGAATTACTTCTTCAAGCTTTCCGCTTTCGAAGACAAACTGCTGAAGCTATACCACGAGCAGCCTGACTTCATCCGTCCGGAAACGCGGCGCAACGAAGTGGCGTCGTTTGTGCGCTCGGGCCTGCGCGATCTCTCGGTGACGCGAAGCACCTTCCGGTGGGGAGTGCCGGTGCCCGACGATCCCGGGCACGTCATTTATGTGTGGCTGGATGCGCTCAGCAACTACTGCACGGCCATTGGATTCGGCTCGCCCGAGCCGGCCGACCAGCAGAGGTTCCAGCGCTACTGGCCCGCCGACGTGCACATGATCGGCAAGGAAATCGTGCGCTTCCACTGCGTGTACTGGCCGGCGTTTCTGATGGCTGCCGGCCTGCCGCTGCCAAAAACGATTGTGGCCCACGGCTGGCTGCTTTTCGAGCACGACAAGATGTCAAAGTCGCGCGGCAATGTGGTGCGCGCACAAACCATCGTGGATACCATGGGCCGCGACGCCCTGCGTTATTTCCTGCTGCGTGAAATCGTTTTCGGGCAGGATGGCTCGTTTTCCTTCGACGCCCTGGTGCAGCGCTACAATGCGGACCTGGCCAACGATCTGGGTAACCTGGCCAGCCGCACCCTGACCATGATCACCCGCTACTTCGGGGGGCAGGTGCCGTATCCTTCGGCGACAGCCGCGCGCAAGCCGGCGGATGACGAGATTGCGGAAGTCGCCCGCCGCACCATCGCCGAATTTAATGTCCAGTTCGAGGAATTCCAGTTCTCCCGCGCCCTGGAATCCGCCTGGTCGCTGGTGAGCGCCGTGAACAAGTACCTGGTGGAAAATGAACCCTGGACTCTGGGCGAAAAGCAGGACGAACTCAGCCGGGCGCGCCTGGGAACCATCCTTTACACCAGCGCCGAAGCCCTGCGGGTAGTCACCGCACTGGTGAGTCCCGTGATTCCAGACTCCAGCGCACGCATCTGGACTCAACTGGGACTGGGCGAGATTGTGAACTTCAAACTGGCGGAACTGAAATGGGGGCAGCTGCAGCTGGGCGCCAAGATCGGCAAGGTCGAGCCCGTCTTCCCCCGCGCCGACAAGAGCGCTGTAGAGAAAATGCAGGCCATGGAACAGCAACGAAGGACACCAACTGTGGGGACGGAAAAGAAACCAGCAGAACCTGTGCCAGAACATCCAGCGCGCGCGGTGGAAGTGAAAGCTGCGCCCGCGCCGGCAGCTTCCGCTGCCGGGGCCAGTGCCACCACACCGGCTTCGGCCACCAAAGCGAGCGCGTCCGCCGTACCCGAAGGCAAGATCGGGATTGAGGATTTTGCCAAAGTCGAGTTGCGCGTGGGCCAGGTCAAACATGCAGAGAAGGTCAAGGGTGCAGACAAGTTGCTGCGCCTGGAAGTGGACCTGGGAACCGAGGTGCGGCAGGTGGTGGCCGGCATTGCCGAAGCCTACGCCCCGGAGTTGCTGATCGGGCGCAAGGTGGTGATTGTAGCCAACCTCGCCCCGCGCAAGCTGCGCGGCCTGGTCTCCGACGGCATGATTGTGGCGGCTTCGGTCGGCGAGCAGGGCAAACCGGTGCTGGCGGGCTTTTTGGAGGATGTGCCGATAGGGGCGAGACTGAAATAGGAGTCGGTAGTCAGGGGCCGGGAGTCGGTTCTGCTCGGTTTGCTTTCGGAAAGCACAAGGTCCCTCGACTTGCGCTTCCTCCCCCGCAAAGCGGGATCGGGCGCGTTCGCTCGGGATGACAGAGCACAACGGATAACGCTGGAGGCAGGAGCAAAGGGCTTGTTTGTAGACTCGCACGCACATCTGGAGATGACACAGTTCGATAGCGACCGCAGCCAGGTGCTGGAGCGGGCGCGGGCCGCCGGCCTTGAAACTATCGTGGCCATCGGCAGCGGTACCGGACCGGGTTCGCTGGGGTGCGGCATCGAATTGGCGGAAAGGCACGACTGGATACTGGCCACCATCGGCATCCACCCGCACGAAGCCAAGCTGGCGATGGAGAGCGACTTCGCGGAAATGGAGCGGCTGGCCAGGCATCCCAAGGTGATTGCCTGGGGCGAAATCGGACTGGACTATTTCTACGACCACTCGCCGCGGGAGATACAGCGCGAGGTGTTCGTGCGCCAAATGGAACTGGCGCGCGCCGCCCAGCTGCCTATCGTGATTCACTGCCGGCCATCCGACGGCAGCGACAACGCCTGGCAGGATTGCCTTCAGTTGATGCGCGAACACTGGGCTAACAGCGGCCTAGGCGGTGTGCTGCACTGCTTTACCGGGCAACTGGAGCACATGCGCCGGGCGCTGGACATGGGCTTTATCATCTCCTTTGCAGGTAATGTAACCTTCGCTAAGGCGCAGAACATTCGCGACGCGGCCCGCGAGGCGCCGCTGGACCGCATGTTCATCGAGACTGATTCGCCGTTTCTGGCGCCCGTGCCCCACCGCGGCAAGCGCAACGAACCGGCGTTTGTGGTGGAGGTGGCGCGGCAAATCGCCGACCTGCGCGGGGTTTCGCCGGAGCGGGTGGGGGAAGGCACCAGCCGTAACTTTTACGACTTTTTTAAATTGCATAGCTCTAATTCAAGTAGCACGCGATAATGGTGGTTTGACCGTATGCCTGAGAACTCATTCGACATCGTCAGCAAGGTGGACCTGCAGGAAGTCTCGAACGCCATGCAGCAGGCGTTGAAGGAAATTCATACCCGGTTCGACCTTAAGGACTCGAAATCCAACATAGTCCTGGAAGGCAAAGACGCCATCGTCCTGACCTCGCAAGACGATTACAAGCTGAAGGCGGTGAACGATGTGCTGCAACAGCGCCTGGTCAAGCGCGGCGTGCCCCTGAAGGCGCTGACTTACGGGGCGATTGAGCCGGCCGCGGGCTCGACGGTGCGCCAGAAAATCTCCATGCAGCAGGGCATCCCCACGGAGAAAGCGCGCGAGATCGTTAAGACCATCAAGAATTCCAAGCACAAGGTGCAGGCTTCGATCCAGGGCGACCTGGTGCGGGTGAGCGGCAAGGACCGCGACACCCTGCAGGCGGTGATTGCCCTGTTGCGCAACAGCGATTTCGGCATTGACATGCAGTTCACCAATTACCGTACGGTTTGAGTAAGACACCGGAAGGTGCTGGAGCATCGCAGTACAGGGAAGTTGGTTTTATAAGTTTCTATGGAACGGGAGCCGACCCTCAGCAGCTAAAGCCGCTCAGGGACCGACCTCCGGGCGGCACGGCTGAAGCCGTGCCCTTCCTAAAGCGTTAGGGACCCGTACCCGGACGGCACGGCTGACGCCGCCCTTCCGAAAGCAGTCAGGAAGCGAGCGCCGGCAGAAGTAAGCACGGATAGAAGAAAGCGCGGCAAGTGGCTACGACCGCCTCCATCACGCTGCAGTCGGTGTTTGAGCTGGTGCGCGAGGACCTGCTCGCGATCGAGCGCGAGTTCGGCGCCGATACCGCCTCCGACGTCCAAGTCATCACCGAGATTGGCGAGTACCTGCGCAACGGCGGAGGCAAGCGCATCCGTCCGGCGCTGCTGCTGCTTTCCGCCAGGCTATGCGGCTATGAAGGCCGGGGCGCGATCCGCCTGGGGGCGGTGGTGGAGATTATCCATACCGCCACCCTGGTGCATGACGACATCATTGACGAGGCGCAGATGCGCCGCGGGCGCCCGTCTACCAACCATCAATGGGGCAACTCACGCTGCGTGCTAGCCGGTGACTGGCTTTACATGCAGGCCTTCAAGGTGGCGGTGCAGGAGCGCAACTTCCGCATTCTCGACGTGCTGATAGACCTGACGCAGCGCATGGTCGAGGGCGAACTGCTGCAGATTGAGAAGCTCGGGCGCTGCATTTCCCTGGACGAGCACCTGGAACTCATCTACCGCAAGACCGCCTGCCTGTTTTCCGTGTGCATGCGGCTGGGAGGAATTCTGGGCGGGGTTTCGGCCGAGCAGGAAGAGCGCCTGGCGGAGTACGGTCGCAGCCTGGGAATGGCTTTCCAGATCGCCGACGACGTGCTGGATCTGACGGCCAGCGAGGACGTGCTGGGCAAACCGGTGGCCAGCGACCTGCGCGAAGGCAAGGTCACACTGCCGGTAATACACCTGCTGGAGCACTGCGGCCCGGAGGAGCGCCAGAACATCGAAGCTGTGCTGCGCGAACGCGCCTTCAACGGCTTCACCCACTCGGACATTCTGGCCATGCTGCAGCGTTACGGTTCGGTGGAGGCGGCCACCCGCCGCGCCCAGGAATACGCGGAAGCTGCCCGCCAGGCGATTTGCGCCTTCCCCGACTCCGAAATCAAGCGCGCCCTGCTCTGGGTGCCGGGTTTCGTGGTCTCCCGCGAGAAGTAAATTTTCAACGCAGAGGACGCACAGGACTTCTTTTCCGCGGATGAACGCGGATGGGGCCGGCATGGGAGACGTAACAAGTTACGTCTCTACCGGAATGGAATACAGAGGCAAATACGCCTTTGCTAGAGACGTCGGTTGCAACGTCTCGCGCGTTTGCCTACGCAATTCCCATCTTCTTCTGCATGGCTTCCAGGGTCACGCCCTTTGTTTCCGGGTAGAAAAACAGCACCACGAAGAACTGCAGTACCATCATGGCGGAGAAGAACACGAAGGGATAAGCGCCGGAGCGCGCCGCCACCATGGGAAAGACCAGCGAAATCAGCCCGTTCATAAACCAGTGCGAAAAGCTTCCCAGGCTTTGGCCCTTGGCCCGCACGGTGTTGGGAAAAACTTCGGCCAGGTACACCCAGATGACGGCGCCCTGGGAGAAAGCGAAGAAGGCGATATAGCCGATCAGCAGCCACACCAGCTTCTCTTCATAGCGGCCGGTGAAGAACACGGCCGAGACGCCGGCCAGGCAGAGCGCCGTGCCCACCGCTCCCACCAGGAGCAGAGTCTTGCGCCCCAGTTTGTCTATCACCGACATGGCGATCACGGTGAACACCAGGTTCGTGAATCCTACCGCCACCGCCTGCAGGCTGGCGGAGGCCTGGCTGAAACCGGCGTGGGCAAAGATATCGTTCAGGTAGTAAAGAATGGCGTTGATGCCGGAAAGCTGGTTGAACATTCCAATGGTGACGGCCAGAAAAATGGGCAGCTTGAATTTGCGCGAGAACAGAGGCTCCTGGGTCTGGCGCTGCTCCAGGTGGACAGATTGCACAATCTCCTGCAGGTCCTGCTCGTAATTTTCATCACCCAGATTGCGCAGCACCGCGCGCGCCTCCTCCACCCGGCCTTTCTTCACCAGCCAGCGCGGGCTGCGGGGAATGCCGAATAACAGCAGGAAGAATACGGCTGCCGGGATGGCAGCGACGCCGAACATCCAGCGCCACTCCGCCACTCCGAACTGCGCCAGTCCGATCAGGTAATTGGAGAAGTAGGCGAGGAGAATGCCGAATACCACGCAGAACTGGAACAGGGCAACCAGGCGCCCGCGCAGACGGGCAGGCGCGATTTCCGCAATATACATGGGGCCGAGCACCGATGAGCCGCCGATGCCCAGCCCGCCGATAAAGCGGAATGCCACCAGCGCGTCCCAGTTCCAGGCCACGGCGCAGCCCACCGCGGAGACCACGTAAAGCACGCCCAGAATGCGCAGGCTGTCGCGCCGCCCATAGCGCTCCCCGGGAAAACCGGCCAGCATGGCGCCAAAAATCGTGCCCACCAGCGCGCTGAACACGGTTACGCCCAAGGACCGCGGGCTAAGCTGGTAAACGCGGGTGAGGGCGCTGGTGGTGCCGGAGATGACTGCGGTATCGAAGCCGAACAACAATCCGCCCAGCGCACCCACAACGGTGCCCTTCACCAGCGCGGCACTGAGCTTTCCCCGGCTGGGGGATGGAATTGGACGGGCCGCGGCGCCTGGTTCCGGATTTTCCATGCCCGCGAGAGTAGCAGATTCACAGGCTGGACCAAATTTCTCAGAATCCGGGCGGCGGGTTACTTCCTGGATTGCGGCGACATGTGGTAAGAGGGATGGGCGTAGGTGCCCGTGATGCCGACCGGCAGCACCTCGCCGCGGTGGTTGCTTTTCAAGAAGGGGCCCAGCGCCTTCAGCAGGAATGACTTGATGCCCGAAGTGGCGTTGGAGAGGCTGCTGTCCATCCGCAGCAGCCCGTGCAGGTTGATGCGCTCATTCACCAGGTTATAAGTGCCATGGATTTTCGCTCGCGCGCCGGGCACGGTAAAGCTGAGGTTTGAAAAAGTAGCTACGCCGTTCTTGAGCGCCACCTGGCCGTTCAGGCCGGAGAGCACCCGCGCGGGGTCCTGCTCGACTTTATCTTTCTGCCCACGCGCGCGCAGGCTAAGGTCGGTCAGTGATTTTTCCGTCTTGGGGTTGGTGAACTTCGCCCCGCCTATGCCGAATTCGCCCTGCAGTTGAACTTTGCGGACAAAGGCCTGCCGGCCCGGCGGAATGGTAACGTGCGCGCGAAAACTGGTAATGCCCATCAGGGGCGAACGCGGGTCCTTCACGAACAGCAGCAGAATGTCGTCAATGCGCCCGTCGCGAACAGCGAAATCGAGCGACGCGGTTTTGCCCTGGCCGCCTTGCGTGCGCGCGATTCGTCCTTGCGCCGCGATGGTGGTATGCCCCAAAAGCGCCGCCGCGTTTTCCAGGGTAACGTCGGCGTTGGTAGCGTCCACCAGCGCGCGGAATTGCCCGCTCAGCCGGAATTTGTGCCCGCTGTGGGCGGCTTCGAAATCGGGGGTGTCGGTGGTTCCCTGCACCTGCAGATCATGAAAGGTGCCGCGAAACGTGCCATCCGATGAAAGCATTCCCGCAATTCCCCGGAACACGCTCAGGTCGGCGTGGCGGAAGGCGTAGCGGCCCGAAACCGGGGTCGAAGCCGCGCTCCCACTCTTCCATGGCCCGAAGCTGCCGCTGGCGCTCACCTCCCCCGGCGGCTTGGGATTTTCGAAAACCGTTTGAAAGGAAAGCGCGCGGTCTCCTCCCAGCCCGCGCAGTTCGAACCGACGCAGCAAGAATCGGGTGGGCTGCGCGCCCGCATTTTTCGGCAGGATGTCCAGCACTGCCCCATCTGCCACCAGTTGGTCAATGATCGTGCCGCTGTGGTTGGTTCCACCCAGGGACGGCCCCGTACCGAGAGCCGGCAGCGCGATGTGCGTGCCCTCGGCTTGAACGATGGATACGTGGCCGGTAAACAGCCCGAAAAAACTGCCTCGGATGCTTAGAGAGCGCACAGTCATGAGCGGCTGCGAAGTCCCTGCTTTTTGAAATGTGACCTGCTCCGCCACACAGCCTGGATGAGGAAAGTACTCGGCCTTGAAGCTGCCCATGCGGACGGTACTGGCGGTCGCCTCCTGCAGGCGCTGAGTCACGCGCTTCCGGGTAAACGGCCAGTTGATGGCCAGCAGCACCGCGGCCACCGCCGCGATTACTGCCAGCACAATCAAACTAATGATCAGCCACTTCTTCGCGCCCCTTCTGTGTGTACGCGGAAGGTCATCAATTTGCAGGTGACGAGTGGCCATGCCAAATACTCAATTGAGATTGGATGCTGGTTCCAGTTGGTGAAGTCACCCGGGGCACTCGGTTACGTTGGCCTCCGGGATTTGGCAGGTCATCTAAGCCGCCCCGCGCTGCCGCGGCGATTCTGCCAGCGCCTCAGCGTAAAGGCCGGCATACTTCCCCACCATCAGCTCCAGGGAAAAATTTTCCTCCACGTAACGGCGCAGCGCGGCCGGATCGAAGTTGAGTTGGGTTACCCGCTTGGCCAGCTCACGCACCGAGCGGCAGACGTAACCGGAAACCCCGTCCTTCACCACCTCGACCACCGAGCCGCCGCCCAGGGCCAGCACGGGCGTGCCGCAGGCCATGGCTTCCACCATCACCAGCCCAAAGGGTTCGTTCCACTGGATGGGAAACAGCATGGCCAGGGAATTTCCCAGCAATTCGTTCTTGGCGCGCAGGTCGGCCAGACCGATGTATTCGATGAACTGCCCGTCAATTTCGGGCTTGACCTTGGCTTCAAAGTAATCGCGGTAGGCGGGTTGCACGTCGCCCGCAATCTTTAGCGGAATGCCGGCGCGCTTGGCCACGTCGATCGCCAGGTGCACGCCCTTGATGGGCGCAATGCGCCCAATGAAGCTCAGATACTGCTGCTTGTGCGTGCGCAGCTCATAGGAAGCCAGGTCAATGCCATGATGGATGGTGCGCCTGCGGGGCATGGACTCCTGACGGCACTGCGAGTCGCTGATGCAGACGTAATTCACCTGCGGATAATGGGAGTATATTTCCGACATTTTGGGGTCGTGCGGCCCATGCAAGGTGCAAACTACCGGCAGGTCCACAAAGCGCAAATAGGTAAGCACGGGCGCGGCGTGCAAGTGCAGCAGGTCGCAATAAGAGGCGGCATCCTGCATCGCCCAGGCGCTGTGCTCCGCATCCTTCAAAAAGGAGTGGCCATCAATCTTGATAGGCCATTGCGCGGTGGGATAAAGCCAGCGCTTTTCCACGCCTACCGAGGACTCGCCGTTGGTATAGACGACCGCTTCCAGGCCGCGCCTCTGCAGCCCTTCCGCCAGCTGCGCAATGAACAGCTCCGTTCCTCCGTAGTCCTTGGGAGGAACGCTGATGAAGGGTGGCGCAATCAGCCCGATTCTCATTCCACTCCGGCCCGCCCCAGGAAGCAAGGCCACTCAGTTCTGATCCATTTCCGTGGTCGGAATGTTGTCTCCGCCTGCGCAGAGCAGTGCGGCTCGCCGCCTGCCTGATAAATGATTTCAGAAGGGCTCAGGTTCAACCACGGCGTGACAGCCGCAAGCCCAGCCGGCTTTAGCTGCTGAGGTAACCCTACACCGACCGCAAGGCCTCGATCGGGTCCGCCGAAGCAGCTCGTGCGGCGGGAAGCGCCGATGCGAGAAGCGCCATCAGCAGCATCACCAAAGTGCTGGCCAAGTAGATCAATGGGTCGGTGGCGCTGACCTCGAATAGAAAGGCGTTCACCAGGCGCGAGGCGGCCAGTGCGCCGAGCACTCCCAGGGCGCATCCCAGCAGCGCCAATTTCGCGCCCAAGCTGAGCACCAGCCGCGCGATGCCAGCGCGCCGCGCGCCCAGCGCCATGCGGATGGCAATCTCGTGGCGGCGCAGCGAAACAGAAAACGCGACCACGGCATAAATCCCGGTAATGGCCAACAGAAGAGCCCCGAAGGCAAAGGCGGTGATGAGCTCGGTATTGAAGCGGCGCGGCGCCTCCACGTTGGAGATGGCCTCCGTCATCGGCTGTACTTCCTGCAAGGCGAGCAGGGGGTCAATTTCGGCCACGGTTGAGCGCAGGATGTGGACCATGTGCTCGGGAGGAAGCGCCGCGCGCAGGGTGATGTACCCGCCCGAAGGTTGGGTGAGTCTTCCCGCGGGTTCAGCGCCGAAAAGAGTGGCCGGCTGCTGCGCCGGAAAATACCACTGTTCCATGCTGGGTTCATCCCGAGAACCCAGCTTGGTATCACCCACCAATCCCACCACCGTTGCCCAGGGCAGCCCCTTCTGTGGGTTGCCGACATGGATGCGCTTGCCGATGGCAAGCTGCCCCGGCCAGCAATGCCTGGCCATGGTCTGGTTCACGATTACCACCGGCGGCGAACTGGGCCGGTCATCGGGGCTGAAGTAGCGGCCGGCGACCAACGGTATGCCCATCGCCCGAAAATAGTCGCCGTAGGTGATGGCGAAAGCGGCGAATTTCAGCTTCCAGCTGTCTGCGGGCTCGTTCTCGATGGTGTAGGTGCTTTTCGGGAGAAAGCCGACGGCGGGGACGTCGTTGCTGATGCCGGCGGCGGCCACGCCGGGCTGGCCGGACAGCCGGTCCACAACTTCGCGGTTGAACTCCTCCTCCGCCGCCCGCGTGGAATACTGCCGCAGGGGCAGTTCGTAGCCGGCCACCAGCACGTGGTCGGGACGGAAGCCGGGGTCCACCGCCCGCATCTTCTGAAAGCTCCGCAGGAAGGCGCCGGATACCGTCAGCAGCACGAGGGCGATGGCAATTTCCGATACCACCAGAGCTGAGCGCAACCAGGAATGGCTGGAGCCGCTGGAGGTTCGAATGCCCTCCTTGAGGTTTTCTATGGGGTCGGTGCGCAAGGCCGCGAATGCCGGCGCAAGACTGCACAGCGCGCCGGTTACCACGGCCAGGAGCAGGGCAAAAGCGGCGACGGTTGCGTCCATGGAGATGGAATCCACGCGCGGCATGGAATCGGGCAGCAGGCCCAGCGCCGTCCGGATGGCAGCTGCGGCGAATGCCAGCCCCAGTACGCCCCCGCTCACGCTCAAAAGCAGGCCCTCCAGCACCGATTGCCGGAGGATAACGCCGGAACGCGCCCCCAGGGCCAGGCGCACGGCATACTCCCGCCGCCGCCGGATGGCACGCACCAGCAGCAGGCCGGCCACATTGACGCAGGCCAGCAGCAAAACCACGGCTACAGCCAAGAACAGCGTGCGCAGCAAGGCGCGCACGTCGGAGACGGCATACTCCCGCAGCGGCATCACATCGCCTCGGATGTGAATGGCAGACATGCTGGGCGGAAAACTCCTCATGATCTGCCTGGCCACCCGGTCGGCGTCCTTAGCCGCCAGCGGCGTTCTGACCCCGTCTTTCAGCCGAGCCACCATTTGGTATCCCCAGAAGCCGGCGTGCTCGTCGGAAAGTTCTTCTGACGTAAGGCTCATGGGCACCCATAGCTGCGCCTGGTCGAGGTGCCCGGCCGCGAGGGGAAACTCAAAGCTTCTCGGCATCACCCCGATGATGGTGTAGGCTCTGCGATCAAGAATGATCGAGCTGCCCAGGACCTTCGGATCACGGTGGTAGCGGTTGAGCCACAAAGCGTAACTGATCAGCGCCAGCGGCTCATGGCCATCCTCTTCCTGTTGCGTAAAGACGCGGCCCAGCAGGGGGTCCACACCGAGTGTAGGAAAGACCCCCGCCGTCAAACGGGCGGCGGAGATTTCTTCGGGGGTGGCCCCGCCGGAGAGTTCATAGCTGGCGCCGATGTAGCCTCCCAGGGAAGAAAAAGCGTTTGTCGCCTGTGAATATGTCTCAATCTCCCGCGCCGTGACGGAGGCGTTTGGGCCGTTTCCCAGGTGATCGCCCAACAACACAAGCCGGCCGGGAATGTGGAATGGCAGCGGGCGCAGCAGGATGCCTTCCACCAGCGAGAAGATGGCGGTCGTGGCGCCGATGCCGAGGGCCAGGGTGAGAACCACTGTCAGGGTAAAGCCCGGGGCTTTCTGCAACTGCCGATATGCAAATCGGAGATCCTGTGCGAGTGCGTTCATTCGCTTTCCTCACCCTGGCTTTTCACCAGCGGCCGACATCGGCAAGATTAAATGACGTCATGAGTTGCTTTTCAATGAGAAATGTTGCTGCTCCGGCGCCGCTCCTGGATTCGGCAAAAACGGCCGCGGTGGGGCACAATGTCAGCAATGCTTCGTTTGGCAATTCTCCTGGTTCTGTGCAGTTTTGCAGCGGCAGCTCTGTTGCCGGGCAAATCCGGGGAAGCATCAGCGCCCACCTTTTACCGTGACGTTCTTCCCATCCTGCAGCAGCGCTGCCAAAGCTGCCATCGCCCGGGGGAAATCGCGCCCATGCCGTTCGTCAGCTACGAGCAGACCCGTCCTCTTGCTCAGGCTATCCGCCAGGCAGTCACGAGCAAAAGGATGCCGCCGTGGTTTGCCGACCGCTGCTGCGGCCACTTCGCCAACGATCCTTCCCTGAGCCCGCAACAGCTCGCGACTCTATCCGCCTGGGCGGAAGGCGGCGCGCCCGCCGGCAACCCGCACGATGCTGCCCCTGCGCCCCACTGGAGTAATGGCTGGAACATCCCCCAGCCTGACCTGGTGCTGCGCATGCCGAAACGCGTCTCCATTCCCGCGCGTGGCGCCGTGGAATACACCTATGAGATCGTACCCACCGGATTCACCCGCGACCAGTGGGTACGGATGTCGGAAGTCCGCCCCAGCGCGCGCGACCACGTGCACCACGCCGTGGTTTACATTCGTCCACCCCATTCCAAATGGCTGCACGATGCGCCGGTGGGAGTTCCCTTCACCGCCAGCACCTTGACCGATCCTGAAGACCGGCGCGGCGCGGAGTTCACCACCGCCGACCTGTTGCTGGTTTACGCTCCCGGCAGCTCGCCTGACCGCTGGCCCCAGGATTTAGCCAAGTTGATTCCCGCCGGTTCCGACCTGGTGTTCCAGATGCACTACACCACCAACGGTCACGCCGCCAGCGACCAGACCAGCATCGGCCTGGTACTCGCCAAAGAGCCGCCTCGGCAGCGGGTGCTCACCCTGCAGCTCAACCGCCACGGCCTGATGATCCCGCCGCACGCCGAAAACTTTGAAGTAGAAGTTGAAGGAACGCTGCCTAACGACTGCACTCTACTCAGCTTCTTCCCCCACATGCACCTACGCGGCAAGCGCTTCGAATACAACCTGATACATGCCGATGGAAGGGTAGAAACTCTGCTCAAAGTAAATTGGGACTTTTACTGGCAGCTCAGCTACAAGCTGGCTCAGCCGCGCTTTCTGAAGGCGGGGAGCAAATTGCAGGCGATCGCCTGGTACGACAACTCCGCGCACAATCCGCACAATCCCGATCCCAACGCAACCGTGGTGTGGGGCGAGCAGACGTGGAACGAAATGATGGTGGGTTTTTTCGACGTGGCTGTTCCGGCGGCCATGAGCAAGGAACAGTTCTTCACCCGGGCGGCGGAACCGCGCCGCTGACCGGCTCGCTCAGCGGCCCTTGCCCTTTTCCATCTGCGCCACCCGCGCCCTCACCATTCTCCTAATCAGCGCGAGGGGCAGGGGCTTGTCCAGAGGGAAATGGACGGTGCCCTTGGAGGTGGAGTAGTCCTTTAGATCGTTCTTAAAGGCTTGGATAATTTCGGCGGTGGGAAACAAGCTGCAATGATCGGAAAAAGCCGCGAACCACACCACCACGCCTCGGTAGCGGAAGGCAGGAATCCGGTAGCTGATGGTCAACCGCTTCCGCCGGCAGGGCAGTGCGAATGGCTGACCGCATGATTTGCAAAGCGCCGCGGGCGGGTTGCTGGAGGCTCGCAAAATATTCGTTAATGTCCTTCGGAGGGGTTTTGCCCTTCGCCGAACTGCGCTTTGGAGACTTCCCTTGTTTCATGGCGGGATGCTACAAGAGGCTTTCTCTCAGGTCCACCTCCGATGCCAGGAAAAATTCACTACGCTGTCGACTTCCTGGCTCCCCGATCGATGAGTAAGTAGCAGGTAAGAGCGGGAGAGGAGAGGGTATGGCAGGGCAAAACACAGGCTTTCGGGCTTACAAAGCAATCGCCGGAGCAGCTCTGGCTGGGCTCGGCTTGTTTATCCTGTATGGGAACCTGGCCGCGGAGATGGTCCGCATCACGCACCTCCTCGCCGCCAACGGTTACGCAGCGCTCGGCCTGCTCCCGGCTGCGATCCTGTCGGTTTCGCAGCTATTGCAGACCTATGCCACCGGCCACCAGCGGCTTGTGTGGGAACTTTTACGGCACTTTTTGCAGTCATCCTGGCCGCTGTTGCTGGTGGTGCTGGGAACCGGATTATCGCAGGATGCCTTCAAGAACGAACCCCGGCACTCATGGCGAAAAAATGATTATGTTCTTGTCGATCTGACAGCCGGCCGTTCGACGCAAAAGCAGAGGTAGACGTCAATTCATAAGGAGACCATAACAATGAGGGTCATGGTGCTGGTCAAAGCCACTAAGGACTCGGAGGCGGGCGTTCTGCCCAGCCGTGAACTGCTGGAACAAATGGGCAAGTTCAACCAGAAACTGGTCCAAGCCGGAGTACTGCTGGCTGCGGACGGTCTCCGGCCCAGCTCCAAGGGCAAGCGCGTCCGCTTCTCCGGAGACAAGCGCACAGTAATTGACGGGCCCTTTGCCGAAAGCAAGGAATTGATTGCCGGCTACTGGCTGTGGCAGGTGAGGTCCATGGAGGAGGCGGTGGAGTGGGTGAAACGCTGCCCCAACCCGCACGAAAAGGAAATTGAGATTCGCCAGGTATTCGAGGCTGAGGACTTCGGGCCTGCGCTGACTCCTGAGCTCCGGCAGCAGCAAGAACAGATGCGCGCCCAGGCAGGAGCCAAGAAACGCTAGCGGCGCGCAAGAGATTGTTTGTCCGTGTCGATTTCGTTGGCCGTCATTCGACGTATAGACAAGAGCCCAGAGCCGGCGCCGACCGCCCATGCTCAGCTCGCAACCAAGCTGATAAGGAGATAGAGAATGCGATTCATGATGATAGTGAAGCACTCAGAGAAGCAAAGCGGCCCTCCCCCCAAGGCCCTGATGGATGCCATTGACCAACTGGCCGCGGAGGCGACCAAAGCCGGCACCATGCTGGGCGCCGGCGGGCTCGGGCCGACTGCCCAGGGCGCCCGCGTGCGCCTCTCCGGCGGCAAGGTGACGGTCACCGACGGGCCCTTTACCGAGGCCAAGGAGATTATCGGGGGCTACGCTCAGTTTGAAGTGAAGTCGCGGGAAGAGGCCATCGAAGGGGCGGTCCGCTTCATGGAGCTGCACAAAAAGTACTGGCCGGGCTGGGAGGGCGAGACCGAGGTGCGGCAGATGATGGGGCCGGAAGACATGAAGCCTGGCTCGTAGCACTGGTCCCATGAAGCCGCCCGGCTTGCGCTGATGAATCAGAAATGATGTCATCGTTAGCTGTGGCGGCTTCCAATTTTCATCCCACAATAGACGCCGTCTGGCGGATCGAATCCCCCAGGCTTATCGCCGGCCTTACCCGCATGGTGCGCGATGTGGGCCTGGCCGAGGACCTGGCCCAGGATGCCCTGGTCGCCGCTCTGGAGCAATGGCCGCAATCGGGCATCCCGGACAATCCGGGCGCCTGGCTCATGGCCACCGCCAAGCATCGCGCCATTGACCACTTCCGCCGCAACACGCGCCTGGAGCGGAAGCACGAGGAGATCGGCCGCGAACGGCAAGCGCAGGAGATGGCTGTGCCCGATCTCGACAGGGCGCTCGATGACAATGTGGGCGATGACCTGCTGCGCCTGATGTTCATCTCCTGCCACCCCATTCTCTCCACCGAAGCCCGAGTGGCGCTCACTCTGCGCCTGCTCGGAGGCCTTACCACGGAGGAGATCGCGCGCGCTTTCCTTGTGCCTGAGCCCACCGTCGCCCAGCGCATTGTCCGCGCCAAGCGCACCCTGGCGGAAAAGCGCGTTCCCTTCGAGGTTCCGCGGGGCGCTGAGCTGAATGCGCGCTTGGCTTCGGTGCTGGAAGTCATCTACCTCGTCTTCAACGAGGGTTACTCGGCTACCGCCGGCGATGACTGGCTCCGGCCTGCTCTCTGCGAGGAGGCCCTGCGCCTGGGACGCATCCTCGCCGAACTTGCGCCCCAGGAGGCGGAGGTCCACGGCTTGGTCGCGCTGATGGAAATCCAGGCATCGCGGGCGCGCGCTCGCGTGGGCCCGTCGGGAGAACCCATCCTACTGTTCGAGCAGAATCGCGCCCACTGGGACCAGCTACTCATTCGCCGCGGGCTGGCCGCCCTGGAACGCGCAGCCAGGCTCGATGCCATCAAACCCGGCAGCAGTCAGGGATTCTACGCCCTACAGGCGGCGATCGCCGCTTGTCACGCGCGCGCCCGAGCGCCCGAGGAAACTGACTGGCCGCGCATCGTAAAACTCTACGAGACACTCTGCCAGCTTGCCCCATCTCCGGTTGTGGAACTGAATCGCGCCGTCGCAGTAGCCATGGCCTCCGGTCCCGCCGAAGGTCTGGAGCTGGTGGATGCCCTGGCAAAGGAGCGTGCCTTGGAGAATTACCACTTGCTGCCCAGTGTGCGCGGCGATCTGCTTAAGAAGCTGAGCCGGTTCGACGAGGCCCGCGCCGAGTTCGAGCGCGCTGCCTCCCTCACCCGCAACTCCCGCGAACGCGAACTTCTGCTCGAACGCGCCCGCGCCTGTAGCGCACCATCTGAGCTGGGGTAGGCGGGGCGCCCGCTCTTCAAAAAATGCGCTGCAGTTTGTGGTGGATGTCGGGCCAGAATTCGGCCGCCGCATCGTAGAGAGCGGTGTTGCCCAGGTCAATGGCGATGCGCGACATGGTGTGTCCGGCTCCCACGTCCTGCTGCGGGTAGTAAAGGTTCGAAATCGCAGCCGCTGCCACCGTTCCGGTTATCGCCGAACTATAGAAGACTGTCCGCCCGGAGTCGTTATAGGTGACGAAAACGCGCGCCACCGCGTACCACAGCCGCCTTCCAAAGGAGCCGGTGCCCAGGCGGAAATAACGCGGGTCCTGGTGCAGGAGCGAGGTCAGGGCAAAATCACCGATAAAGCTGGAAACCGTGGCATCCAGTTCCAGAGAGCCGAAGCATTTGCCATAACCCAGCCAACCCGGTCCGTAGCCGCAGAAGCCGTCGGTAGAGGAGTGCTCCAGGGTGGCGGCCTCGAATGCCCCGGTGCCCAGGCCCAGCGGATCGTAGGCTCCTTGCGCCCACTCCTGGAACTTTTCCTTGGGGGTCAGCGGCTTGAAGCCGTGCTGGTAATCCACCTTGAAGGCCGGAACCACCCAGAAGATGTGCCCGGGCGAGCCCGTGGTCGCCGTCGGACTATGTTGCTCTTTTTGGGTTCGATCCTGCGGCTGTTGACCCGGGGACGGACTCTGCCGGTCCTGGGCGGCTTGGATCGCGGACGTGCCTGGCGCGGGGGCCGACGGCAGCGCCTCCGGCGACTGGCAATAAAGGGGCCCGGGAGCCAGAACAAGCACCAGCCATAAGGTGAAATTCCCAAGCCCATGGGGACCGCGCCGCGTGGCTGAGGCTTCTGACCGGCGAGAAAAAGGCATGTCCTTCACCCTGGGCCGCTAGAGATGAGTGTCACTTCCTGGATGCTGGTGGTTAGATGCCGGCCGCCGCAAAGTTGGCAGCCCAATGAAATGTCGTAGGCCGAACTTCCCTCGGCTTCGACGCCATAGCCCAATTTGCCTCCACGATCTGGAACCGCACTTGCGAAGGGGTTTCCCTCCTGTATATCGTTTGTAGCCCGGGAGGAACCCACATGGATCGGCGAGAGTTTATTCTGCAAGGAAGCGCCACTGTTGCCACGCTGCTTGCGCTGCATCGTTCGGCTCTCTCCCAAAGCGCGCAGCCAAGCGTCCCCGGCTCGCATTCTGCGAGCCAGTTGCCGCTTCTTTTCGGCACTGACTACTACCCTGACCAGACCCCGGAGCAGCTTTGGCAAGAGGATGCCGCCGCCATGGCGGCGATGGGCATTACCAACGTGCGTATTGCCGAGTTTGCCTGGGCGCTCATGGAACCGCAGGAAGGCAGCTTCGACTTCCAATGGCTGCACCGTGCCGTCTCTATTCTTCACGCTCACAACATTGCCGTCATTCTGGGCACGCCCTCGGCTGCGCCGCCTCCCTGGCTCACCCAGAAATATCCTGAAGTATTGCTGGTCAACGACCACGGCCTCACTCTCAGTCCTGGCGCCCGCCGCTTCACCTGCCCCAGCAATCCTACCTACCGCCGCCTTTCGCTGGCGGTGGCGACAGCTATGGCCCGCGACTTCGCGTCTGCTCCCGGCGTCATTGGCTGGCAGATTGACAACGAACTCACCCTGGGGGAAAGTCCGCGCTGCTACTGCCGTTTTTGCCGGGAAGGATTCCAGCAGTGGCTTCGCGGCAAATACCACTCCCTCGATGCCCTCAACCAGGCCTGGGGCACGGTGTTCTGGAGCAACACCTACAGTGATTTTTCCCAGATCCCGGTTCCTCTCCCCTCCGGCGCCCCGCCCAACCCCGGGCTGGTGCTTGACTATGACCGCTACCAGAGCACCGCCAACGCCAACTTCCTCGAGGAGCAGCTGACCATGCTGCGGCGGCTCTGTTCCGGGCACTTCGTCACCACCAACAACGTCGGCGGCGTGGTTGACAACCTTGACCTGCGCGAGCTCTACCGCAACCTGGATTTCGTCGCCTCCGATAACTATCCCGGCTTTTTTTCGATTATGGGCGGCTCGGGCTCAGGCGCCAGCACCCCGGCGGAGAGCATGGCCCCCCTGGTTTCTTTCAGCCACGACTTTATGCGCGGTGCGAAAAATGGCCAGCCCTTTCTCATCATGGAAGAACAGACCGGCAAGGCGGGACAGCCCTACTTCTCGCCTCAGCCCGAGCCCGGCCAGCTCCGCCTGTGGTCCTATCAGGCGGTGGCTCACGGCGCCATGGGCATCAATTATTTTCGCTGGGACACCGCCACATTTGGCGCCGAGGAGTACTGGCACGGTCTTCTCAATCACGATCGCTCGCACAGCCCGGGGTTCGACGAGATTCAGCAGACCATTCGCGAACTGAAATCCCTGGGCCGCGAGGCGCTTTACGCACCTTGCGTGGCCGCCCTGGCTCTCTGTTTCGATTCCAGTTCCGACTGGGCGCTCGCCGTCCAGCCTGGCCAGCCCACCCTAAAATATGGCTCCGAGATGTTTGCCTGGTATGGAGCCATGGCTGCCTCCCATGGCGGCGTGGACGTGGTGGATGCCACGCAGGACCTTTCCCGCTACAAGGCTTTGTGCGCCCCCGTCATGTACATAGTTTCGCCGCAGCAGGCCGCGCGCATTCGCGCTTTTGTCGAGGGCGGTGGAACGTTTATTGCGGGATTCCGGCTGGGCGTGAAAGACGAGCACAGCCAGATGGTGAAGACTCCCCTGCCCGGCCTGCTTCGCGAGGTGATGGGCGTGCAACTGCTCGACTACGAACCCATTTATTCCCAGAAACAGGGCGTTCGCTTCTCAGCGCCTCTAGACGGAGCCAGGGCTGATTGCCATCTATGGGCGGACATTCTCGAGCCGCAGCGGGCGGATGTGCTGGCTACCTACACCCAAGGCCAATATGCCGGCAAGGCGGCCATCACCTCCCACCGTTATGGAAAAGGAACGGCCGTTTACATCGGCGCCGGCCTAGCCGGCCCGGATCTCGCCCGGGTGCTGCTGATCCTGCTCGCTTCCAGCGGCATCAGGCGGCCGCTGGAGGCGCCTCCCGGGGTCGAGGTCGCGCGCCGCAGCGCCGGCCGCCAGACCTGGACTTATTTGCTCAACCACACTGCGCAGCCGCAGTCTGTGCAGATCGGTAAAGGTTACCAGGATGTGCAGCAGCACTCGCCGGTTTCGGGGTCTATCAGCCTCGAACCCTACGGAGTAAAAGTCCTGCTGCAGGCGTGAACTCCAGGGATTCCAGCGGGCCCGCCAGGCACTAGGCCCGCCTGCCCGTGGGCGGCGCTAAGGCCCGAACAAGAGCCTGAAAATCCGGCGGCGGTTCGCACTGCAACGCAACACTGGCTCCGGTGCGGGGATGAATGAACTGCAGATACGCCGCATGCAGCGCCACCCGCGCAATTCGCCGCTCGGCCGCTTCCTCGGGATGATACTTCCTGTCGCCGATCACCGGATGACCCGTGGCGGAAAACTGCACTCGTATCTGGTTCTGCAGTCCGGTCACCAGCGTCACTCGCAGCAGCGAAGCACCGCGCAGGCGCCGTTCCACCAAATAGCACAATTCAGCCTGCGTACCGTCCTTGGCGGTTTTTCGCGTCAAACGCTGGAACATTCCCTCGCGCCGGAGATAATGCAGCAGCCTGCCCTGCTCCGGCGCGACTTGCCCCCGAACCACGGCCAGATACTGCCTGACCGGAGTGTGCCTGAGAAACTGTTGCACCAGCGCCCCCCAGTCCGCCTCCGTCTTGGCAAACAGCAGAATTCCCGATGTGAAGCGGTCAATGCGATGCACCACCCACGCCTGCTGTCGTTTGGCCCTTAGTTCGGCGCGCAGCAAAGAGAACGCCGAGGGCGCATCTGACCCCTTCACCGGCACCGCCGCTAAACCCGCCGGTTTGTTGACCGCCACCAGGGCGTTGTCCTCGTAAAGGATCTCCAGCTTGCGCGCCAGCCGCGCCTGCCGCCTAACTTGCTTACCGGAACGGTGACCGCCTTTGCCTGGATTTGATTTCATGCCGAGCTACAGGGTATTACGATTGTGGCATCACCGTCTTTCTCTCCGCCTGCCTTCCGTTGTCCATGGCGTAGGGCCGAGCCGGCGCACAACGAAAATAATACGGGGCAGGACTCGCGTCCTGCCCCAAGAGTTACCCCAAAACACTTCGCCAAACGGTTATTGCAACGGCGTAAAGGGAGCGGCGGTGCAAGCAGCCGACGTGGTTACGGCAGCCGCGGCAGCAGCGCCCGGAGCCCAGCGGATCACTGCATCTTCC
>DATEJK010000170.1:0-19909 GCA_035278025.1 Terriglobales bacterium | reverse complement strand
GATGGTGCGCAGCGAGCTCACCGCCGAAGACTCATTGGCGGCGATGCGGGCGCGCAACAGGTTGGGAATTGCGATGGCGGCGATGATCAGAATGATCGCCACCACGATCAGCAGTTCAATTAGCGAAAAACCCTTTTGCTTCTTCATTATCTTTCCTCTCTCCCCATGTTCTTGCCGTTGTAAATGCCCACCGTAGGCCGGTGTGGACATGACAACAGCAATTACACGGCCAAAACCGCCGTCTGTTCCTAAACCATTAGGGATTCAGGGAAAGCTGTTGGTTTATCGGAACTAGGGCTCATTTTGGTCCGGCCCGCTCCCAACCCGACACCCCCGCAGTCAACGCCACAAACTGCCAGAAGAGACACTTTCTGTCACCAGCCCATTACATTTTATGTCGGTCACTGTATACATAGCTGTACCTTACGTGGAGGGACAACGTCGTTGGTAACGTGCTTGTATCGTATGTTGTATATATAATCCGATGCATATAACGGACAATGCAGTCTGCACCTCCCTGCAGACTTCCGGGCCGGCCAATGGCAGTTTTTGGCCGGCTCGTATTTTTAGCGGGCGTAACCCAGTCGTGCCATTCACCGGGATCATTCACTCGCCGAAGCGGCATCATAGCCAGCGGAGCAGGGCAACCCGCTATCAGTTGCCTGACTCTGACTTGCTGGTGGTTGTGCTGGAAATTCAAACACAAAGCAAGGCAGGGGCGGCGGATGAAGAGCGACTCGCGGCGGGCACACCGGAGCGTTGACTACTGCAGCAGATCGTTCTTGTTCGGGTTGTAGTAGAAATTAAAACGCAGGGCCAGATAGGGACCGTGGAACTGCTGGGGCAGAGGTTCGAAGGGATTGGAGGCGGTAATGCCGCCCCAGGCCGCGCGGTCCAGGGAGACGTCGCCCGAGGGTCCCACCAGCTGCATGCCGGCCACGCTGCCGTTGGGCATGATGGCGAACTCAATCGAAACTTTTCCCTTCTTCAGGAGCGGCGGACGCGCCACTTCCGGAATCAGGTTGTACCAGTTGATGCGCACCACGTGCACCACCCGGGTCAGGTAAGGGCCAAAATCCACGCCCTGGGTATCGCTGAGGATATCCACGTTGCTGGCAATGCCGCCGTGCGGGCCTGTGCCCATGCCGAAATCGCCGCCCGCGCCCCCTCCAAAACTGCCGCGCGTCGCCGCCGATTCCCGCGCCGCCTGCTGGATAGCTTCGCCTGCTGAGCGGGGCTGCTGGAACGGATTGGGCCCGCTCCTGCGCGCCTGCTGTGCCGGCAACTGCACTTGCGACTGCTGGGGGTTGGTTTGCGACGGCGTTCCGCCTCCGGCCGGTGAAGGCGAAGGCTGTGCCTGCGCCATCTGCTGCGGCTGCGCCGGTGCTGCCGGGCTCGGCCGCGCCATCGGAGCCTGGGCTCCCGGCGGGCCCGGTCGCCTCATGTCGCGCAGCTCCTGCAGCGTCTTCCTGTCAATCGTGGGGTGGCGCGACTGCGCAATCCGGTTCTTGTCGGAAAGAACGTTGGTGTTGGGCTTGGGTATGTTCTTCTGCAGGTCGGGAGGCATTTCCAGGAAGGTTACCTGGCGGCTGCGCATCAGGTCGGCCGCGGAAAGCAGCGCCACTCCCTTCTTGTAGCCCGGCAGATACTTGGGAAGGGTGGCAATGATGATGATCACCAGCAGGTGCGCCACCACCGACATCCAGAACGCTTCCCGCAGCCGCGAGCGCGAGAGGTCGTCCTTCAGCTGGCTCACCATCACGTGGGTGAAGTCAATGTCCACGCGAATGGGCTTGCGCGGTGGCTTCGCGGCCACCCCGGGCACCGCCGGCCGCGCGTAGTCAGCCGCTGGACCCTCCGGCTCGTCCGGCAGGAAAACCTTGGGCGCATCAATCACCGAAGACCAGTGCGGCGCCTGCAACAGCTTTTCTGAAGCCACGTAGGGGTTCACCGGCTGCGCCGTCAGCTGCAGCGGCGGAAGCTTTTCCGGATGAATGCTGTCGCGCAAGTTCTGCCAGAGCGAGCTGAACCAGGGATGGCTCATGCGGTCAGCTATGAGCTCGCCCACCTCCACCGGCTGCGACTCCAGTTCCAGCGGCGCCAGAGTCTCCGGCGTAATCACGTTGCCCAGGTTAGTGAACACGGTGCGATACCAGGGCATGGTGAGCATGTCGCCGGGCAGCATGCCCAGGTTCACGGGATGGGAGGTCAACTCCAAGGGTGGCAATTTTTCGGGAGCAATGCGATCGCGCAGGCTGGAGAGCAGGGTCCGCCACCACCCCCGGTTCAGGCTCGGCGGTGGCAGAAAATTAGGTTCGTATTCGGAGACGCCTTCCTCGAGTGTGCTCGCGCCAGTCAGCGCGTACTCGGTACCGGCTTCCTCAGGCGGGATTTCCGTTCTCGGCGTCACACTAGTGGTTACGATGCACCCACACCAGAGGCTTGCCAGCTAGGAGGGCGGGGCCAGAGTATCGCATTTGCTAGTGCAATTGTAGCCGTTTATTGGCCGCCGTGGTGGTAAGTCTCGCGATTTCCCCTGGCTCTGGCGGGGCGTGCCGGCTATACCACCCGGCCTTGCTCTTTCAAGGGGTTACAGCCTGCCCGCGCGGCAATTTCGCGAATTCGCAACAGCTTGGCAGAGTCGCTCAGCCCGCTGCCAAGAACCTGCTCAATTTCACCCATCCACCGGCGCACCGCCGCATGCACACCGCTCGCCAGTTCGTCAGCGATCAGGTCTATGAATTCTCTTTCCGCGCTTAGGGTGGGGGATGTCATGGTCTGGTCACAACGCAGCTCGGAACCTCTGCTGCACATATCCATAGAAACACGTTCCCGTAAAAAGCGATGTAAAAAGTCGGTGAAATGAAGTAAAGAACTGTAAATTTCCGTTACGTTTCTTTACACCTTCGTGGCGTGTCGCATTCCGCGAAAGTCATTTTCCGGGCGGAGCTGCGGGTGCGCCGCTTCCACTCACGGAACAATTCCGCGTAGTTCTTTGTAATGTAATGCTTAGGGTCTATTCCCAGGCGCTCGGCGGTGCTGTCAATCCATTCCGGCGGGCCTTCAATCTCCGCCAGGTCGCCGATGGGCGTCCGGTCCACCACCACGTGCCCTTCCGCATCCCGCCATTGAGCGCGAAACTTCTCATAACAAAAGGTTTCCCGATATCCCAGGGCGAGGAGGATGGCGCGCATGCTTTCCCCATCCGCCACCTCGGTTTCGGTTTCCACCCTGGTCTTGTGTATTCCCCTGGGGCCACGGGCTTTATGGGTAAGAAACCAGGCGGATCCGTAGTGGCGCAGGCGAAGCAATTGGCCGCCTTTGCGCAATGTGCCCCTGGCAGTGTCGAAGAGGGTGTTTATTTCATGCCTGCTGGGCGTTTGCAGATGAAATCCCAGAATGCGCAACCTCTCTTCCAGCGCGGGGACGTCTTCGACTACGAATTTGATTTCGACTTCGTCAGGCATAGATTTTGTAATTACACCACAGGGACACAGAGACAGGGAGAAAAGCAATTTCGGGAACTGGGATCGAGAACAGTATTTGCGGCGAAGCAAATTGATAAGGTTGCGCACGGGCGTCTACAATCCAGGCGCGCTTGCTGAGCTTAGATTCAGTGGTCCGAGGAGGAAGGATGAGGAAAATACTGCTGACGCTGTGGGTATGCGCCGCCGGATGGCCGCTGCTGGGACAGGGAGCTCCGCCGCAGGGCGGCGCCAACCAGCCTTACACCATGGAGTACTACTACAAAGTGCAGTGGGGGCATCAGCAGGAGTTCCTGAATCTGTTTCTCAAGAATCATTATCCGCTGCTGAAAAAGGAAGTGGAGAGCGGGCGCATGCTGGCAGTGAAGATTGAGACGCCGGCCAATCACATGACGGAGGAGGCGCGCTGGGATTACCGAGTGACAATCCGGTTCAAGAACTCGACGGCAGCGACGACCTCAGACCCACAAGAGGAAACACTCATCAAGCAAATGTGGCCGGACCAGGAGATTTACAAGCGCGAAGAGCAGCGGCGCTTTGAAATTCTGCTGGCACACTGGGACCTGCCGGTCACGGACATAACTCCAGGCCAGAAGTAAGCGGGCGAAAGGGGTCAAAATCTTGAGGAAAAGCCTGTGGATGGCGGTGGTGATAGGGGCGACATTCTCGTGCGTTGCGATGGCACAGAAGAGCCCGAGCGCACAGGATTGTGAGCGGCTGGCGAAGCTGAGGCTTCCCAAAATTCAGATCACCTCGGCGAGGATGGTGGCGGCGGGCGGGTTTACGCCACCGAAGAACCTGTCACCGTGGTTGCGGGGAGAGGCGGGATTTTTTAAAAAGGTGCCCCCGTTCTGCCGGGTGAAAGCGGTGGCCCGGCCGAGCCGGAATTCCGACATCACGATTGAAGTGTGGCTACCGGCCAGCGGCTGGAACGGCAGATTCCAGGGCCAGGGGAACGGCGGGTTCGCTGGAGAAATTGATTATCACCTGATGGGAATGGCTGTTGGAGACGGTTATGCCACGGCGGGCACGGACACGGGACACGCAGCGTCGGGAACGGATGCGAAGTGGGCCTTGGGGCATCCGGAGAAGATTGTTGATTTCGGCTACCGCGCCATTCACGAGATGACGCAAGCGGGCAAGGCAGCGACGCAGGCGTTTTACGGCCAAAGCCCGCGGCGCGCGTATTTTGCCAGCTGCTCCAACGGAGGGCGGCAGGCGCTGATGGAGGCGCAGCGCTTCCCTGCCGACTACGATGGCATCATGGCGGGGGCGCCGGCGAACTTCTGGACCCATCTGCTGACCAGCGCGCTTTCTGGAATGAGGGCGAGTACGCTGAACCCAGCCAGCTATATTCCGGCGAGCAAGTTGCCGGCAATTGCCGCGGCGGTAAATGCCTCCTGCGATGCCCGGGACGACGTAACGGATGGAATCCTGAACGATCCGCGGCAATGCCATTTCGACCCGGCAAGCCTGCTGTGCAAAGAGGGCGATTCCGACAAATGCCTGACCGGGGCGCAGGCGAAGACACTCCAGGAATTGTACGAGGGAGCCCATGACTCGCAAGGGCGCGAGATTTATCCCGGCCTTTTGCCGGGGGCGGAACTGGGAGAGGGCGGGTGGAAGACATGGATTACGGGCGACAAGCCCGGCGACAGTCTGATGTTTGATTTCGGGAATAGCTACTTTGCCAACATGGTGTATGACAGCGCCGGGTGGGACTACAAGGCGGCAAACCTGGACCAGGCGGTGAAGGCGGCCGATGAGAAAACCGCCAGAGCCTTGAATGCCACGGACCCCAACCTGTCGCGGTTCAGGGCGCGAGGGGGCAAACTTATCCTCTACCATGGCTGGAATGACCCGGCCATTTCCCCGCTCAACAGCATTAATTATTACCAACAAGTGGTGGGCGCCATGGGGCAGGGGTCGGTGGATTCATTTGTACGCCTGTACATGGCGCCGGGCATGCAGCACTGCTTCTCAGGGCCAGGAGCGGATTCGTTCGGGGAGCCGGGCACGACGGTGCCCAAAGACCCGGGACATGACATGCAGCTGGCGCTGGAACGGTGGGTGGAGAAAAGCGTGGCGCCTGGCGCGATCATCGCCACGAAGCACGTCAACGATGAGGACCCCGCAAAAGGGGTGAAGATGACGCGGCCTTTGTGCCCTTACCCGGAAGAGGCAAACTACAAAGGCAAGGGCGATCCCAAGCAGGCGAGTAGTTTCGAGTGTGTGGCGGGAGCGAAGTGAGCTTGCTGCCACTCAAGTCCAAAGAAGGCTTGAGCGGTCCACCCGTTCTAGTCGCACGCAGGCGGCGCAAAGGAGTAAGCTGAAACGACGCTCCCCCAGGGTGTGGAAAAAACTGATGGCCATTGCTAATACGAAGACCTCTGTTATCACTACGGAAGCGCCTCCCAACAGCTACGGACCAGCCCTCGCCGTGGTCACCACCCTGTTCTTTATGTGGGGCGCGCTGACCGCGCTGAATGACGTGCTGATTCCGCACTTCCAGCATGTTTTCAACCTCAAGCTGGCGGTGAGCATGCTGGTGCAGACGGCGTTCTTCTCCGCCTACTTCGTGTTCTCCATACCCGGCGCCAAGGTAATTGACTGGCTGGGGTACAAGAAGGCGATGGTGCTGGGGCTGCTGACGATGGGGGTGGGCGCCTTCCTGTTTGTGCCCGCGGCCAAGGTGCCGTCGTTTGGACTATTTCTCACGGCGCTGATCGTGCTGGCGGCTGGAATTACGGTGCTGCAGGTGGCGGCCAATCCTTACGTCACCGTACTGGGCAGGCCGGAAACCGCTTCCAGCCGTCTGAACCTGACGCAAGCGTTCAACTCGCTGGGCACGGTGGTGGCGCCCTGGGTAGGCGCCCATCTGATCCTCACCGGCGTCATGGCCAACGAGAGCGCGGTGCAGCAGGCCGCCTCGGTAATCAAGCCTTATGTAGGACTGGGCATCGCCCTGGTGGTGCTGGCGCTGCTGATCGGCATCGCCAAGCTTCCCGAAATTCAGGCGGCGGAACACCACATTGGGGAGAAGGTAAACGATTCGATCTGGAAACATCCCAATCTTATTTTTGGAGCAATCGCTATCTTCGTTTATGTAGGGGCGGAAGTGGCCATTGGCAGCTCGATCGCTAACTATCTGGCCCTGGATAACATCGGGCATTTCGTTTCCCATGCCGCCACGCCGGGCGCCTCGGCCCGCTACCAGCAGGCGCTGGTGATTGCGGCCAAGTACATCTCGCTGTACTGGCTGGGCGCGATGGTGGGGCGTTTTATCGGGTCAGCCATCCTGCAGAAAATGAAGACGGGAACCTTGCTGGCGTTCTGCGCCATTATGGCAACGGCGCTGGTGACGCTTTCCGTGCTCAGCAATGGCCACGTGGCCATGTGGGCGATCCTGCTGGTGGGCTTCTTCAACTCCATCATGTTCCCCAGTATTTTCACGCTGGGCGTGGCGGAACTGGGACCGCTGACCGGGGACGGCTCCGGAATCATGATCATGGCCATCGTGGGCGGCGCCATCATTCCCTGGTTCGTGGGCAGGATGGGGGATCTAATCAATGCCCATTCCTATGGCGGAGCGCTGTGGGGGCAGGGCCTGCATTATGCCCTGATTGTGCCCGCCTTATGCTACCTGTACATCCTCTTCTTCGCGCTCAGCGGGTCGAAACCAAACAGCGAACGGTACATGAAGGGGTGAGTGTCTCCACTCAACCTTTCCAATCAAGCTCAAGATGACAAAAAGCCGCCGACAGAGCTGGGTGATCGGTGTGGACATTGGCGGCACCAAAATCGCCGCCGGGATGGTGGACCAGGAAGGCACCATCCTGCAGCGGATACGCATACCCATGGTGGCCGGCGAAGGAGCATCCGCGGGTCTGAATTGCGTAATCTCGGCTGTCCGGGGGCTGGGGCAGAAGATGGGCGTCTCCAGGCTTTCCGAGGTGGTGGGCGGCATCGGCATCTGCTCGCCGGGTCCGCTCGATCCGGAAAAGGGTGTGGTCATCAATCCGCCCAATCTTCCCTGCTGGCGCAATTATCCCCTGGCCGCGGAAGCGGAGCGGGCACTGGGCGTGCCGGTGAAGCTGGACAATGACGGTAACGCGGCGGCGCTGGCCGAGGCGCAGTGGGGCGCGGGACGCGGATACCGCAATGTTTTTTATGCCACCCTGGGCACCGGGATCGGCACGGGCATTGTTTTCGACGGCAACATCTATCACGGGCGGACGGGCGCGGCTGCCGAGGGTGGACACGTCAGCATTGACTATCGCGGCCCGCGTTGCGGCTGCGGCAAGCGGGGCTGCATTGAAGCGCTGGCTTCCGGGCCGGCAATTGCCCGCAGGGCACGCGCCAAGCTGGCAGCAGGCGGGGGGTCCACCATTCTTGAGATGGCCGGCGGGAACCTGGAGGCGGTGAGCAGCGAAATGGTGGGCCAAGCCTACGCCTCCGGCGATGGGCTGGCGCGAGAGGTGCTGCTGGAAACGGTGGACCTGCTGGCGCTGTGGCTAGGCAACATGGTGGATCTGCTGGAGCCGGACGTGATGGTCGTGGGAGGCGGAGTGGCGGCGATGCTCAGCCCGTTGTTTGGCGAAATTCGCCAGCGGTTGCGGGCATGCTGCATAAACTCGCGCTGCGGTGAGATTCCCCTGGTGATGGCACGCTATGGAGGCGACGCGGGAATCGCCGGAGGCGCGGCCCTGTGCGCTGGGGTAGTGGCCAACGGTTGAGGCCACAGGAGCTTAAAAAGTACGCGGGCGAGGGCGCCGGCGCCACAAGCGTTGGCGGCACAGCAGGCTCCGGGCAGCGGCGGGATGGCACTCTCGTGCTATTCCCAAAGGTGCCGATTGGGCTTAATTTCCAATCAAGCCACTTCGTAGATCAGCCTGCCCAGGCAGTTTCAAACCAGGAGCTACCTGGGCAGCCGGATTACATCTCCCAGCAATTAACACACCTCAAGAACCGCCTGGTCTCGAAGCCGGGCCCCAGCCAAACGTGGGAGGACGCCAATGTCGGACCCGCTCACCCCCGTCGAACAGCAGATCGTGCGCTGTGCCTTGAACAACCTGACCGAAGAGCAGACCGCGCGCTGCCTGAACCTGACCGAGCGCACAGTGCGGGACAACCTGCATAGTGTGTACCGCAAGCTGGGCATCAGTTCCCACCTGGAATTACTGTTTTCCGTCTGTTCCGGGTCGGTGAAGGTTGCCGCCAGCGAAGGCGCAGCGGCCTAGAAGCACACAGCGGCGAGTTACTGGAAAAACTCAGCCATATCAGGCGCAGAGGCCGACGCGGCGGGGAATGTTTTGGCTCCGGTGGCCTCAATGAGCATGCGCAACGTGCTCTGGTGCTGGAAAAAGGTGGTGGACTGGTAGCCGGGCTTGGCCCGTGGACTGATGACCAGCAGAGGCACGTGTCCGCCGCCGTTGGCCACATCAATGTCGAAGGACTCATCAAAGACGATCACCAGCAACCCATCTTTCTGAAACGAGCTGCTGGCCAGGAAGGGAGCGATGTTGGCCCGCAGCCAGTTATCGGCCGTGGAGAGGCGCGCGCTGTCGGCGCAGTTGGAGCCGCCGCCAGGACAGTCGTGGGCATCGTGTTCGGCATCAGGCACGATATAGGAAAAGTTGGGAAGCTGGTTGTTGCCCAAGTCCGCCGCAAACTGGGTGAAGGGCACCAGGTTCTGCAGCTGGGCGCTGCTGTTGCGCACATCGCTGAAAAAGGAAAACGGGTTGTGATGCTGCAGGTAGGGATAGACATCGCCGCCGGTGTAGCCCACTGAGGGCAGGCTCTCGGCATACGCCTTCCACGTCTTTCCTGCGGCCAGCAATTCCCGCGCCAGGTTGTCAGCATTCACAGTGCCGGTAAAGCTGTCGTCAGCGGTAATGAGCTGGCCGGTGGTCAGCATGAAGTAGTTGCCGATGGATTGATGGACGTCAGCATAGTAGTTCGTTGCCAGCCCATACCGGGTCGCGAGGCTGTTCAGGTAGGGCATGGCGGAGCTGCCAACCACGCTGGAATAGCTATGGTTCTCCTCGACCAGCAGCACCACGTGGCCGAACTGTGGGACCGCCCCTTGCGCGGAGGCAGGCGGCGGCGTGGACATGCTACGAGCGCCACTGCAACCGCCGGAAAATACAAGGCCGCAAAAGAGGACAAAATAAAGGGGGCCGGATCGCACAGGTCGTGTCCTATGGGTACTTGGAGGGTGAGAACCAGCGCGGAGTTGTCATTTCGGAACACCTGGCCGGCTCTGGCCGGAGTTCTAGCGCAGGAACTCGGACATGCCGCCGGCGGCGGCAGAGCTGCCGGGAGCGGCGGCCGCGCCGGTGCTGTTGACCAGCAGGCGCAGAACATTCTGGTGCTGATAGAAAGTTGACGACTGGAAAGCCGGTTTGACCGCGGGACCCACTATTAGTGTGGCTACGTGCCCTCCGCCGTGCGAGCTGTCGGAAGCGGCGGCCTCATCGAACACGATGACCAGCAAGCCGTCTTTCTGAAACACCGGGCTGGAGAGCAGCGGACCCAGGTTGTTCTTCAGCCAGTTGTCGGCGGTGGAGAGTTTCAAGCTGTCGCTGCAGCCGGAGGTGCCATCGGGGCAATTGTGGGCGTCGTGCTCGGCGTTGGGCACGATGTAGGAGAAATCCGGAAGCTGGTTGTTGCCCAGGTCGGTGGCGAACTGAGTGAACGGCACCAGATTCTGGCGCTGCACGCTGCTGTTGCGCACGTCACTGAAGTAGGAAACGGGATTGTGGCGCTCAAGATACGGATATTTATCGCCGCCGGTGTAGCCGGCTGAGGGCAGGTTTTCGGCGTAGGACTTCCAAGTCTTGCCGGCCGCGATCAGTTCGCGGACCAGGTTATCAACGTTCACTGTGCCGGTGAAGGCGTCATCAGTGGTGACCAACTGGCCGGTGGTCAGCATGAAGTAGTTGCCGATGGAGGGATGGACATTGGCGTAATAACTGGCGGCCAGGCCGAACTGGCTGGCCAGACGGTTGAGGTAGGGCATGGAAGAGCTGCCGATCACGGTGGAGTAGCTGTGGTTTTCCTCGACCAACAGAAATACGTGACCAACTAGCGGGCGGGTGATGGTCACGGAGGCAGTGGCCAATTTGGAAGTGTCCGCTTGCGAGATGGCGGAGACCTGCACGGCGCCACTCGCGGGCACGGTGGCGGGAGCGGTGTACATTCCAGAGGTGGTGATTGTGCCCGATGCGGCATTTCCGCCCGCCACCCCACTTACCTTCCAGGTGACCGCAGCGTTCGAGGTGCCGCTAACGGTCGCGGTGAACTGCTGCGTGTCTTCCACGGACAGGTCGACTGAAGCGGGTGAAATCGAAACGGAAACGGCGCCGCCGGGGGCAGGCAGAGCCGAAGATGGCGAAGAGGTACCGGCCTCGCCTCCGCCACAGCCGATGCCGGCGATGGCAGCCAACGCCAGAAAAAGACCCGCGAGCCACAAGCGCAAAGAGGGGTCCTCTCACCGAAGGGCGCGGAATTCCGATGCTCTCTGGAAAGCAGAAATGCCGCCCGCTGGACGGGCGGAGGCCAGGAGGATAAGGGTAAACAATGGCCTTAGCGGGCGTCAATCAAAGAACAGCTTAAGACAGCAGACACTGCCGCCTGACTTGAGGAACTCAGAGGTGTCGAGGAGAATGGGCTCCAGGTCTTCCCGGGCAAGGGCCTCCTGAACGCAGCGGGTCAGGGCCGGGGTAAGGAACTTTCCATTGGCGGAAACACCGTTGCAGACGAATTTGAGCGCGTCTTCGCGGTCCACCTCGTAGACGCGGGGGATGAAGCTGCGAATGGCGACCAGCGATTCCTGAGAGAAGGCTCCGGGATAGATGAGAGCGGCGCCCGGGCGCAGGGGGGAGAAGCAGGCGTCGAGGTGGTAAAAGTGTTCGTCCTGCAACTGCAGGGCGGTGACTGGAATATCCATCTGGCGCATGGCGGCGGCAAATTTTTCGACTCCGCCTATGGTGGAGCGAAAACCGTGACCGGCCCAGACCCTGCTGCCGTCGGCATCCCACACCAAGTCGCCGTGGCCTTCCAGAAAATCATCATCCAGGCCGACGTCTATTACTTTGTAGCCGCGAGCGCGGAACCATTCCACATAATGGACCACTTCCTGGCGGCGTGAGACATAGCGCATACGGCCGGGGACAACGAAGCGGCCGGCGCGGGCCTGCTGGCCCACGAACACGGGATTGGCGGCAAAGACCATATCCTCCAGGCCAGCCACCGGGTCAATGAGTTCCACCGCGAAACCGGTGGCGCGAAAGCCGTCGCACACCGAATCCCACTGGTGCTGGGCCCGCACCGGGTCAACCGGCAGCAGACCGCGCATGTAAGGATTTTTGACCTCGCGCACCTCGAAATAAGTGGGAGGGCAGAAGAGGACCTTGTTCGCCATGAGAGTTGATCATAGCTCGGCAGCGACAAAGCTGGCCAGAGTGGCTGGCTGGTTTTGCCGGCCGATGCGGCACGAGGCCGTGCTCAAGGCAACTAAACTCCGCACGATCAGCATGGAATGCGCGCCAGAAAAATATTTTCTGGGCTGGCATCCGGCTGCTGCATCCCATACCGCTCTTCACTCCCACTCGATGGTGCCCGGCGGCTTGGAAGTGATGTCGTAAACCACGCGGTTAATGCCCTTCACTTCGTTGACGATGCGGCTGGAGATGGTTTTGAGCACCTCGGTGGGCAGGGGCACCCAGTCGGCGGTCATGCCGTCTTCGGAGTGCACGGCGCGGATGGCGCAGGTATAGGCGTAGGTGCGCTGGTCACCCATCACACCCACCGACATCACCGGCAAGAGCACAGCGAAGGATTGCCAGATACGGGTGTAGAGGCCGGCGCGCTTGATTTCGCCGACCACGATGTCGTCGGCCTCGCGCAACAAGGCCAGGCGCTCCGGCGTGACCTCACCCAGAATGCGCACCGCGAGCCCCGGACCCGGGAAGGGCTGGCGCTGCAGGATGTCTTCCGGCATACGCAAATCACGGCCGATGTTGCGGACCTCATCCTTAAACAAATCCTTTAAGGGCTCGATCAGGCGAAGTTTCATCTTGTCCGGCAGGCCGCCGACATTGTGGTGGGTCTTGATGGTCTGGGAAGGGCCGCGCACCGAGCGCGATTCAATGACATCGGGATAGAGGGTGCCCTGCACCAAAAACTCCACGTGTCCATGCTCCCGCTGAATGCGCTCCGCTTCTTCTTCGAAGATGGCGATGAACTCGTTGCCGATGATGCGGCGCTTCTTTTCCGGGTCGGTCACGCCCGCCAGGCGCGCCAGAAAACGCTGGGAGGCGTCCACGGCCACCAAGTGGAGGCCCAGCTTATCGCGCAGGTTCTGCTGGACCTTCTCGAATTCGTTCTTGCGCAATACTCCGTTGTTAACGAAGACGCAGGTCAGGCGGTCGCCAATGGCACGATGCACGAGCACGGCAGCGACCGAGGAATCCACGCCTCCGGAGAGCGCGCAGATAGCGCGACCTTGGGCGCCAACTGTTTGCCGCACGTGCGCCACCGTAGCGTCCACAAAATGCTGGGCCGTCCAACTGGGCTTGGCGCCGCAGATTTCGAAAGCAAAGTTTCTCAGGATTTCTGTGCCCAGCTTGGTGTGATGCACCTCAGGGTGGAACTGCACCGCGAACATCTTCATTTCCGGATTCTCGATAGCAGCCACCGCATTAGAAGTCTTCCCGATCAGGCGAAACCCCTGGGGCAACTCCATGGCCTCGTCCCCGTGCGACATCCAGACGGAAAGCAGCTTGGGCAGGCCGGTGAAGAGGCGGGAGCCGTCGAGAATTTCCACCGTGGCATGACCATATTCGCGCTTGTCAGCGGGGCGGACCTTGCCGCCCAAGACATGGGTCATGAGTTGCAGGCCGTAGCAGATGCCGAGCACGGGCAGGCCAAGATTGAAGACGCGCGGATCGGCCGCGGGCGCATCAGGGTCGTAGACCGAGCTGGGACCGCCGGACAGAATGATGCCCGCCGGGGCGAAACTTTTAATCTCATCAATGGGCGCGGTGCAGGGCAGAACCACCGAGAAAACGTTCTGTTCGCGTATGCGGCGCGCGATGAGCTGCGAGTACTGCGCGCCAAAATCGAGGACGACGATAGATTGGGCTTCCACGGTCTAATGTGCCAGAAGGATGATAGTAGTGTAAAGGAAAAAGCCGGAGTCAGGAGTCAGGTAAATGACAGTCGGCAGCCCATGATTGGTAGTTGCGAAACGTATTCATAGTCCGGACTGAAGCAAAGGGGTGCCGCCGTTTGCGGCCTCGAGGGTCGGCGGCAATTCTGGCAAGGCATCCTGGGGCGCAGGTTGAGCCGGTTCGCCGATAACGGCGCTTCCTCCCCCTGCCTCCGCCAGAGCCAGATATGCCGCCAGGCGGGTGATGTAGAGAAAATCGGCGAAGGCGAAATAACCCAGCACAATGGCAACCAGAGCCCAGGCAGCGGCAAAGGAGACGCGGGTCATAAGATCAAAGACCAGCACGCCGGCGACAATCGCTGCTGCCAGGGCTATGTAATGCAGCAGCACGAAGGGGAGACTGGTCAGCACCACATCACCGAAGGCACTGCGGACAAACTCCACGGCCGCCGATACTGCCCCGAAGGTGTCCTGCTGGTCGCGAATGGCGAAAATGGCAGCCAGCGAGAGCAGCCAGTTGAGCAAGGCCCACACCAGCCACACGGCAGCGAGCAGGATGGCGGCGAGAACTATGCTGGGAGCAGCATGGCCCGCAGGGCCGGCGGAAGCGGCAAGTATCAGGGCTGCAACCGCGGAGAGCACCGCCGCCAGGAAGAGTCCGGCTCTGAGGAAACTCAGGCCCAGCAAGGACACAGACGTTCCGCGCCTGTCGGGGAGCAAGGCGCCGAGAGTAACCAGCCGTCCCAGGGCAGCGCTGAATATCCAAAGCACGGCGATCGCCGTTGCGGCCACGATCACACCGGCCGCCAGACGAACCGCGCTGCCCTGCAACGCGTGGGCTACGGCGGCCAGCGCCAGCAGCGGCTCCCCGGTTTGGACCAGCAAACGCTCACGCCAGGAAATGGGAATTGCGCTCAGATATTCCAGGACAGAGACGACCGCCAGCAGGCATGCAGCCACGGCAAAGCACCAGCGCCAGGTGATTTCCGCGACGGGCAGAGCCGGTTGCCGCCAGATGGATGCAAACCCGCGCCGAATTGACGAGTGTGCGGCCACCACTGCGTAGGATACAGCAAGGCAGGAAAGAGAAGAATTCAGGTTTCAGGTTTCAGGTTTCAAAGCTTCACGGCTTTAAGGTTTCAGCACGCGACGGGCTGCTTAAACTCTCGATCCTGTCCTTATGCTGTTGTTCCATGCATGGAACAATGCAGGCAACCTGTGCACCGCCTGCAGCATCCCTCCCAATGTTGGACAATTCATCTTACACGTGAGCGGGACAGGGTTCCGGCGAGGAAGAGAATGCCGTCGTCTGCCAATCCACCCGACTCTCGCGGGGAGGAGCAAGCATGAGAGCACTAAAACTCCTAGCCTTAGGAGGAATGCTAACCATGATTTTCCCGCTGGCCTCGCCGGCCAGCGCGAACACCAGCAAGGAGCAGAAGAAAAAGGTGGCGGTAGTGGACCAGGTCGAATTAGCCGGCAAGACCCTGAAGCCGGGCAGCTACCAGTTGGAGTGGCAGGGCAATGGCCCCACCGTAGAGGTCAACTTTATGCAATCCGGAAAAACGGTGTTAACCGCTCCCGCAAAAGTAGCGCAACTGCGCCAAAAGGCACCGTACGATGCGGTGGTGGAGAGCACAAACAAGAACGGCAGCAAGACCATCAGCGAAATCGAGTGGAATAACCAGCGTGAAGCGCTGAAGTTCGGACCCCAGGCCCGAACCAGCGCGCACCGCACCAGCAAGCGCGCCTCCTAGTTGCACGCCACTTCGTCTGCAGCGGGTCCCTGTGGCCCGCTTCTTTTTTAATGCCGAGATTCGCCGTCAGCCGTCATTCATCCGCGGCGAAGAAGTTAGCCGGGGCTGGAGTGCTTTGCTCGCCCGCACGGACGGGGACGCCTGTGCCCGCGGAATCTCAGCGGACCACGATGTTGACCAGTTTGCCGGGAACGATAATCACTTTCACCACCTGCTTGCCGGCAATGAATCCCTGTGCCTTTTCATCGGCCAGGGCGCGTTGCCGCACGTCTTCCTCGGAAGCATCGGCGGAAACAACAATGCGGCTGCGCAGTTTGCCGTTGACCTGCACCGGAATTTCGATCTCCTCTTCCTTGGCCAGATGCGGGTCGTACTTGGGCCAGGACGCGTGCAGCAGGCTCTCGCGCTCGCCCAGCATCTCCCATAGCTCGTGCGCCAGGTAAGGCGCAAAGGGGGCCATCAGGAGCACCAGGTCCCGCTGTGCCTCCTTTAAGAGTGAGTCTGGGATCGCGTTGCCCTTGTGCTCCTCGGTCGCATTCAGCCGGTTCACCAGCTCCATGATGGCGGCGATGGAAGTGTTGAAGTGCCAGCGGCCCTGGAAATCGGCGCTCACGCGCTTGATGGTCTGGTGCAGCTTGCGCTGCAAGGCGCGAGCCTCGGGCGGGAGCTGTGACGGAGCAAGTTCCGTCTCTACCGCTCTGCGAGTTACGTCGGCGCCGACGGGTCGGGCGACGGCGGCATTACGGCTGACGAAGCGGTAGACGCGCCCCAAAAAGCGGTAAATTCCCTCCACCCCGGCGTCCTGCCAATCCAGATCGCGGTCGGGAGGCGCGGCAAACAGGCTGTACATGCGGGCGCTGTCGGCGCCGTAGCGGGCCACCATCTCATCAGGCGTGACTACGTTGCCCAGGCTCTTGGACATCTTGGCGCCATCCTTAATGACCATGCCCTGGGTGAAGAGGCGCACTACCGGCTCGCCGTTTTTGATCATGCCCAGGTCGCGCATAAATTTGGTCCAGAAGCGCGAATAAATCAGGTGGAGGATGGCGTGCTCGACCCCGCCAATGTACTGGTCAATGGGGAACCAGTAATTGGCTTCGCGGCTACTGAAGGGCTCGCGGTCATTACGCGCGTCGGTATAGCGGTAGAAATACCAGGAGGAATCCACGAAGGTGTCCATGGTATCGGTCTCGCGGCGCGCGATTCCGCCGCACTTGGGGCAAGGGGCATTGACGAATTCGGGCAGACGTCCCAGGGGCGAGCCGCCGGTTAGAGTGATTTCCACGTTTTCCGGCAGGAGCACCGGCAGGTCTTTCTCGGGAACAGGAACAATGCCGCACTTGGCGCAATACAACATGGGGATGGGCGTGCCCCAGTAGCGCTGGCGCGAGATACCCCAATCTTTCAAGCGGTAGGTGATGGTAGCCTTGCCAAAACCATGCTCCTCGGCGTATTGCGCCATCGAGGCGATGGCCTCGGCGCAGGAGAGCCCATTGAACGGCCCGGAATTGATAAGCAGGCTGGCGGTAGCGGTAAAGGGCAGCACCGGCTCTTCCGGCTCGCCGGCAGCGGGCGGCTCCTCCTCCCGCCGGGGCAAGATGACCACGCGGATATCCAAGCCGTATTTTTTGGCAAACTCGTAGTCGCGCTCATCGTGCGCCGGCACCGACATGATGGCGCCGGTGCCGTAGTCCATAAGGATGTAATTGGCCACCCAGATGGGCAGGCGCTCGCCGTTGAAGGGGTTGACGGCGAAGCGCCCGGTATCAATACCGTGCTTCTCGATGGCGCCGACATCTCCCACCTCCCTGGCTTTGCGCTGCTCGGCCAGCAACTCTCCGATGTTGCTTCCAAGCTCGGGATTGTGAGCGATGAAGTCGCTCACCAGCGGATGCTCCGGGGCAAGCTGGATGGAGGTGGCGCCGAAGATGGTGTCAATGCGGGTGGTAAAGATAGTTATTTTGCCGCCGGCCGGGCCCGCGGGACCTTCGACCTTGAAGTCCACCATGGCGCCTTCGCTGCGCCCGATCCAGTTGCGCTGCATGATGCGCACTTTTTCCGGCCAGTGCTCCAGCCGGTCGAGGTCTCGCAAGAGCTCTTCCGCGTAGTTGGTGATGCGCAGGAACCACTGCTCCAGCTCGCGCTGCTCCACGAGCGTGTCTTCGTGGCGCCAGCAGCACCCCTTCACCACCTGCTCGTTGGCCAGCACGGTGGCACATTTGGGACACCAGTTCACCTTGCTTTTTTTGCGGTAGGCGAGGCCGCGCTCGTAGAGCTTGAGGAAGAACCACTGGTTCCAGCGGTAGTACTCGGGAAAGCAGGTGGTGACCTCGCGCTGCCAGTCGTAAGCGAAGCCGAGGCGCTTCATCTGCGCCTTCATGTTGGAGATGTTGCGCAGAGTCCACTCGCGGGGCGGCGTGTTGTTCTGGATGGCGGCGTTCTCCGCCGGAAGGCCGAATGAATCCCAGCCCATCGGGTGCAGCACGTTGTAGCCGTTCATCCACATGAAGCGGGCGAGGGCATCACCGATGGCGTAGTTGCGCACGTGCCCCATGTGCAGCGCGCCCGAGGGATAAGGCAGCATTTCCAATACGTAGTATTTGGGCCGGGTGGAGCCGGCTTCGGCACGGTAGAGCGCGGGGTTCTTTTGCCAGCGCTCGAACCATTTCTGCTCGATGCGCTGGGGGTCATAGCGCTCGTCGAGAGTATCCGGTTGAGTAGGGTTGTCGGGCATGGAGTCTGGGCCGTGAACTAGGATTGAACCTTTAATTTTACACGGATTGCCGGCATGGCCGGCGAGTGCCGTCCAAAGGTATGGATCTCGCGGGCGGAACGCCCGCGCCACAACTTTTCTTATTTTCGGGCGGCGGGTTCGGTCAGGAAAAACGCCTTGACGGCGATGTCGTTGGGCTGCATGCCAACGGGAACGATGGCCCACAAAGCGCGGTCGCTGCTGATTTTGGAGGTGGTGGCGAGGCGCTTCATCCGGATGACGGCCACGTCGTCCGATTGCGTATCCAGCGCCAGCAAAAAATCCTGGTTGGATGTGAGGGCTAAGCCGTCCGGCTGGTTCCCTACCCCGACCGCCCCCAGTACTCTGCCGGTATCAATGCTGTAAACGGCAACGGTGTTGGAACCAAAATTGCTTTCGTAAAGCAGCGCGTTGTCGGCGGTGACCACCCCGCGCACCGGCTGGGAGCCGATGAGGTAGCTGCCGCCGACTTCATTGGTGTTAGTTTCAATTATGGAAATGCTGTCGGAATCGAAGTTGCTCACCATCAACTCGCCGCCGTCGGGCTTGAGCTGCAAGTGAACCGGGGTCTTGCCCACGTCGAGCAGGGCCAGCAGCTTATCATTTTTCAGGTCCACAGCGGCCACCTGGTTGGAGCCGCTGCAGGAAACGAAGGCTTTGCTGGAATCGGAAAGGATGGCGATGTCCTCGGGCTGGCGGCAGACGGGAATGGTGGCGCGCACGGCAAGGCGGCGGGCATCGAGCAAAGAGACAGTATTGTCGCCGCGGTTGGAAACGACCACGGTGGCGCCATCCGGCGAAACCTGCGCCAGGCCGGGCGCTGCGCCCACCCGGATGTTGGCCAGCACGGTGCGCGCTTGCAGGTCAAGAACCGAGACATTGGCCGAGCCCGAGTTGGCCACGTAGGCGCGCCTCCCGTCGTCGGAAACGCTGATGAAATAGGGGGCGCGGTGCACGCCGATGGTAGCCACCACCAGGTTGCGCTCGGCGTCAATTACGCTGATGTTGTTGGACTCGGTATTGACCACATAAATTTCGTTTTTCTTACTGTTTGCGGTAACGCCCGTGGGGTTGGCGCCCACGTGAATAGATTTGATGACGTTAAAGCGAGGATAAGGCCGGGGCGTGAGGTCGAGCACGCTGACGGTGTTGCTCTTGCCATTAGTGACGTAGGCGTACTCGCGATAGCCGGGAGCGTAGTGCGGCAGGTCCGGAGTGCGGAAATACCAGACCAGAGCGGCTACGCCCGCCAGTATCACGCAGAGGATAAGAAGCTTTTTCAAGGCCGGGCGGCGGCGGGCAGCGTGTTCCGGGTAGGAAGGGCGGCCGGCTCGGGCAGGTAGCGTTCCACCACGGCGGCGATCTGCCGGATCTGCTTCATCAGTTCATCGAACTGGTCGGGGTAGATGGACTGGATGCCATCAGAGAGGGCGCGGTCGGGATTGTTGTGCACCTCGACCATAAGGCCGTCGGCTCCCACCGCTACCGCTGCTCGCGAGAGCGGCGTGACCTTGTTGCGCTTGCCCGTGCCGTGGCTGGGGTCCACCAGAATGGGCAGGTGGCTGAGGCGCTGCACCGCCGGAACCAGGCTCAGGTCCAGGGTGTTGCGGGTGTGGTCGGCGAAGGTGCGCACCCCGCGCTCGCACAGGATGACCTGGTAATTGCCTTCGCTCATGATGTATTCAGCGGCCATGAGGAACTCTTCCAGGGTGGCGGACATGCCGCGCTTGAGCAGCACCGG
>DATEJK010000169.1:0-7130 GCA_035278025.1 Terriglobales bacterium | reverse complement strand
GGATTTCGGCTGGCGGCTCCCGCTTCGCTCACGCCGCCAAACCGCCTCAAGTTCGAGTCCCCCCTTTCGCACCAAAAACCCTGAGGTCCTTCGCTGCGGCTCAGGATTTCTCCAGCAGGCTCCCAGTCATTGCCTGGCGTGACTGATTCCCGCCTGCTGCGGCTATCCGATTGGATATTCCACTCTGTCACTCCCTCACTTGTGTCCTCAAAAAACTAAGGGCGTAATGCGAGGCTCTCCGCTCGCATGCTCCAGTGGATTAAGCAGCTTATGGCGCATCGTTGGTCAGCGCGTAGACTCTCTCGCCGTTTGGCCGGCAGCGTGCTGAGTCCGTGGGTAGCAACGGAGCCGCCGGGTGCTTCCCGCCGGCTTATACAGCGGAGGTGAGTATGGCAACGGGCGCAACTTCCTCTTTCACATGGCGATTGGTTTTTGGCAATACTGAAACGTGGGCGCGACCGGAAAATAGCAGCCGGTCAAGCAGCCCCGCAGTTTCCGAGGCCGCCGACACCTGGCGGGTTATATTCGGGAACACATCCGCATGGCTACCTCCGCAATTGGAGAGTCCGGCAGCACTGCCGGGAAAGGCTTTAGAGCGCTGCGAGTTCTGCCGCCAGCCAATTAGCCCGGGCGAAGACTTCACGACCAATTCAGCGGGTGAGCGGCCAACCCACACCCGGTGCCTGAAGCTGGAATTACCGGCAGTCGCGGACCAACGACCCGCACCATGCAGGTGGCTCAGCGTACTGCGCGAGCTGGTGAAATCGTAGTGCTGCTAATCATCTGGAATCAGTGCAGATTTGCATTTGTAGACACCCCCCTTTCAGGGCTACGAGGACCAACCGAATGGATAGTGGCTCTATCCGATTGGATAGTGTCTGCCGCCTCCAGAGAGTCCCCCTAACGGCCGGTTCGTGCTCTTGCAAAGTCCTTCGCACAATAGTCTCAATAGGATTCAACGCCACTTAGAGCATGGGTGCCCTGAAGGTGAACGGCAGCCAACGTGCCTAGCTACCACCGAACCTCGGAATCACGGGCCCTTCGCGGAGGCTGCGATGAAAACCCACCCTTTGTTCCAGGTTTTAAGCCGGGCAATGCAAATCGCCCCCGGCGTTGCCCTTGTGTTCACCGGATTGCTGCTTAGTTTTCAACTTGCCCCGGCCGCTCTCGGCCAGGCCTGCGGGGGATGCGAGATAGCGGAAGCACTACCTTCGAATCCGGTGTCAAGCAGCGAATGGTCGTTCACCAAAGAGGTAAACGAGGTAAACCTGCTGTTTGTAGCCACGCACAATGGCAGGGTCATTGACGACCTCACCCAGAACGACATCAGCGTGTTGGACGACAAGAAGCCTCCGGCTGCAATTCTGGGATTTCGCAGCGAGCGGGAATTGCCCCTGCGGGTGGGGCTGGTGATTGACACCAGCAGTTCGGTGGAATCGCGCTTCCGCTTCGAGCAGAGCGCAGCCAGCGCGTTTCTTTTGCAGACGCTGCGGAGCAAAGATGACCGGGCCTTTGTCATGGGATTCAGTAACGATCCAAAGTTAACTCAGGATTTCACAGGTGATTCGGAGTCGTTGTCACAAGGTGTGCAGCGTCTTGCTATTGGAGGTGGAACGGCATTGTACGATGCGGTGGCAGCAGGTTGCGAAAAATTGCTGACGACCCCCGAGCAGAACGTTGTTGCCCGCGTGCTGGTGGTCTTGTCAGACGGACAAAACAATGCCGGCAAGATTGACCTCAACGCTGCCATCGCCATAGCGCAGCAGGCACAGGTAACAATCTATGCCGTCAGCACGAACTACCATTACACGTGGGATTACAATAATGAGGATTGGTCGGCTACGGAGGGAAACAACAACCTGCGCCGGCTGGCCGAGCAGACCGGCGGACGCATCATGACCCCGCCAGATGTGAAATCGGTCGGAAAAGCATTTGCCAAAGTTGCCCAAGACCTGCGCAGCCGTTACGCGATCTCCTACCGGCCGGCTGATTTCAAAGCGGACGGCCACTATCGAAAGATCTCCATTGCAGGGCACCGGCCAGGAGAGAAACTGCAGATCCGCACGCGCAAGGGCTACTATGCCAAAGTAATCAGCTTTGCCACTCTTTATTCACGAAAATAGCGACCCGCGCCTCAGGCCAGGGTTTCTTCACCCATATCGTCGCCGCCGGCTGTCGCGCCGCTCGAGAGATTCGCGACCTTCTGGGACTTGGCTGTGGCCAGCAGTGAAATTACGCGCCCCGAGAGGTCCTGGACAGAGGTCATGGGCTGAGGTTGGAGCAGTATGTGCCTGCCGCAAGCACTACACACCAGCGCGGCCGCCACCGATTTGCCCTCGGCACTCCCGAAAACGCTGTGCCGCATTACCTGGCTGCAGCAAACCGGAACCCACACTGTAGATTCCTCATTGGAGCCCTTATTCCCGACCGACATAGCGGCCTCCCGGCAATCCTGAGAATCACTGGGGCCCAAGGAGCAAGATGTTAGGCCGCCGCTTAGTGCAAGTCAATTGAAAGGAGAATGCATTTCTGCCTGTTTTTCCGCGGTTGCGGGCGCTTGCCCGAGGGAATGCCAGGAAGGAGGAGGGACTTCTGTGCCGGGCGAGCGTGTAAAGGAAAGAAAGCTAAGGAACAGGAAACTTCCTACTTGGGCAAAACTTGTCCTCTTCCCGACCACCAGCGGAAAACCCACGCCATTCCCACCACAGAAAAGAGAGCGGCAGCCAGGGGCAGGGGCTCAGGAAGGTGCAGGGCCGAGGGTGGACGCTGCATCATCAACTCCATGGGCAGCAGCCCAAAAGCTGCCTGTTTCGGCTGCAGCCGCATCTTCTGGCGCACCCGGGTCTGCATTTCAAGCACATGCCCAGGTTTTACTGAATCCATCCTGACCTCCACAACGAAGCAACCACACCGGGTCCCAAAGGCGCTAAGTACGGGTGCTAAAGACAACGATTGGTAGAGCAGTTTAAAGGCGCGCGGCGGGAAAATCACATTACCATCGTTCAAGGGGCGACAGCCGAAGAGGACAAGCCTGCTGGTGGCTCAGCGTGCGGCGATGCATTTTCAGAAGATTCTTGAGCTGAGGGAGTGGCGACAGGTTCCGGAGTTTCTCCAAATTTTGTCGTTCGCGTGGCCCACAAACCGCATCTTTTCGCATTAGCCTTAGTTCTTCGCCTGAAACAGCAGTTGTAAAGAAAGGCAAATCATTGACCACTGAAGGTCGGGGATTGACGATTGTGCAGGATGCACGGCAACGAGGTCCTCAATCGAAAATCATTCACCATCAATCCCGCCGCTTATCCCTTCGAATCTCCACGCCAGCAGGAGGGCCTGCCATGTATTTGCCAGGAGTGAAGTTTGGCTCCAGTATCGCAGTCCTGGCGCTTCTTCTTGCAGTTCCGCATGCGGTACGCGCGCAGCAGCCATCAAAGACGGGATTCCAGTGCATGTGGACATGACTTGGAGCTTGGGCAAGTAGAGAATCATGCTGTGTACTAGACAATTATTGGCGGCAGGTTAAACTCCATCTCAAAGTTTTTCGGGCTATTGGCGGCGCTATCGGGAGAGCCTGCTTCATGGCTCTGGGTCGGTAGCGCTTTGCCTTTTGGAAGTGGTTAACCCGCCTGTAACCCCGCGCAAGCACCCAAGTTTTCCCTCGTATATAAATATGGGTCGCCACCATGAAACTGCTCATTGCCCTGCATCACCGTTTTGAGCTATGGACCGCGCCGGCGTGGGTACGCGAACGGCTGCAGAAACAGTTTCCGGAACTGGAAGTCGTGCAGCTGCCCGATTACTCGGGAATGACGGAACACATTCGCGACGCCGATGCGGCGCTGGCATGGTCGCTGCGGCCGGAACAGTTTCGCGCCGCGCGCAAACTGCGCTGGATTCACTCTACCGCCGCCGCCGTGCACCAGCTGATATTTCCTGAACTGGTGGCCAGTGAGGTGGTCCTGACCAACTCCCGCGAGGTCCACGGGCCGGTGGTGGCCGAGCACGCGCTGGCGCTGATGTTCGCGGTGGCGCGCAAGATTCCGGCCGCCGTCCGCTACCAGCAGCAGCATGTTTGGGGACAGGAACGGATGTGGCTCGAGGGGCCGATGCCCGGAGAGTTGCAGGGCGCCACACTCGGCCTGATCGGGCTGGGGAGCATCGGTAGCGAAATTGCCAGGCGCGCGGCTGCCCTGGGCATGCGGGTGCTGGCCGCGCGCGAACATCCTGAGCGCGGCGGGGCGGAGGGAGTGGCTTTGGTTTTTGGGCCCGCGCAGCTCGGCGATCTGCTGGCCACTTCCGACTACGTGGTGCTGGCCGCGCCCGTCACCAGTGCTACCCAGCGGCTGATAGACCGCACGCGTCTGGCTCAGATGCGGCCCACCGCCTGCCTGATCAACGTGGGCAGGGGCGTGCTGGTGGATGAGACGGCGCTGGCCGATGCGCTGCGGCACAAGCAAATCGCGGCCGCCGCGCTTGATGTCCTGGAAAAGGAACCGATGCCCCCTGATTCCCCGCTGTGGGATATGGACAACGTGCTCATCACGCCGCATACCGGCTCGGTCACGCCCAGGTTGTGGGAGCGCCAGTACATCCTGATCTCGGAAAACGTGCGCCGCTTTCTGGCCGGCGAGCCGCTGCTGGGCGTGGTGGAGAAACATAGAGGATATTGATTTCATTGCAGGATTGGTTCACCGCAGCTCGGCAAACCAAAGCTCCGCCCAGCGGGCTGGTCACGATGAGTCCCCGAGACAAAGATAAGCAGGTCCCGTGACTATCTCCCTTTTACTATTAGGGAACGACCTGCTTGAGCTTTTGCCGATCCAGTCCACATTTCGGCTGAGTCACCCCCGGAAGTGATTGTTGTCACTGCAGCCGGAGCCCTTTGGAACTAAAGATAGTTTTGGGGGCAGTTGCCCCGAGGCGGAGGTGTCCCATGGCGGCGCTTCAGCTGGTTCCGCGGATTTCTCTGAACCGAATCCTTTTCACCACTGACTTCTCCGACTATGCGGAGCGGGCCTTGCCCTATGCGGTAGGACTGGCACGTCATTATGGCGGCACTGTGTATGTGGCCCACGTCATTCCCCCCGAGCCGCGGCGTCCCCTGCCTTTGGAGCCGACGCCGCCCGAACTGGACGGACTGCGCTACCAGGCCGAGCACGCTATGGACACATTCGTGCGCTCCGCGCCCCTGGCCAGCGTGCGTTACGACGTAGTGCTGGAGAAGGGCGAAACTGAGTTGGTCTTCCAAGCCATGGTAAAGAAGCACGGCATTGACCTGGTGGTGATCGCTACCCATGGCCGAGCGGGGCTGAAGAAGCTGCTGCTGGGTTCGGTGGCGGAGGAGATTTTTCGCAGCGTGAGCTGCCCGGTGCTGACCATCGGTCCGGAGGTAATGCGCAACGGACTTGCCGCCGGGCAACTGGGGCAGGTCATTTACGCCAGCGATCTTTCGGGTGCCTCGCTGCAGGCCTTGCCTTCCGCATTCGCGATGGCTGCCGACTACGGCGCCCGCCTCACCTGCCTGCACGTGATGGAGGATCTCGCGACCATTCCCGTGTATTACCGGGAACGGACGATGCGCGACGCGCGCGAAGAACTGGAGAAGCTGATACCGGCAGGAGCTGGATTGGCTTGCGAGCCGCAGGTCATCGTCACCACCGGCGACCCCGCGGAGAAGATACTGCAATTGGCCGGCGATCTGAATGCCGACCTGGTGGTGATGGGAGCGCGTCATCAGGGCTCGGCACGGCTGACGGCGCACCTGCCTTGGGCCTGCACTCACAAGGTCATTTGCCATGCCGCCTGCCCGGTGCTGACGGTGCGCGCCGGGCCGCAATGAATAGTGATAAGGGGACAAACTGCCGCGTCCATTTCTTGTCCGACAACCAGCGAAGCCATAACGAGAGGAGACTTGCCATGCAGGGGCGCATGAAATGCCAGCTGGAAAAGGCCATGATTTTTGCCGGCGGAGTGAGCCTGGGCGCCCGCCTGATGTACATGCTGGATCCCGGCCATGGGCGGCGGCGGAGAGCCATGGCGCGCGACCGTGTCCTCTGGTTGGCCCACCAGGCGGAACTAACAGTGGACCGCGGCGTGCGCGACCTGTTCCACAGGGCGCGAGGCGTGGCCGATGAAACCTATTCCCTGCTCTCTCCCAAGCCGGTTACTGACCAGGCGCTGCGGGACCGGGTGCGCAGCCGACTGGGCCGGGCTACCTCACATCCGCATGCCATCGAAGTGGAAGCAAGGGATGGATGGGTCACGTTGAAGGGAGCGGTGCTGCAGGAGGAAGTGCGGCGCGTGTTGTGGGCGGTGCGCGCCGTGCCCGGGGTGAAACACGTGGACAACCGCATGCAAGCCCACCCCCAGGCGGATGTTCCCGATCTGCAGGGCGGCAGCCCGCCTACACCCCCGGAACTGCTGAACGAGACCTGGGCGCCGGCGACCCGGGCGGTGGTCGGCACGAGCGGTGGCTTGCTGCTTGCCTACGGCTTCTGGCGGCGCGGATGGCAGGGCCTCGGCCTGGGACTGGTGGGGGCCAACCTGGCAGGGCGCGCGCTTAGCAACATCGGGCCGCGGCATCTGCTGGGCATCGGCGGCGCGGAGACGGCAGGTTTCCGCGTGCAGAAGACCATTCACATAAATGTTGCGGCGGAGGCGGTCTTCGAGCTGCTGGATGATCCGGAAAAGCTGCCACGCATGATGTCGCACGTGGTGGCAGTAAAAAAGGTAGACGACAACCGCTACCGCTGGACGGTTCAGGGTCCGGCGGGCATGCCGTTTAGCTGGGATGCCGAAATCACGGAGAAAATTCCCCACAAACTGCTGGCATGGAGCAGCCTGCCGGGAGCGATGGTAGCGAACGCCGGCGTCGTACAACTGGACGCGGAAAATGGCGGCACGCGGCTGCACATCCGCCTGGCTTACGTGCCGCCAGGAGGCGCCATCGGACACGTCATTGCCGCGATTTTCGGCGCTGATCCCAAGCGCGCGCTGGACGATGACATGGTGCGGCTGAAATCGCTGCTGGAGCACGGCAAGACCCATGCTCATCACCATGCGGTAACGCTGGAAGAAGTAATTAACAGCAAGCCGGCGCATGCCTCGGGCTGTTAGGAACAGCTTCTAACTTC
>DATEJK010000168.1:0-94527 GCA_035278025.1 Terriglobales bacterium | reverse complement strand
AGAAGCCGCCGGCCCCAGAGCCGAAGCAAGAGTAAGTTTGTGTGGGGGCGGGGCCCTGCCCCGTCCCTCCCCGGGCGAGAACCCGGGGCCACGCGAACCTACCCGAATCGAGGTTCCTATCATGCGCCGCATTGTTGTCATAGCCGTTCTTTTCTCTTCCTTCTGCCTGCTGGCGGCTCAGGACCAAACCAAGAACCCCATCAGCTACAAGGCCGCGCCCAACGCCAAGGAACGCGAGACCCTGCTGCTGCGCGATTTCCACCCCAAGTCCATGCTGCACGCGCGCGTCACCCCCATCGAGCGCGCCAAGTTCCCGGTGATTGATGTGCACAACCACATCAACGACGCCATGGGAATTGACGAGCACGAGCCGCCGGCCAAGGTCATCCAGGTGATGAACGCGACCAACATCCGCACCGTGGTCATCCTCACCGGGCAGTGGAGAGAGAAGCTCCAGCACGTGGTGGACGAGATGGTGAAGCCCTATCCCGGGCGTTTTATCGTCTTCACCCAGATTGATTATTCGAAGATTGACGACCCCAAGGGCATGGTGGCCGACCTGGACGACGCCGTGCGCCGCGGCGCGCGCGGCCTGAAGGTGCTGAAGGACCTGGGACTAGAGGACCGCGACAAAACCGGAAAACTCATCGCGGTGGACGACCCGCGCCTGGACCCGGTGTGGGAAGAATGCGGCCGGCTGGGAATTCCCGTAGCCATTCACGTTACCGATCCCGAAGCTTTCTTCCATCCCATCAGCGGCGAAAACGAACGCTATGAGGAATTGATCGAGCACCCCGACTGGAGCTTTTACGACCACGGCTTCCCCAGCAAAGAAGAAGTAATGGCCCAGCGCGACCACATGTTCGCCAAACATCCGCACACCACCTTCATTGCGCTGCACGTAGCCAACTGGCCGGAAAACCTGGATTACGTTTCCCAGCTGCTGGACCGGTTGCCCAACGTGATGACCGAGTTCGGAGCGCGCGAGGCCGAACTGGGACGGCAGCCGCGCCGCGCCCGCGAATTCTTCCTCAAGTACCAGGACCGCATCCTGTTCGGCACCGATTCCCCGCCCAGCCTGGAGATGTACCGCAATTACTTCCGCTGGCTGGAAACCGACGACGAATATTTTGACTACTACGGCTATCCCGGGCAGGGGCGCTGGAAAATTTACGGCATGAAGCTGCCGGACCCGGTGCTGCAGAAGGTCTATCATCGCAATGCGGAACGAATTTTTGCCCAGTTCAAGGGATTGCCAGCGTCTTCATCTGGAGGTGCGAAATGAAACCGGCCTTGTTAGAGCGGCGAACGCCGCATTTGCTTCTCATAGTTGCAGCTCTTCTCCTCATCATGCCGGCCTGTTCGCGGCAATCGCAGAAGGTAATCCAGGCGGCGCCGGACGAAGGCGGGCCTTCTCCGGTTTCCGTTACCGTTCATCCCGGAGGGCCGGTGGTCATCCGCACCACAACCGCGGAATTCGATGTTCTGCCCTCCGGCTATGTGCAGGCCGCCCTGCTCAAGGAGGGTAAGAAGCTCACGCTGGACTCTCCACAGGGCAGCAGCGACTATCTGGTCAGCGGCGGGAAGCAGGTTGATTTCGCCCTGGATTTCAGCCAAACCAAGATTAACGGCGCGCGTGGCAAGCTGGGCCGTGGGCGGCGGGTGGAAATTCCCGGGCAGGCGGCTTCCGTGCCGGGGCTGCAGAGCACCTTTGCCATTGAGGTCTATGACGACTTCCCCGACCTGGCTGTGACCACCGTGCAATACAAAAATGCGGGCTCGCAGCCGGTTGCGCTCGACCAGGCGGTTGCTCAACGCCATCGCTTCGACGCCTCGCTAACCAGATCCGATGCCGCGCCTTATGACCTTTGGTCGTTTCAGGGCTCCAGTTACAACTGGGGCAAAGACGACGTTATTCACATTTCGAAGAAATTTACCCAGCCCAACCTGATGGGCGCGCAGCTCAAGAACGGACTGGGCGGCGGTATTCCGGTGGCGGCGTTCTGGACAGCATCGGTGGGCGAAGCCATTGGGCACCTGGAAACTCTGCCTCTGGTGCTGTCGCTGCCGGTGAAGGTGGCGGATGATGGCCGCATCAACAGTGACCTGCAAGTGGAGCCCGGCCTCACCCTGCATCCGGGCGACACTTACTCCACGCCGCGCAGCTTCGTATCCGTCTATAGCGGCGACTACTACGAGCCCTTGCGGCTCTATTCCACCGCCCTGGAGCGGGAGGGCTGGAACCTGCCTAAGCCCTCCAGCGAGGCCTACAACGTCGCCTGGTGCGGCTGGGGTTACGAGTTCAACGTCACTCCCAAGGAGATGCTGGGCACCGTGCCCAAGCTGAAAGAAATGGGCATCAAGTGGGCCACGCTTGACGATCGTTGGTTCAACAATTACGGCGACTGGGAACCGCGCAAAGACACTTTCCCCGGCGACTCCATGAAGAAAATGGTGGCCGACTTCCACAAGCAGGGTATGTACGCCCAGCTCTGGTGGCTGCCTTTGGCTGTGGAGGATGGCCAGGGCCGCTACGAGTCGCACCGCTACGGCGTCTCGCAGGTGGTGAAGGAGCACCCGGACTGGCTCATCCTGGACAAGAACGGCAAGCACGCGCGCATGGTGCGCGACCTGGCGGTGCTCGATCCCTCTTTGCCGGAAGTGCAGGCTTACTACCGGCAACTGACCCAGCGCTTTATCCGCGACTGGGGCTTCGACGGCTCCAAGCTCGACAACATCTATACCGTGCCCGCCTGCTACAACCCCAAGCACCACCACAAGTCACCGGAAGAGTCGGTGAATGCCATGGCCGAGGTCTACAAGATCATCTATGAGACCTCGCGCTCGCTGAAGCCGGAGAGCGTGACCCAGAGTTGCCCCTGCGGCACTCCGCCGAGCCTGGCATGGCTGCCCTACATGGATCAGGCGGTCACCGCCGATCCCGTGGGTTCGGTGCAGGTGCGGCGGCGCATCAAGATGTACAAAGCGCTGCTCGGTCCGGAGGCCGCGGTGTACGGCGACCACGTGGAGCTGACCAGGATCAACTTCGCCAACAGCAACCAGGAGAGTGACATCGGCCGCGACTTCGCTTCCACCATCGGCACCGGCGGCGTGGTGGGCACCAAGTTCGTTTGGCCTGACCCCGGCCCCCATTTCAAGGACGTAGCCCTCACCCACAGCAAGGAAGAGTGGTGGAAGAAGTGGATCGGCATCTACAACCAGAAGATGCTCTCCAAAGGCACGTTCCGCAACCTGTACACCATAGGCTATGACGCGCCGGAAGGCTACGCCATCCAGAAGGACGGCAAGATGTACTACGCCTTTTTTGCTGCGGACGGCTCGAAGGGTTACCAGGGCGAGGTGCAACTGCGCGGGCTGCAGCCGGGAACCTACCACGTGGTGGATTACGCTAACGACCAGGACCTGGGCACGGTTACCGCGAAGGGGAGCACAGCCACGCTGAACACCAGTTTCCCCGAGCATCTGCTGCTGGAGGTGAGCAGGCAGTAGACGAGAACTTCACGCCAGCCACGGATTTTCACGGATAGGGACGGATAAGCCGGGAAATTGAAAATCAGATTTGGCCGGCATGGTCCGTGGCTGGTTGTGCGTGTTGTCGAAAAAACTGCTCCACGCGGGAGGGGTCGCGGAAGGCTTCTGTGCCCCCCGGCATAGTGGTGGAGAGTGCCCCCGCCAGGTTGCCGCAATACAGGCAGGCGCTGAGGTCGGCGCCTCGTAGGTACTGGTAGAGAAAACCGGCATCAAAGCTGTCGCCGGCGCCTACCGGGTCCACGGAGGTAACCTTCGCCGCGGGACAGCGAAACTCCTCTTTGCCGCGGCGCGCCAGCGCTCCCTGCGCTCCCAGCTTTACGGCCAGCACGGGCACTCGCTTGGCCAGTTGCTCTACTGCCGAATCGAGATCCGCCGCCCCCGTCAGCCGCAGGGCCTCGCGCTCGTTGGGCAGGAACACATCCACGTGAGGCAACACCTCGAACACGCCTTCCCAGCGGTCCTCGGGATCGTCGTTGGTGTCGAAAGAAGTGCTCAGCCCGGCCGTTTTCATCTCGGCAAACAAGCGGGAAACCTGGGGCCGCAGCGCCGGCTGCAGAAAAAAAGATGACGCGTGGAAGTGCCGGGCGGACTTCAGGAATTCAACATCGAGATCAGCCCGGCTCATATCCGTCATGGTGCCGGGATAGGTCAGGATGCGCCGGCATCCGTCATGCTGCAGAATTACGGTAAGCCCGGTGGTGCGGCCGCGAGCCTTCTTCACTTGTGAAACATCCACTCCGGCCGCGGCCAGCCGCTGCAGCGCAATTTCGCCCAGCGGGTCGTCGCCAATCAGAGAAGCAAACGCAACCCGCGCCCCCAGCGCGGCCAGGTTGTGCGCCAGGATGGCGGAGGAACTACCCAGCGTGAGCCGGAGCCCGTCGGCGAGGAATTCTCGCTCCGTGGGCAGTTGTTCGGGCAGGCCGTAGAGGATGAGGTCAAGGTTCAGTTCCCCCACCACTGCCACATCAAAACGCGGCATGTTCCGGCTTCTCGGTGGGTTCCAGCACTACTACTCGCGAAAGGTTGCGGGGCTGATCTGGATTGAATCCTTTTTTCAACGCGGTAGCGATGCCCAGCAACTGCCCTGGCAGGCTGTATGCCGTCAGGCGCGCGTACTCCGGCAGATCGAACCCGAGTTCGACCAGCAGATCGGCGCTGGCCCGCACCCGTTCGCCGGCTGCGTTGGTCACAACCAGAGTGGTGGCGCCCAAGCGCTTTACCTCCTCCAGAACATCCAGTTCAGCCTGCCCGCCCTGTTCAGAGAGCAGAAAGGTAACCAGCACTTCCGGTCCCAGAATCGCTTTGGGCCCATGGCGGAATTCCAGGGTGTGGAAGGGCTGGGCGTAGGAGCAGGACATCTCCGTGATCTTGAGCGCGGCCTCGCAGGCCAGCCCGTAGAAGGGACCTTGACCCAGGTAAACGTAATCGGCGAACTGGCTGGCAGCGACGAATTCCAGAATGCGGGCGTGCAGGGTTGCGGGCAGGGGCTCAGCCAGAGCCGGCATTCGCCGCAGGTTTTCCAGCAAGGACTGGTCGCGGGCCACGGTCGCGGCCAGCGCCTCCAGAGCCAGCAGCATGGAACTGAAGGAGCGGGTCATTACCGTGCTTTGCTCATCGGCTGCCGGCAGACGAATAGCGGCGCTAGCGGCCTTTTCCAGCGGCTGGCCCGGAGCACAGGTGACCGCCAGGCTGCGCAGGTTGCGCGTCCCCTCCAGGTATTCGGCCGCGCGCAGCACCTCTGTTGTCTTTCCGGACCGTGAAATCAGCACCGGGACCAATCCCGACGAACCGGCGAGCACCGCCTCCGGAAAAAGCAGCAGTTCCGAAGCCGGGACAGCCTTGGCGCGCAGCCCGGTGATGGTGGACCAGGCGGCCGCCGCCGATTGCGCCAGATAGTAGCTGGAACCGCAGCCCACAAACAGCCACTCTCCACCCGCGGCAAAACGCCTGCCGATACTCTCTAAATCGCCGCTGGCCTGCAATTCGCTCAGGCATTTGGCCCAGCACTGCGGCTGCGATAGGGTTTCCGCCAGCGTCTGCCCGCCCTGTCCGCTATTGTGGCTCATCAAGTCTCCCTGTCCTCTTGGCTCGGTGAGGACGGTAGCTGCTGGATAACAGTTGGCAGTTGGCCATGCCCGGACCGCCAACCGCCAGCTGTTAACCACAAGCTACCCGTTCCGCTGCTAAACCGATACAACTTCTACTCCCGCCTTGTGCAGCGCGCGCAAGTCCGATTTGGGCGCCTTCTTATCAGTAATCACTTTCTGTACTCCGGAGGTGGGCACGATCAGCGACAAACTACGCCTCCCGAATTTACTGGAATCGCACACCGCCACCGTCTGCTTGGCCACCTCCACCATCACCCGGTTAACTTTTGCCTCCAGCAGGTTGGGAGTGCTCAAACCGTAGTGCACGTCGAAGCCATCCACCCCAAGGAACAGGATATCGGCGTTCAACCGCCGCAGGGTGTCTTCCGCTATGGGTCCGACCAGGGAAAACGAGTTCTTGCGCAGCGTTCCCCCGGTGAGGATCACCTCGATGGGTGTTCCCGCCAGTTCCGCCGCGATGTTCACCGCGTTGGTCACGATGGTCAGGTTCTGCATGTGGCGCAAACCGCGCGCGATGGCGGTGGTGGTGGTTCCTGAATCGAGAATCACTACCTGCCCTTCCTGCACCATGCGCGCGGCCGCGCTCGCAATGTGCAGTTTCTCCTTGCGGTAGAGCTTTTCCTTTTCCCGCAGCGTGGGATCGGAGAGCGCGCCTTCGCGGAAGGGCAGCGCCCCTCCATGGGTACGGTGCACGAACCCCTGCGCGTGCAGCACTTCCAGGTCTTTGCGGATGGTGACCTGGGAAGTACTGAAGCGGCGCGCTAGTTCCTTGACCAGCACGCGTCCCTCGCGGTTGGTGATATCGAGGATGGCGCGGCGGCGTTCTTCGTTGAGCACAATAAACTCGCGGGGACGTTCGCCGGCGGAGATGGCCGGTTTTGCCTTCCCTTTCTTTTTAGTACGTTTTCTTTCGATTGTCCAAGGAAAAGTCGCCGCCGTCCGGCGCGCCGGCCGGGAAAAGAACTGGCGGCGATACCAGCAAAAACCGCCAAACCACGGGATGTCAACGGGCTAGCTGCTCACCGATGGCCGGCGCCGCGCGCTTACACCCCCACCCGCGCAGAGCGCAAGCGGCTTTCGATTAGGCCCGCCGCCTGCTGCTGGATAGCGGGCTCATCGCCCCACCCGCGCAGCCAGTGGACAGCCGGTTCGCGGCGGAACCAGGTCATCTGCCGCTTGGCGTAGTTGCGGTGTCCCTGCTGCGCCTTCGCGATACCCAGTTCCAGGCTGATTTCGCCGCGCAGTATCTGGCCTGCCTGCTGGTAGCCCAGCGAGTTCAGAGCCCATGCCCGGTCACCGTATTTTTCCCGCAGACGGGCGGTTTCCTCCACCAGGCCGGCGGCGAACATTTGCTGAGCACGCCGGTTGATGCGCGCGTAAAGCTGGGCGCGGTCCGGATTCAGGCCCAGCCGCAGGATGAAGAAATCCCGCAAGGGCTCGCGCCCCATCTGCCACATGGCCGTCATTCGCCGGCCTCCGGCAATGCACACTTCTATGGCGCGGATGAGCTTGGGCGTGTCGTTAGGATGTATCTTCCGCGATGCTTCTTTGTCCAGCCGTGCCAGCAGCCGGTGCAGGTAGCCGGAAGCTTTGCCCTGCCCGCGGCTGCGCAACCGCTGGCGCAATTCCTCCGACCGGAGTGGCGCGGGAAACAGACCTTCCAGCAGCGCCCGCAGGTACAGGCCGGTGCCTCCCACCACGATGGGCAGTTTGTGGCGAGCGCTGATCTCCCGCAGTACCAGCCGCGCCTGCCGCGCGTACTCTCCCGCAGTGACTTGCGAGGCGGGATCGGCAATATCGAAAAGATGGTGCGGCACGCGCGCGCGTTCCTCCGCGCTGGGCTTGGCCGTACCGATCTCGAACTCGCGGTACAGGGCCACCGAATCGCAGTTCACGATCTCTCCGCCAAAGCGTTGGGCGAGCGCCAGCGAAAGCGCGGTTTTGCCGCTGCCCGTGGGCCCCAGCACGACTACCAGGAGCGGCAAATCGGAGGAGGTACCAGGCGCGGACACGGGCTAGCGGGCGCTCCAGTTGATGTGCGCCCCGTAACGCAGAACGGTGTAAGCCAGAATGGCGAGGGCGATCAGGATAATTCCGGCAGCCTCAGCCCGCAACGCCCGCCTTCGCTGCGTGGCTGAATGGTTGCGCGTGGCCGCAGGCGGCCGTGGCTGCGGCCCTTTTTGGGCAGATTTGTCCACCTGTCAATTGTAGGCGATAGGGCGCGATGCTGATCGCCTGCTCTCGTGGTAGCGGGGGCACGGCCGCCCCCGCCGATGCTTGCTTACCGACGGCTGACTCCGCCACTACCGGAAGGCATACCCGATTCGAAAATCAATGTAGTGATTGCTGCTGTCCACGTGATCGCGGAATTCCAGGCGGATTCCGCGGTTCGACTTCATCCAGATATTTGCCCCAATGCCGTAATTGAAAAGATTGACGTGGCCGCTGTGGAACCCCAGGGAATATCCGGCGGTCACAAACGGCACCACCCGTTGTCCACGGGCAAAATGGTATTGGCCATCGAGAGATAAAATTCCCAAGCCGCCGCCAAAATCGCTCCACGGCGCCAGGTATCCAAGTTCGGCCCCGGCGGCAATTCCCTTGTGTAGAAACCCTTCGCCGCCGGCTCCGAAGTGCAAGCTGGCGCTTGAACTGCCCGGCGAGGTTATTACGCCCGGGGCGAAGAACACATAGCCCTGAGCACTGTGTTCCTGAGCGGCAGCCATGGCCGCGCTTGCGGTCAGTATCAACAACAACAGCCCACACCCTAGCAGCCTGCGATAGACGCGTCTCAAGTCTCCTCCTTACAACTACTTAGGAATATGCCGCCCCGAAGGCGGCAGGATTGTTTTTCGAACTACCTCAAGTCCTTGATGTCCGGGTTGTAGAAGAAGTGGAAGCGCAAGGCCAGATATTGTCCCTGGAACTGCGGGGGTAGAGGGGGAAAGGGGCCAGATTGGTTAATACCGCCGATGGCAGCGCCATCCAGAGAGGGGTCGCCCGAGGTGCCGACCACCGCCATGGCGGCGATTTGCCCAGTTTTCAAAATGTCGAATTGAATTGAGACCTTGCCCCGTTTCATAAGAGGCGCACGGGCGGACTCGGGAATGCGGTCGTACCAGTTAAGACGGACAGCGCGCAGCACCCGGCTAAGATACGGGCCAAAATTGACCCCCATGGTGTCACTGAGCACGTCCACCTGGCTCTGGCTGGCGGGCTGAGAATGGGTGGCGCTGATGCCTCCTTCCGTGTTGCCGCCACTCGGGCTGGTGGACTCTCCAAGGGGCGTGCCGGTAAGGGATCCTGGGGCGGGGTGCGCCGCGGGGGGCTGAGGGCTGGCTTGACTCGCGGCGGGCACGCTTGCCATTTCCGGCTGTCCGGCGCGAATAGGAGCAGGGGGAATGGCGGCCGCCACTTCCGCGGTCGCCTGCGGAGTGGGCTTGGCCGGGTTCACCGCCGCCGGGGTTTTGGCTTGGTATTGGTGCGGCTTGGGGCTTGCCGCCCCTCTCGAACTTCTTGCCAGAATGTGCTGCAGCACCTTGCGGTCAGTCACCGGCTCCCGTGAAGTAGCAACCCGGTTCTTGTCGGAAAGAACACTGGTGTGTGGCCGGGAGGCGTTCTTTTGCAGGTCGGGCGGCAGTACCAGGAACGTGTATTCATGGGCTTGCAGCACTTCCGTGTTCGTCGGCACCACCATGCCATGCGCCGGCAACAACTTAGAGCCGTTGATAAAGCCCACCAGAACCACCAGATGAACCAGCACCGACATCCAGAAGGCCTCGCGGCGATGCGAGCGGTCAATCTCATCCTGCAGAGAGGCCAAGAATTTGGGTGTGGGAAGGGTCCCGGGTTCAAGCCGCGAGGCTAGCTCCACACCTCTGCCCGCTGCCGCTGAATAGAGCGGTGGTGGCAAAAACGGCTTGCGAGGCGGCATTTCCGTAGACGCCATGAGGCTGCCGGTTGCGAAGCAAATGGCTGGCTTTTCGCGCCGCGAGCGAGGCGGGACAGCCAAGCGGGTCTATTTTCGCACCAAAGGCAGGGTCGGCTAAAGCACAGAAGTACTTGACCTAACCGCCGTATCCCAGTGAGTTAACCTATTCCGAAAGCAAGAAGTACTTACAAAATCGGCACTTGGCACCCAACCTCGGGTTATCGGCAAATTGTGAGGGCTTAACCTAGCAGGAGGCGCATGCGCTAAGAGTTGCGCGCGCTAAAAGGATGAACGTCCAGCGCCCAGGAAGTCCAGGTCTACCTTACGGCCGTGCTCGCGCATGGCGGCCTGAATCTCCAACGCCAGGGCCAGGGCGCGGCGGCCGTCCTCGAGGGTAACCCGCGCCGGAGAACGCCGGTGCACCGCTTCCATAAACGCACGCAGTTCGGCTTCGAGGGGTTCCTGGGCCTGTACTGCAGGCTTGGCCACTTGAATGGGGGAGCCCGGCGAGCCCGGCAGCGCGTCTCCTCTTGCGGCGGCGTCTGCGGCGACGGTAAACACCAATACGTCCTGGCGGGAGTAGTCAATGGAGACGTACTGCCGCGGCTGGAAGAAGCGCAGCTTGCGCACTTTTTCCGTGCTCACCCGGCTGGCGGTAAGGTTGGCCACGCAACCGGACTCGAACTCCAGACGCACGTTGGCAATGTCCACCTGGCGGGAAAGAATGGGCAAGCCAACGGCGCGCACTTCGCTGACCGGCGAGTTTGCCAGAGTAAGCACGATGTCGAGGTCGTGGATCATAAGGTCGAGCACTACGTCAATATCGAGCGAGCGAGGACTGAAGACGCTCATCCGGTGCACCTCGAAAAACATGGGGCGGGTGACCAGCTGCAAAGTTGCCTGCACCGCGGGATTGAAGCGCTCCAGGTGGCCGACCTGAGCGATGCGAACGTGACGCTCCGCCAGCCGGATCAGCTCATCGGCTTCGGCCAGCGTGGAAGCCAGAGGCTTCTCAATGAGAACATCCAATCCCGCCGCCATCAGTTCGCTTGCCACCTTGAGATGCTGTACGGTCGGCACGGCAAGGGAGGCAGCGTGGATGCCACCGCGCGCGAGCAACTCGCGAATGTCGTCGAAGGCGGTTACGCCGGGGCCACACTCCTGCGCCAGAGCCGCAGCCCGGGCCGAATCCTGGTCGGCCACCGCCGCCAGATGAACGGGTTCGCCCGCTTGCTCCAGCCGGCGGTACACCCGGGCGTGATTGCGCCCGAACGCACCGGCTCCGATAACGGCTACGTGGATGGGAATCTCAGCCAAGCTCAATACGAGAAAGGCTCAAAGATATCACTTCTTCACCAGCGGCTCGGGAGTCTGCAGCTGAGCCCGCCGGATCACATCCTTCTCCGGAACCTCTCCCACTGCATCGGCGTGCACAATGTAGGCGCCCAGCGGCAGCGAGGAACCGAAGGGTATCGCCTGGGTGGCCTGCGGCTGCAAAGTGAAATGCTGGTAACCGAGCGCAAATGCCTTGCCGATCTGGTTGACGGCCACGATGATAAAGGTCAGGTCGTAGGGGTCCTTGCTGGGATTGCCGACCTTGACTTCGCCGTAAATGCCATCGTTCTCCAGGACTGGTTCACGCTGCCATTCCATTTGCAGAGCGGGCGCCGACGTCATTGCGACCTCACGAGTAGCGCTCAGCGGGGGTTGCGAGGAGTCGCTGGTGCGCACGGTGAATCGCGCCGTCGCTTTGCCCTGAGGTATACCGCTGATGATTCCTGTGTTCACATTCAGGTGGAGCCCAGACGGCAGCTCACCTTGGATAATCGTCCATGTGTAAGGCGGCCTGCCGCCCCGGGCCACTAATTGGAAGTGATACGGCTTGTGGTCAACCGGTTCCGGCAGGCGGTCGGTAACAATGCTTATGGAGTTGGGAGTGGGCCAGTTTTGCCGGTTTGCGGCTTGGGCCTGCCCCACAGGCGGGAAAAGCAGAAGCAACAGCACGCCGACAGTCCCGGCCTCTCGGACGGCGCAAAGCATGCGCTGATTATAGCGTCCGCTGGCCGCAGCCAACGGCCCGGATCATCGGACGATGACCTCGCCTACCATGCCGTTGCCCTCATGCAAGGTGCAGTAGTAGCGGTAAGTTCCCGGAATTTTGAAGGTGCGCCTGAAAGTCATACCGGCAGAAATGGTACCGGAATCGAAGGGCTGGGCATTTTTGGGCAGGGCGACGTCGGCGGGAACCAGGGCCTTGTCCGGCACAAGCGTGACGGTGTGCGGATCGCCAGTGTCGTTTTTCCACTCCACAGTTTGGCCTGCGGCAATGGTTACTTTCTCCGGCAGAAACTCTTCCCCGTTAATGTGCACGAGTGCAGCGGGTTTCGCTGCTGATTGCCGGGAAGCCAGGGCTCCGATTCCGGGCTCGGCAGGCACACCCAAGGTGCCATTGGGGGTACCGATTTCTGCGCGCTGCGCAGCCACCGCCATGCGGTCCGCGTCGCGGGGATTTTGCGCCGTGTCTTCAGGCACTGGAGGCCGGCCGGGTTGCGAGGGTGGCGGCGGGATTCCCTTACGCTCGACGTCGTTGGGCGGCGTAGTTTCGCCCACCGAGCGGTTACTGGTTACAGGAACCGCGATGGCGTCCTTTCCTGTTTTGCCCGCGATGGGAACAGCGGGTTCGCCGCTCTTTTTCCATGCCGGAGTCGCTCGCGACAGCGATCTTAGATCCAGGTGGCATTCGCCCGTCACTTTCCAGCTCTTAACCCGCAGAGCGGCCCCGATGGTGCGCGGGTTCTGCGGCTTCTCCGGCGTGCCTTGCACCTGCAGAGTGTGATCCAAGTACTTGTTCAATTCCTCTGTGCGGCCGTGCAGGGCATAGGCATGTCCGCCAGACTGGGCCAGCAATAAGAGTCCATTGGCCGCAGTGAGACAACCCTCGTAGGTTTTGGCCGCCGCTGGCTGGTTGCTTTTGGCCTGAGCCGGCGCGAATGGCAGCAACAGGAATATAAGAACCGCGAGAACCCAGAGAGAAGCTTTCATGGCCCTAACCATTAGGAGTCTGCCGCTGGATGCGGGAGTTGCTCCGAAAATGGCGATTGTATGTGGCCGGCGCCTCGCCCGCGCGCTGTCGAGAGTCCCCCGGCACCCGGGCAGGTGCGTATCAGAACACGACTTCAGTCGTGCCAAGCACAGCCGCTGAAACGGCCGGCTTCAGCCGCTGCGCTGGTCTCAGCGCATGAAGGCGAATCCCTCTACCCACGGCATCGGCATGGCTGAAGCCATGCCCTGATACGAAGCTTCCTTCCAGATTTCATTTTCTGATCGCCTGTAACTTTGTGCGGGAAACTGTTCTTTCACACCGCCAAAATGTCCTTTCGACAAGGCGCTAATTCCGGCCCTCGGCTCACCCGGCCACTTTCCTCAGCAACGCGATCTGGCCGGCATGGTAGAGCTCGTGCTGCACCGCTCCGTGCAGCATGTGGTAGAAGTCGTAATCCTTGCCCGGCACTTGCGCGGTCAGGCGGTAATCCGGCATGGCGAGAAGCGCCTGGATCAATTCGGCGTGACTCTGCTTAAGGTTTTCCAGGGCGCGGTGCCAAGCGGCGTCGCTGCTATCTTTCACCGGGGGGAAATCCTGCTCATCCGAAAGCTGCAGCGCCTGCCCTGCCATGCGGCGCCGAATGGCGCCATCCCAGGCGGCGATGTGCAGCACAATTTCCCAGATGCTGTGGGCGCCGGATATGGGCTTCTTGGCGGCTGAACGCGCGTTCACTCCGTCTAGGACCTCCAGCACCGCTGGCCCATGCCAGGCGTCGCCCTCGAAGGCGCGCTTAAGTTGGTCAGCGATGCGGGAAATTTCTTCGATTTTTGCGCTGGCTTGCGGCATGGCTTTCTCCTAGGTGTCGGCGACCAGGCAGATACCGGCGGCATCCGCCGCGGCCACAACGGCGTCGCCATCGAGCAGCAGGCACTTGCCCGCGTCCAGCGCCAGGCAAGTGGCCACCGCCTGGCGCATTACTTCGATGGTTTTCACACCGACCACGGGGACATCAAAGCGCATGTCCTGATTGGGCTTGGCGACTTTGACGATGGTTAGATGCCGGCGCAAGGTGGAAGACTCGCCATCCAGCGCGGCCATGATGCGACCCGCCCGCTCGATGGCCGCGTCGGTCCCTTCCATGGCTTCTACGGCCACGCAGGCAGCCTCCGCCACGACCACAGTCTGCCCGATATCGAATTGCGCCAGATGGCGCGCTACCTGCCTTCCGTAGGCGATGTCTTTCTGCTCCGCTTCGGTCGGCGGACGCCGGGTGAGCACTCCGGCACGGGCAAGCAAAGACTGCAGAAAGCTGGTGGAATCTTCCAGCATGATGCCTTCGTCGGCCAGCACCTTGGCCACTCCGCCCAGCAAGGAATCAGTGTTGCGCGTGCCTAGCGAAAGCAGCAGCTTGGCCAAGCGCCAGTCGGGGCGGATGCTGGAGAAAATCTGCTTGTGCTTCACCTGCCCGGCCATGATGGCACGGCGCACGCCCTCGCGCTTGAAGGTATCAATCAGGCGACCCAGTTCACCCAGCGACATCCAGTAAACCGCGGCCGCGCCATGCGCTTCAATCTCGGGAAACGTCTCTTCCTTGATGGCCGCCACCACCACCTGCGCGCCTTGGGCGCGGGCGGCGTCCAGAACGAGCATGGGAAACTTGCCATTGCCGGCGATGAGACCGATGCGTTCCATAAGGCAATTGTCAGTGGCCAGCGTGGGACGCGAGCAATTAGCTCTTAGTGATTAGCATTTAGCCATTACACCCTGCCGCACTACCCCGCGGCGACTTACGTTACTGTCGCCAACTCCGCAACCAGCGTGGCTGGCTAAGTGCTAACTGCTAAACACCAATTCCTGACCTGGCAACTCAGAACTGACAACTGTTAACTACTTGATAATCCCTCTCTCTGATGACTCAATGAACTGCACCAGCAGTTCCACATCCTCGCCCAGATTGGCTTCCGACTTGAGCTTTTCCAAAGCTTGCGAGGTGTTGAGTTTGGCGGCCAGCAGCAGCCGGAAGGCGTGGTGCAGCTTGCGGATGCGTTCGCGGGTAAAGCCATGCCGTTCCAGTCCGATGGCATTCAGACCGTAGGCGTGGGCGTCGCGGGCGGCGACGGTTTTAGAGAAGGGAAGAACGTCTTTGGTGATGGTGGAGCCGCCGCCGATAAAGGAATAGGTGCCGATGCGCACAAACTGGTGGACCGGGCAGAGCGCGCCCACTGTGGCCCAGTCTTCCACCGTAACGTGTCCGGCCAGGGTGGCGGCATTGGCCAGAATAACGTGATCGCCGATGACGCAATCATGAGCCACATGGGCGTAGGCCATGATGAGAGTGTGGCTGCCGATGCGGGTTACGCCTCCGCCGCCGACGGTGCCGCGGTGCAGGGTGACGAATTCGCGGATCTGGTTGTGGTCGCCGATTTCCAGCCGCGTCTTCTCGCCCGCGAATTTCAGGTCCTGCGGCGGCTGGCCCACCGAAGCGAAGGGGAATATGCGGTTGTGCGAACCCAGCCGGGTGGGACCCTCGAGCACCACGTGGGCCACCAGTTCGCAGTGCTCCCCCATCTCCACATCCGCGCCGACTACGCAATAGGGCCCAATGCGGCAGGAAGCGGGAATGCGGGCGTCAGGATCCACCAGGGCGGTGGGATGGATCATCGGCCTCACGGCTCGCGGCTGGCGTTTGATAATGATTTCGTCAGTAGTTTTGGTTGGCGGCACCTTTACTCCCGGCTGTTCTCCGCTGGCGTTTCTGCTTGCGACTTGCCCTGAGCCCGCGACCGGTCCACCAGTTGACAGGTGACCACGGCCTCAGCTGCCAGCTTCTCTCCTACGTAAGCTTTGCCCTGCATGCGCACCGCTGTCTGGCGCCAGGCCAGCACCTCCACCTCAATGCGCAACTGGTCGCCCGGCACCACGGGGCGGCGGAAGCGGGCGCGCTCGATGCCGGTGAAAACCATCAGCTTGTGGTCACGGTCGGCAATCTCGGTGAGCAGCAGCGCTCCGCCCGCCTGGGCCATGGCTTCCACGATCAGCACCCCCGGCATAATGGGGAACCCGGGAAAGTGGCCGGCGAAGAAGGGCTCATTGGCGCTCACGTTCTTGATGGCCACAATGCGCTGCTTACGCGTGAGGTCCACCACCCGGTCAATCAGCAAGAAAGGATAGCGGTGCGGCAGAATGCGCTGGATAGCGGCAATGTCCAGCGTGGTGCGCTCTGGCGCCTTCACCTCGGTTGGGGGTGCCGTTTGCGTCATGCTCTATTCTCGCTGAAAGCGACGATTATACTGCAGGGGCAGGGCGGGATTGACGATTGATGATTTTCAATTGAAGAATTAGCTGCGCGGATTACGCAGATTACGTTTCGGTGGTGAACTTGAATGATGGCTGCAGAGAGAATGGCAGGTAAGAAAATGGACCCTGAGCCGGCCGCGCTGCTCAAGTATTTGCAGCAGCGCCGCGAAGTCATGGTGGAAACCCTGCGGCAGATGGTGGAGCTGGAATCGCCCAGCGATAACAAGGCGGCGGTGGACCGCCTGGGTGAGTTCCTGGCGCAGCAATTTGCGGCGGCTGGCGGGCAGCCCAGGTTTCATCGCCAGCGCGAGCGCGGCAACCATCTGCAGGCGGATTTCCCCGGAGCCGATTCCCGGCGCCCGGTGATGCTGTTGGGACACTTCGATACTGTCTGGGCGATGGGAACGCTGGCCAGGATGCCATGGCGGGTGGAGAAGGGCCGCGCCTGGGGGCCGGGCAGCTACGACATGAAGTCGGGTATCACCCTGATGCTGCACGCGCTCACGGCGCTGCGCGAAGTGCGTGGCAGGCTTTCCCGCCCGGTCACCGTCCTCCTCAATACCGATGAAGAGGTTGGCAGTAACACTTCGCGGGCGATTATCGAGCGGCTGGCGCGCCAATCCGCGGCAGTTCTCATCATGGAGCCCTCAGCCGGACTGAAGGGCGCGGTCAAGACCGCGCGCAAGGGGGTGGGCGAATACTGCCTGAAGGTGACGGGAGTGCCCGCGCATGCCGGCATCTCGCCCGGGGAAGGCGCCAGCGCCATCCTGGAGCTCGCGCGGCAACTCGTGAAGGTTTCCTCGTTCACGGACCTCAAACGCGGCATCTCGGTGAATGCCGGCGTCATCGAGGGGGGGACGCGCAGCAATGTGGTGGCGGCGGAGGCCTCGGCCCTCATAGATGTGCGCATCGCGCGCGTTCGCGAGGCCGCCTACATAGATAAGAAACTCCACGGGTTGCGGCCTGGCCACAAAAAGTGCCGGCTGCAGCTCAGCGGGGCCATTAACCGTCTGCCCATGGAGCGCACCGCGGGAGTGGCCGCGCTTTACGGCAAGGCGCGGGAAATGGCCGCCCGCCTGGACTGGAAACTGGATGAAGCCAGCACCGGTGGCGCCTCCGACGGCAACTTCACCGCCGCCCTGGGCGTGCCCACGCTCGACGGCCTGGGAGGAGTGGGTGAAGGCGCACATGCTTTCAACGAATCCGTGATTCTTGAGGAACTGCCGCGCCGGGCGGCGCTGATAGGCATGCTGATTGAGGCAGCGTGATGGAAGCTGACTAGCCTTCTGGCTGACCAGCCCAGGCGCTTTAAGCCAGCTGGCCGGTTAAGTAGCCACTTTGACTCCGCCCCCTGAGTGACCTAGAATCTCAACAGGGGAATTTCCGCAAATTCACCGCGCTGGAAAGCGAGCCGGCCTGCCCCTCCCGGTGGAGGTACTCATGTTTGGCGGCAAAATAGGTTTACCTGAGCTTCTTATCATTGCGGCCATTGCGCTGCTTATCTTCGGACCCAGCAAACTGGCCGATCTGGGCAAGGGGCTGGGCGAGGGTATCCGCAATTTCAAGTCGTCCATGAAAGAAGGCGAACAGAGCTCGGACAAGAAATAAGAGATTTCGCTGCTTCTTCCCAGCCTGCCGCTGGTTTTCATCTCTCTTTCGACGCCTCCGTCAAAATCTGCAACCCTGCCCTCGGTTGCCCGCATGGGCAATCTCGTGTCACAGGACTGCCGCGGAATGCATGCGGCAAGGCCGTGCTTCGGAACGACGGGAGCCGCGCCTTCCAGAGCTCCGCTAAATGGCTCCGTGCTCCCGCAACATGCGGTAGACGAGCGGGACGGGCAAGCCCACCACATTGAAATAGCAGCCCTCGATGCGGGGAATCCAGCGCGAAGCGCGCCCCTGGATGGCATAGGCGCCGGCCTTATCCATAGGTTCGCCGGTGGCGATGTAATCGCGAATGTCCTCTTCACTGAGCGTTGCCATCCAGACGCGGGTGCTTTCGGAAGCGATGAAGGCGGGGGTTTTCTGGCCACTGTCCACTGACCACTGCCCGCTATCCAGAAGGCACACTCCAGTCATAACCCGATGCTCCCTGCCCGAGAGCAGACGCAGCATGCGCGCAGCATCGGCCGCGGGATCGGAGGCGTCGGAGGGCTTGCCCAGGATTTCGCCATTCACAAAGACAACAGTATCGGCGGCCAGCACCCATTCCCCGGGCTTGCGACGGCGGTGTGCCACCGCGTGCGCCTTCTCCCGCGCCATGCGCTCGGCAAACTGCTGCGCAGGCTCGCCGGGTTCTGGCACCTCTGGTAAATCCGCCGCTTCCACCGCGAACTCGATTCCCGCCGCGCGCAACAGTTCCTGCCGCCGCGGCGAAGATGAGGCCAGAATAAGGGACATGGGAGCATTGTAATTACCGTCGAGGCGCCGAGGGCGATGAGAAAAACAACTTCAGCGCCGCGGATGAACGCGGATTGATCCAATCAGCAGTTAGCACTTAGCACTTGGCATTTAGCCAATGAAACTTGCAGGTGGACCGTGGAACGAAATAGAAGTTGCAGGGCTAAATGCTAAGTGCCAATTGCTAAATGCTAATTGCTTATTCCGCGCGAAAGCCCACATGTGCATCCAACTTCCGATGAAATCGGCTACCCTGAATCGCATGGACGGAGCCACGCTGGAAGGCGGCACGGCTGAATTTCGGGTGTGGGCGCCAAATGCCCAGCAGGTTACGCTGCGAATGGTGGGCGGCCGCGACCTGCCCATGCAGCGCTCAGCCGAGGGCACCTTCAGTGTGCGGGGCCCCGCCCAAGCCGGCGACCGCTATTTCTATGTGGTTGACGACCACAAGCCGCTGCCTGACCCCGTTTCCCGCCTGCTGCCGGAGGGCGTGCACGGGCCCAGCGCCGTGGTTGATCCCGATGCTTTTGTGTGGAATGACCAGGGCTGGCGCGGACTGGACCTGCGCGACTACATCATTTATGAACTTCACGTCGGCACCTTCAGCCCCGAAGGCACCTTCGATGGCGTGATCCAAAAGCTGGACTACCTGAAAGCGCTTGGCGTCTCCGTCATTGAGCTGATGCCGGTGGCTGCTTTTCCCGGGCGGCGCAACTGGGGCTATGACGGCGTCTCCATCTATGCGGTGCAGGCGAGTTATGGCGGCCCCAAGGGACTGAAGCGCCTGGTGGATGCCGCCCATCGTGCCGGATTGGCCGTCATGCTCGACGTGGTTTACAACCACCTGGGTAACGAAGGCAATTACCTGCGCCTGTTCGGGCCCTATTTCACCCATCACCACACCACGCCCTGGGGCGACGCCATCAATTACGATGACGAGGGCTGCGGGGGAGTGCGCCGCTACGTGGTGGAGAACGCCCTTTATTGGGTCCGCGAATACCACCTCGACGGCCTGCGCCTGGACGCCACTCAGACCATCCACGACGATTCGCCGCTGCATATCCTGGCAGAAATCCAGGAAAACGTGCAGCGTCTCTCCAGGGACCTGGGCCGGAGCGTGTGCGTGATCGCGGAGACGGATGAGAACGACCGCCGCGACCTCCTGCCGCGAGCCCAGGGCGGATTTGGAATGGATGCAGTGTGGAGCGACGACTTTCACCACGCGGTGCATGCATACCTGAGCGGCGAACGCGAAGGCTACTACCAGGATTTCAGCAGCCCGGAACAGGTGGTGCGGGCGCTGAACCAGGGCTTCGCCTTCCAGGGCGAGCCGTTCCAATTCTGGGGCGGCCGCAAGCGGGGCACACCGGCCGCCGGCATTTCGCTCCCGGCACACGTCATCTGCACCCAGAATCACGACCAGGTTGGCAACCGCGCTCGCGGCGAGCGCCTGGATACGCTGGTTCCGCGCGGGGCGTGCAAGCTGGCCGCCGCCCTTCTCCTGCTGGCCCCGGAAACTCCCCTGCTGTTCATGGGGCAGGAGTATGGCGAGACGGCTCCCTTTCTCTTCTTTACCGACTACGGCGATCCGGTGCTGCAGAAGGCGGTGCGCGAAGGCCGGCGCCGGGAGTTCGAACATTTTCTTGCCTTCGGCGGCGAGGTACCGGACCCGCAGGACCCGCAGACGTTTGAGCGGTCAAAACTACAGTGGCCAGAAATCAGTGGCCAGTGTCCGGCCGGCACTGATCAGAAAGACCCGCACCAGGAAATGCTTGAGTGGTATCGGAGGCTCGTTGCACTTCGGCGCGAGCTGGTGATGTCGGGAGAGCGTACCTGCCGGGCGGAGCTGGTGAAGGACGCAATCGTAATGAATGTGCCTGCGGGCGAGCCCAGCTTGCGCGTGATTGCCGAGTTTCCTGACATCCGAGGACAGAGCGCGCCTGCTGGATGGGAAGAGATTTTATCTTCCGATGCGGACGGATACCGCCTCAGACTATTCAGGCGGAAATGAACATTACCTGACGTGTAATCGTTCGATGCCCGAACTGGTGTGGAAGCGCAGGGCTTTAGCCCTGCGAAACCGGCGTACATAGATTGTGGGCTTTAGCCCCAGCAGAAACACTGAGGCTGAAGCCCGATATGTTCTGAGACATTAATTCCTCGGACTAAAGTGCCTGCAGGGGACTACCACTCCTCATGGGCCACTGCGCCACCTGTTAAAATTGTGTTGTTCCCACCACCCCGATGGACCGCGCCCGTATCCGCAATTTCGCCATCATCGCGCACATTGACCACGGCAAATCCACGCTGGCGGACCGCCTGCTGGAGTTGACCGGGTCGCTCTCGGCGCGCGAAATGCAGGCCCAAGTGCTCGACGCCATGGACCTGGAGCGGGAGCGCGGCATCACCATCAAGGCCCACGCCGTGCGTATGATGTACCAGGCCAAGGATGGCGAAACGTACCAGCTGAACCTGATTGATACGCCCGGGCATGTGGACTTCTCCTACGAGGTTTCCCGCTCGCTGGCCTCCTGCGAAGGCGCGCTGCTGGTGGTGGATGCCTCGCAGGGGGTGGAAGCGCAGACTCTGGCCAATTCCTATCTCGCCATCAATCACGGGCTGGAAATCATTCCGGTGATCAACAAGATTGACCTGCCCAGCGCGGACGTTGCCCGCACCAAGGAGATGATCGAAGGCGCGGTCGGCCTGGATGCCTCCAACGCGCTGCTGATCAGCGCCAAGACGGGGCAGGGCGTGCCGGAGGTGCTCGAAGCCATTGTGCACCGCATTCCACCCCCCAAGGGCTCGCCGGATAGCCCGCTGCAGGCGCTGGTCTTCGACTCCTGGTTTGACCCCTACCGCGGCGTGGTGGTGCTGGCCCGCGTGTTTCATGGCACCCTGCGCAAGGGCCAGAAGATCCGCCTGTGGTGGAACGGGCGAGTTTTCGAAGTGGAAACCCTGGGCGTGCTCACGCCGAAGCCGGTCGAGATTGACGCGCTGGAGGCGGGCGAAGTCGGCTTCCTGATGGCCAACATCAAGAATGTGGCCGACACCAAAATTGGCGACACGATCACCGACGACTCCCGGCCTGCCATCGAACCTCTCCCCGGTTTTGAAGACATCAAGCCCATGGTGTTCGCCGGCCTCTACACCGTGGACGCGCACGAGCATACGGCGTTGCGCGAGGCGCTGGAAAAGCTGCGCCTCAACGACTCTTCGTTCTTCTTTGAGCCGGAAAGCTCAGCCGCCTTGGGCTTCGGCTTTCGCTGCGGCTTCCTCGGCTTGCTGCACATGGAGATTATCCAGGAGCGGCTGGAGCGCGAATTCAACCTCGACCTGATTACCACCGCGCCGGGCGTACGCTACAAGATTACGCGGACCGACGGCGAAGTGGTTGATGTTGATAATCCCTCCCGCTGGCTGCCGCAAAGCGAAATCCGCAAAATCGAAGAACCGGTCATCCTGGCCACCATCCTCACCAACGAGGAGTTTGTGGGCGGGATACTCAAGCTGGTGGAAGAAAAGCGCGGCCGTCAGAAAGGGTTCGAGTACGTCACCGCCAACCGGGTAATGCTCAGCTACGAGCTGCCGCTGAATGAAATCGTGCTGGACTTCTACGATCGGCTAAAGTCGGTATCGCGCGGTTACGCCTCGCTCGATTACCACCTGGCGGGCTACTGGGAATCTCCCATGGTGAAACTGGATATCCTGGTCTCCGGCGATCCCGTGGATGCGCTTTCCACCATCGTGCACCAGGAGCATGCCTACGAACGCGGGCGCGCGCTGGCCGCCAAGATGAAGGAACTCATTCCGCGGCAGATGTTCGAGGTGGCCATCCAGGCCGCCATTGGCGGCAAAATCATCGCCCGCGAAACCGTGCCCGCCATGCGCAAGAATGTGCTCGCCAAGTGCTACGGCGGCGACATCACCCGCAAGCGTAAGCTGCTGGAGAAACAGAAAGAAGGCAAGAAGCGCATGAAGCGCATCGGGCGCGTTGACATCCCCCAGGAAGCATTTTTGGCCGTGTTGCGGGTGGGGGAAGAGTAAAATTCCAGATCCAGGGGGAGAGAAAGGTCTTGGCCGTTGTTGCTTCAGGTTGATTGACACCGGAGGACGCGATGCGCAATACCGCCCTGGCTGCGCTTGCACTGCTATTGGTTGTTCCGGCGGCGGCGCAAGTGTCCGCGGTCAACCTTTTTGTCGGATATTCCTACGCCCATGCTGACCTGACCACTTCCGCCATTGGCTCCCACCAGGGCCCATCGGTTGCAACTGGCAACCTGAACGGCTGGAACGCCTCAGTGGAAGGTAAGGTATTTCCGTTCCTCGGCTTCGTGGCCGACGTCAGCGGTCACTATGGCACGCCCACCGCCAGCTCGGTGTGCACGCTGTTTCCATCCTGCGGGACAGCTACTGGCCCCGTGCAGAGCCGGCTTTACAACTTCCTGGGTGGACCGCAAGTTTCTTTTTCCATTGGCCGAATCAGGCCATTCGCCCATGCCCTATTTGGCGCTTCGCATGTTAGTGAAACTTCCTCGAGCACGGGATTGTTTGTCGACCTTTCGGATACCTCGTTCGCAAATGCGCTTGGCGGCGGATTCGATTATCGGCTGGTTGGACCCTTGGGCTGGCGGGTCCAGGCGGATTATCTTAAAACCAGGTTCTTCGGGAATACGCAAGACGATGTCCGCATCTCCACCGGCATCACTCTTCATTTGTGAGCGGTGAACACCACTGCAGGTGCCAGGTTTCACTTGCGGAGGATATCCGCCAGCGCGAGCTTCAGTTCGGGGTAGCGGAATTTGTAGCCGCTTGCCTCCAGCTTGGTGGGCAGCACGCGGGCGCTGGCCAGCAATAGTTCCTCTCCCATCTGGCCGAAGAAGAGGCGGACCGCAAAAGGCGGCAGGGGAAACAACGCAGGACGGCGCACGGTTTGCGCGATGGCGCGAGTGAAATCAATGTTGGTGACGGGATTGGGCGCGACCACATTCACCGGACCAGATAAGCCTTCATGCGTAAGCGCGTGCTGCACCGCGCCCACCACATCCTCAATGGCCACCCAACTCCAGTACTGCTTGCCATTGCCGATGATGCCGCCCAAGCCGTAACGGAACGGCGTCACCATCTGCTTAAGGGCGCCGCCGCTCATGCTGAGCATGATGCCAATACGCAATTGCACAGTGCGAATGCCGGCAGCGGCCGCGGGCTGTGTGGCGCCCTCCCATTCGCGAGTCACCATCCCCAGAAAGTTGAAGCCCGGCTCGCTGTTCTCGGTCAGCATTTCGCTGCCGCGAGTGCCGTAGTAGCCGATGGCAGAAGCCGTAATTAAGACCCGAGGCCGGTTTGGAGCCTGGGCCAGCGCCTGCGCCAGATTCCGCGTGCTGGTCACGCGCGAGTCGCGGATTTTCTGCTTCTTTTTCTGATCCCAGTGGCCGACGACCGGTTCCCCCGCGAGGTGAACCAGGGCGTCGTAGCCGCTTACCCTATCGGGAGCAATTGGCTTCTCCGGGTTCCATTCGATTTCATCGGGTGCGGCCGGCGGGTGGCGCACCAGGCGGGTCACTCGGTGGCCGGCAGTTCTCAGCGCCGGTACCAAAGCGCCGCCGATGGGCCCCGAGGTGCCGCTGGCGAGGATGTTCAGGGAAGGCATGAGCGCCTCATAGATTACGCCTGGACGTGGACGGGTGACAAAGCCAGGCAACCACAACCCTTGCGATTGCAATTACTTAAGATACAGGAACCGGCGCAAGCGGCTATTTTGCCCAAAATGCAAACGCTATAATGAAGCATGGCGACGTTGCGCCACCAGATCGCGACCAATGTGCTCACGGTCACGCGCTTCCGCGAGCTGCTGAAGCGGATCCGATCTTATCGTCCCAACGACGACCTGGAACTGGTTCGGCGCGCTTACAACTACTCCCTGCTACACCACACCGGGCAACAGCGCGCCTCCGGCGAGCCCTATCTGGTTCATCCCCTGGAAGTGTCCTGCGTGCTGGCGGAGATGAAACTGGATTCCATCGCCATCGTCGCCGGCCTGCTGCACGATTCGGTGGAAGACACCTCGGTCACCATTATTGACATCCGCAAGGAATTCGGCGAACAGGTGGCGCACATCGTCGAGGGCGTCACCAAAATCAGCAAAATTGATTTCGCCTCCAGCGAAGAACGCCAGGCGGAGAACGTGCGCAAGATGGTGCTGGCCATGGTGGATGATATCCGCGTGGTGCTCATCAAATTGGCCGACCGGTTGCACAACATGCGCACCCTGGAGCATCTTCCGCCCGAGCGCCAGCAGCGCATCGCCAAGGAAACGCTGGAAATTTACGCTCCCATCGCCCACCGGCTGGGAATGGGCAAAATACGCGGTGAACTGGAGGATCTGGGGTTTCGCTTCATGGATCCCATCGGCTACGAGCAGGTGCACGCGGCGGTGGAATCGCGGCGCAAAGCGGGCGAGCAGTTTCTGGCGAAAATCGAGCAGATCCTGCGGGAAAAATTCAAGGAGGCGGGAATTGAGGCGGAGGTTCAGAGCCGCATCAAGCGGCTGTACAGCATTCACCAGAAAATCCTGCGCCAGCGCATCACCGTGGACCAGATGTATGACCTGCTCGCGGTGCGCGTGATCACCAAGAGCGTGCAGGATTGCTATGGAGTGCTGGGCATCATTCATAACCTGTGGCGGCCGGTGCCCAGCCGCATCAAGGATTTCATCGCCATGCCGCGTCCTAACTTCTATCAGTCGCTGCACACCTCGGTGATCGCGGAAGACGGGCACCCTTTCGAGGTCCAAATTCGCACCGAGGAAATGCACAAGATGGCGGAGGAAGGCATCGCCGCCCACTGGAAATACAAGGACGGCCCGGTCAGCGCCAAGGACGAGCAGCGCCTGGCCTGGCTGCGGCAGGTGGTGGAATGGCAGCGCGACGTTTCCGATCCCAGCGAGTTTCTTTCCACGCTCAAGATTGACCTCTACCCGGAAGAGGTGTACACCTTCACGCCCAAAGGCAAGGTGGTGATCCTGCCGCGAGATGCCACCCCCCTGGATTTTGCCTACACCATTCATACCGAGGTGGGCCATACCTGCGTAGGCGCCAAGGTCAACGGGCGCATGGTGCCGCTGCGCTATCGGCTGCACAGCGGCGACATTGTGGAAATTCTCACCCAGCCCGGGCATCATCCCAGCCGCGACTGGCTGGCTACCGTCAAATCCTCGCGGGCGCGCAACAAGATCAAGCACTGGCTCAACGTGCACCAGCGCGAGCGCGCCATCGAAATCGGGCGCAAGCTGATCGAAAAAGAGGCGCGCAAATACCGGGTGGCGCTCAAAGACATCAAGGAGCAGGATTTTCACCGCGTGGCCTCTGACTACGGCCTGGGACGGGGAGATGACCTGCTGGCAGGCATCGGCTATGGCAAGTTTTCCGCGCGCCAGGTGCTGGCCAAACTGGCTCCCGCTGCCTCGGAGCAGCCCGGCGAAGCCGACGAAGAAAAGCAAAGCGCGATAACCAGCGTGGTGCGCCGCGTTTTTGGCGGCGATCACAATGCGATCAAGGTAAAAGGCCACGACGACCTGCTGGTATACCGCGCGCGCTGTTGCAATCCCATTCGCGGCGAGGACATTGTCGGCTACGTGACCCGCGGCAAAGGCGTGGCGGTGCATTCCCGCAACTGTCCCAACGTTACCAACCTGATGTACGAATCGGAGCGCCGCATCGCCGTGGAGTGGGCGCGCGAGACCGAAGCAGCTGCCGGATATCCGGTAAAAATCACGTTGTTTTGCGATGATCGCGCCGGCATGCTCAAGCAGGTGACCGCCATTATCAGCGACGACAACACCAACATTCGCAACATTGAAGTCCGCACCGCCAACAGCCAGGCCAACATTGACGTGGTCATTGACATTGAAGACCTCAAGCACCTGGAGCAGATCATCACCGGCCTGCGCAAAATCGCCGGCGTGCACGATGTGCAGCGGGTGCAGAGGGTCTAGTTGTCAGTGGCCAGTTTTCAGTTCTTAGAAAAGCATTTAGTGCCAAATGCTAGTGTGCTGGGTTGCTAGAGAACTGGAGGACAAATGCGAGACGTAGTTGCCGCCAAAGATGCGCCCCAGGCGATTGGACCTTATTCCCAGGCCATCAAGGCAAACGGGTTCGTTTTTGCTTCCGGGCAGATCGCCATTGATCCCGGTAGCGGGCAAATTATTGCCGGGGATGTGGCGGCACAGACCGAGCGCGTGCTGAAGAACCTGGAGGCCATCCTCAAAGCCGCAGGCACGGGATTGGATAAGGTGGTGCGCACCACCGTATTCCTCAAGAACATGGGCGATTTCGCGGCCATGAACGAGGTTTACGGCCGCTTCTGGAAATCAGCTCCGCCGGCCCGCTCCACGGTGGAGGTGGCTCGCCTCCCGAAGGATGTGGCGGTCGAGATTGACGTTATCGCCCTGGCTTAAATTTTCACCACAGAGAACAGAGATGGAATTTGTAATTTGTAATTGGTCGACCGCCGGCATCCGTCTGCGTTACCCTGCCTAGCTATGCGCGCGGTCGTACAACGGGTCAGCCGGGCTAAAGTTACGGTCGCGGGGCAAGTGGTGGGCGAGATCGGTCGTGGGCTGCTGGTGCTGCTGGGTGTGGCAGAGAACGACAGCGAGGCCGACGCCGATTACCTGGCCGAAAAGATTGCCGGCCTGCGCATCTTCGAGGACGCCGAGGGCAAAATGAACCGAGCGGTAGGGGAAAGCGGCGGCGCGGTGCTGGCGGTCTCGCAGTTTACTCTCTATGGCGACGTGCGCCGGGGCAAGCGTCCCTCTTTCGACGCGGCTGCCCGGCCGCAGCAGGCGCGGAGCCTGTACGAGCATTTGGTTGAAAAGATACGTGCTGCCGGCCTGCGCTGCGAAACCGGACGCTTCCAGGAGATGATGCAGGTGGAGCTGGTGAATGAAGGGCCAGTGACAATTCTGCTGGATTCGCAAAAGGCTTTCTGAGCGGCTGAAGAATTGGTTGCACTACCGGTAGCCGTCGTTAGTCAGGAGTCGGGGGCCGGGTTTTCCTGTCTACCAACTCCTGGCTCCTGGTTCCCAGACCTCAAGATTGCATCTGCAATCCGTGCCGCATCCACACAGGCTTTCACGTCGTGAGTGCGGATGATGTGCGCGCCTTTGAGCATGGCCACGGTTTCGCTGGCCAGGGTGCCGAACCCGCGCTCTTCCACCGGCGCATCGCGGCCATCGCGGCGCAAGGCGCGGCCAATGAACGATTTTCTGGAGGTGCCCACGACCAGCGGGAAGCCCAGACGGTGCAGTTCCTCCAGGCGCGACAGAAGGGGATAATTCTGTTCGAAGTTCTTGCCGAAGCCGAAGCCCGGGTCGAGCGCGATTCGCTGCCGGGCCACCCCCGCGCGCGTGGCGGCCGCCGCCCACTCTGCCAGGTCTTTGCCGACCAGGGCCACTATGTCTTCGGGAGGAGGCAGGCTGCGCCATTCTTCGGGACGGCCGCGCATGTGCATCAGCACCACCCCGCAGCCCAGTTCGGCTACTGTTCCCACCATGGCCGGGTCCCAGCGGAAGGCGCTGACGTCGTTCACAATTTCCGCTCCCGCCGCCACCGCCGCCCGCGCTACCTCGGCTCTGTATGTGTCCACCGAGACGACGCACTCCGGCCGAGCCCGCTTCACTTCCTGAATCACCGGCAGCACCCGCCGTAACTCTTCCTGCGCGGAAACCGCGGTACGGCGCTTTGGCGGGCTCGGTTCTTTAGTTCCGGAAGCCGGGGCCACCGCCGCACCGGGGCGGGTGGATTCGCCACCGATGTCAAGGATGTCGGCGCCTTCGTCGAGCAGACGCAACGCATGCTGCACCGCATCACCGGAATCGAAGTAGCGCCCGCCATCGGAAAAGGAATCGGGTGTGACATTGACCACGCCCATCACGAGAGTGCGCTGGCCGAGTGCCAGGCAGCGCCTACCGATGTTCCAGTCGAAGGTCGGACGCATCGAGGGTGATTGTAGACCCGTTGGTACTCACGGAGGGCAACCGCCCCTTCGACAAGCTCAGGGCAGGCTCTCGGCCGTCCGCCGGGCGAAGCCCGGTCATCCCCCCTGTTCAAGCCGTACCGAGCTAGTACTTTTGGTTGCGCGGCTCGGCATACCGCCCTGCACGGCCGGTGCTACAATCCAGCTAATCTCATGCTGCGCAGGCGCTTTTCTCCGTTTTTGCTGCTGATGCTGCTGTTTGCGGGCCCCTTCGCCACCGCGGCCACTAAACCAGCCCTGCAGGAGCGCATTGATCAGATTCTCTCCCAGCCGGATGTGGCGCGCGGCTTCTGGGGAATTGAAATCGTTTCCCTGCCCAGGGGCAAAGTGCTGTACGCGCGCAACGACCACAAACTGTTCACGCCGGCTTCCAATACCAAGCTGTTTACCACCGCCACGGCCTTGGCCCTGATCGGCCCCGACTACCGCTTCCGCACTACCGTGGAGACGACGGGAAGTCTGGACAAATATGGGCGCCTTACCGGCGACCTGGTTTTGGTGGGTCACGGCGATCCCAACCTTTCGGGGCGGGTGCTGCCCTACAACCTGCACACCGAGCGCGACTCGCAGCCCATCAAGGTGCTGACGGATCTGGCGGACGACCTGGTGCGCAAGGGACTGAAGTTCGTGGACGGCGATGTGGTGGCCGACGATTCCTACTACGCCTTCGAACGCTACGGCGAGGGCTGGAGCCAGGACGACCTGGTGTGGGGCGACGGCGCGCCGGTTTCCGCGCTGACCCTTAACGATAATGTGGTGGTGGTCAACATTCTGCCCGCCGACCACATCGGCGACCGCGCCTTCGTCAGCGTCTCGCCTTTTGCCGATTACTACCGCATTGACAACCGCATCATCACCACGCCGCCGGGCACCGGCCCGCGTAAGATCTACATCAACCGCGAGCCCGGTTCGCGTACCCTCACCTTCTGGGGCAACATGCCGGTGGACGATGCCGGGGCCAAGGAAGCTCTGGCCATTGAAGATCCAGCCGCCTTCGCGGCGGACTTGTTCCGGCAGTTGCTGGAGCAACGGGGGGTGGTCATTTACGGGCGCACGCGCTCGCATCACACCGAACTGGCCAGCTTGTCCACGGTTACGGTAACCAGTCTGGCCTCGCGCGGCGGCGGGAGTTCTGCAACCAGTTCTCCGCAGGATCAGCGCGTGGCGCTGGCCAGCTATCAGTCGCAGCCGTTGGCCGAAGACCTTACCGTGATCAACAAGGTTAGCCAGAACCTGCACGCGGAGCTGCTGCTGCGCCTGCTGGGACGTGAAAAAGGAAACGCCGGCACCATCGAAAGCGGCAAAGAGGTGGTGCGCAGCTTTCTCACGCAACAGGCGGGCATCAGCCCCGACGAATTTGTGTTCTACGATGGTTCGGGCCTCTCCCGAGAGAATCTGGTCACGCCACACGCTATTGTGCAGTTATTGCAATACGCCGCCAACCAGCCCTGGGCGCTGCTCTACCAGGGCACGCTGCCGGTGGCGGGGGTGGATGGCTCGCTCGCCGATCGTTTTAAAGGAACACCGGGCATAGGAAGAATTCAGGGCAAGACCGGCTCGCTGAACCACGTCAATGCCCTCTCCGGCTACGCCACCACTCTCAAGGGCGAGAAGATCGCATTTTCCATTCTCACCAACAACCATCACCTGCCCGACGCGGAAGCCTTGAACACCATTGACCGCATCATGCTGGCGGTTATACAGCAGTAGCTGGTGCTTAGTGACTGGTAGTTGGCCGCTGAGACGTCAGGAGAGATTGCTCCTCATCTGCACTCACCTTATCAGCACGGGCAAGACGCAGGTGGCGGGCCCGGAGAGGGTAGCCGGGTGGCGGCGGGCGGCCACGCCCAGACTGATTTCTTCGCCAAAGGGTGAAGGCTGCAGCAGCCACCGTTCCCCATCTCGCCGAAGCACGACCGGTCCCGGGCCGATGGCTTGCGGAAATTGAACGCTGGCCCGTGAACCACAGCACAGATATAACGAGAGCAGGTCGCAGAACTGCAGCAGATCAACCAGGCGCTCGACCTCGAAGCGGGTCCGCGGCTGGCGGCACAAACGCGCTTCCTGCAGTTGGGTTTCTTTCTTCACGAACTCCCGAATACGAGCCGCATCCTCCGCTGAATCGTCAACCGAACTGAGCCGGTTCTCGGCCAGGCGCTGGAAGTGGCCGCTGACCATCAGCCCGCCGATTGCGCCGGCTTTCTCTTCCGCGCAGCGAATGGAGGCGCTCCAGGCTTCCACGAACATCACCACCGGCGCCTGAAGGAAAGAGAGCGGACGCCCTGAGGTATCGCACAGCAACCGGGGCGTTGTGTTTTGGCCACCGCCCGCCTCGCCACCTCCGTCGTATTTGGCCCAGCCCGCATCGTGCAGGGCAATGGCTTGCACCACTTCGCGGTCAGAAATCTGAAAGCCGGGCGCGGCAAACTGTGCAGCCAGATCTCCTGCCAGGGCCGCATGATCTGGCTGCGCCACCACCCACCACGCGGGCGCGCTCTGCTTCTGAGCCGCGGCCACCGCTTTCCATGCAGGAAGAATTTCGGAGCCGGCGGGCGCTGCCAGGCCGATGGGGTGAAGAATCATCTTGGCCGCCGGGCCCGCGCCCGTTGCCGTCCAGGCATGGCGGCCGCAGCCGCCGGGCCGGTGCCGGTGGGCGGCTTGCGCATGCCGTCCAGCAACTGCTTGAGCACAACCGCGTTATTGTGCTCGAGGTCGCGCGAGGCGAACAGGAGGGTTAGCTTGCTGCGCGTCTCGGCCAGGCGGTAGAGCTCTTCTAACGCGCCAGCTGCCGATTCGCCCGCCAGCTCCTTGAGATAACGCCGGCGGAACGTATCCCAGTGCTGAGGACGGGCGTGAAACCAGCGGCGCAACTCGTTGGAGGGGGCCAGATCCTTCAACCAGGCGTGGACCGCTTGCTTGCGCACTCCTCGCGGCCACAGGCGGTCCACCAGCACGCGGGCGCCGTCGGCGCGCACCGGCTTCTCGTAAACGCGTTTGACTGCGACCGCCATCGCCTTTGCTCTATTATTGTACGTTTTCCAGGTGCACTCATTGAGAACCGTACTTCTGATCTGCTCCTCGGCCCTGCTACTGGGTTTCCTTGCCGGCTGTGACGTGCAGCGGCGCAAAAGTGACGCTGAGCTTGGGCTCAACCCGCAGCAGGCGGCCGGCCGCCGGGTTTTCGACTACTCCTGCGCCCGCTGCCACGAGGCATACTCTTCCAAGGACCTGCAGGGCCCCAGCCTGGAACACATGTTCAAGAAGCAGTACCTGCCCAGCGGGCTGCCTGCCAATGAGGACCGTGTCACCGAGGTGGTGCAGTACGGCAAAGCCCACATGCCGGCATTCGGGAATGTGTTGACACCGCAGCAGATCAAGAACTTGCTGGCATACCTGCACACCCTGTAGCTGCTCCCGTGAGGACAGCCGCCGCCCTCGGCTATGCCCACAGAACTTTGGCTGTGTAAAATAGGGTGGTAATGGGCTCTTCCGCCGAACTGGTCCAGATCAGCCTTGCGCCGCAGCGGCCGCTGCCTAAGCCGCAATGGCTGCGCGCCCGCGCTCCCGTGGGCGAGAACTACCACAATCTGAAGAGCCTGGCCCGCGGACTGGGCCTGCACACGGTGTGCGAGTCGGCGCAGTGCCCCAACATCGGCGAGTGCTGGAACCACCGCACTGCCACCTTCATGCTGCTGGGCGATATCTGCACCCGGCGCTGCGGCTTTTGCGCCGTGCCCAAGGGCAAGCCTGGAGCGCTGGACTGGGATGAACCGCGCCGTGTCGCCGAAGCGGTGGCAACTCTAGGCCTGAAACATGCGGTTGTGACCAGCGTGAACCGTGATGATGACAACCTGGGCGGAGCGCGCATTTTTGCCCAGACCATCGAAGAAATCCGCAAGCTCACCCCGGATTGCCGGGTGGAAGTTCTGATTCCCGATTTTCAGGGACTCGATGAAGCGCTGAAGATCGTGCTCGCTGCCCGCCCCGACATACTCAATCACAACACTGAGACGGTGCCTCGACTCTACCGCGCGGTCCGCTCTGGCGCGCGCTACCAGCGCACTCTGAAGCTGCTGGAGAACGCCAAGAAGTTTTCTCCCCGCATGATCACCAAGTCAGGAGTGATGGTCGGCTTGGGCGAAGAAATGACGGAACTGGTGGAGGTTTTCCGCGACCTGGGAAGCCGCGGGGTGGATATCCTGACAGTAGGCCAGTACCTGCGGCCCTCGCGCGACCACCTGCCCATCGCCCGCTTTTACACGCCTGAGGAGTTCCTGCACCTCAAACAGGAAGCGTTGCGTTTCGGCTTTCGTCACGTCGAATCGGGGCCGCTGGTGCGCTCCAGCTATCACGCCCACGAGCAGGCGGAGGCGACCAGGCCAGCCCCTGGGAATTAGCCATCAGCCCTTCAAAATTTTTGGTGATTGGAGGCGGCGCCCCCAGCGCCTATTTTCCCGCCGTGGCGGCCATTTTCTTGACCATGGCCAGCACCAGCTTGCGGTCGCTGTCGTTCAGCGAAGAAGAGTAACGCCGGATCTGGGTAAGGAAGCGCACCTCATCATCGGTAAGCTGGGGCAGCGGCTTGGAACCATTATCGTGGTTGGAATCGCTGAAGAACTGGGACAGCGGAACTTCCATGGCGGTGGCAATCTTGGCCAGGGTGTCGAGCGAAGGGATGGTGTGGCCATTTTCCACCCGCGAAAGGTAACAGCGCAGCAATCCGGTGCGCTTCTCAATGTCGCCTTGTGACATGCCTTTGTGCAGCCGAAGATTGCGAATCGTCTCGCCGATGTTCATGGTGGGCGCAGCCTGAAAAATTCCGGTTCGGGGGTGAATGCATAGTAACCAGAGTAGTACCGTCTGGCAAGCAGAATTTAAAAAAGTAGTCAGTAGCCACTATTAGGAGTTTGCCTGTTCCACCACGCGATCGCCAAGTGAACGAGGAGCCTATTTTTTGAGCGTCGCGTCCAGAAATTCCACCGTGCGCTTCCAGGCATCGGCGGCATCCTCTGCCCGGTAGCCGGTCTTGTTGTTGGGATTTTCGAAGGCGTGACCGGCATCGGCATAAATGGTGACGTCTATCTTCTTGCCCATTTGCTTCATATCCTGTTCAAACTTACGCACGTCAGTGGGTGGTATGCCTTTGTCCTGCCCCCCAAACAGGCCTAGGATGGGCGCGTGGATCTGCTGGATGCGGGCGGGGTCGGTGGCCAAGTGGCCGTAGTTGATGACGGCGGCGGCGAGAGTGGGGTCGGCAATAGCCAGGTCGAGCGAGTAGCCGCCGCCCATGCACCAGCCGATGGAACCGATCTTCGCCGGGTTAACCTTCTTCTGCGATTTCAGGAACCCTACCGCCGCCAGCAAGTCGCGGTTGGCGCGGTCCTCGGGCAGGCCGCGCATCAGCTCGTGCGCGGTTTCGGGATTATCCGCGGACTTGCCGCGGTAGAGATCAACCGCCAGCGTGACGTAGCCCTGGTCGGCAAGCTTGGCCGCCTGCTCCTTCACCCAGGGCACCAGGCCCCACCATTCATGAATCACGACCAGGGCGGGAAACGGCCCCTTGCCCGCAGGGGTATAGAGAACGCCGTGAACGGTTTCGTCGCCGCTCTTGTAAGAAACGGTTTTTTCGGTGGCGGCGAAGGAGGCGGCGGCGATGAACAACATGAGCAGCACGACGCAGATCTTCATGAGGCTCCTTGCGGCAGAAATCATGGAATTGAAAATTAATTGCGCCAATTTACACAATTACTCAATTACACAATTACTCAATCCAAAATCAACTCCATATACAGCGCGCCTGCAATCGGGTTTTCCCGGTAAGGCGCGATCTCACGAAAGCCATAGGCGCGGTACATGCGGACAGCATCTTGCATGACCGGCTCGACACTGTCCAGACGCATGCGCCGGTAACCGATAGCGCGGGCTTCAGCGAGCACCGTGTTCAGCAGCGCCTTGCCCACTCCGTGGCCGCGAAACTGCGGCCGTACATAGAGACGCTTCATTTCGCAGGTGCCCGGCTCCAGCGGGTGCAGGGCGACGCAGCCCACTGATTCCTGGCCCAGGCGCGCCAATAGCAGGCGCCCTTGCGGTGGAGCGTAATCTCCGGGCAGGCCGGCCATTTCCTGCTCGAAGCCCTGGAAGCACAGGCTGAAACCGAGCGAGGAAGCGTACTCAAGAAACAGCGTGCGGGTTTGCGCCAGGTGTTCGGGCGTGACTGCCTGGAAAACTGCAATCGCCGGGGAGGAAGGCGTGCGCGCTACCCCATGAGGATGCCTCCATTGACGTTGAGCACGTGGCCGGTGACGTAGGCAGCCTCGTCGGAGGCAAGAAAGTTCACCGCGCTGGCGACGTCGGCATCGCTTCCAACGCGGCCCAGGGGAATCATCTTCAAAATGTTCTCCTTCATCTCCGCCGGTAGCCCCGCCGTCATGGATGTTTCAATGTAGCCGGGGGCCACCGCATTTACGGTGATGTTGCGGGAGGCGACCTCGCGAGCCACGGCCATGGTCAGCCCGATCAGTCCGGCTTTGGAAGCCGAGTAGTTGGCCTGTCCCACTTGCCCGATCTGGCCGAAGATGCTGGTGATGTTGATGATGCGTCCCCAACGCTGCTTGAGCATGGAGCCGATGACCGCCTGAATGCACAGGTAGGCGGCGGTGAGATTGGTGTTGAGGACGGCGTCCCAGTCGGCGCGCTTCATGCGCATTACCAACTGGTCGCGGGTGATGCCAGCATTGTTGACCAGGATGTCGATTCTGCCGAACTGGTCCATGGCCGCGCGAACTGCAGGTTTGATCTGTTCCTCGCTGGCAACATCCATGACAAAGGCGGCTGCGTCGCCGCCGGCAGCCGCGATTTCAGCAGCTACCTGCTGCAGCTTTTCCTGGCTGCGCGCCGCCAGGGCAACCCTGGCGCCGCTGGCGGCCAGGCGCAGAGCGCAGGCACGCCCGATCCCTTGCGACGCACCGGTCACCAGCGCCACCCGGCCTTGCAGGCCCATGCGAATCCCGCCTCCCCGGAGAAGGCGCGATTATAAACGAGAGGAGTACGAACAGTTTCGAGTTTCAGGTTTCGCTTTCCCGCTGAGCAGGAATGTCCTGACCGTTCCGCTATGGGAGCGACGCTGGTTTCACTCAGCCGAGTTCGCGGGCTGGTGAGCGCCAACCAGCTCGGGACTTCCCTTTCCCTTGCCGCCCGGACGGTCACGGATCAGCAAGCGCAGCAGCGGCGGAGCCAGGATGGTGGTGAATCCGGTCATGAAGATGACGATGGCATAAGTTGATTGTGAGACCATGTTCATCTGCAATCCCACCAGGGCGACGATGAGCGCCACCTCGCCACGAGGCATCATGCCTACCCCTACCCGCAGCGTGGTTTGCCAGCCTTCCCGCAGCACGGGCAGGCCGCAGCCCACCACCTTGGAGACGACGGCCAGCAGGGAGACGACCAGCGCGTCCAGCAGCACGTTCCCGGAGAACAGGTGGACATCAAGTCGGGAGCCGATGGTGAAGAAAAAGAAGGGGGCGAGAAATTCATTGATGGCGTGAATGCGGGGTTGGAGATCCCACTCCGGAGAGTAGTCAGCCAGCACCAGGCCGGCGAAAAAAGCGCCGATGATGGCGGCCATGCCGATGCGGGCAGCGGCCCAGGAGAGCAGCAGACAAGTGGCCAGGGAGAGGACCAGCGGCGCGTTCTGCAGCGAAATATGGCGCAGGCCGGGGCGAACGCGGCGTACGATGCGGGGTCCGACGAAGATCATGAACAGGGCGAAGCCTACCGCTTCGGCGAGGGTTACGCCCAGGTGCAGCCAGCGGATGCCGCCCCCACTGGCCATGCCGCTCACGATTGCCAGCAAGACCATGCCCAGAATGTCGTCAAAAACCGCCGCTCCCATGATGATGCGGGCAAAACGGGCGTTGAGGACGTGCAGGTCGGCCAGCACGCGAGCCGTGATAGCTACGCTGGTGGCCACCATGGCGGCGGCCACAAAGATAGCCTCATGATTGGCTTCGCCGCGCAAGCGCATGTAGAAGAACCCGAGGACAAAGGGAGCAATTACCCCGGCGGCGGCCACCCCCAGCGACTGCCGGCCCACGCGCAGCAGATCCTGGGGCCGGGTCTCCAGGCCGGCGGTAAACAGCACGAAGATGGCGCCAATTTCGGCAAAGGCGTAGATATTCTCGCTGGGAGCAATCAGAGCGGCGGCATGGGGGCCGAGAATAATCCCGGCCAGGATTTCACCCAGCACCGCGGGAAGAGAAAGCCGCTCAAACAGTTCGCCAAAGATCTTGGCCCAGACAAAGATGGCGAACAACTCCAGCAACAACGTGTCAGCGCCATGTGGCATACAAGGAGGCAGATAAAGTGGCGAAGTCATGATTTTCCAACGGGGGGAGAGTCCCTGCCAGCAAAATCGAAAGCTGCTGTGCGATTTTGCGAGCAGCCGCCGGGCTTGAGCATGGCCCCATAGCATGGTGTATGTTGAACAGGAGCAAACGACGGCCTGCCGGGGTGGCATCTAAAGCCCGCAGAGCGGCCTCTGAGCAATCGGGCTCAGAACGAGCAGGAGGACTCCCCTAACATGGCAACCGCACCATTGCCGGCGCCGCCGGTGCGCTGGGCGCGCTCTCCTTTTTACTTCAACTCGGCGGCCCACCTGCTCCGCATTGAACGGGAGAAAGCCACCACCCTGGGCGAACTGCTGGCCGCTTTGCGTTCCGTGCCCAGTGAATCCATTTTCCAGCACACCTTCCGCACCCTGCAGGAACACCACTTCATCCGCGAAGGCTTCTCCAACGACTACGCCCACTGGGCCTTTGCCGCCTGCAATGAGGTGGGACTGGCGGAGCGCCTGGCCTCGGTGGACGTCCGGGAATTTACTTCCGTGGAAACTCTGCGGGGGCGAATCGTGCAGATCGTTCAGGACTACCTGGAGCGCAACCCGCGGGCAGCCGACCGGGCCGCCATGGAGCCGTTCTACTTTTGCGCTTCCGATGCGGTGGTGGTGCCCACCCCTTTTGTTGCCCGCAACCTGGTGGAGTTCCGCGAGTGCCTCAACCGGGTCAGCATTCACTGCATTCATTATCACTTCATAGAAGCGCGTTTGCGGCTAAAGCTGAATTCCAACGACTTTTCCGTCTGGCTGGAATCGGAACTGGACCTGGGTCGTATAGCCGACCAGTTCAACCGTATTGACATTTACACTTCGACCCTGCAGGACGTGCGCCGGATCATGGTGCGCGTGATCGAACGAGCTTTGCATTCCCAAGCATGAGGCGGAAATGGAACCAGGCAAGAACCAGGCCGAGGAGAGTGTGGCCGAGCAGAGGCGCCGCGAAGTAATCACGGAACAGCCGGCCGAGGCCCCGCCCCGCAATGGCGGGTCGGAAGCCCCCTCGGCGCCCTTTCGCGAGCGCCGCAAACGGCCGCGCATTTCGGAAACTCCGCCCGCGGCGCCCCCGCCTCCCCGGCTGGACGACTACGAGCCCATCATCGGCAAGCCGGAACTGGACGAACTCCGCTTCCTGGCCCGTCCCCTCCGCGGCAAAACCGTGAAGATGGTGAACTCCACCTCTATGGGGGGAGGCGTGGCCGAAATGCTCAACCGCCTCATCCCACTGCTCGGTGAACTGGAGGTGGGGACCCGCTGGGACGTGATCACCGGCGGCAACGATTTCTTCGAGGTGACCAAGGCCTTCCACAACGCCCTGCATGGCGGCGAGTACGTGCTCACCAAGGAAGCGCGCGACATTTTTCTGATGTACAACGAGCAGAACCGGCAGCGCATGCAGTTCACCGAGGACCTGTTCGTGGTTCACGATCCCCAGCCCCTGGGGCTGATTCGCTGCCGGGAGCGCAATCGGGGCAAATGGATGTGGCGTTGCCACATTGATCTCTCCAATCCCCATCCTGACGTCTGGGGATTCTTGCGCCCCATGGTGGAAGAATACGACGCAACCGTGTTCTCTTCGCCCGCTTTTTCCCGCCAGCTGATGGCGCCGCAATACCTGTTCTTCCCCTGCATTGATCCACTTTCAGAGAAGAACAAGGAACTGGACGCCGGCTACATCCAGAAGGTGTGCGAGGATTTCGGAATTGACCGCAGCCGGCCGATCGTGACCCAGATCTCGCGTTTCGACCGGCTCAAGGATCCCGTGGGGGTCATCCAGGCCTATAAACTGGCCAAAAAATATGTGGACTGCCAGCTGGTTTTGGCCGGCGGCGGGGCCACCGATGACCCCGAAGGCGCCATCGTCCTGCAGGAGGTAATGGACGCGGCCGGGGAAGACCCGGACGTAATCATCCTTAACCTGCCGCCGTGGTCGGCGCTGGAAATCAACGCCCTGCAGCGCGCCTCAACCGTGGTGGTGCAAAAATCGCTGAAGGAAGGTTTTGGGCTCACCGTCACTGAGGCCCTGTGGAAGGGCAAACCCACCATTGCCGGCGCGGTGGGCGGCATTCCCACGCAGGTGATACACAAGCTTACGGGTGTGCTGGTGCACTCCATTGAAGGCTGCGCCTATCAGATCCGCTACCTGTTGACCCACCCGGAATTTGCCGAGCAGATGGGCAAGAACGGGCGCGAGCACGTGAAGGAAAATTTCCTCATGACCAGCAATGTGAAGCGCTGGCTGCTGCTCTTCCAGATCCTGCTGGGGATGCTGACAAAAGAGAAGACAACGTAAGCACCAGTAGCAATTGTCAGTTGCCGGTGGTCAGCAGGAACTCCACCGCGTGATCGAAGGCTTCCGCTGAGCGCCCTTCCGCCAGGGCCATGGCAATCGCGTCGCTTTGCTCCTGGGGAGTGGGCAAGCGCTTGGCAATTTCCACCAGCCGTTGCGAGCGCTTGCGGGCCAATTCCGCCTCTTTTCGCAGAGAAGCGATCAGTTCGGATTTCGGGCTTTCCACGGCCCTGCATCATACGCCTCCCGCCCTGGCGCGCAAGGGCCGGCTAACTTCAGGCGAGGGCGCCGGTGCCCACGTGCTGTGCTGAGCGCAGAGAGATCAGCCGGCCCTAAACCCGGCGCAGTGGCCAGACCAGCACGTCCAGTTTGCGGGAGAAGTGCAGCAGCCGGGGAACACCCGGCAGGGTGATGCCGGCGGCAGCCGCCATGGTATTCACTTGGATTTCGGCTTCGGCGTCCTGCAGAGGCCAGGGCAGGTGATGGATTTCCGCCCGAAACACGCTGCGCCCGGTGGTGGTGTAGAGACAATAGCGCTCGGTCAGCCAATGCTCCAGCGAGCCGGGAACGCGCAACTGAACCGGACCAGCAGGGCGGTAGCGGCCGCGAAACTCGGCGTTGGCAGGCACGCGGCGCAGGCTGTGGTAGCCAATCTCCTCCGGCCTCACATCCACCTTCATGCGAGCGTAGTAATAGGGCAGGCGATAGAAGCTGCGGGCGGCGAAGACCGCGCTGAGAGTGCCGGCATCCAGACTGAAAAAGTAAACGCCCGGCTTGCCCCCCAGCTTCACATAAGTGCGGACATTCACTTCAGGCAGGCTGGAAAAGCCCGGTACGGGGGGCAGGCCGCGGGGACGAACGTTGCTCATGTGGAAGGGAGTCACCGCCAGCCAGCATTGGCCCTCGTAGGCGTCCAGCGGAAGCTGCGCCGGAACCAGCGAACGCAAAACCTGGGGCGGCAGCGGCCAGTGGGCGAACAAAAGGTCATGCCAGGTTTGGGTCATGATCCACGGCCCCAGAGGCAGCGGCCAAGGACGGTGGGCGGTGGCTGTGAGCAGAGCATCCATGAACTATCTTCGCCGCAGATAGATGCGGACCCCGCGGATTAGTCTAATTGGATGACGGTGGAATGTTTCGCAACCGACAGCGAAAAGCCAAGAGCTTACAGCCAAAAGCTCCGGGGCTGAATACTGACGGCTGGGGGTCCGCTCTTACTTGTTTGCCGCCAGCGCGGCGTCGGGAGTGGCGGCGATTTCGCTGGCCGGGACAGCACGATAGTCGCGGTGCACCACGTCCACGATAACCCGCCCGATGATGCGCGCCTTGGCTTGCGAGTGCATGCGCACGGGAAAAGTGAAGCTGTCCACATCGGCGTAATCCTGCACAAAATTAATGTCTTTGATGAACAGGGAAGGCGATTTCACCATGCGGCCTTCGGCGCGCGCCAGGGTGCCGGTGTAAGCATCCACAAAAATGCGGCCCTTGAAAAGGCCGGGGCGATTCTTGCGCGGCTTGAGATGGAAAACATGTACCAGGCGCCCCTGCAGCATCTCGTCGCCTTTGTAGGCAAACTTGTAGTTGTGGTTGTTGATTGCGGTCTGTCCGGGCTCGTCCTTCTGCACATGGTCCACCTCCGACTGCAGCAGGCGGACAATGACGTTGCTTTTCACAAACCCGTCGCCGGTGAATTGCACCGGGGTGAACTGCAGCGTTCGGGGCGCGGTATAGCGGCGATCCAATTCGAACTGCCCACCTTCCTTCAAGTCGGGCAGCTTCGCGGTCACCGTGCTGGTGGCGGAATAGGCGCCCAGGTGGGCGTCCTGGATGATGGCATGATTAGCCATGACTTGCAGCGCCAGTTCGGGAGCCATGCGCGGCAACCGCACAGGAGGAAGCAAGGGCGCCGGATCGGGATGGCTGCCGGCAACGATATTGAGCGCGGGGACACTCTCCCCCATGCCCAGCGCGGCGTGCATGGGCATAACCTGCTGTGCGACGGCGACCTTGGGAAGACCGGCGGCAAGCACAAAAGCAACTAGGAAGGCTGGTACTTTACTTCGCATGAATATCGTACGTTTATATGCGATGTTGCTGGCCATGTAAAAGTATCAAAAGTAATTCCGCCGGGCAAAGCCCCTAGTTTCTACGAATGTGCCCGGGCTGCGGTTCCCCTCCTCCGCCGCCAAGCCAATATCTACGCAGAAATGAATGCCGATGGGCCGTAAGTTATTACGTCCATAAGAGAAAAGCCCTAGGCCCGTGTCCTTGCGGAAAATTTGCCTGCGGCAAAAGCGCGAAGTAGTATCGGATTCCCATGTCAGAGACCAAGAACGGCAGCGCCCCGGCGGCGGGGCAGACCAGCAACACTGAAGTTTTTGCTGTGCATGGCGCCGAACCGGAAGTGCAAGCCTATGCCATGGCCAAATATTCGCGCTCCGCCCTGTCTATGAAGGAGTCGTTGCGCGAAATCAGCAGCCAGAAGGCGGAAAAGTTCCTTAACACCTTTTATTTTCAATATGGTCACCGCTCCATAGCCGACTTGGCCCACATCGCACTGGCGGTGGAGCGCCTTTCCATATTGGCAGCAATTGCCCTGGTGGATGAGCAGCGATGGGACGGCCAGGAGCGCTCCACCCGCTACCAGGACTTCAAAAAGAGCGGTTATTACCGGCCTGACTTCGGCGGCGACGAATCGGCGCAACAGCTTTTCAGCCGAACCGTGGACGGCCTGTTTGCTGCCTATGAGGGTCTCTCCGAGCGCATGTGGCGCCACCTCATGTCGCAGACGCCCAAGCCGGCTGAGATGAAGCAGGAGACCTACGAGCGCACGTTGCGGGCGCGAGCCTTCGACGTGGCCCGCTACCTGCTTCCCCTGGCCACGATTACTTCCCTGGGTGAGATCGTGAACGCGCGCACCCTGGAGAGCCAGGTTTCACACCTGCTTTCCCACACCCACGCGGAGGTGCGGCGCCTGGGTGAGTTGCTGAAGCGGGCGGCCAGCGAACCCGCCTATAACCTGAATCATGAATTGTGGCGTGTTCTGGTGGAAGATATACGACAGCTCAATCCCGCCCTGGGCGGCCGCGCGGCGGCGGAGCTGCTCAAGCCGGTACGGGTGGCGCCCACCCTGGTCAAGTATGCCGACCCTAATCCCTACGAGCTAAAGACCCGGGGCGAGTTGCGCCAGGCAGCGGCTGAGTTGATGAAGGGCGCGGCAGTCGCTCAGGCCCGTCCGGTGGAATTGCTGGATGACGAACCGCTGGAGGTGGAATTGGCCGCCACGCTGCTCTACGAGCATTGCCACTATCCTTATCGCCAGGTGCGGGAGGCAGTGGAGAGCGCGGGAGAGAAGCGGCGGCAAGAGGTCATTGATCTGGGCATGCGGAACCGAGGCCCGCATGACGAACTGCTGCGCCCCTTCGCCGCGGGCCAGGGATTGCGCTTCGACATTCTCATGGATATAGGCGGCTTTCGCGACATGCACCGCCACCGCCGCTGCGTGCAGATCGGGCAGGGGTTCACCACCTCCCATGGCTACGACGTGCCTGAGGAGTTGCAGGCGGCAGGGGAAACAACCGCCTATGACCAGTCAATGCGGCACAGCGCACAGGCCGTGGAGCAGTTGGTCAAGTCCGCGGCAACAGAAGCGGAGGAGAGCTCGCAGTATGCCATTCCCCTGGGGTTCCGCAAGCGCACTCTGTTCAAAATGGATTTTGCCGAGGCGGTATACATCTCCGAACTGCGCACCGGCCAGGCTGGGCACATGTCCTACCGCAAGATCGCCTGGGGCATGTATGCGGAAGCGGCGCGCAAGCATCCAACCCTGGCTAAGTACTTCCGGGTGCAGGATGTAAGAGAACCCGTGGACATCTTGAAACGATGAAGGCCGGAAAGGCCCTGCCCAGCCCTCCTGCCGCAGGCAAGGCCGGGACTGCCCATTTAAGGCAGAGAAGTGATAAAGTTTTCGCCTATATCACATTGCATCGGGGGAACAATGGTGTTCGCGCAAAAATCTGACGCAAGGCAGCCAGCTGTGGCGCTTCGACGTACTGACCGGTTGACCGTGGTATTGGTTGGCATGGGAGTGATATTTGCTTCCCTAGGTCTTGGCGAGGCCGTATACCGCCTGGCGTTCCTCGATTTTGATGGGGCAACCGACCGGTTCCCAATCGAAATGTTGTTCGGCCTGGCGCTCGCCTGGGTAGCGACGAAACTCGCGAAGAGGATCTGCCAGTATCGAATCGAAACTTCCGCGAGAATGAAATTGATCCGGGATCGCAACTACAAGATTCGTCATGCGGCGGAAGCCATCGCGCCCCTGTCATTTCCCAGTAACCAGCAGGCGATCCGGGTGATTCGCGAAGAAGTGAATCGAATTGAGTGGGCGTTGTCGGATCTCTTGCCCCAATAGAACGGCCGAACACAAGGTGGCGCTACGCTGACATGTGCCGCCGAAAACGTGCGGCCCCGCCTATCCACAAAATTTTCCACAGGGTTACTGAGAGAGGTACAGCAAACCTGTGGAAAGCGGCCAAATGTATTCGCTTTTCATTCGCTTTTAGCTTATACTCTCCCAAAGCGGGAAACCTGTGGAAATTCAGCTACATTCTGGCGCTGACGCCAGGCTGAGCACAGGTGTACTTTAAGGGGTAGATATCTCCCACATTACATCTCTCCCCAACTCGGGTAGGAGCAAGCTCATGGCCGACGAACGGACGGAAAAAACGCGGGCAATTGACCTGGCGGTGTCGCAGATTGAAAAGCAGTTTGGCAAGGGTTCGATCATGCGCCTGGGCAGCAAGGAAGCGGTGGTGCCCATTTCAGTGATCTCCACCGGTTCCATCTCTCTGGACGCGGCGCTGGGAGTGGGCGGAATGCCGCGGGGCCGCGTGGTGGAGATTTTCGGGCCGGAATCGTCGGGCAAGACCACGCTGGCGCTGCAGGTAGTGGCGGAGGCGCAGAAAGCTGGCGGCATGGCGGCGTTCGTGGACGCCGAGCACGCGCTCGACCCGGCTTACGCCCGCAAGTTGGGGGTGGACGTTGATAACCTGCTGATTTCGCAGCCCGACTACGGCGAGCAGGCGCTGGAAATCGCCGAGGCGCTGGTGCGCTCGAATGCCATAGACGTGCTGGTGGTGGACTCGGTGGCGGCGCTGGTGCCCAAGGCGGAACTGGACGGCGAGATGGGCGACAGCCACATGGGCCTGCAGGCGCGACTGATGTCGCAGGCCTTGCGCAAGCTGACCGGCATTGTTTCCAAGTCGCGCACCTGCATGGTCTTCATCAACCAGATCCGGGAAAAGATCGGAGTCATGTTCGGCAACCCGGAGACCACCACCGGAGGGCGGGCGCTGAAGTTCTATTCCTCTATCCGGGCCGACATCCGGCGCATCGCCGCCATCAAGGAAGGCGACCTAGTGGTGGGCTCGCGCACCCGGGTGAAGGTGGTGAAGAATAAAGTGGCGGCCCCTTTTCGCGAGTGCGAGTTCGACATCATTTATGGCGAAGGCATTTCGCGCGAAGGCGACCTGATTGACCTGGCGGTCAACAATAACGTGGTGGAGAAGTCGGGCGCCTGGTTCAGCTACAAGGGCGAGCGCATCGGCCAGGGACGGGAGAACGCGCGCACGTTCCTGAAAGAGAACAAGGACATCACGGTGAAGATCGAAGCCGAAGTGCGCAAGGCGCTGGGCCTGGTGAAGGAGCCTACCAATGGCGCAGCGGAGAAAGAAAAGGCGCCAGTTGCGCCTCCACCGCCTCCCAGCCGGACAGTGGCCATGCCCGCGGCCCGGCGTTGAGCGGTTGGCGTAAAGGATACATCTCTTAAAGCCGCCCGATTCTGGGCGGCTTCGTTTTCGCGCCGTTGTTCTGAACGTCAGCGAATCCGCACCCGGCCCGAAAAGGAGTGGGGCATTAGGTCCCTTACCATCATTAACTCGAAAAATACTATCTGGAGTGTTATCCACTGCCCGCCACTGCACCAGATGCGGTGCTTTATTTCTTGACATAAGTTCCAAATGTGCTACTTTGCCGCACCACGGCCCCTTCCAAGGATTTCTTCTCTGGCAGGTGTCTCATGAAAACTAATCGCAAAGCGATTTGGGCCGGGCTCGTTCTCGTTCTGGCCATGCCATTGGGCTGCCGCGAGGCTAAATTCGCCGGGGGTGGACCAGCGGGCCGGAAATATACGATCCACATTCGAACAGTCAATGGCCAGTGCGTCATTGATATCCCCAAACTAAACGTCTTGCTTGCTGACCAGCCAACAATCGAGTGGCAATCGGACGATTCGCCTAAGAAAAGTTACACAGCAAACTTCGACGTGAGCACAAACCATCCACCAGGGTCGCCTTTTGGCGATAGTGCAAATCCGAAGAAGAAAGTCACAACTGATGAGGGTGCACAATCGCCTCAGCGCACGGGCGATTATTTATATTCCGTCAGAGTAGGCGACAGCACCACTGACTGCATTCCTCCTTCGGATCCCGGCGTGTATGTGAAGTAGAGCCGCTGTTCTCAGCGCTGGCTGAGGAGTTGCTGCACGCGCGGATTATCCCGCAGGTGGTCGAAATCCGGCGTGTCGCGGATGGCGGATGGTGGGTAGCCGGCAGCCACTGCTTTCTCCAGGGCGGCGAGGCATTGCTGTGTGTCGCCGAAATGGTTATAAACCAGGGCGGCGCGGAAATTCACGTTCGCATCGGCCGGCGACAGGCGTAGAGCGTCTTGCGCATCCGAAAGGGCAGAGTTCTTATCTCCCACCATGGCATCGTAAGTGGCTCGAAAAGCCAGCACAGTAGAGTCCTCCGGGTTGATCCGCAGTTTGGCCGTGGCCAGCGAGATGGCCTTGCGGTAAGCGGCAGCAGCTTCGCCTCGTCGGCCCGGCGCCCAGTACAGAGCGTCTCCCAAATTGCCCCAGATGAGGGAGTCACGATCATCGAGTTTCAGACCTTCCTGGTAAGTTTGCGCAGCTTCCGGGAACCGGCGCAAAGAGAAGAACGCGGTTCCAAGGTTGCTGTAAGCCTCAAGCGTGGGCCGGACCTCGAGAGAGCGTTTTAGAACCTGGATGGAGTCGGAATATTTTCCTTCGAATGTCAGCAGAGCTCCAAGGTTGGAGTAGCCCTGGAAATTTTCCGGGGTCAGCTTAATAACGCGCTGGAACATCTGCACCGCATCAGCATAACGCGCCTGGCGAAAGTAGAACCCGCCCAGCCAGTTATATCCCGCCCAGTATTGGGGACGCAGGCTGATGGCCTGGCGGTAGGCCGTCTCGGCAGCACCCAAGTTGCGGAGTTTTTCATAAGCGTCGGCAAGCCCTCGGAGAGCGGTCACTTGATTCTTATCTAGAGCCAATGCCTTTTGGAACTCATCCGCAGCCCCCTGGTAGTGCCCCTGTCCGTTGTAAACGTCTCCCAGGCAGCTGTGGCCTTCGGCAGAATCGGGCGTCAGCGCCAGGGCCTTTTTGCAGTTCTGCTCGGCCAGCGTAATCCAGTCATTAGTGCGATTGCTCTCATCAAACCCCAGCCAGTAGGCCTCGCCCATGCCGGCATAAGCGCGTCCGTAGTTGGGGTCCGCCTGCAAGGCCTGGCCAAATTCGGCAATGGCGCTCTGGATGTTCTCCGGCTTCTGATATTCCTCCAGATAGCCCAGCCCGCGAAGATAGTGCTGGTACGCCTCCGGACTGGTGCCCGCCCGCATCTGTGTGCTGTTACGCTGCGCCCGTGGAATCGCGACAGCCAGTATTTCAAGCGTCTTATTCACCACCCTGTCTTCCAGGCCAAAAATGTCGCTAGCAGTGGCAGTTATGGTGCTTGCACCCAACTGCCGCTGGGTGGAAGCATCCACCAGGATGCAGTTGATGCGCAGCTGCGAGCCGGCTTGCTGCAGGCTGCCCTCCAGCACCCAGTCCACGCCAAAGTCACGGTGGGCCTGCTCCGCCGTCTTGATGCCCTGGGCCTGGATCTCATGTGTGGAAACCAGCTGCAGGGAGTTGTGGTCGCTGAGTTGGGCCAGTTGCGCCGTAAGGGTTTCAGTCATGCCCGTACCCAGCGCGCTCGTGGCTTTATCCCCATCCACAGCCTGAAAGGGCAAGATGGCGAGAATTCGTGGCGCACGGGGAGCGGGCTGCAGCCGGTTCTTCAGGCGCCAGCCAACCAGCGCCAACACCGCGATCACAGGGACTGCCAACGCCAGCAAGGTCCATCTGCGGCTTAAGCGTGGAAGCACCGGCCGGGTGCCGGCTGAAATGTACGCAGTTCCGCTGCCGCTGGGCATCAGCCGCAGCAGGTCCACTCGCATCTCGCGGGCGGACTGGTACCGGCGTTCCGGGTCCTTATCCAAAGCCTTGAGGATGATGGCCTCAAACCCGGGCGCGAGGCGGGGATTGACGGCGCTCGGAGCCTTGGGCGGCTGCCGCAGGATGTCGTCAATCAATTGCGCCGGGTGCCGCTCGGGAAAGGGCCGCTGTCCGGTGGCCATCTCGTAAATCACCGCGCCTGCCGCCCAGATATCGCTACGCTCATCCACCTGCTGGCCGCGAACCTGCTCCGGCGACATGTAGGGAAGAGTGCCGGAGAGAATTGGATTTTGGCTCAAGTTTTCCGTGGGCAGGGTGGAGTCGAGGGCGCGGGCCAGCTTGGCCAAGCCGAAGTCCAGCACCTTCAATTGTCCCTTGCTGGTAAGCCGCAGGTTGCCGGGCTTCAAGTCACGATGCACTACGCCCTGCTCATGGGCCGCTTCCAGCGCTTCCGCCAGCTGAGCAGCCAGGCTCAGGGCCTGTGCCTCGCCCAAAGGGCCGCCGAGCAGCTTATCGTTCAGGGTAATGCCCGTGATGTACTCGGTAACCAGAAAGTCCACGCCGTTTTCCGCGCCGAATTCGTGCACGGTCGCAATGTGGGGATGGTTGAGGCGGGCCAGCGCCAGGCCTTCTTTGTGGAAGCGGGCCCGAGCGCCGCTGTCGCTGATGGTGCCGGCGGGGAGAACCTTGATCGCGACATCGCGCTCCAGTTGCAGGTCGTGGGCGCGATAGACGATGCCCATCCCCCCGGCACCAATCTGCTCCACTATTCGATAGTGCCCGAGCACCTGTCCGATGCTGGGGGAGGGGGACGACATTGCGGAGATGTTAGGCCCATGCCGTTCGCTGGTCAATCGGCTGTGTTTTTTCGCCTTGGCTGCGAATGGCCATGCCACCTGCCCCGGGAAGGGGCCCGCTCCCCTTCTCAGCTCGTGATTGCCCGCGCCCGCCGGTGGGCATTAGAATCATGGTGTTTCAGGCAATTCCCGTACCCATTGAGGCGGATTGAAGCCCGTCATCGCCATCTATCCCGGTTCGTTTGACCCCTTGACCAATGGCCACCTGGACCTGATCGAGCGGGGCGCCAAAATATTTGACGAGCTGATAGTGGCCATCCTGCGCAATCCGGAGAAAGAGCCTTTGTTCAGCCTGGAAGAGCGCATGGAAATAATCCGCGCCATGACGCGGCAGCGGGACAATGTGCGGGTGGACAGCTTCGACGGGCTGATGGTGGACTACGCGCTCCGGGTGGGAGCGACGGCGGTGCTGCGCGGCATACGCGCCATCAGCGACTACGAGTACGAATTGCAAATGGCCTTGATGAACCGAAAACTGGAACCACGGCTGGAAACCGTATTTATGATGCCGGCCGAGACCTATTCCTACCTGAGCTCGCGCCTGGTGCGGCAAGTGGCTACGCTGGGTGGGTCAGTGCGCGGTCTGGTGCCGGAGCTGGTGGAGAAGAAATTAGGGGAAAAGCTGGCGCCGACCATAGCGCGGCGCGCTCAGCGTAAAGAAGCAACTCACGAGTAGAGAAGAATGATCATGGCAACCACAGAAGCGCGGCCCACCGAGAGCTTCGCGGAGCGGATCAACAGAATCGAGATTTCCGCCACGCTGGCGGTGGTGAACGAGGCGGAAAAGCTGCGGGCCGAGGGCATTGACCTGGTGGACTTCGGGGCCGGCGAGCCGCATTTCCCCACCCCCAAACACATTAAGGACGCGGCCATCACCGCCATCCAGAGCAATTTCACCAAGTACACGGCGGTGGGGGGAACGGCAGAGCTGCGCGATGCCATTGTGCAGCGGCACGCCGCCGATTTCGATTCCCACTACCGGCGGGAAGAAGTGATCGCCTCGGTAGGCGGCAAGCACGCGCTGTTCAATGCCATGCAGGTGCTGGTGGACCACGGCGACGAGGTCATTCTGCCGGTGCCCTACTGGGTGTCGTTCAAGGACATTATTCGCTACGCCGGCGGCCGGCCGGTAATGGTGGAAACCGATGAGAGCCGGAACTTCGCACTGACCGCGGAGATGCTCAGCCGCGCCGTCACTTCGCGGACCAGGCTCATCATTTTGAACTCGCCGGGCAACCCCTCGGGAGCGGTGATCAACCCCGAGGACATGACGGAAATTGCGCAGCTGGCGGCACGGCGCGGCATCTGGGTGCTCTCCGATGAGTGCTACGTCTACCTGAATTACACGGGCAGGAAATTCTCCCTGGGCTCCGTGGCTGAAGTCTTCCGGGACCGGGTGCTGCTGGCCGGCTCGCTCTCCAAGACTTACGCCATGACGGGATGGCGGCTGGGCTACGCCCTGGGACCGGAGGCGGTGGTGAAGGCCATGCAGAAGCTGCAGAGCCAGTCCACTTCCAACCCCACCTCCATCGTGCAGAAGGCGGCGGTGGCGGCGCTGAAAGGATCGCAGCAATGTGTGGAAGATATGCGGCGCGAATACATCCAGCTGCGTGACCGGGTGGTGGAGGGGTTGCGCGCCATCCCCGGGATTCGCTGTAGCCAGCCGGAGGGAGCCTTTTACGCTTATCCCAATGTTTCTGCCTATTTCGGGCGGGACGGGATGAAGACGGCGGCGGACGTGGCCGGGCGCCTGCTGCGCGAGGCGCATGTGGTTACGGTTCCCGGCGAGGGCTTCGGCACGCGCGAGCACATCCGCGTTTCCTATGCCACTTCCGCCGAGGAACTGGACCGGGGCCTGGAACGCCTGCGTAAATTCTTTGCCGGGGTTTGACTGCAGGAGCCCGGCGCGCCGGTTGTTTTGGAGGATCGGCAAATGTAAACGGGGGCGGCAACTGCTCCCCCCAGACCTGCTTCTATACAGGTTGCGTCCAACTGCCAGTTACCGACCCATGGAACTGTATCCACTATTGCTTTTGCCGGAATTCAGCCCGCGGCCTTGGGGGGCGACGGACCTGTCCCCTATCTACGCGGGGCGCAAATTTGCGGAAAAAATTGGCGAAGCCTGGCTGACGGGAGATGAATGCCGTGTGGCCAACGGGCCTCTGGCGGGTCAGCGCCTGGCCGACCTGGCGGAACACTACGGCCGCGACCTGGTGGGCGATGCCGCGCGCGAGCCCAACCGCTTCCCCCTGTTGCTCAAGTTCCTTTTTCCCCACGACAAGCTTTCTGTCCAGGTGCATCCCGACGATGCCTGCGCGCAGCGCGTGGGCCAGCCCTGGGGAAAAACCGAGTGCTGGTATGTTCTGCATGCGGAAAAAGGAGCGCAGGTAGCACTGGGATTGAAGCCCGGGGTCACGCGCCCGCAGTTGGAGCAGGCTATCCGCGAGGCGCGCGCCGAGGAGTTGCTCAACTGGATTGATATCCACACCGGCGAGATGATTTACGTGGCCGGCGGCACGGTGCATGCCATCGCCCCGGGCTCCATCCTGGTGGAAACGCAGCAAAGCTCCGATGCCACATACCGGCTTTATGACTACGGGCGCCCGCGGCCCCTGCACCTGGAGCAGGGCATGCAGGCGGTAAAGGAAAAGACGGGTTCCGGCAAGGTGAAAAACGCCAGCAGCAACGGCGCGCGGCAGCGGGAGCAGCAGGAACTGATCGCTTCCCCGTTCTTCGTGGTGGAGAAGCTCGCCTTGAAGGAGCCGAGCCTGTTCACGACGGCGGAGGCGGGGCAGCGCCTGGTGGAAGTTCTGGTGGCGGTGAACGGCTGCGGCGTGCTGGAAGCCGAAGGAGCGCAGCCGGTGACCTTTGCCCCCGGAGAGGCGATCGTGGTGCCGGCCTGCGTGCAGGAATTCCGCGTGCGCCCGCAGTGGTCGGTGGAGTTTCTGCGGGCGCGGGTGCCCTCCCACGCGCGACCCGAACCGGCGGTGGTTTAGGATGTCTGGTGCACCCTGGAAGCGGCCTGGAACTTTGCCTCGCGGGAGAGTAGGTGCGAGTTTCCCTGGACGCCGCGTGAATCTGTGACCAAACAGAGCGCTCATTTCTATCCCGTAATTCTGGCTGGTGGCCGGGGCACGCGCTTCTGGCCCCTTAGCCGCAAGCGGCGGGCCAAGCAACTGCTGGCGTTGGACGGCAAGCGCACCATGATTCAGCAAACCGTGGCGCGGCTGCGGCCGCTCGCCCCGGACAAGCAGTGCTGGATCATCACCAACCAGGATCTAAGCGCCGAAATCCGCCGCCAGTTGCCCGCCCTGACCCGCCGACAGATGATCGCTGAACCGGTGGGACGCAACACAGCTCCTGCGATTGGCTTGGCTGCCTTCATTCTGATGCGCCAGGACCCGGCGGCGGTAATCGGCATGTTCCCCTCCGATCACGTGGTGGAAGATGAAAAGAGCTTTCGCGCCATGCTGCAGCGCGGCCTCGATATCGCCGCCGCGGGGGAGAACATTGTGGTAATGGGCATCCAGCCCACGCGGCCAGAGACCGGCTATGGCTACATAGAAACCGGAGAGAAGGCGGAAAAAGACGCGCTTCGCGTCCGCCGCTTTACCGAGAAGCCGAACCGGCAGAGGGCGGAAGAGTTCGTGGCCTCCGGCCGCTACTACTGGAACAGCGGGATGTTCTTCTGGCGCGCTGATACGCTGGCCCGAGCCCTGCGCGAGCACCTTTCGGAAACCGCGCCTTACCTGGAGCAGATTGCGGCCGCTTTCGGCACGCGAAAATTTGAGGCGACTTTCCGCCGCCTTTACCCGAAATGCGAAAACATCAGCGTGGACTACGCCGTCCTGGAGCCGCGTTCAGCCAAAGGTGAACACGCATCCAACCTGTTCTGCATACCTGTGGACGTAGGGTGGAACGACCTGGGTTCATGGGCGGCGCTCTACGAATACCATGCGCGGCCGAAGCCAGAAGGGACGGAAAATGTAATTCATGGAGCCAACAGCTTTGCCTTGAACTCGGAGGGCAATTACGTGCATGCGCCCGGGAAGTTCGTGGCTACCGTGGGGGTGAACAACCTGGTGGTGGTGGAAACGGAGGACGCGCTTCTGGTCACCACCCGCGAACAGGCGCAGGATGTAGGCAAAGTAGTGAAGTACCTGGACGACAAAAAGATGGCGAAGCTGGTCTAAGAACCAGCTCTTGCCTGTTAGCTCTTAGCTGGTGTTGAAGCATCAAGCTGAGCGGCTGATGAGAGCACCGTTATAGCTGAAGGCCAAGAGTCAATGACCCAAATCAAATTTGGTACCGACGGATGGCGCGGCGTAATAGCCGACGATTTTACTTTTGAAAACGTGCGGCGGGTGGCCGGCGCGATTGCTTCCTACGTTCTGAAGCACGAGGAGGCGCGCCACGGCGTGGTAGTGGGCTATGACACGCGCTTTGCCTCTCCACGGGCGGCGGAAGTCGCAGCCGAGGTGCTGGCAGGGGCTGGAGTCCCGGTCACGCTGGCTGATGATTACACGCCCACGCCGGCCGTCTCCTACGCCGTGCGGCAGCGGGGGGCTGCCGGCGGAGTGATGGTCACCTCCAGCCACAATCCCTACAATTGGAACGGGATGAAGTTCAAAGGCCGTTTCGGAGGCTCGGCCACGCCCGCCATCATTCAGAAGATCGAAGCCGAACTGCACGCCGGCGCCGCGCCCAAAGGCATACCTGCCAAAATTGAGCGCGTGGATTTAAAGCCCCCGTACGTGGAGGCCATCACCCAGTTCGCCGACCTGGAAAAAATCGCCAAAGCCCGGTTCAAGCTGGCCATTGACGCCATGCACGGTTCAGGGCGCGGCGTGCTGGCCGGGATTTTCGACCGCCACGGGGTGAACTACGTAGCCGTCCGCGGCGAGGTGAATCCGCTGTTTCCAGGAATCAATCCCGAGCCCATCGAGCCCCACGTGGCCATGTTGCAGGAAACGGTGGTGCGCGAGGGCTGCCACGCCGGGCTGGCCACCGACGGCGATGCCGATCGCATTGGAGCTGTGGCCGAGGACGGCAGCTTTGTGGATTCGCACAAATGCTTTTCCGTGCTGCTGCGCTGGGTGCTGGAACGTAAGAAATGGCCGGGGGACGTGGTGCGCGCCTTCAATACCACGCGTATGCTGGACCGCATCGCCGCGCGCTATGGGCGCAAGCTGCTGGAGTGCCCCATCGGGTTCAAATACATTGCCGACCTGATGATGGAACGGGAAATCGTGGTTGGAGGCGAGGAGTCAGGAGGAATCGGCTACTCCCGTTATCTGCCCGAGCGCGACGGCATCCTGAATTCGCTGCTGCTGGCCAACGTGATGGCTGATGAAGGCAAGACCCTGGGCCAGCTGGTTCTCGACTTGCAGCGCGAATTCGGCGAACATTACTACGGGCGGCGCGACCTGCATATCCCCGACGAGGTGAAGATGGCGGCCATCGAACGGGCGCGCTCCGAGCAATTCAAGGAATTGGGCGAGTATCGCGTGTTGCGCAAGGAAGGCATGGACGGGGTTAAGCTGTTTCTGGACGCTCCCACCAACGGCAACGGAGCTGAGGCCTGGATTCTGCTGCGCGCTTCCGGAACCGAACCGCTGTTGCGGCTTTATGCCGAGGCAGCCTCTCCGGAACTGGTGCAGGAGATGCTGGCCAGCGGCGAGAGCATGGTAATGCAGAAAGCGGCAGCGTGAAAAGCAGCCAGTAGCATTTTAGCAGTTGGCATTTCGCCTTTAAACTGTTCTGCTGGGGCTGCCGAAACCATTCACCGGCCAAATGCTATTTGCTGATTGCTTGTTTTATGACTTTCCCCACCACCAGCACAACGCCAACCGACACGCCCGAGGCGCGGCGCTACAACCGCATCCGGAGGCGCCTGGGCATTGCCGATTTCGTCCTTGGTTTCGCCATGCTGGTTGTGCTGCTGGCTACGGGCTGGACGCGCGACCTCCGCGACATCTCCTACGTGGGCGCCTGGCAGATCTACTCCCTGGCGGTTTTCTTCTACATTGGAATTTTGCTGGTGATCGGCAAGGCCCTGGGATTCGGGCTGGACCTGTACGGTTTTTATCTGGAACACCGATTTCATCTGTCGAACCAGAAGCTGGGCTCGTGGCTGTGGGACCAGGTAAAGGGATTCCTGGTCGGCCTGGTGTTTGCCGGCATCGTGGTGGAAATCATCTATTACGTGCTGCGCATGTGGCCGCGGCAGTGGTGGCTCATCGCCTGGGGAGCCTTCATCGTGCTGTTTGTGGCCCTGGCGCAGATTGCGCCCGTGGTGCTGTTTCCCATCTTCTACAAGTTTCAGCCGCTGCAGAGGGAGGAATTGAAGCAGCGCCTGGTCCACTTGAGCGAGCGCGCGGGCACGCGCATCCGTGGCGTATACGAGTGGAAGCTTTCGGAAAAGAGCAAGAAGGCCAACGCAGCCCTCACCGGCCTGGGCAAGACGCGGCGCATCATCCTAGCCGACACGCTGCTCACCAACTACTCCGATGACGAAATCGAAGCTGTGCTGGCACATGAGTTGGGCCACCATGTGCGCCGCCACATCCTGAAAGGCATTCTGCTGGAGGTGGCGGTTACCTTTGTGGGCTTCTGGGCGGCCAATGAAGTCCTGCGCTGGGCGGTTTTCGACCGGCACATGTTCGAATCGCTGGCCGATTTCGCCAACCTGCCGCTGCTGGCGCTGGTTTCCACTGTGCTTTCGCTGTTGCTGATGCCGGTGCTGAACGCCTACTCGCGGCAGAAGGAGCGTGAGGCCGACCAGTATTGTTTCGAATCCATCAGCAGCGTGCAGCCCTTCATCAGTTCCATGAACAAGCTGGCCGACCAGAATCTGGCGGAGCGCTCGCCCTCCCGGCTGGTTGAAGTGCTGTTCCATTCCCATCCCGCCATTTCCAAGCGCATCGAGGCAGCGCGCGAGTATTCCGAGCATGAGGGCGAGGCGGTCAGCGCTCAGTAAGGCCGATCTTGGACAGCAACTCCTCCGCGCGACGCCGGTCATCTTCCGTATCCACTCCAATGGTGTCAAACTGGGTCTCCGCGACGTGGATAGGAATGCCGTTTTCCAGAAAGCGCAGCTGCTCCAGGCGTTCGCTCTGCTCCAGCGACGACTCCGGAAGCAAAACAAAGCGGTCCAGCGCAGGCTTGCGGTAGGCGTAAAAGCCGAGATGTTTGTAGTAGCGGACGCCGCCCTGGTCGCGGTCATAGGGGATGGTGGCGCGGGAAAAGTAGAGGGCGCGCCCGGCTGCGTCGGTCACCACTTTGACCGCGTGAGGATTGTTGATGTCGGCGGCGGCGCAGGGGGTCATGAGCGTGCCGACCTGCACGGCGGCATTGTGCATGAGTTCGATGAGGGAGTTGATGTGCTCGGGACGAGCCAGTGGTTCGTCCCCCTGGACATTGATGTAAACATCGGCGGCGAGGGCTTGCGAAACCTCGTGCACGCGTTCGGTACCGCTGCGGCAGGAAGCGGAAGTCAGGCGCGCGTGCCAGCCGCGCTGGCGGCAGAGATCGAGGATTTCCTGCGAGTCGGTGGCTACGATCACGTCAAGCAGCGCAGCGGAGGCGCGCACTCCCTGGTAAACGCGGGCGAGCATGGGCTGCCCGGCGATGGGCAGCAGCACCTTGCGCGCCAAGCGGGTGGAGGCCAGCCGCGCGGGAATGACGGCAATCACTTTCATGTTGAGCAGCCAGTTTGGCGTGCCAGGCCCGGAGTTGGCAAGTCAGCGGCCAGGTGCGGCCACCGCGCCCGCGAATTGACAGTGTTTTGCACCGCCTCTTAGAATTAAATAGCAGGGCGCCTGTGGGCGCCTTTTCCCTTCTACGCGTGGCGGTGTAGCTCAGGTGGTTAGAGCGACGGTCTCATAATCCGTAGGTCGAAGGTTCGAGTCCTTCCGCCGCCACCAAATGTTCGGGTTAACACCAGAGACCGGGTAACAGAATATAGCGGGCTACACAGGTAACAATCCCGACCCTCTCCGGTTGCTCCGGCGCTTCCAGCAGGGCACGGACTAGGCTACGCGGCGGGGCCCGGTATTCGATATGGGCTGTCTCGCAAACTCGGAACCCCGTTCATAGCCACGAAGGAACACCGCATTGTCGTACCGATCCGGATAAGTGTTCCGTAATTCATCTTTTGCGTCGGCGTAAGACTTACCCCGGGTGCGGGGACGGAGGGCGGCCTCAAACCCGGAACGGTTAAGAGAATCCGTGCGCCGTGATTTATTTAGAGCAAGACGACATCAGCGACACGCAGAAAAACATCAATCAGCAGTGTCAGCAGTGGCGATAGCACACCTGGAGGGTGCGCTTGGCGATTGTCACGACGGCGCTTACAAGCTCAGCAGCCTTTAAATATCACTTCATCGGAGTGAACGTGCAACGGCGGTCAATGTGGAAGCGAGAAGCTGATAAGGTTGCTGGCTGAAGCGATGGCCACGTATTGGGTGCCATTCAAGGAGTACGTCATCGGTGAAGCATGCATGATCTGGCCAGTGTTGAAGTGCCAGAGACTGCGGCCAGTGTGTGCATCCACCGCCTCCAGATATCCGGCATCGTCGCCGAAGAACAGGATACCTCCGGCGGTGGTGAGTGTTCCGCCCCACGAATCGCCGCGCCCCACTTGGGGATAGCGCCAAACTATTTTGCCGTCGGGCACCGAAAGGGCGAGCAGGACTTTCTGGGCATGCTCGTCCGGATCGAGCTTTGTGCCGGTGCCGTAGTAAGTCTCGCCGCGCGTAAAGGGCTTTGGGCTGGAGAAAAACACACTGCAACTCTCCAGCGCCATGACGTAGAAGAGGCCAGTGTCAGGATTGTAAGATGGGGAAAACCAGTTGGTGGCTCCATCGATTCCGGGGCAGATACGCGTACCTTTCGCTGTCGGTATCTTGCCCGACAGCATGGGTCGGCCGGAGGCATCGATTCCGTTCGCCCAATTCACTTTATTGACAAATGCATTCGCATGAAGAAACGTGCCATTGGTCCGATCAAGCACGTAGAAGAAACCATTGCGGTTGGCCTGCACTAACAAATGTCGGACTGTGCCTTGCTCGCGCGCATCCACCAGGACCGGGGTTTCGTTGGCATCGTAGTCGTACAAATCGTGGGGAGTGAATTGGAAATACCATTTCAACTTGCCCGTGCTCGCATCGATGGCCAAGACCGAGGCAGTATAGAGATCATCGCCAGGCCGCGTGTCACCTACAAAATCGGGCGCGGCATTACTCGTCGTCCAATACAGGGTGTCGAGTTTGGGATCATAAGTGCCGGGCATCCAGGTTGTGCCGCCGCCATGCAGATAAGAATCACCGGGCCAACTGGAGGAGCCAATTTCGCCGGGCCCGGGAATAGTCCAGAGGCGCCACTTCCTTTTGCCGGTCAGAGCATCGTAAGCGGCGACGAAACCGCGCACGCCCGAGTCGCCCCCGGAGGTGCCAACAATGACGGCGCCTTTCACAACTAGGGGAGTGCTGGTAGCGCCATAATGTTTCGCCTTGTCGGCATATGCAACCTCCCATCGCAGTCCTCCGGAGCGGGCATCCAGGCAAAGCAAGTGGGCGTCGTCAGTTTCCATGTACACCGAGTTTTGCCACACGGCAACGCCGCGGTTCTTGTGACCTGCGGCATCGTCGAGCAATCCTGAACTCACCGGCCGTTCGTGGTGCCAGAGAACTCGCCCGCTGCGAGCGTCGAGGGCGAAGGCGTCGTTTGCGGAGGTAACATACATGATGCCGCGTACCACTACGGGCGTAGCTTCCATGCGTTCGGAGTTTCCGGGATGGAACAGCCACGCAGCGCGAAGCTGCGAGACATTCGCGGTATCGATCTCCTTGAGAGCGCTATAGCGGCGCCCGGTATAGTCCCCGTTGTAGGAGGTCCAGTTGGCGCCGACCGGCAGCACCAGCAGATCCTGCTCGGTCACGCCGGTGGCCGCGGTAAGATGAGATTGACCGCTCTGCCACGCAGCAGGCGGTGCGGCGAAAATCAGCAGAAAGGCAAACAAGGCCACCACAAGACTACTGGTCGCGTTCATCGCAGCGATTCTCTTGTGATCTGGATTTCTCCAAGAGAACCATGGTCCAGCCCTTTCGCGTCCTGCAGGTGGAGAGAGACTCTCGCCGGTTTTCCCGGCGGCATGATTTCCGCATTGAGCGACGCCAGCTTGGTTGGATTCACATCGGCAACGGCCAGGGCTCCCAGGCCAGCGCCATGTTCGTTGTAGAAATGCGCGATCAACTGTCCAGCAAAGAACACGCCAAAGGAACCGAAAAGCTTGACCTTGCCGTTATCTAAGTAAGTTGCGTGAAGTGGCTGACTTATGATGCCCGCCTCAGTAGCGTCGTGAAATTCATCCCCTGCACGTGTGGGAAACCATTCCGTATCCAGACTGCAGGCTGCTCCCGGACTCAAGCGGCAAAGAGGACTATTGATTTCGGCCTCCTGATAATAAGGAGGTTGTCCTTCATCATCGCCGCTCAGAGCGGCTTCGCCGTGGGCGTTTAGCCTCATTTCGGGACCATTGGTCCAGAAAATGATCGAGGCCTTGCCGGGATAAGATTTGTTCTCGTCGTAGTGGAAGCGCTCAATCATCGCGAAATGGGTACTGCCATCCACGACTGCCAGCCAGCCCGCGGTCGAGTCCAGCCAAAACTCCTCCGCGACGTGGACGTAGTGCAAGGCAAACAGCCCATCCTCCCGGACCGAAGCAGCGGGATTCTCCGCAGGGCCGAAACGAACGTGATAACGGTTGAGATAGCTGCTATGCGGGTTAGCAGGAGTAAACGTCCAGAAATCCGGGTTTCTGCGCGACTGCGATGCGGGGTCAGCTGTATCGTATTGCGATACCGACTGCATCGCCCATTCGATCGTGTGGCCGCTCACGTTCTTCATGGAAACGTGAAACTGAATGCGGGGCGAATCGGCGTTGATTCCGATGGTGCGGGTGAACTGAATGCCCGTCTGTGGATCAGTTGGGCTCGTGAGTTCGATCTCGCATCTCTGGTCTTGCGAAAGGATTCGAAAAGAGAATGGCCCATCGTCCAGAATGTCGGAATTCCCGGCCCAATGTTGTTCGTCGTTGTTGCCTTCAGGCAGGAGCCAGATTTTGTCGCCGCCGTAATTAAACCATTGCTCGGAAGTTGGAGGCAGATACTTGCCTGCATACTTCGGATTCACGAACAAGAAAGAATGACCGGCGAACTCAACCTGCATCAGGCGCCCGCCGTTCTGCGGTACGGCCGTGAGTTGGATCCACTGATTAGATAGTTGTTGCGCGTGCCAGCCCCGGTAATCCACCGCCTGAATGCGGCAGCCTGGAGCTGGCGATGGGCGCGATTGCCCCATGCTCAGAGCGCGGAAGGGGAGCATGCACGAGATGCCAAGGAAAACACTCAGGACAAAGGTTCGCATGGAATTTTTCCCGAGCCGCACAACCGAAACAAAACTCAATCAAACGAAAGATTTCGATTTGCGTCAAGCACATTCTGTGGTATACCCGACTCCGCCGCTGCCTTGGTGATCGCGCTGGCCTGGAAATCAGAGTTGAAGATCATCTTACTGGCATTGATCATAACGTCCAGCCTCTTCGCTCAGAAGGCGCAAGTCGATCCTACATGGTTACACCGATCCATTCCTTTAAAGGATGAGGCTGCCACTCTCGCTTCCGGGACTTGCAGTTATAAAGCCATCTTCGGCAAAGGCGATAGTGACAAGCATATCTTGCGAACGGTTACCCGGTTTGGCGAATTGAAGCTCGGGCCCCGCAGCAACTGCCAAACCGTCCTCTATGAGCGGCAGGAAGAAATCTACTTCGTCCTGAACGGAAACGCTATTCTGCATTTTGCGGAGCGGAAGTATCCGATGCGAACGAATGACTTCACTTATGTGCCTCCGCGCGTAAATCACTCACTGGCGAATCCTTCCGGCACGCCGCTACGCGTGCTGATAATGGATTTCAGGATTCCGGAGAAAGTTTCTGTTGGCGCGCCGCAGGATCCTAAAATTGTGAATTTGAATGACGTGAAGGAAGAAACGGTCGGCGGGCATCCGACCTCAGTTCTGTACAAACTGCTCATTGGATCGCGCACCGCAACCCGGGACGCCATCGATCAGGCATACATCGTGACAAGTTTTTTCTGGATGGACTTTTCGCCGGCTGGCACCAATGCTCCACATCATCATGAGGGCGCGGAAGAAATCTACCTGGTCATGGATGGCGCCGGCGAAATGGTGGCGGGCAGCGGGATGGACGGCGTTGAAGGACGCTACCCAGCTAAGGCCGGAGACGCATATTACTTCCGGCCTAACTGTACAGTCGGCTTCTATAACCAGAACAAGCCTGGCGCTAAGGCCCACATTCTTGCGGTGCGAGCGCGAATTCCCCCGCCCGATGAGGATGATTAATCCTCGCTTCTTCATCGGGCTATATTTCGTCGCGTTGGTAAATATGTCGGCAGCCTAGCGGCCAGTCAGGAGGCATTCGCAATGCAAGTTGGCACTTCCAACCGGCGATCATTCATGAAGCTTGTGGCGGCGGCCCCGCTGCTCGGGCAAATTGCTGCTCGCGATCTGTATGCGCAAGCGGCCACCGCGGCGGGCAGGGACCCGCGTCAGAATGTGTTTACCAAGCTGGGCGTCAAGACCGTGATTAATTGCCGGGGAACATGGACTTATCTCAGCGGCTCTTTGGAATTTCCAGAGGTTCGTCAGGCGCAGTTGGAAGCGGCACGGTACTTCGTGAACATGCTGGATTTGCAGCGTGCGGTAGGTCGGCGGCTTTCGGAATTGACAGGTGCTGAGTCGGGAATTATCACGTCAGGGGCGGCGGGAGCAATGGCGGCGGCCACGGCCGCCTGCATGGCCGGGACGAATGACAAATACATCTGGCAACTCCCCGACACGACTGGACTAAAGCATGAAGTCGTTATGGTGGGCGGCAGGAGTGCGTTCGACAGCGCTATCCGGCTAACCGGCGCGAAGCTCGTGCTCGCATACTCTCCGGAACAGCTGGCAAATGCCATCAATAACAACACGGCTATGATTTACACCACTGACCTGGGAGCAAAGCTCCAGCAAGAATTACAGATCGCCAAAGATCATAAGGTGCCCATGCTGCTCGACGATGCTGCCGGCATTCCGCCCGCGAACAATGCCAGGCTCTACGCCAGAATGGGCATTGACTTGTATTGCTTTTCTGGCGGCAAAGGGCTATCGGGCCCGCAATGCAGCGGCGTGCTGCTAGGGAGAATGGACCTGATCGAAGCGGCGCTGATGAATAGCAATCCGCGCGAGGGAGCGGTATGCCGTCCCATGAAGGTCGGGAAAGAAGAGATTATCGGATGTCTCATTGCGATTGAGACCTGGCTGAAGATGGACGAGAAAAAGCTCTATGCGGAATGGAACGGCCGCATCGAAAGAATCCGCAAGCTGGTGGACACAGTGCCTGGCGTGAAAACCGATACCTACATCCCCGACGACGGTAACCGCTATCCGACTCTGAAGGTCTCATGGGATCAGCAGGCCTGGGGCTATACGCTTGACGACTGCGTGCAGGAATTGCGCGCTGGCAATCCAGTTATCGAAGTGCTCGGAACAGATAATCCAAGCCTGGTGACGGCGGTCCGAGAGGGCAATCCGACCGCAAAAGAACGCAAGGCGCCCGACCACATTGAACTGGTTTCCATGACTATCCAGCCTGGAGAAGAAATGATTGTCGGACAAAGATTGCGAGCTGTGCTGCGCGCTGCGCAGAAGAAAAACTCCACAGCCTAGGTTGCCATTAGTGCGAAGCTTTCGAATGAAATTCGTTTGGCTCGCGTTGCTGCTTACGGGTATCGGAGCGCAGGCGCAGATACGTCCTGTGGTCCCGGCCCGGATGCATGCGAATCGGGATTTCTCACCCGGTGTTGACGCGGGAGACTACGTTTACATCTCTGGGCAAGGGCCTCGTCGGCCGGATGGAACTTTACCCACAGAGTTTTCGCAGCAGTGCCGGCAAGCACTCGACAATGTTCGCGCGGTGGTTCAGGCCGCCGGTCTGAATCTGGAGAATGTGGTTTATACCCAGGTCTATTTAGAAGATGTGGGCAAGTATCAGGAGATGAACCGCATCTTCGGCGAGTATTTCTCGAAGGCTTTGCCCGCTCGAGCGGTGTTGGGAGTCGCGAATCTCCCCGATGGACCTGTTCAGGTCAGTGCCGTGGCGGTTCGCAATCTGGCGGGCAAGCGGGCGATTCATCCGCCGAACTACAAGTCAGATGCGGCGGCTGCGCCGGGCGTTCTTACCCACGACCGGCTCTTTGTTTCCGGTATGCTCGGCAGCGACCCGCTAAAGGGCGAGGTTCCACAGGATCCCGGAGCGCAAGTGGATCTCGCGCTCGATCGCATGCAGTCTGTACTGAAAGCGGCTGGCCTCGAGTTCAGTCACATGGTGTTCGTGAATCCATATTTGACAAAGGACATCCCGAATCGTGTGATGAATGAGCACTATGCTCGGCGATTTGAATTCGGCAACACGCCCGCACGGGCCACGATCGAGGTGACGAGCCTGCCCGGGGGCTCTCACATTGAGTACACAGGCGTAGCTGTTCGCGACCTGCAGCAGCGGCAAGCTGTGCGTCCCAAGAACATGCCTCCGAGCCCAACTGCCAGCCCGTGTGTGTTTGCCGGCGATACCCTTTATTGCTCCGCCAAAGATGGCTTTATTCCCGGCCCACATGGGGGCGTCTACGCGACCACTACGCAGCATCAACTCCGACAGACAATGCGCAATCTGCTCGATAACCTCGAAGAGGCGGGCATGAGCTTCGATCAGGTCGTCGCCACCAATGTGTATCTTGACAACTTGAAAGATATCAGTGTGTTCGATGATGTTTACGGACAGTATTTCGGCCCAGTGCTGCCCTCGCGAACTACCATCCAGCAAATTGCTCCTACTCTGCGTCAAGCTGACGAAAATGACCACTTCCCTGGCCTGGAGCAGGTCTCCCTGATTGCTATCCGAACGCCGCGACACCACTGAAAAGAACTCCGAAACTAAGGTCTTCGGGTTTCCCCTGATGGGAATCAGGTGACGTTCGCTGGGTATTCGATCGGCACCTGCTCTGTGGTGGACATTCACTTGACGGTGGATGACCGGGGAGGATTGCGACTTCGTCCGGGAGCACAACGCTTCTACGAAGGATTCATTGCTTTCAAAATCCCGCAAGACCTCGTTCCGGTACGTTACGAACGAAGAGAGTAGCTCTCCTCCAGGGTCAACCCCGTTCGTGGTTGGCGATAAATCCGCTTCACGTTCACTATGCCCCGGTCCGCGCTGCTCCCTGGCCATTTTGCTCCATCCCTAAGTTAGGGCACGGACTAGGCTACGCGGCGGGGCCCAGTATTCGATGTGGGCTGTCTCGCAAACTCGCAACCCCGTTCATAGCCACGAATGAACACCGCATTGTCGTACCGATCCGGATAAATGTTCCGTAATTCATCTTTTGCGTCGGCGTAAGGCTTACCCCGGGTGTGGGGACGGAGTGCGGCTTCAAACCCGGAGCGGTAAAGGGATTCCCGGCCTTCAGAGTGCTGCCCCGGTTCTTCGTAGTGGATCTTTTCTGCATCCCGCAGCCCAATCCACCATTTCTCGCGCGCGGCATCGAGAGTTTCCGCTCCGGCATCCTTCAGGGCATTGCGGACCTGAGCTGCCTCGCGCTCGTCTTCCGCAAAGGCAATCAGGACCGTATGACCGCTTCTTAGAGCGTCCTCGTAAAAGAACAGTTCATCATGTGGAAGCCCATGGGTGGATTCCGTCTCCAGCGCCTTGCCCAGGGCTGCGCCACCGATCGCGCCCCCCGCTCCAAGAATGCCAGCGGCGGCGAAGCCGATGGCCATCACCGGACCGACACCGGGGACAAAAATGCTCGCAATAGCCGTGCCCAGTGACATCCCCCCGCCCAGCCCCAGGGCCCCGCCAACTACCGCGCCCAATGCATCCGCCATCCCGGGTTGCTCGCCCTCGCTAAGGGGCACTTTCCCCAACTCCTTCTTTTCCAAATCGGCCGGACCTGGGGTGAGCAGATTAATTTTGCTATCGTCAATCCCCATTGCGCGGAGCCGTGCGACGGCTTGGCTGGCATGGGGAAGGGACCAAAAAATGCCAACGACACTGAGCATTCGATTGATTCCTCCACATAAGAGAGAAGCCGAATAGCTGCCAACGGTTGTAAGAACCCTCAGGGTCTAATCCAGGCACTAAATTGCCCCGCGTCTTTTCTCGTGGGCTATACTGCCTGGCCGCCTTGATTGCGACAAATGGCGGCAGGAGCAACTCGTGAAACAGATTTCGCGGAGAGAGATGTTGGGCCGGTCGTCGCAGCTAGTGGCGGCGGCTGCAGGTCTGCCCCTGCTGAGCGGGCAGGCAGATGGCGGAGACGCCGGCAAGGGAGCGCGGCGGCTCAGAGTGGTGGTAGCGGGCGCGCACCCGGACGATCCTGAATCCGGCTGCGGCGGCACCATCGCCAACTACACCGATTTGGGTCATGAGGTCTCCATTCTGTACTTGACCCGGGGCGAAGCCGGCATCCACGGCAAGCCGGCGCAGGAAGCCGCCGCCATCCGCACCGCGGAGAGCGAGAAGGCTTGCGCCATTCTGAAGGCAAAGCCGGTGTTCGCTGGGCAAATTGACGGCGACACCGAACTGAACCGCTCGCGCTACCAGGACTTCAGCAGGATTCTGCAATCTCTGCAGCCCGACATCGTATTCACCCACTGGCCCATTGACACGCATCGCGACCACCGCGCCGCGTCTTTGCTGGTCTATGACGCGTGGGTCGCGGCGCACCGGGCATTTGACCTCTATTACTTTGAAGTGGAACAGGGCACGCAGACGCAACTCTTCCATCCCACCAACTACGTTGATATCAGCAAAACCGAGCCCCGCAAGCGGGCGGCCTGCTTCGCACACGTCAGCCAGCAACCGGCAGATTGGTACCGGCTGCACGACCAGATGAACCGCTTTCGGGGCATGGAAAGCGGGTGTGAGCTGGGGGAGGGGTTTATCCGCCACTGTGAGAACCTGGAGACTTCGGTCCCGCTCCGGTAAACGCGGGGGCGCTAGACCCTGGGTCCGAAGGGCAAGCCCTGCAACCGACAGCAAGGTGTTGCAGTTTTTTGCTGGTCAGGCGCTTCTCCCGTTTCCAGAGCGAAAGGAAGCAACCCCAGCTGTTCTGGCCTGCAACCAACAGTTTGGACGAGAAGCGGGAGTGTTCAGGTGTTTCCAAGAGTTGTTGGTCTGTTGCTGCTCACTTCCTTACTTGGGCTAGCGGGCTGTGCCGGGGGAACCGGAACTCAGCCACCCACCTCGAAACAAGCGCGAGTGACAGTTGCGATCGCGGGAAGCGGCACTGTTACCAGTACTCCGGCCGGGATCGATTGCCCCGGCGCATGTACGGCGAACTTCAGCCTGGGGACGCCTCTTACTCTAGCCGCCACCGCTGCTTCCGGCTTTCAGTTCGCGGGCTTCGGCGGGGCGTGCAGCGGGCAGACCTGCACGCTTGTGCTTTCCGGCAATCAGTCCGTCTCGGCAACCTTCAATGCTTCCGCCGCGCAGGTGACGGTATCTGTTTCCGGCAATGGCACGGTCACGAGTACTCCGGCCGGCATCAATTGTCCCACCACCTGCAGCGCAAGCTTCAACAGCGGAAGCAGCGTAACGCTCACCGCAAGTCCCGCTGCCGGCTCCACCTTCTCCGGCTTCAGCGGGGCGTGCACGGGTACCACCTGCCAACTGACTCCCTCGAGCGGCCAGAATGCTGAGGTGACCGCCACTTTTGCGACAACAGCGCAGAAGCAGGACCTCAGCGCCATCAACCACATCATCGTGATGCTGCAGGAAAACCGCTCGTTTGACGAGTACTTTGGACATCTGCCGGATTACTGGAAAGCAAACGGTTTCCCGCAGACGAGCAACGGAACTACATTCGACGGCGAACCGTCCAACGCTTCCAATGTGGACGACACCGGCGCAACCCTCAACGCCTACAAAATCGCAACCGCTTGCACGGAGAACCCCAGCCCCTCATGGAACGAAAGCCATGTTGACCGCAACCGCAACGATTCCACTAGCCCGAACCATGCCCCCATGGACGGCTTTGTGCACACGGCGGGAAAGGACGCGGCCGGCTTCGGGTTCTACGATGTGCTGGGGCACCGCGCTATGGGCTACTACACCGGCGATCAACTGAACTACTACTATTTCATGGCATCCAGCTTTGCCACTTCAGATTCCTGGTTTTCGCCGGTGATGAGCCGCACCCAGCCTAACCGCATGTACCTCTACGCCGCCACTTCGGAGGGCCACGTCTATCCACTGGCTCCGGGCAGCCCGCAGTTGACCGCCCAGACGATTTTCCAGGTGTTGCAGAACCACGGTATAAGCTGGAAAATTTATGCGCATCCGGACAAGAACGGCTGTTCAGCCCCCTCCTGCCTTTACGCACAGAGTTATCTCAACCAGTTTGCCTATGGGCAATATGTCATCAACCACATGCCCGGCCAGTTTGCTCCCATTTCGCAGCTGCTGAGCGACATGCAAAACGGCACCCTGCCGCAGGTCGCGTTTGTGGAACCCGCCAGCGAAACCGCGCTGGACGAGCACTCCTCCGACGATGACGTGACCAATCCGCCCAATGTGCAGTCCGGCGCCGCCTATGTGGCCAGCATCATTAATACCCTGATGACCAGCCCCTCCTGGAAGGATTCGGTTTTCATTCTGAGTTTTGACGAGTTCGGCGGGTTCTACGACCACGTGCCGCCGCACTCGGCCACCCCCCCGGACGCCATCGAGTATCCGACGGATCTGCAGAGCAACAGCAAAGGCACGGACATCTGCTATGGCAACACCAGCAACCCGGTTTGCGGGTTCTTTTTCACCGGCTACCGCGTGCCGTTGATTGTGATTTCGCCTTTCACCAGGAAGAACTACGTCTCGCACACCACGGCGGACTACACCGCCATACTGAAGTTCATTGAAACGCGGTTCGGGCTTCCGAGCCTGACCGCGCGGGACGCCGCCCAGCCGGACATGACTGAGTTCTTTGATTTCGCCAATGCCCCCTGGAAGACCCCGCCCACACCGCCTGCGCAGGCAAGAAATCTGGCCTGCGTGCTGGAATCTTTGAGCGCCATCACCGTCATGCCCACTCCGGCTCCGGCGGGCGGACCGGCAACCGTCACCGTGTCACTGGCCAAAGGCGCCATCCAACCCGCCACCGTGTATTTGAGCAGCAGCCCGTCCGTCTCCTCCTTGCCGTCGAGCGTCTCCATCGCGACCGGCGCTTCTTCCGCTTCCTTCAACATCACGGTTCCCAGCGGGACCAGTTCGTTGACCATCACTGGATACATTGGCGGGATTCCGCTGAGCACAACAGTTCCTGTGCAGTGAGCGAAGGCGCCCGTGCCTGGCATTGGCGGGAAACTCGATTTCTAAGCTTGCTGTGCTGTGGCCTGCGCTGCCGGGTGATATCCTGATAAGTTACCCGACAACCGAAGGTCCCACTTCGCATGCCCAACCCAGACACTCCCGAATTCCCCAAAGTTGCTGAAGACGTAAGTGAATCCTTCCAGGAAGCGTTTTCCCGCTACGAGCAGAGCCGCGAACGCAAACCCGAACATGGCAAGGCCCGCGAAGGCACGGTAATTGCTGTCTCCGCCGACTTGGTTTACGTGGACATCGGCTTCAAAACCGAAGGCATTCTGCCGCTAAGTATCTTCCAGAACGACCGCCAGCCGCCTAAGCCTGGCGACAAGCTTTCGGTTACGGTCAAGGGGCGCAACGAGGAGGGCTACTACGAACTCACACGCGGCAGGATTGGCAGGCCAACCAATTGGGAAGAGTTGGAGAAAGCGTTCGCCGAGAGGACCACCATCGTGGGCACCGTCACCGGCACGGTTAAGGGCGGGCTGACGGTGGACGTGGGCGTGCGTGCCTTCCTGCCCGCTTCGCGCAGCGGAGTGCGCGAGGCTTCCGAGATGGAGAAGCTGGTGGGGCAGGAGATCCGCTGCCGCATTACCAAGCTGGACGCAGCCGATGAGGACGTGGTGGTGGACCGCCGGGTTATCGCCGAGGAGGAAGCGGGTGCCGCCCGCGAACGCCGCTACGGCGAGATCAGGGAAGGCGAGCAGGTGCGGGGCGTGGTGCGCAGCCTGACGGGTTACGGCGCGTTCGTGGACATTGGCGGCGTGGATGGGCTGCTGCATGTGGGGGACATTTCCTGGCAGCGGGTGAATAACCCGGCTGACGTCCTTTCCGTGGGCGACGAAATTGAAGCCCTGGTGCTCAAGGTGGATGCGGAGAAGCAGCGCATTTCCCTGGGCATGAAGCAGCTGCAGCCCAACCCCTGGGATACCGCGGCACAAAAGTACCGGCTGGGCGAGCGGGCGCGCGGCACGGTGACCCGGCTCATGGACTTTGGCGCCTTTGTGGAACTGGAACCGGGAATTGAAGGCCTGATTCACGTTTCCGAAATGTCGTGGGCGAAGAAAGTTCGCAAGCCAAGCGACGTGCTCAAGCCGGGCGAAACCGTGGAAACGGTCATTTTGGGTGTGAGCCCGGCAGAGCGGCGTATTTCTCTGGGATTGAAGCAGGCGCTGGGCGACCCCTGGGCTGAGGCGGCACAGCGGCTATCGGCCGGATCAGTTGTGGAAGGGCCGGTGACCAGCCTGACCAAGTTCGGCGCCTTTGTGCAGATTGCGGAGGGCGTCGAGGGAATGATTCACATCAGTGAAATCAGCGCCGAGAAGCGCATCAGCCATCCCCAGGACGTGCTCCGGGCCGGCCAGGTGGTCAAGGCGCAGGTGCTGGCGGTGGACCCCGAAAAGCGCCAGATCAAGCTCAGCATCAAGCAAATGGTGCCTACCAGCATCGAGGAATACCTGGCCGAGCACAAAACGGGTGATGTGGTCACCGGGCGCATGGTGGAGGTTTCCACCGGACAGGCCCGCGTCGAACTGGGCGAGGGCATTCAAGCCACATGCCGGGTGGAGGCGCAGAGCGCCGCTCAACCCCAGGCGCAGGCCGTGAAGGTAGATTTGGCATCGCTGAGCTCGATGTTGCAAGCGCGCTGGAAAGGCGAAGCAGCGGCCCCAGCCGGAAAGCAGGAGCCGGCGCGCGCAGGGCAAATTCGCCAGTTTCGCATTGCGCGGCTGGACGCCGCGGCCAAGAAGATTGAACTGGAACTGACTTAGCCGCCCATCCTGAACACGCCACAATCCCTTGACGCCTCCTGCAGCTCTCAATAGTGCGGCGCAGCCCCACCTGCGTTGGCAACTCACTCCTATATTCTGCGTTCCAAGCCGCAGACGTGCGACGAACCATGCGCAGCGGGGTGGCGGGTCTGGTGGCGCTGTTAGGTATTCTGTTGTGGTCGGTCAATCCGGCCAGCGCGGTTGGTTTCAAGCAGGCGGTGCGCGGGGTCAGGAAGTACGTCATCATCAACCTTCTGCTGGCCACGGCGGATTACGAGAGCGCCCGCGCCGTGCAGCACCCCGGTGGCTGCATGGAGAGCAACAGCTTTTTCAGCTCCTATCCCAGCCGGTCGCGCTTTTATGGCGAAGGCCTGGCAATTGACGCAGGGCCGGAACTGCTGGGCTGGATTCTGCATCGCAAGCATGTGCGCTTGTGGCAGGCGCCGTTTGCCGTGGTGACAGCCTGGCACGGGGAGGGCATCATCAGCAATCTGCGCTGCAGCGGCGCGCACCCCTAAGGACTCTGGAAAATTACCGCGCAACCTGTATAGCATTGGGTAATGTGAAGCGCATGGAAAACACATGCTGAAGAGACTTCTTCCCGCGCTTTTGTTGTTGGCTGCTGCCATTCCACCAGCTCAGGCCGCCGATGCCAAAGTGCGGTTGGCCATTGTCGGGCTTGACCATGACCACGTGTGGGGCCTGCTCAAGGACATCGGCAAAGAGCCGCAGGCCGAGCTGGTAGCTATCGCGGACCCACATCCCGACCTGGTGCAGAAGGCGAAGGCCCAGGTGCCCGCCAGTGTGAAGTTCTATTCCGACTACGTGAAGATGCTGGACCAAGCCAAGCCGGAGGCGGTGATCGTGACCACCGAAACCGACCGCCACCTGGAGATCCTGCGCGCTTGCGCCCGCCGACACATCAGTTACTCCACCGAAAAGCCCATGGCCACCAACGCCCGTGACGCGCGGGAAATGGAATGGCTGGCGCGGCATGCAAACATCAAGCTGATGGTCAATTATTGGAACGCCTGGGTTGCGCCCACCCACGACCTGTTTCATCGTGTGTATGGCGGCGAACTGGGGCCGGTGCAGAAAATCATCGTGCAGTACGGACACGAAGGGCCGAAGGAAATCGGGGTTTCGAAGGAATTCGAGGCCTGGCTTTATGATCCGGTGAAGAACGGCGGCGGTGCGCTCATGGACTTTGGTTGTTACGGGGCGGAGTGGGCGCTATGGCTGAAAGGGCGCCCCACGCGGGTCTTCGCCACCGCGGAAAAAATCAAGGCACAGCAGCGTAACCGGGTGGAGGACGACGCCACCATCATTCTGGAATATCCGGATGCGGTGGCCATTCTCGAACCGTCCTGGGATTGGCCTTACAACATGGATCGGGTACAGGTGTTCGGTCCCAAGGGAAGCCTGCTGGCTACCGAGGACCAGTTGCTGCTGCGGCCGGCGCGCGCCGATGACTTGCCTCTGGAAGGCAAGCCCGTGACTCTGCGGCCGGTGCCGCACCAGACCAGCAATCCCATCAGCTATCTCGTGGATTGTCTGCGGCACAATAAGCCAATCGAAAATCCGGTGGCAGCGCCGCTCAATGTGCAGGTGGTGGAAATACTGGATGCGGCGCGGGAATCCATTCGCACCGGCCGCGCGGTAAACTTGCCGCCTGCCGAGGCGCATTCGACCGGTGGCCACTAGAAGTTCGCAAACAGCAGTCAGTGCCGGATCCCTGTGTTCCTGTTGAACATGCCCGCCCCTGCTGAGGGGCGCCAGGAACCAGCCGGATGAACGGGAAAGTCGTCGTTCTAAATGCCCACCGCCTCATAGCCGCCGGTATCGCCCTTTTTGCGCCGCGGCCGGGGAAAATAGTAAGGCGAGCGCATCTGCAGGCGCCGCTGGCGCAACTTCACTCCGGCGTAGAGCGCGCCCACAATGACGCCACCGGTGATGGCGACGGCGGCGAAGGCCTTGGCGGGATGCAGCCTTACCGGTTCCGCCATCCGGCTGGTCGCCACTGCCACGCGGCCGCTGGCGCCCATGGCTTTTTTGAAATCTCGCACGGCTTGTGGGCCGCCCCGTTCCAGGGCGCGGTGCGCGTGCAGCATGCTATGACGCCTGGGCAGGGAAGTGTCCTCCCCGTCCCGAACTACCCCGTGCTCTTTCCCGCTCTCTTCCTGGAGCTTCAGCAGTTCCTCCAGCGCTTCCTCCACCGCCCTGGGACGCGTCCACACTGCGCGAAAGGCTACGCAGCCGGACTTATCAATCAAGTATGTGGAATTGGGCCGGCTGCCGTATTGTCGGTGTACCTTGCCGTCCAGACTGTCCAGCAGGATGGTGACCTCCACGTCCTCTTCCTCGCGGAACAGTTCGGCGGCCTCCGTTTTGTCGTCGAGTGAGCGGTGCGCGGGCAATTGGTCACCCGGATGGGCTTCGCGCACGTACACCAACAGGAATTCAACGTCCTTATCCGCATATCTCTCATGCAGGCGATTGAGCCCGCGGATGGAGCCGGCGGTCATGGGACAAGTGGCGGATCCGAAGGTGAGCACCACGTTTTTCTCGCCCGCGTAGTCGCTCAAACAAATATCTTCGCCCTCCAGCGACGGCAACTCGAAATCCGGCGCTTCCTCCCCGGCCCTGGGACCGCTCATCTTGGCCCTGAGTTCCGCCTCCAGCTGCTCGCGACTGAAGCGGCCGTAGTTATAACGCTTAGATCCAAACATGAAGCACTCCGTATTTTGGGATCAGGATATAAAATTTGCTGGCCGATAAGAGTTTCCAGCCGTCCTGACGGTCTGACACAAAGATACGATGCCGGTGCAACCGGGTTTGTTATCCAGGGTTTGCCGGGACATGGCCGATCAGGTATCGGCGTTTGTAATGGGAAATGGAGCAATTGGCCTGCCAGGCTGCCGCTTGCCGCGCCCGTTGACCGCCTTTTAAGATAACTTCTTCGATACTGCTTTCATGCTGGTGGAGGATTCATGGCCGCGTTGCCAGTGGGCGCTACCGCGCCGGATTTCGAACTGCCCGGAGTGATTGGTGAGAAACCGCACCAATTTCGGCTTCGCGACTACCGCGGCAAAAAGCACGTGGTGATTGCCTTCCATCCTCTGGATTGGACGCCCACCTGAGCCGCCCAAGTGCCGTCGTTCCATGCCGAACTGGCACGGTTCGACGGCCTCGATGCCCAGGTCGTGGGCATCAGCAACGATCCCGTTCCCTGCCATATCGCCTGGCAGAAAAAGGACATTGGGATGGTGAACTTTCCCTTATGCAGCGATTTCTATCCTCATGGCGAGGTGGCCCGCAAGTATGGCATTTTGCGCGAAGGCCCGCCGATCGCAGGCATCAACGAGCGCTGCGTCTTTATCGTGAATAAGGGCGGCCGCATCGCCTTCAGCCGGGTTTATCCCCTGGATCAGACGCCAGAAATCCCGGAATTGCTGGAAGTGCTGCGCCAGCTCCAGGAATCCGCCGCCTAACGAATTTTCGGACTGTCATCCCGAGGGAACGCGCGCCGAGCTTGCGAGGCAAGCGCGAGTCGAGGGACCTTGCGTTTAAGACTCTGCGTCTAGAAGCGTTGCGCCCTACTGCCTCATGCGGTCAATGGTCTGAAACAACTGGCTGGTGTCGGTCACCTCGACGTAAGGCTGGCTGGAGTTCTTGTTGCTTACGACATAAACCGTGGGCGTGTGATTGATGCCTATGCGGTTACCCAGGTCGCGGTCTGCGTTCACCTGGGCCGCCAATTTGCCTTGCGGGTCAATCATGAAGGGAAGGTCCACTTTGTGGTCGGCGGCAAAACGCTCGGCAAAACCATGCAGGTTGCCGGGCGTGATTTCCAGTTGATGGGCGAACACCTGGTCGCGGAAGTCGTCGCCCAGTTTCTGCGAGTGGGTATCGAAATAGCGGGCCAACACCGCTGCCTGATAGGACCAGCTATGCTTAGGCAGGGGGAAATCGTGGCGAATGACCGGGATGTTGTACTGCTGGGCAGCCCGGTCCAGCAGCGGCGAAACCTGCGCGCACATAGGGCACTGCAGGTCCTCAAAGACTACGATGGCAACCTTGGCGCCCTTTGGGGGGCGCAGAACCGAACTGGTGTCCATCGGCCCGGCGGCCATACCGGCCGCGGCTATACCCAGAATCAAAGCTACTATTGCCACGCTACGTGCGGCTAAACTCTTCATTTTATTGCTCTCCCACCTCTTAACTGGGCGCGCTCCTACTTTAGACGCAGCAGCAGCCACATCCGTTCACCTGCTCTATGGTACCCGAAGTAACCGCCGCCACGCACGCCGCGCAGGCAAGGGCGCCTGTGCCACACAGGAACCCTAATATTTGAACTTATAGCTCACTCCCAGGGCAAATTGCCGGGGATAATTGTAGTGCGTTCCGCCAAAGGTGTTGCTATTGTCGAGCAGGTAGCGGCTGTTGGCCAGGTTCAACCCAGTCAGCCGCACCGACCACGCCTCCCCGAACGACTTCCCCAGGCTGAGATCCACGCTGGTGTGAGTTGCCAAGTGCTCCGGTCCATCCCCATTAAGGAACCCCGAACCATACGAGACCTCCGTATCCGCCCAACTATGCCAGGGCAAATTGGCCAGGAAGCCAGTGCTGAGTGTGTCCCGCTGGTCGTGGTCCAGAAAGTAGTAGCCGTTCTCCGGCGGGGTAAAATCGCTGAGCCCGCCGGTAACCGCGCCGCGGCCTTGCGCATATTGGTGCGAGTAGGCAAGGTGCCATTGCAGCCTGTGCGCCAGTTGTGGCGAGCGCGCGCTGGCCTCCCAGCCGTGGATGCGGGCTGCGGCCAGGGTCACAGGGAAGAAAATGTTCGAATTGCCCAGCACGTCATGATCGAAGTAGTTGGTGGCGCTGGTGTGGAAATGATCTACATCGAAGCTCCAGCCGCGCAGGGGAATGGTGAGCCCGAATTCGTTCTCCCGGTCGCGCTCCCCGCGCAATGGCAGAAAACCGAAACCCTGGGTGGCGGCCACTTCAAGCAGGGGCCCGCTCACGGTCAGCAGAGGCGGCGCCTGGTAATAGCGGCCGTAGAAGGCGCGCAGTACCCACTGCAAGCGCGGCAACTGGATAGCCACCCCCAGGCGGGGGTCGGTGGCGGTTTCGCTCAAGCCGCCGGAAAAACGCGTCAGGCGCAGGCCGCCATTGAAGGTCAGCCACTTGGTGGCCTTGAACTGGTCTTCCAGGAAGGCGCTCTCCAGTTGGCCCCAGAGCATGGTGCGCTGGCGGAGGGAGGTGCCGGCGGGGGTGTTACTGATGCCGAACAGAGTATTGTCGCGCTGGGCAAACCCCTGCACGCCGAAGTGGGCATTGTTTCTGCCCTCCACCACCGCCAGGCTGACCACGCCGCCGGCATAATTGGAGCCGCGATCGTCTTCCGGGCTGACGGGAAGGTCCTGCGGCCCGGCCAGGTAGTGTGCGCGATTAAAGTGATAGAACGGCGAGACCGTGAGCAGCACATGCTCGCCCTCAATGTGCGCCCATGAGAAATCCACAAACGCGTCCTGCTCGTCCTGGACATCGCGGGTGCCGGAAGCCTGCTGCTCGTAAGTGTTGGGGATCTGGTAGTGGTCGCGGCGTACCGAGCTCACCAGCCGCAGCTGGTCGGAAGGCGTGCTGTTGAAAATGAGCGAGGCAAATCCGCCCAACCCATTATCGGCGTTGTGCAGGGCCTGGGGAACGGGCGTCTGCAAGCCCAGATCACTGCGATTGCCGTCCACGCTGGCGCAGTAGGCAAAACGCTGGGTGTGGCTGCCGAAGCTGAGCTGGTCGTCGGTGGTATTGAAATTCCCGTAGTTGAGGACCAACTCGCCTTGATTGTTGCGTTCAAAGCCGTTGCGCGTGATCACGTTGAAGACGCCGTAGGCGCGGTCGCCGTACTCGGCGGAAAGCCCTCCGCGCTGCACCTCCAGCTGGTCAATGTTCTTAGGGTCGAACTGCGGGCCGACGTTGCTGGCGATATTGGTGTTGGGCAGGGGAATGCCGTCCAGCAGCCAGGTGATTTGGTGGCCCCCGCGCACGTGCAGCTGGTCGTGCACCATCACCGCTCCCGGAACATAGGCGGTGACCATGGCCAGGCTGTTGCTGCTGTCGGCGCCGGGAGTGTTGGCGATCTGCTGCTGATGGATCACGCTGACCGTGGTGGAAGATTGAGGCCCTACTTCCTCAGGCGTCGCCGTGACCTGCACTTCTTCCGACACCTCGGCCAATGCCATCGGAAAATGGAGATTCACCGCACCGCCAGAGTTAACCGCCACTTTCAGCGATTGTGGCTTGAATCCAGGCGCGTTCACGCTAACCACGTAGCGGCCCGCCGGCACGGTGTTGAATTGAAACTCGCCCATCGCACTCGTGGTCGTAGCCTCCGACCACTGTGAATTCTGTGCGCGGATGGTTACTTGCGCGCCTTGCACCGGGCGATGTTGTGGGTCATGCACCAGGCCGCGAACGCTGCCGAAGATACTGGCCGCAGCAACTGCCGCCAGCAGCACGGCGCTGGCCATAATTATGCGTAGAACCTGCATTTCTTCTCTGACGCATCCCTTCGGGCGCCCCATGACAGGGACACCCTCCCACTGCAACTCACCAAACCCACTTTTTAAGGAGTCAGTTCGCCGCTGGTGGGGCGCGTTCGGAGCGTTCGGCGAGGAGGGGGGAAGGATAGAACGCCGATCGGGTAACCGAGATCAGGCGGAAGGCCGGCAACTTTCCATGCGGGCTGCGACTGACCGGCGCGAACAACGCGTTGGAAACCGCCAGGAACCGGCAGCACTGGTGGCAGCAGTTGCGGCTGCTGAAGGCGGCATCGTGGGGCATATGGCAGTGCTGCTGGTGCCGCAGGCAGCAGGCGTGCGGCATGGCAGCAGCCGGAGCCAGCGGGACAAACATCCCCGCCAGCATCGCCCACAGCACGCTTTGCGCAATCATCCGCTGGATCATTTTTGCGGGGCCCCACCCTACAGATGAAGCCGTCCGCAATAGGTTACATCATGTGCGCATTGTGCCGCATTGCGGCTCGGTTGGGAGCGGAATGACTTGTCAGCCGCTGGCGCGGGTGAGGATGCGGATAGGGGTGCCGGCAAAGCCAAAAGCGCGGCGAATCTGGTTTTCCAGAAAGCGCTGATAGGAGAAGTGCAACTTCACCGGGCGGTCGGTGAAGAGCACAAACGTGGGTGGGCCAACCGACGCTTGCGTCATGTAGTAAATCTTCACCCGCTTGGCCATGGGGACGGAGGCACGCTCGAAATCCACCTGCTTGAGGAATCGGTTCATGGCGGAGGTGGGAATGCGCTTGCGGCGTTCCTCGGCTACCTGCTGCAAGACAGGGAAAATCTTGTCCACGTTCTTGCCGGTGGAAGCGGAAATGAAAATTACAGGCGCATATTCCAGGAACTTCAGCGAACGTCGCACCTGCTGCTCATAGAGGTTGCGGTCCAGCGTGCGCTCTTGCGGAGGCACTTTGCGCCCACGCCAGCTCTCCAGCTTTTTGCCCGCAACCAGGTCCCACTTGTTGATTACGATGATGACGGAGCGGCCGCTCTCATGGGCGTAGCCGGCGATGGTGGCGTCGAGCGCAGTCACCCCCTCGGTGGCGTCAATCAGTACGAGCGCGACGTCGGCGAATTCCAGATGCTTGCGCGCCATCACCACGGAAAGCTTTTCCGCCATCAGGTGGGTCTTGCCTTTGCGGCGTATCCCGGCCGTATCAATGAACCGGTAACGCCGACCGTCCCGTTCCACAATTTCGTCCACCGCGTCGCGGGTGGTGCCGGGAACGGGGGAAACAATGGCTCGTTCGGAGCCGGCAAGCCGGTTGAGCAGCGTGGACTTGCCCACGTTCGGCCGCCCGATGATGGCCACCCGGGTTTCACGGGCAGCTTTTTCACCTCCTTCGCCCTCCGCTGTTTTATCCTTCGTGTCCTTTGTGTCTGTTTTATCCTTCGTGTCCTTTGTGTCCTCTGTGGTTAATTGTTCGTCTGTGGGCGCCGGCAAGGTGTCCACGATTGCATCGAGTAATTCGGCCACTCCGCGGCCATGCTCCGCGGAGACGGGAAACAGGTTAGTGATGCGCAGCCGGCGGAACTCCTCGGCGATGGCTTCCTGCTTTTCCGTATCCACCTTGTTGACTGCCAGGAACAGGGGCTTGCCTGTGCGCAGCAGCAGGCGGGCGAGATCAAGGTCGGGCGCGGCCAGTTCGGTGCGCGCGTCCACCACCATGACGATGGCAGAGGCCTCTTCCAGGGCCACCCGAGCCTGACGAAAGATTTCCGCCGGAATCAGTTGCTTGTCTTCGGGGATAATCCCGCCGGTGTCAATGACACGCAGTTCGCGGCCGCCCCAGTGGGCTTCGCCGTAAAGGCGGTCGCGAGTAATGCCTGGCTCATCGCCGACAATGGCGCGGCGCCGGCCGATAATTCGGTTGAAGAGCGTGGATTTGCCTACATTGGGGCGGCCTACGATGGCCAGAATGGGAAGAGCGGTGGCGGTTTCGGCGATGGGGTGAGCCACAACTGAGTATTATAGGGATTCGCCGTGTCCAGCCTGCCTCAGCCCGCTTCTGCCGCCCTTTCCACCTTGCACCAGTTCTTCGGGCCAGGCGGGCTGCTCTCGCGCACCCATCCCGCCTACGAGTTCCGCCGCGGGCAGTTGCAGATGGCGCAGGCGGTGGAGCAGGCATTGGCGGAAAAGCGCCACCTCATCGTAGAAGCGGGCACCGGCACCGGCAAAACCCTGGCCTACCTGCTGCCGGTGATTCGCGCCGGTAAGCGCGTCCTGGTCTCCACCGGCACCAAGAACCTGCAGGAGCAGCTTTTCTACAAAGATATCCCCTTCCTGGAGCAGGCGCTCTTTCCCGAGGGCGACCGCAAGCTGCGCGTCTGCTACATGAAGGGGCGGAACAACTATCTGTGCCGCAAAAAGCTCTACGACCTGACCGGCCAGCCGGTGCTAAGCGGACTGGAAGAGATCGAACAGTACCGCGCGATTGCGGACTGGGAAAAAACCACCGAAACCGGCGACCGGGCGGAGCTCTCGGAGCTGCCGGAATCGAGCGCTTTATGGCCGCACCTGGATGCGCGCTCCGACAAGTGCCTGGGCCAGAAGTGCAGCCAGTGGGAGCGCTGCTTTATCACCGAGATGCACCGGCGGGCGCTGGAAAGCGACATCATCATCGTGAATCACCACCTGTTTTTCGCCGACTTGGCCATCAAGCAGTCGGCGGAGCGCGTGCCTGATGCGGGCATTCTGCCGGACTGCGCGGCGGTCATCTTCGACGAAGCCCACGAACTGGAAAACGTGGCCGGGAGCTACTTCGGGGTGACGGTCAGCAACTGGCGCATCGAAGATCTGGCGCGCGACGTGGAGAGCTCGCTGCAGCGGGCCAAGAGCCTGTCGGCGGGGGTGGCCGGGGCATTGGGCAGCCTGCGCGAGCGCTCGCAGCTTTTCTTTTCTCTGCTGCCGGGCGGCGAAGGCCGTGTGCCGTTCGAAAGCCGCCAGGAGTTTCTGGAAGAGAACGGCGACGAGTACATTGGGCTGATGCAGGCGCTGGGCCGGCTGGGCGCGGAATTGCAGAGTATGAAGCAAAAGCCGGAAGAGGTATTCAACTTCGTCCGCCGGGTGGACGAACTGCGGGTGCAGCTCTCGTTTGTGATGGAGTCCAACGAGCGCAACACTGTTTTCTGGATCGAGCGCCGGGGCGCCGGCAAGGAGACCCGGGGCGCGGGAGGGCGCAGCGGCCGTCACGTGTTCCTGCAGGCCACGCCCATTGATGTGGCGCCCATCCTGCGCTCCTGCCTGTTCGACCACCTGGAGTGCGCGGTCCTGACCTCGGCCACGCTGGCGGTGGGCGGCGGCTTCGAATACATCCGCCGACGCCTGGGCCTGGAACACGCCCGAGAAGTGGTGCTGCCCTCGCACTTCGACTATGAAAATCAGGCGATTTTGTATGTGCCGCCGGACCTGCCCGATCCGCGCACCGCGCAATTCGCCGAGCACGCCACCGGGCGCATCCGCCAGCTGCTGGAGATCACGCGCGGCCGCGCCTTCTGCCTGTTCACCAGCTACGCCCAGATGAACGAGGTATACAACCGGCTGCTGGGCGAACTGGAGTATCCCATGCTCCTGCAGGGCAACGCGCCCAAGCGGGCCTTGCTGGAGGAATTCCGCATCACCCCCAACGCTGTGCTCTTTGGCACGTCCTCATTCTGGCAGGGCGTTGACGTGCAGGGCGAGCAGTTGAGTTGCGTGATCATTGACCGCCTGCCCTTCGAGGTGCCCAGCGATCCGGTGGTGGCGGCGCGGGTGCGCGCCATTGACGCCGAGGGCGGCAACGCCTTCTACCAGTACCAGGTGCCCGCCGCCGTCATCACGCTCAAGCAGGGTTTCGGCAGGTTGATTCGCTCGCTGCACGACCGCGGGCTGCTGGCGCTGCTGGACAACCGCATCCTCAAGAAAGCCTACGGTCGCGTGTTCGTGGAAAGCCTGCCCGCGTACCGCCGGACAACCGATATCGCACAGGTGGAGAAGTTCTTCAATTTGTAATTGGTAATTTGAAGGACATTGGTCAGTCCTAACTTCGCTCATCCTGAGCGAGGAGGCATGCCCGACCCAAAGGGCCCCTGGCCGCATAACCCAAATTTGCATTTCTAGGAGTTCTGGAGATTTAGAAAAACCCCCGGGACGGAAGGAGTGAAGTGCTGAGTGTAGGGGTCCTTCGACTCCGCGGGCTGATCCCGCGAAGAGGGATCAGTCTGCTCCGCTCAGGAGGAAATTGGTGAAGGGAGTGCTGAAAGCCCCTCGCCAAAACTAGCAATTACAAATTACTCAATTGCCAATCTTTCAGCTGGAGCCGCATTTCATTCGTGGCCTGGAATCCCAACGACTCATACAGAGACCGCCCATAATCACTGGCATGTAGCGAGACCGTCCCGTAGCCTTCCTGGCGCAGCCAGTCGAGCATGGCAACCATGAGGCGGCGGGCCAGGCCGCAGCGGCGCCAGGCGGGCTCGGTATAAACATTGACGATCATGGGACGGCGGGTCTGCGTATCACGGGGATGGCCGGGCCAGGGCAGGATCAGAATGCCGCCCCCAGCCACAACTTCCGCAGCCGTGTTCTGGGCCAGCCAGGAGCGATAAGTACCCTCGGCCAAAGCCTGTTTGAAAAAGGGGCGGCAGCTCCGGTCCATAGCCTCCAGCGCCGCCGCGTCTTTGTAGCCCATGTCCTCGAACATGGCCCGGCGATGGTGCACAATGACCTCCAGGTCGGCCGGCCCCGCTTCCCGAATCGTGATTTCGTCCATAGGTTTGCCGCAAGGTAGAATAGATGATTAACGTCGGCGCGCCAGCCCAAGTATTTGCGCGGCCGCTAAAGGGAAGCATGTTCGAAGTCACCGTGGAAGACACATTTGCCGCCGGGCACGCCCTGCGCGGCTACCGCGGCAAGTGCGAGAATCCGCACGGCCACAACTACCGGGTGCGCGTCACCCTGGCGGGCGAGGAACTGGACCATATCGGCCTGCTTTACGACTTCAAGGACTTGAAGGCGGCTATGGGCGAGGTCATTGACCGCCTGGACCACCAGTTTCTGAATGACCTGGAGCCTTTCAAGCAGCTGAACCCGTCGGCGGAGAATCTGGCCCGCTACTTCTACCAGGAAACAAATGCCCAGCTGCGCAAGGCTACCAATGGCCGGGTGCAGGTGAAAGACGTCACCGTGTGGGAGACGGACACGACCACGGCACGATATTTTGAGTGAGGGCTTTCGGCTCTTGGCCAAACTACTCGGCCTGAATGCTGAACGCTGACTGCTGATTGCTGTTTCCGATGCAGATCACGGAAATCTACAAGTCGCTGCAAGGGGAGTCGTCGTGGGCGGGGCTGCCCTGCGTCTTCGTGCGTCTGACGGGCTGCAACCTGCGCTGCCGCTGGTGTGACAGCGAGTACACCTTCACCGGCGGGGTAAAGATGCCGCCGGAGCAGGTGGAGGCGGAAGTGCGGCGGCTGAGCGGACCAGGCCCTTTGCCGCTGGTCGAGATCACCGGCGGCGAGCCCATGCTGCAGGAGCGGGAAGTGGTGCCCCTGATGCAGGGTCTGCTCGACTGCGGCTACACTGTGCTACTGGAGACCAGCGGCGAGCGCCCGCTGGCCAAAGTACCGCCCCAGGTGGTCAAGATTGTGGACGTAAAGTGCCCGCATTCGGGGGCCGCGGACAGCTTTCGCATGGAGAACCTGCACGCCCTGGGAGCGCGCGACGAAGTGAAGTTCGTGGTCAGCGACCGCGCCGACTACGAGTTTGCCCGTGAATTCATGGGCCGGCAGGGCCTGGCCGGACGGGTGCATTCCGTGATTCTGTCGCCCGCCTTCCGTAAGGATGCCAACGGCAGCAGGGACGCCTCGCATTGCCTGCTGGACCCGCGGGAGCTGGCCGACTGGATGCTGGAAGATGGCCTGCCGGCGCGGCTTGGCCTGCAGATACACAAGTTCATCTGGGACCCCGCGCTGAAGGGAGTGTGATCACAGCTACTAGCTCCTAGCTTCTAGCTACTCGCTGGGAGCTGGAAGCCAGCGGCTTAGGCGGCAAAGCTGCCCTGAAATGGCATCTTAAATGGCAGAGATTCACAACCGAATGGCGGAGCGAAGTCACAAATCCCCGGCGGTAGTGCTACTGAGCGGGGGCATGGATTCGTGCGTATGCGCGGCGCTGGCAGCGCGCGACTACGACGCCGCCGCCCTGCACATCAGCTACGGGCAGCGTACGGAGAAACGCGAGCGCGAGGCTTTTCTGGCCATTTGCGACCGGCTGGCTATCCGCAAGCGCCTGCTCATCCGCAATGACGCGCTGCACGCCATTGGCGGCTCTGCTCTTACCGATCCCGAACTGGAGATCCCCAACGCCAGCGAGGTGATCGGCGGCGAGATTCCTCTCACTTACGTGCCTTTCCGCAACGCCCATTTTCTTGCCGTTGCGGTCAGCTGGGCGGAGGTGCTGGGCGCCGGTCAGGTATACATCGGAGCCGTGGCTCAGGACAGCTCCGGATATCCTGATTGCCGTCCGGAGTATTACCGCGCCTACAACGAAGTGGTGCGGACGGGCACCCGCGAGGGCCGCATTGAAATTACCACCCCGCTGATCGGGATGCGGAAATCGCAGATCGTGCGCCTTGGCCTTGAATTGGGCGCGCCCTTCGATTTAACGTGGTCCTGCTACAGCCGCGAGGATCGCGCCTGTGGTTTGTGCGACAGCTGTGTGTTGCGCCTGCGAGCTTTCCAGAATGCGGGCGCGCGCGACCCCATCGCGTACATGACCCCGGCAGTCTCGGGGTGAGGGTTCGCAGCGGTTAGATTTCAGAATTGAGCCGGGAGGCTGAAATGAAGCAGCGTCTAACGTATTGCGTGCTGGCAGTGCTGGCGGCGGCCCTGATGACCCCGCCCGCCTGGTCGCAAAGCATGGCGACGGTCAAAGGTAAGGCTACTGACCCTCAGGGCAACCCCATCGTGGGAGCGAAGGTGGAATACGCCAACCAGGACACGGGTCAGAAATACGACTTGAAGACCAACAAGAAAGGCGAATTCTTTTCCCTGGGCGTTGCGCCGGGAAAATACAAGATATCGTTGATCCAGAACGGCCAGGTACTGTTTTTCTTCAACGGCGTGCAGGTGCAGCTGGGCTCAGATGAAAACGTCACCGACTTCAACCTGCAGAAGGAGCAGGCGGCGGCCAAGCAGAAGGCTGAGTCGCAGATGACGCCGGAGCAGAAACAGCAGCAGGAAAAAATCCAGAAGGAAAACACCACCATCAAGGCGCTGAACGAAAAGCTGGCGGCAGCTTCCGCGGCCGAGCAGGCGGGCAATTACGACCAGGCGGTTGCCGTACTGAAAGACGCCACCACCATTGACCCTAACCGCGACCTGCTTTGGTTCAAGCTCGGCGATGCCTACCGTGGAGCCGCCACCAAGCAGACCGATGCCGCCCAGAAAACCCAGAATTACAACGACTCCATTGCCGCCTATCAGAAAGCGCTCGCCATCAAACCCAACGATGGCGCCTATCTCAACAACTTGGGCGATGTAGAGGCCAAGGCGGGCAAAACGGACGACTCTATCAAGACTTTTACCCAGGCGGCGCAAGCCGACCCCACTCACGCCGCGCAGTATTACTTCAATCTGGGAGCGGTGCTGACCAATACGGGGAAGATCGATGACGCGGTGCAGGCCTTCGACAAGGCCATCGCCGCCGATCCCACCAAGGCCGATGCTTACTACTGGAAGGGGGTCAACCTGCTGGGCAAGGCCACTACCGACAAGGCGGGCAAAATGACGGCGCCTCCGGGAACGGCTGAAGCCTTCAACAAGTACCTGGAACTGCAGCCACAGGGCACCTACGCGGACGCCGCCAAGCAGATGCTGGCCAGCATTGGAGCGTCGGTGGAGACCAGCTTCGGCAAGAGCAAGAAGAAGACCAGCAAGCGGCAATAGGCAAAATGAAGTGTTGCCAAACGGGCGGCGTTCGCGCCGCCCTTTGGTTTTGGCTGATCTCGCGATTCGCTCCAGCGTTCATGCACCAACGTGTGTACTTGATGGGACCTTCGCCATAGCCCCCCGACCTCTCCTTCAGGTAGATTAGCCCTTCCCCCTTTTTATGCCGCGCTGCGCACCGGCAAAGGTGCCGGCGTGTCCCTGGAGGACATTATCGCCACGCCAACTCCCGCCCTCGACCCTTCGGCCCAGCCGTCGGCCGCCTCTGTCTCTGCCACCAATGGCATTTTGATTTCCATGCTGCGCGTTTCCGACAAGGTGAGCGACCTGATATTTTCTCCCGGACGTCCGCCGCAGGTGGAATTGAATGGTCAATTGACGGCGGTGAAGCAGCTTCCCGTGCTCAGCGCGGACGACACGCGGCGCATTGCCGGCGACCTGATCGGCAACAATAAGCAGGCCATGACAAAGCTGCGCGAGCAGGGCGCGTGCGATATTTCCTACAGCCTGCCGGGCTCGGCCCGCTTCCGGGTCAACATTTTCATTCAGCGAGGCACCTGCGCCATTGTGATGCGGGTGATTCCCAATACCATTCCCGATTTCGCCGGCCTGCACCTGCCGCCGCAGCTGGCCGAGATCGTCAATCTCAAGAACGGCATTGTGCTTATCACCGGGCCTACTGGCTCCGGCAAGTCTTCGACCATGGCCGCCATTGTGGGCCACATGAACCAGGAGCGCGCCTACCACATCCTGACCATCGAGGACCCGATCGAGTTTCTGCACACCCACAAGCGCTGCACGATTCACCAGCGCGAACTGCACAGCGACACGCCCAGTTTCGCGCTGGCGCTGCGCGCCGCCTTGCGCCAGGCTCCGAAGGTCATCCTGGTAGGGGAAATGCGCGACCGGGAGACCATCGAAATCGCACTGGAAGCCGCCGAAACCGGACACCTGGTGATGTCCACCTTGCACACCATTGACGCTTCCAAGACGGTGGAACGCATTATCGGCGTCTTCCCGCAATCGGAGCAGCAGGGCATTCGCAACCGCCTGGCGCGTTCCTTCCGCTACATCATTTCCCAGCGCCTGCTGCCCCGCAAGGACGGCAGCGGCCGCGTGGCCATCATCGAAATTCTTACTTCCACTCTGCGTACCCGCGAATACGTGGAAAAGGGCGAGCGCGATGGCAAAACCCTGCTCGATGCTATGCGCACCGGCAGCCAGGATGGCATGCAGCACTTTGACGGCGAAATCGAAAAGCTGATCCGTGCCGGAGTAATCGAACTGGAAAGCGGCCTCTCCTACGCCACCAATGCCGGCAACCTGCGCCTGGAACTGGCCGACCTGGTGGGCCCTCCACCGCCTGAACCGGAGCCCGAGCCGCCCAAGCCCGAGACCGCGGGCGAAACCGAGCTGGAAATCGAGCGCTGAAAAGCAGTTTCCAGTTATGTGTACCCAGTTGAAAGTCAAAATCTGTTTCTAAATGTGTATTGAGTTTAGGTACTGGGAACTGACTCACTCTGCGTTAAGCCTTGGGGGGCGAGCGCAACAATTATGCAATCCTTGTTTTCCAGCGCGACAGTCCAAACGCCAGGACAGACCAGGTTGCGGCGAGAAGGAAATTCATAATCGAGTGCGAACGTGCAACGTGTGGGCTGCCGAGTTTGCTGGGAATCCTTCCCGCGACAGCAATAAAAATTCCGTAAAACAGTTCGATAACGGCGGCCCAACCGGCTGCATAGGCCCATGCCACCCTGGTTAGGGCTGCCGGGTTCCTTCGATAGACGCCGACCGCAATCCATCCGAGCAGTGCGCACATACCAGCCGCGGGGATAGACAGGGGCCAGAAGCCGGGCAAACGGAAGGAGCGGACGGTCACGATCACTAACTCCGGCGCAAACAGCAAGACCAGCATCAAGGCTGCGGCCATGTACCGTTCCGCCGGTGTCGCCTTCATCGGCAGTTTAAGCCGCCTCAGTTTCATCGAGCTGCTACCTTCTTCATTCAGTCGGCGCCGTCCTGTGCTGCGAATTCTAGCGCAGCAATTGTCGCCCATTCTCATTACACAAGTAACACCTTCCCAGTTTGGCTACGTTGCGAAAGGATGTTGCCTTTAAACGGGGCACTGGGTGCTAGGTACTGACCGCGTCCCTGGGTTAATCTCTTCGGCATGGCCGAACGCGCTCCCGTCCTGCCCTTCGAAGAAGCTCGCACGCTGGTGGAGCAGCACGCGGCGGGGGTGAAGCCAACCGCGCCGGAGACAGTGGACCTTGCCCACGCGGGCGAGCGGGTGCTCGCGGAGCCGCTGGTGGCCGACCGCGATTTTCCTCCCTTCCCGCGCTCGGCGCGTGATGGCTATGCCGTGCGTGCCGCCGACCTGGCGCGCGTTCCCGCCAGCCTGAAGATTACCGGCGAGAGCAAAGCCGGCGCCCCGCCCGGAGAAGCACCGGCGCAGGTTCGCGGCGGCGAGACCGTGCTCATCATGACGGGTGCGCCCGTCCCGGCGGGTGCCGATGCCGTGGTCATGGTCGAGTACACCGCGCGTCAGGGCAATGAGGTTGAAATCCAGAAGAATGCGGCAACGGGCGAGAACATTGTTCCCCGAGGCAGCGAAGGCCGCGCCGGCGAGCTGCTGTTGAACCGCGGCCAGCGCCTGGATGCGGTGGGAATCGCGGTGGCAGCTTCGGTGGGCAAATCCAACCTGCTGGTCCACGCCCTGCCCCGGGTAGCCATCCTGGCTACCGGCGACGAGATTGTGGACATTGCCGCCACTCCCGGCCCCACCCAGATTCGCAATTCCAACAGCTACTCCCTGGCCGCCCAGGTGCGCGCCGCCGGAGGCCTGCCGGTACTGCTGCCTATCGCCCCCGACGAACCGGTACAGCTGCGGCGTTTGATCGAGCAGGGATTGCAGGCCGACCTGCTCTTGCTGGCGGGCGGTGTCTCTATGGGCAAGTACGACCTGGTGGAGCAGGTGCTGGACGAACTGGGGGCGGAGTTCTTCTTTACCGGAGCGCTCATCCAGCCGGGGCGACCAGTGGTGTTTGGGAGAGCGCGCCAAAATTACTTTTTCGGCCTGCCGGGCAATCCCGTTTCCACCATGGTAACCTTCGAACTCTTTGTCAGGCCCATGCTGGAAGCGCTGGGCGGGGCCAAGCCGCGCCCGCTGGCTTTCTTCCCGGTGCGCCTGAAGCGGGATATCAAGGTCAGGCCGGGGCTCACGCGCTTCCTTCCCGGCCTGCTTAGCGGGCAATTTGGCCAGCTCCAGGTTGAACTGGCCCCCTGGCAGGGCTCGGGTGACATTGCCGGGGCCGCGCGCGCCAACTGCTATGTGGTGATTCCGCCCGACCGCGAGCGCATCCCCGCCGGTGAAACCGTGGCAGTGTGGATGAGGGACTAGTTGGCTGCTGCAGCGAAGGTCAGCAAGGACGAGTGTTCGAGGGTTATTGCGGGTTGGAGGCGCAGGCCGGCTGCTCTTCGGACAAGCCTTCTACCGTCCCTGCTTAAGTTGTGGCACAATCTCCCGAACAGGGGCGTGAAACATGTCAACTACTGCTGTTGCGCCGGCCAGTCGTGCGCGCTCGGGGTCGCAATTAAAACTCCTCTTTTTCTTGCTTTTCTTTGCTCTGACGGCGTTCGTCACCTACATGAAGAACGCGCACATATTGGACCCTTCGTCGGAAATCGCGCGGCACTTTGCGCCGGGCACTTTATTTCTTATTCCGCACGCGATTTTTGCTGGCTTGGCTATGATCATGGGCGCCTTCCAGTTCTCCAATCGGCTGCGCAGCCGCTATCTGCGCGTGCATCGCGTCATGGGCTACATATACGTGGTTAGCGTGATGATCGGCGCCCCGATTGCGATCCCTCTCGCAGCCCGGGTGGACACCCCTTCGCTGGTGGCGGCTTCCGCCGTGCAGGCATTCGGCTGGATATTCTGCACCGCAGTCGCCCTCTACTGCATCCGTACCGGCAACATCCAGCAACACCGGCGCTGGATGATCCGCGGCTATCCCTTTGCCATGGTCTTCACCGTCGCGCGCTTACTCATTCCCATTCCGCCGATCCTGCACAGCGGCTTCGTCGGCATTGAAATAGTCGTTTGGACCTCAATAGCGCTGGCTGCCTTTCTGCCGAGTGCTTTCCTGGAATGGGGATCGGTCGTGCGCCGGCCCGCGCCGGCAAAAGCATTGGCGAGGTATTAGCCTGGCTGACGCCTCTACCACCCAGGGGCGGTCTAAGTTCGCGACAACTTACGCTGCTGCTGTAACATGGGCTTAGCCGGCAGATGGCTAAGAAGCTCTCCCATTACGACACGGCGGGCAAGGCGCGGATGGTGGACGTCAGCGCCAAAACGCCCACAACCCGCACCGCCGAAGCCAGCGCCTTCGTAGCCCTGTCGCAGCAGGTACTGCAGGCCCTGCCCCGCAATCCCAAGGGCAATCCCCTGGAAGTGGGTCGCCTGGCTGGCATTATGGCCGCCAAGCACACCGCCGAGCTCATTCCCCTGTGCCATCCCCTGCCGCTCTCCCACATTGATGTGCAGGTGGAGCTATGCGAGAATGGCGTCGCTATTAGCTCCCAAGTAACCACTACCGCCACCACCGGGGTGGAGATGGAAGCGCTGGTGGCCGCCAGCATTGCCGCGCTGACCGTGTACGACATGTGTAAGGCCCTGGACAAGGGCATAGAGATCCGCGAAGTGGTCCTGCAACGCAAATCGGGCGGCAAGAGCGGCGAGTACCGGCGCGCCGGCAAGAGTTCAGGCTGCGATGCCCGTTAACGTCAAAGTGCTGCTGGTGGACGATAACCCGATGGTGCTGGGCATGCTGCGCCAGGCGCTCTCTGCGCTGGCCACGGTCAGCACCGCCACGGATGGCGCCGACGCCCTGCTGAAGGCGGTGGACGACCCCCCTGACCTGCTGATCAGCGACTACCAGATGCCGGGCATGGACGGGCGGCAGCTGGTGGAAAAGCTCAAAAGCCGGCCGGCCACGGCCTCCACCTCCGTCATCCTGCTGGCCAGCAAGTCCGACATCGCCGACAAGCTCAGCATGCAGGAACCGGTGGACGACATGCTGGAAAAGCCCTTTTTCCTCAAGGAGGCCACCACCCGCATCAAGCGCGTGATTGACAAGATTGCCCTGGAAAAGATGGCCAAGGAAGCTCCCGGGGGCAAAACCTTGCGCGGCAGCCTGGCCCAGATGAACGTGATTGATTTGGTGCAGTCGCTGGAGATGGGCCGCAAGAGCTGCTCGCTCATTCTGACCCTGGAAACCGAGCGCTGCGAAATGTTCTTCGTGGAGGGACAGATCAGGCACGCTGCCTACGGGACCCTGATGGGCGATGCCGCGGTGTATAAAGTGCTCTCCTGGTCGGGGGGGAATTTTCAGATTGACTTCGAAGGCCGCAGCAACGAAAAGACCACCACGCTTTCCACCCAGGGTCTGCTGATGGAAGGGCTGCGCCTGCTGGATGAAGCCAACAAGGGCGCAGAGGACAATGTCCTCGACAACTGATGCAGGAGCGCGCACCGCGGCCGTGCTGACGGTGAGCGATTCGGTGATGGGGGGCTCACGCCAGGACCGGTCCGGACCGGCAGTAGCCGAGGCGCTGGAGAAAGCGGGCTACCGGGTGGTAAGGCGCGAAGCCGTACCCGACGAGCGTAATCATATCGAGAACGCGCTGGTAGGATTGTGCGAGCAGGCTCGGCTGGTCGTGACCACTGGCGGCACAGGCGTAGCCACCCGCGATGTCACGCCGGAAGCCACACTTTCGATCTGCGACCGCGAGGTGCGGGGCATAGGCGAACGCATGCGCGCTGAAGGCGTTAAGAAGACGCCGCTGGCGGCGCTCAGCCGTGCCATCTGCGCAACCCGCGGGACCTCTCTGGTGCTCAACCTGCCCGGCAGTCCCCAGGGAGCAACCGAATCCCTGGCTGCGGTGATTGACCTTCTGCCCCACGCTCTCGACCTGCTGGCGGGCAAGACGGCCCATAGTGAGTCAAAGTAGGGCAGCACCTGCAATGGCGAAATTTCTGGCAACCGTCCCCAGGCCTGCATCATCACTTGCCACCTAAGGGACTCATAAAGCCTGCTGTAAGGCCAATATGGGAAGGGGTATATTTGCCGCCCCTGGCCGGCGAAGTTACGGAGGGGCAGCCTGCTGCCTGCAAGCTTGACGCTGGGCGGAAGAGATTCTAAAAGATTACTCAGGGAGAGTCGTTCATAGGTGGGAGGCAATTATGGTTCTCTGTCCGGAGTGCGAAACCGATCTCGACATCGAGGAAGACGAGGTGGACGAAGGCGAAATCGTTTCCTGCCCGGAGTGCGGCACCGATTTCGAGGTGGTCACGACTAATCCACTGGAGTTGAACCCGATCGCGGACGAAGATGAAGAAGAGGCAAAAGAGGAAGAGGAGGACGGCGACTACTCCTAGCCTGCGCCGTGGTATGGCGTGCCGCTCCGCCGCCGCCTCTCTGCTATAAGATTGCAGCCAGCACCACCACTTCGAACTCGCTGCCTGGGCGCGGCGCTTGTGCTTTCATTCTTCAGTGTGATAGCGCTAAGCTACGCGGCCGGTGCCGCAACCCTTCCAAGCGATAAAAGAGCCCGCGAAAACCACGACGGCCTCATCTTTGGAACGGTGTGGGACGCAAGGGACCAGCCGGTGTATGGAGTTCGGGTCAAGATACGCCCCGCCAGTAAGAACAAAGCGCGCTGGCAGGTCTATTCCAATCACGTGGGCGAGTTTGAGCAACTGGTGCCGGCGGGCAACTACGTGGTCTGGGCGGACGTAAAGCGGCCAAAAAAGGCCAAGAAAAGTGACCAAAGTAACCATTGGACGCCTCCCCAGGTCACGGTGCGGGTAGGCAACGACATGCGGGTAGACGTCGGGTTGCATCTAACAGAGTAGAAGCTCAGTTACACCGAGTAGAGGGAGGTCTTTGTGCGGAAGACCTGGGCCGTTTTGGTGGGGTTGATGCTGGCAGGCACGTTGGCTGCGGCGCAGCTGCCGAGGCCGCAGTTTCGCGAGGTGAAGGAGCGGGCGCCCCAAACCCGTACCCTCACCGGCTTCGTGAGCAATGAGCACGGCTCTCCGCTCAATGACTCCGTGGTCTATCTAACCAATACTCGCACTATGGGCGTGAAGACCTACATTGTGGGCAAGGACGGCCTATATCGCTTTCCCGCCCTCTCGCCCAACATTGACTACCAGGTGTATGCCCAGTACAAGAACCAGAAGAGCGACACCAAAACGCTAAGTTCCTTCGACAGCCGGCCGAATGCGGTGATCAATCTGAGAATCGAAGTGAAGTAGGTTGCATGCAGGACAGGCGTCCTCGCCTGTGCGGGGCAGCGCAGCCTGACTGAATGTAAAAAGGGCCGCCAATTGGCGGCCCTTTTCTCGTTATTGGTTGAGCGAGGTACTCAACCCTGGTCGTTGCCGGCGCGCTTCCACGACATCAGCTCTTCGATGGTGGAAGTGGCGCTGGAAACGGGGTGCTTGTAAGCCTCCACGTCGGCGCGCGTAGCTTCTTCGCCCACGGCGCGAATGCTCAAGCCCACCTTCTTTTCGCCGGGATTCATCTTGATGATTTTGAAGTCAAATTCCTGCCCGGGCTCCAGGTGAACCTGTGTTCCGTTAGCGTCCACCGCCTCCGAGTTGTGACACAGGCCTTCTACCCCGTCGGCGATCTCCACAAAAGCGCCGAAGCTGGCCACCCGCAACACTTTGCCGTGGAGCACGTCTCCCACGCGGTGGGTCTGGAAGAAGGTCTCCCAAACATCGGGCTGGAGCTGTTTCACCCCCAGGGAAAGGCGCCGCTTCTCTGGTTCAATGGCCAGCACAATGGCCTTGACCCGGTCGCCCTTCTTCAGCACTTCGGAAGGATGCTTCACCCGCTTGGTCCAGCTCAGGTTGCTGACGTGCACCAGGCCGTCAATGCCATCCTCGATCTCAATGAAGGCGCCGAAATCGGTCAAGTTGCGGACCCGGCCTTCGACCGTGGAGTTCACCGGGTATTTCTCCACCAGCGACTCCCAGGGGTTTGCCTCCAGCTGTTTCATGCCCAGGGAAATGCGGCGCTCGCTGGGATTCACCGCCAGCACCTCGGTCTCGATGGTGTCGCCCACGTTGACCATTTTTGAGGGGTGCTTCATGCGCTTGGACCAGGTCATCTCGCTGACGTGCACCAGGCCTTCGATACCCTGTTCCAGTTCCACAAAAGCGCCGTAATCGGTGACGCTGATCACCCGGCCTTTCACTCGCGCGCTCACGGGATAGCGCTGGGCCGCGTCCAGCCAAGGGTCGGGAGTGAGCTGCTTGAAACCCAGGGAAACGCGCTGCTTTTCCTTGTCGAACTTGAGCACTTTTACCTGGATCTCGTCGCCCACGTTCACCAGGTCGCGGGGATGGGTGAGCCGCCCCCAGGACATGTCGGTGATGTGCAGCAGGCCGTCAATGCCGCCCAAATCCACGAAGGCGCCGTAGTCGGTCAGGTTTTTCACCGTGCCGGTCAGCACCGCGCCTTCGTGCAGGTGCTCCATGACTTTCTCGCGTTTGGAAGACTGTTCCTCTTCCAGAAGCTGCTTGCGCGAGACCACGATGTTGCCGCGCTTCTTGTTGAGCTTGATTACGTGGACTTCAATCGGCTGGCCCTTGAAACCTTCCAGATTGCGCACCGGCCGCAAGTCCGCCTGCGAGCCCGGCAGGAAGGCGTGGGCGCCGTTGATATCCACCGTAAGCCCGCCCTTGATGCGGTCCACCACTACGCCCCGGATCGGCCGCTTCTCATTGTGGGCGGCTTCAATTTCGTCCCAGGCGCGCAGTCGCTGCGCCTTAAGGTGAGAAAGGTTGATGTATCCTTCCTCGGTCTCGCCCTTTTCCACCATCACATCAATGGCATCACCGGTCTGCACCTTGGGCTTGCCTTCGTGGTCCAGCACTTCGGCGATCGGCACCATGCCTTCCGACTTGGCCCCGATGTCCACCACCACTTGGGTGGGCGTGACTTTGAGCACAGTGCCCTTAAGCACATGGTCGTCGCCGGAGGCGGTTTCGGGTTCAGGGGTGAAGGTTTCCAGTGCGGTGGCGAAGTCGTCGGTTGTCATGTTTTCTTTTTGGGTCTGAGTGGGAGTGGCGGATTGCGAGGTCGTGCGAGTTTCTGATTCCGAGGACTGGGACGCAAACGGGGTTTCCAGGTTGCTGCCGACGGTGTCTTCGAGCGCCATAAGGATACCGGTGCACCCGAAAGACGCGGAGTGGGACGAGCTAGACAGCTGAACTGCTGGCTTGTGTCTCGGTGTGGTTGACCCGTCCTACAAAGCGCTGAAAACTACTTTCAGCGGGCGGATCGTCTTACGGGAACCCGCGTCTCTACGGAACCCTTCGACTATAACAACCGCTCGCAAAAAGTGTCAAACCAGCGGCAAGAATTTCGCTTCGCGGAAACTGCACTGGCGCGGGTGCAGGGGCTTTGATCGCGTTGCCCACGTGATTCTCCGCCAAAAATGCGGTTCCGCGGCTCCTCCTCAGCGTGCGCCGCGGGAAACTCGGAAAACCTGAGCTCATCTGCTACTCTCGGCGGCATGGACTACCTCTGGACGCCGTGGCGCTACGCCTACGTTAGCGGCGCCCGCAAACCCGCGGGCTGCATTTTCTGCGAAGCTCCCAAGCGGGCGGATGCCGAGGCCGGTATCGTTTACCGCGGCTCCTTCTGCTACGTGATCCTCAATGCCTTTCCTTATACCTCCGGGCACGTGATGATTGTGCCTTACCAGCACCTGGACGAACTGCAGAAACTGCCTCAAGAGGCGGCGCACCAGATCATGGATGTTTCTCAGCGGATGGAAAACGTGCTCCGCCAGGTTTACCGGCCGGATGGCATCAACCTGGGAATGAATATTGGCCAGGCGGCGGGCGCCGGGGTGGCCGACCACGTCCATATACACCTGCTGCCCCGCTGGTCGGCGGACACTAATTTCATGACCACCACTGCCGAAACTCGTGTCCTGCCGGAGGCGCTGGAAACCACCTACCAGCGGCTGCGCGAGAAGCTGGCATAATCAACAATCTCCAACCCGGAGAACGGGGACTTAACGGCGAGGACCCAGGGAGAATCTGGTCACCAGTCCCGTAGGGACGCACTCGCCTTTGAGTGCTGAATGCTTCCTTCTTAGGCCGCGCGGCGGCCCTCTCCCGCATCCTAAGCATGGGAGCAAACCAAGGAGGCGCACTCATGGCGCACTATGGCACCTTGCGCAACTTCAAATTACCCGTTGCCGCGGATGTACGCGGCTCTACCATATACGGCCTGGAAGACGAGAAAATCGGCAAACTGGATGACGTTATCCTCGACCACAGCACGGGCGAGGTTAAGTACGCGGTGGTGGACAGCGGCGGCTGGCTCAAAAGCCACAAGTTCCTGGTCCCGGCGGACCGCATTTTTTCCTACACCAAAAGCCCCGGCGATTTCGTGGTGGGCGTGACCAAACAGCAGATCAAGGAATTCCCCGTCTACGACGAGAAGACGCTGGCATCAGACGAAGGCTGGAAGCGCTTCCAGGAGGAGTACGACAA